>NZ_BCVI01000050.1 GCF_001591665.1 Neobacillus soli NBRC 102451 | reverse complement strand
CCCTCATGAAGGGCTCATGAGGACAAAAAAGCAAATAGAACAAAGAAAACTGTCCTCATGAAGGGCTCATGAGGACAAAAAGGCTCATAAAACTAAGAAAGCTGTCCTCATGAAGGACCCATGAGGACAAAAAAGCCGACAAACCCCAGAAAACTGTCCTCATGAATGGTCAAAGGTAGCTTAAAAGGGAGGTGAACCTAAAAAAGAAACCTCAATAAGATTAAATCACCGCTTTTTAACTGGGTATAATACTCAACTTTTTCCGTAACTTCTTCTCACTAAACACCCATCCTGTATAAGAGCTTATCGGATTGAGATCACAATCTAATTGAACGACTGCTACAAATGGATAGTGGCCATTGCTGCGGTAACGTAAATCAATAAAGCGGACTTCGTAAAAATCAGTATATTCATCAACTTCCCACCGATAGACAGGAGAAAAGGAAAGGAACGCAGAAAGATTTTTGTCCTTTTTGGCTGCTTCAATTACTGGTGTTTTAGGAACAGGAATGCGTTTGAAATAATCTAAAATTTCAACGCCTTCTTTCGTAGCTTTCCCAACAAAAAATTGATCTTTGTTCATGGCTGCGATTCTCCAATTATGAAACTTCATCGTTGGGGCAATGATGATTTCTGTTGCATCAGGTATTATGGTTCGGACTTCAACCAAGACCCTTTTCCTAGCGTTAAAGCGCATGAAATAATAGCCAACGATAACAACATACATCAGTAAAAAGGTAATCCCGGGATTTGCTCCTAAAACCCATATGAAAATTCCCAGAACGTGAATTCCAAAAATAACTGGATCAAAAGTGTTTATGACCCCCAGAGCAACCCACTTTGTGGAAAAGGGACGTAGTGCCTGAGTACCGTAGGCATTAAATATATCCACAAAAACATGGATAAAAACCGCTGCAAACGTCCAAGCCCATAAATGAAAAAGATTTGCACCTGGAAAAAACGGATAGATGACAGCCAACAGAACAAGTGGCCATAATAGTACCGCGGGAATGGAGTGGGTAACCCCGCGATGATTCCGAATATAAATAGCATTATTTCTCAGCTTCAAAACAGTATCTATATCTGGTATCTGCGAGCCAGCAATCGTTGCAATTAAAACACTGGTTGTAGTGGCATGGCTGCTGATTACTGATGGGTCTAGAGTTGCCAACCCGCCAAGGGCGATTCCCATTACAACATGAGTTCCAGTATCCAAAAGGAAATCCTCCTTTAAAATAAGTCTTGTAAAACCAAACAAATTGAATTATCGTAAAAAGAACCTTTATTATTATATTTCCACTTTTCGTTTTGTTTAACAAGCTGGAGGAATAAAGTTATGATAATTGAACTAAAAAATATAGAAAAAATCAATATTAATGATTTTCAAAAAGATTTAATATCTTGGTTTATTGCAGAACAACGTGATTTACCTTGGCGAAAAGATCAGGACCCATACAAAGTATGGGTGTCAGAAATTATGCTGCAGCAAACAAGGGTGGATACGGTAATTCCCTATTTTAATCGCTTTATTGAATGGTTCCCAACAATTGAAAACTTGGCTGAGGCCGAGGAAGATAGGGTGCTTAAGGCCTGGGAAGGATTGGGATATTATTCAAGGGTTCGAAATTTACAATCAGCGGTAAGGGAAGTAAAGGAGAAATACAATGGTGAAGTGCCAAACACACCGGAAGAGATTTCCGGCCTTAAAGGGGTCGGTCCTTATACGGCTGGTGCCATTTTAAGTATTGCCTACGGGCTTCCTGAGCCGGCTGTTGATGGAAATGTAATGAGGGTTTTATCAAGAATTCTTTCTATCTGGGAAGATATCGCAAAATCATCTTCACGGAAAGTTTTTGAAAAAGCAGTCAGAGCGTTAATTTCGCATGAAGATCCCTCTGCATTTAACCAGGCACTTATGGAATTAGGGGCGTTAATCTGTACACCCACCTCTCCTTCTTGTTTATTATGCCCTGTTCGGGATCATTGCCATGCGTTTGACGAGGGAGTACAAAATGAGCTTCCAATAAAAACGAAAAAAAATAAGACGCGGGAAGTGCATCTTGCCGCAGCTATTCTTACAAACGAAAATGGGAATATCTTAATTCATAGACGTCCTGCAACTGGGCTGCTGGCGAATTTATGGGAATTTCCCAATGTTGAGGTCTATCATCCCATGCAAACGGAGCGGGAGCAAATGGTTGAATTATTTAACCAATCTCTTGAATTAAACATAAACCTCGAAAAAATCATTGGGCAACTTGAACATGTATTTTCTCATTTAGTGTGGAATATTAAGGTTTTTAACGGGAAATTAAATTCTGGATTCCAAGAAAGTGATGAGTGGAAGCTCGTTTCCCTGGAGGAAATGAAAGAATATGCCTTCCCTGTTTCATCTCAAAAAATGCTGAAACTTTATCTAACACATCAATAGGAATGAACGCTGCATTCAAGCAGCGTTCATTTTAATCTGAATTAAGGCCTCCTCGGTTTTCAATTTCTTCGATAATTTCGCGGTGAATCGTTTGCCCCTCACTATTTAAATAAGGAGCAATTTGCTGTAGGGAATGGTGAAAAAAAGCAAGCTCACTCTTCTCCCAATCGGATTTAGCCATCATTGAAAGCTCAGTCATATCTCGTCCAACATACATAATCGCTTTCTTCCTTTCAAAAGTTATTTTGCCTTTATTGTTTTATATTAATTGTCTTCTATTCATGGAATAGTTAAAATGATATCTATACTTGAATTAAGAAGGGAATATTTTGGATGACACAAAAAGTAGCATTAATTACTGGAAGCAGTAGAGGAATTGGTAAGGCAACAGCACTTCGGTTGGCAGAGGCTGGCTATGATATTGTTATTAATTATGCAAGAAGTAAAAAAGGTGCTCTTGAAACCGCCGAACAAGTGGAAGCATTGGGAAGAAAGGCTTTAATCATCAAAGCAAATGTTGGTGATGTAGCAAAAATCAAAGATATGTTTGCCAAAATCGAACAGGAATTTGGGCGTCTTGACGTGTTTGTTAATAATGCTGCATCGGGTGTCCAACGACCGGTTATGGAACTTGAGGAATCACATTGGGACTGGACCTTGAATATTAACAGCAAAGCGCTGTTGTTTTGTGCACAGGAAGCAGCAAAATTAATGGAGAGAAATGGCGGCGGGAAAATTGTCAGCATTAGTTCGCTTGGCTCCATCCGCTATTTGGAAAATTACACGGTCGTGGGAGTTTCTAAAGCAGCTCTTGAAGCTCTGACAAGATATTTAGCAGTTGAACTAGCTACGAAAAATATCGTCGTTAATGCGGTCTCAGGTGGTGCTGTTGATACAGAAGCATTGAAGCATTTTCCAAATCGAGAAGAACTTCTTCAAGAGGCAAAGGACAAGACACCTGCTGGAAGAATGGTTGAAATTGACGATATGGTCAATTGCGTGATGTTCCTGTTATCTGAGGAATCAAGCATGATTAGAGGACAGACCATCATCATTGATGGAGGAATTTCATTACTGGTTTAAATTATTTTTAAATAATTTTTTTGGATAATCCCCTCGGATCATGGATACATTATATTCGTGGAGGTGATTACACAATGGCAAAATTCAATCAACAGCCAAACAAAACGTCAGCTGGAACGAACATCCAAGAAGTAAGACAACAAAATGCTCAATCTTCTGGTGGTGCAAATGCAGGTTCTCAAGGCCAATTTGGTACTGAATTTGCGAGCGAGACAAATGCTCAAGAAGTAAGACAACAAAATGCTCAATCTTCTCGTGGTGCAAATGCAGGTTCTCAAGGTCAATTTGGTACTGAATTTGGGAGCGAGACAAATGCTCAAGAAGTAAGACAGCAAAACCAACAATCCCAGGCTCGTAAAAACCAAAATTCTGGTCAATCAGGCCAAAGCTAAAAAATACTTAAGCTGAAGGCACTCTAACATCGTCAGAGTGCCTTCTTTTTTTATTCGACAAAACTTCCCATGAGTCAACAGAAGTTGTCAAAGGAAAATAAAGATGGTTCAAGAATACATAGTAGAGACGAATTAATAAGGCGGTGAGGGAAATGGATCATTTTAACCGATTAGTTTCCGAGCAAATGGTGACAATGGATAAGTTATTGTTCCTACAAGCGGAGCTTGAGCGCTGTCAACAAATTGAAGAAGAACTACAGACATTGCAACAGGCAACAGATCTTGAGAGTGTTCAAACTGATATTCAACTAATGAAAAAAGAGCTAAAAGAGATTCAATTAATTTTTGAAAAGCAGACAGAAGAGGTAATTAATTCATACCGGGAAATGAACTTAACAGCTTCCTTGTAGAGAATTTTGAAAAAAATACGCAATTTTTTACAAAGAGCCATGGTAATTATGGCTCTTTTGTTTTAAATTCTGTTCTTAACCGTTATAATAATAGAAAATAGGAATTGTACTTTGTTGCCTTTTGTCGTTTTTTATTTAGATTTCAGGATAGGTTACAAAGCGTTCAGGAATGAAGGTAGGGGAGAACATGGGCGTACCCATCGAAGGTGAACCATTGCAAATACATAGCTATAAGCACAATGGGCACATCCATCGCGTCTGGGAAGAGACAACCGTTTTAAAAGGGTCACAGAATTTGGTGATTGGCGGAAATGATCGAACACTTGTGACAGAATCAGATGGCAGAACGTGGATAACGAGAGAACCTGCTATTTGTTACTTCCATTCTCAATACTGGTTTAATGTAATCGGAATGATTCGAGAGGATGGCATTTATTATTACTGTAATATCAGTTCACCATTTATTTTTGATGGGGAAGCCTTAAAGTATATTGATTATGATTTAGATATCAAGGTGTTTCCCGATATGACTTTTAATTTATTGGATGAGGATGAGTATGAACGCCATCGTCGTGAAATGAATTATCCCGCTCCTATTGATCAAATTCTAAAGCGAAATGTAGAAAATTTGATTCAATGGATTAGGCAGCGGAAAGGCCCTTTCGCACCAGATTTTATTGATATTTGGTATGAGCGTTATTTAACATACAGACGTTAAACGGCTAAATACCTGTTGATTTATATCAACAGGTTTTCATTTGTTATTTTTAAAAAAATATAAGAAAGGAGGGTCTAACTTGAGCAGTATTCGTAGATACTTGCATTTTGTCAAACCATACCGCCTGCAGATCATTGGGACAATCATTATTGGGGTGATCAAATTCTCAATTCCTCTTATTATCCCAATGCTGATCAAGTATGTCGTTGATGATATTGTCGGGAACCATGCTTTAACGCATGATGGGAAAATTAATAAACTAATGCTAATTATGGGTGTAATGATTGTGGTATTTGTGGTCCTTAGACCGCCGATCGAATATTACCGTCAATATTTCGCCCAGTGGACGTCCAGTAAAATCCTTTATGATATTCGTAACACAATGTATACACATATTCAAAAGTTGAGCTTTACTTATTTTTCAAATACCCGTGTGGGAGAAATTATTTCACGGGTGATTAATGATGTGGAGCAAACGAAAACTTTTGTCATTTCAGGATTAATGAATCTGTGGCTGGATATTGCCACTATTGTTCTTGCTATTATCATCATGTTTTATATGAATGTTAAGTTGACGATTGTCTCAGTTTTGCTGTTTCCGCTTTATGCCTTTTCCGTTCGATACTTTTTCGGGAATTTACGGAAGTTGACAAGGGCGCGATCACAAGCGCTAGCAGAGGTCCAAAGCTATCTGCATGAACGCGTGCAAGGAATGCCGGTAATAAAGAGTTTTGCTATTGAAGAATATGAACATGGCCAATTTGATAAGCAAAATAAAAACTTTTTAGATAAGGCCTTACAGCATACAAACTGGAATGCAAAGGCATTTTCTGTGGTTAATACAATCACCGATATTGCCCCATTAATCGTCATTGGCTATTCCGCCTATCTCGTCATTCAGGATCAATTGTCACTTGGGACGATGGTTGCGTTTTTTGCCTATATTGACAAGCTTTACAATCCCTTAAGGAGATTGGTTAATTCCTCCACCACCATCACTCAATCCTTCGCATCGATGGATCGGGTGTTTGAATTTTTGGATGAGAAGTACGATATTGTTGACGCACCAGATGCACGAGTGTTGGACGTTGTGCACGGTGATATTTCTTTTGAAAATGTTCAGTTTACCTATAATGACAAAGAAGAAATGGTCTTAAAAGAACTTAACCTCCATGTAAAAAGGGGAGAAACGATTGCGCTGGTTGGCATGAGCGGCGGCGGAAAATCGACGCTGGTGAGTTTGATTCCTCGTTTTTATGATGTAACAGAAGGCAGAATCACCTTAGATGGGGTTGATATCCGCAAGTTTAAGTTGCAAACCTTAAGGGATAAAATTGGTGTGGTTTTTCAGGATAATATTTTATTTAGTGAATCGGTTATGGATAATATTTTATTAGGAAAACCTGGGGCCTCAGATGAAGAGGTGTATGATGCGGCTAAAGCGGCAAATGCCCATGAGTTTATCTTAAATCTGTCGGATGGATATAACACCAAGGTTGGAGAACGAGGTGTGAAGCTTTCAGGAGGTCAGAAACAACGCGTTGCGATTGCCCGGGTATTTTTGAAAAACCCGCCAATCTTAATTCTTGATGAGGCAACATCGGCACTGGATTTAGAAAGTGAACATTCTATTCAAGAATCGCTTGAGGAGTTAGCCAAGGATCGAACGACGTTTATTGTCGCCCACCGGCTATCAACTATTACGCATGCGAATCGAATTGTCTTGATTGAACACGGTCAAATCGTCGAAATAGGGTCACATGAGGAACTGAAGGCCAAGCAGGGGAATTATTATAAATTATTTCAAGTACAGCAATTAGAACATGTTGAAAAAACCGAAGCAGAATAATTGCTTCGGTTTTTTGCTACTCCTGACTATCTTCCTCAACGGATATTTCATTATGATGAAAGGAATGAAAGCTGGTAATCAATGTATCGAGATGTTCCACTTCTTCACCATAATCAATAATTGATGCGACAATTTGCATCGTATGATAAAGATGCGGATTATGATGATCAGTATATTCCCCTTGATGTGCTAAAAAGAGGTCGAATAACTCCTTTTTATCTAAGTAGACATTATCCTCAGGGTACGGAGGCGGGGTTGGGATTTTTCCAATAAATCTGAGCAAAACTTGTTCATGATGATAAATTAGGCTATCGACCTGTTCCTGCAGGGATTGTTTAAAATCCTCCGGGAGCTGCAGCAGTTCATTTTCAAAGCGATGAAGTCTTTTTAATGTATCAAGCGCTTTTTTGGCCGTTAAGTTTAGCTGCCGGTAAATAACAAGCTTTCTTGACTTCTCGGGTTGATGTTTTTTAAATAGGTTTCGCTCTTCCTTATACATTTTATAAAATTGATCCATTGATTGGATGTTTTCTTTTAGTTTCTTAATGTCTGTTTTAAGGAGATAATGTTCATAATCATGGCGTGTGCTTAAGCGAATCCACTTAATAATTTCTTCGGTGGTATTAACGATTTTAAAATAAAGCTTATTTTCATATTTTGGCGGCATAAACACAAGGTTGACGATAAAGGCAGAAAATACCCCAATCATGATGGTCGAGAAGCGAATTCCAGCAAACTGTATAAAGCTCCCGCTCTGCGTCTCCATAATTGATATTAGTGTCACGAGCGAAAGTCCAATCGTGTTCTCCAGTTTAAGCTTTAGATTAATAATAATGACTATGATAGCGGCTAATCCAATGACAATAAAATGATTTCCGATAAGAAGAACAAAAATAACAGCTAGTAAAGCGCCAATGATATTTCCTTGAATTTGTTCAATAATCGTCAAATAGGAGCGATAAATGGTCGGTTGAATCGCGAATATGGCTGCTATGGCAGCGAATACTGGGGCCGGTGAATGTAACAACTGACCTAAGTAAAGGGATAATACAATAGCTATTCCCGTTTTTAAAATGCGGGCACCTAACTTCATTACGAATGGTTTCCTTTCAAAAATAAGTTTTGTTAAAAGATAAGATTAATTCTTTGGACTTTGAGTAATGTCTAGCTCCAGCACCCAGCGACTAGTGTACTTCGCGCTTCTCCCTACGATAAGTCATCATCGAATCGCTATCGCTCTCCGTGATTCCTTTATCTCAGTCGGAGCGCTCCAGTCCATACGTCGCTAAACGGGTGCCTCCGCTTTTCTTTATAGTTTGCTCATTTACAAGCAATTAGTTACTATACATGGATTAAACCATATTATCAAGAGAAATTATATCGATTATATTCAATTGGTGATAGAAAAATGTGTCAGAAAAAACGTCCGCTGTTAGAGCGGACGTTTTTTCTATTTCATATTTTCTATCATTCCGTTGATACGGAAGGATCTGCCTGTTCTTTAACAGGGAGAATTTGCACAAAGTGATTCTCTGGGTTGGCTAATAGTGCGCGTTGTTGTTCAGCCTCTTCAGCCTGACCATTTTGTTCAAGTAAGTCAGTATATTTACCTAATAACTCGTTAATATCCTGTTTGCCTTTTTCATTTAACTCAGCAACAGATACTTTCGCACCTTTCGCAATTCTTCTTCTTATCGCGTCTTTGGTCAGCCCCATTTCTGGTTGATGGCGAACGTAGACGACCCCGCCGGTCATGCCTGCGCAAATCCATGGTCCCGGATCTCCCAACACAAGACCGCGGCCGTTTGTCATATATTCAAAGGCAAATCCTTTGATATTGGCATTTGCGCCAATGTTTCCTGCCTCTATTTCTGGAAGTGGCTTTTTCACTGTGCCGCCGATAATTAAATCTGCACCAGAAAGACGTATTCCAGCACGGGCATCGGCGTTTCCTTGGGCAACTAGCAGACCTTTTTGGGCACCATAGCCAAATCCCTTGCCAACAGAACCATTAAGGAAAAGACCGTTTTTTCCTCTAGACTTAAGGATATGAATATTACCACCAAACGAAGTTTTTCCGACTCCGTCCTGACCGCCGCCGTTCACAGTGATGTTAATGCCTTCACTGCTATAAGCCCCTAAGCCATTTCCAGGAATGGACCCGTTAGTATAGTTTAGCTGAACGGGTGAAAGTTGCTTATAGGATCCATCTAGCCTGCCGCGGACACGGTGGCAGGAAACTCGGCTTCCTAGAACGCGCTGTTCAGAAGTTACACTTTCGAATTCGCGCGAGGAAAGGAGCTGATCGACACTTGCATCAAGATATTCTGCTCCCGCTGCTACCTGCATGTGGACTTCTTCAAATTCTTTTGAAACAGTCATTTTGGTAAATTGGCTTATTTCAAGCGGCTTTAGCAGGTAGGAAAGGTTAAGCTGATTCACTCCCTTTGCTTGCTCTAATAAATCGGAATGGCCGACGGCATCCTGCAGATTTCTAATTCCCATTGAAGCGGCTAGTGTCTTTAATTCTGTTCCAAAAGCGGTGAAAAGATTCATGATTCCTTGAACGGCTAATTCTAATTGTCTAGGAACAAAGCGTCTAAGACCGTGTTCCTTTGCTTGTGCTTCAGATTCAATTTGGGTCGCAATCCCGACATGACATGTATCCAAATGGCAGCCACGGCAAGTCGTACAGCCAATCGCCAGCATGGACAATGTTCCAAAGCCAACCCGGTTTGCCCCAAGGAGCATGATTTTGATGACGTCCATCGCACTCTTCATCCCGCCATCTGCCCATATTTCTACTTTGTGACGGAGACCGCTCTCTAAAAGGGCGTTATGAGCGGCTTTCACACCAATCTCTACTGGCAAACCGACGTGCTGCAGGGCGTGAATTCTTGCTGCACCTGTGCCGCCATCAAAGCCGCTTACCGTGATGATGTCCGCACCTGCTTTGGCGATACCGACAGCGATTGTTCCGATATTTGGAACGACTGGAACCTTAACCGCAATTTTGGCTTGGTCGTTTGCTGTCTTTAATTCTAGAATCATTTGTGCTAAATCTTCAATAGAGTAAATATCATGGTTATTTGATGGTGAAATCAAGTCAGAGCCGAGCGTTGCATTACGTGCTTCAGCAACCTTCGCGGTAACCTTGGAACCTGGTAAGTGGCCGCCTTCACCGGGCTTGGCGCCTTGCCCAATTTTAATTTCTAACAAATTTGAAGAGTTTAAGAGCTCTGTATTGACTCCGAACCGGCCGGATGCAATCTGCTGTCCTCTTGTTTTCGGATATTTTCCAAGCATATCCTTAATTTCGCCGCCTTCGCCATTCAGACTAACCATGTTTAAGCGGTCAGCCCCTTCAGCGTAGGCTCTAAATGCCGTCTCATTTTGAGAACCAAACGACATTGAGGAAATAAGAAACGGCAAATCATGGTCACTGACACGAATATCTACGTCACTAGGGGAGAGCGGTTTATTGCTCTTTTTTAATTGAACCAAATGGCGAATGGTTGTTGGATTCTCCGCTTCTTGTTCGGAAATCTTATCACGATAAGCACTATAATCGCCAGTTGCTGCAACTTCCCCAATTGCTTTCCAAATACGTGGGAAAAGGTGAAAGGTCTTGCCGATTCTTTCTTTCTCATTTTGGTAATCTTCTGCTCTTGAAAAAGCATCAAGCCTCATCGCTTCAAAATCAGCCGCAATTTCTTTCGAACCAAAAAAGTTTACGATGTTTAATACATTTGCAATCTCTTCATGTAATCCGATACTTGAATAGAGACGGCCATAGCCCCGCAACTCATGAATCCCAATCGTTGAGATTACTTTTTCCAAGCCTTTTGTAAGGGCGCTATATAGATTAGTTAACGGCATTGTCGACTCATCGAGAACCGTTAAGAACATGTAATAAGGGCTTATTAAATCTGCCCCCAACCCAAAGACAGTAATAATGTCATGGAGCGAACGTATAGCAGCTGAGCGTAACACTATTGAACAATCTCTTCTTATTTCTGCATTGACCAACGCTTGATCAATTGCAGATGTTACTAAGTGAGGATCCATCCAATAGGAATCTTCTTGATGTGAGGAAGCATCATCAAGGACGAGAAGCGTTTTCCCAGCTTGAACAGCTTGGACGGCCTCTTTTGTAAGCCTTTCTAGTGCTTGGTCAATCGTCTCTGATTTTCTGAAGGTAGTCGAAATAAACGATGCTAATTTTTGCTCCTGAAAATGGTGGATAACCTGATCAAAACTTGGCTGACCCAAACCTTCCGACAAGCTAAAGCCAGCTTTTCCTTCCAATAATAGCGGTGTGGTTAACTCGATAACCGTTTCTGTTTTTTCTTTTAAAAATAAGGAAGGACGCTTGCCGATAATGACGCGGGTTGAAAAATGCTCTGTTTCGCGGTCCCGATCAATCGCGGGATTTGTCACAACAGCCACACTTTCTTTTATATAATCGGCAATATTTTTTCGTTCTGGATTCAGGGCTGCCAGTGGTGCATCATGACCAAGGGAGCGAATCGGTTCAACGCCCTTTTCCGCCATTTGTTCGATTAATTGGATATGATCCCGCTCCCAGCCAAAGGCCTTATACTGTCCGTTGTGAATTTTGTCAGGATAATTCATTGTGACAGTTTTCGCCAATGAAGGGGGCAGCAAACGTAATCTGGATTCGCTAAATGTAATCCTCTCTGAAAAACGGCTATAAACCTCGCTCTGAAAGCGATTTTGCTCGAATACTTCTAATTTTGTACCTTTCCATTTAAAGCCAACCTTCTCACCAGGTGCCAAAGGCTTCGGCTCGTTTACATATTCACTCGAAGAAATAATTCCGGGTTCTGAGGAAAACAGATAAGAGCTCTCTGTTTCGAGCATCCATAGTGGGCGAAGACCAAGTGCATCAACACTAAACACTGCTTCATCAGCAAACCTGGAAATAATCCCGGCTGGACCTTGGGCAAAATGGCCCCATCCTTCACGTAGATACGTATATAAATCTTGAAGCTTATCAGAATACGCCTTTATTTCATTAATAATGGGCGGGAACAATATATCGACAGCTTCGAATAAGGAATAGCCTTCCCGACAGATTAATGTTTCCATTGTCCTACTTAAATCCTGGGAATCGCTGCCGTCCTTTACTAATGGCACACCAATCATTCGTGCTTCGTCGCGAAGCTTGGAAATCGTATTAATCTCTCCATTATGTCCGAGAACACTAAAGGGCTGGACACGGAAAAAGCTTGAAAGAGTATTGGTAGAATAGCGGTTATGACCGAGTGTCATCGTTGATGCCACGAGTGGATTCTTAATGTCATGATAATAACGAGGGAGAATATCCCCCGCCCCCATTACTTTATAGACTACATGGTTTTGACTTAGTGAAGCCACATGGACATGCTCATTCTTTTCAAAATCAAGGAGGGCATCGAAAAGGTTCTGTGTCAATTCTTGGCCTCTTTTTGCGGAAAGACAGGCGAATTGCCAAAAAACAGGATTTTCTTGAATGGCGATTGGACCTAGGGAATTGGTGTCTGTTACTTGATCTGTCTCAAAAACTAGTTTTAATTGATAGCTTTCAAGCTTTTGAATTAATTCTTTTTTCGTATCATCCCAGTTTACTTTTTGACTGACAAAAACATGACCAACGGCAAACTCTTCTTTTTCAGCCAGTAACGGGTCAAGATCTTTCTGGATTAATTTTTCTTTCCAAAGCTCAATCGGGATATCTGTATGGATTCCAACGCCATCGCCTTCACCATTAATAAAGCCGGCGCGGTGATTCATGGTAACGAGTGCTTCAATACAATCGATAATATTTTTTCTAGTTGGGCGCTTGTTTTTTTCAAGGCAAGCGACGATTCCGCATGCATCGTGTTCATGTTTGTGGAAATCTTTGAAAAGGGAAGGGTTCCATTTTTGTGTCATCTAGTTTGGCTTCATCGGTTTATCCGCTAAAGCCGCTCACCTCCTATGAAACTGTTAATTTGAAGCAGGGTTTTTAAGTTGATACTTTACCGGGGTATTAAGTTAAAGGAATAAACAAAAATAATAATATAATAGTATCATATGAATATTCAGAAATCAAATAAATATACAACGTTTTGGATATAAAAATACTGTGGTAAAGAAGTTCAATAAATGGGTAATGTTGTCTATGTAAACGTTTTCAAAGAGCTTGAATAAATAAACAGGAGTGAATTTCACTCCCGTTTGTGCATAAAAAATGAATATTTATTCATCCTTTAGTAAGGAAAATGCATTTCTTACCGCGTGTAATGTTGCTTCAACATCCTCTTCAGTATGGGCGATTGTCAGGAACCAGGCTTCATATTTTGATGGAGCCAGATTAATTCCTTGATGCAGCATTAGCTTGAAGAACTTCGCGAACGTTTCACCATCGGTGTTTTCAGCCTGCTCGTAGTTTTCAATTTTTTCACTGGTAAAATAAACAGTAAACGCACCTTTTAAACGATTAATCGTGATTTGAATATCATATTCCTTGGCAGCTTCTAGAATTCCTTCTTCGAGCATTGCGCCTAAACGATCTAAATAGTCATAAATCCCTTCTTGCTTTAACACTTCAAGACAGGCGATTCCGGAAAGCATTGAAGCTGGGTTCCCCGCCATCGTTCCTGCCTGATAGGCTGGTCCAAGCGGGGCAACGGTCTCCATAATTTCTTTGCGTCCGCCATAAGCACCAATTGGGAGACCGCCGCCGATAATTTTTCCGAGTGCCGTTAAATCCGGCTGAATACCCAATAAATCCTGAGCCCCACCATACATAAAGCGGAAGGCGGTAATCACTTCATCATAAATTACTAGTGCGCCTGCCGCATGGGTAAGGTCGTTGACTTGCTGTAAGAAGTCTGGTTTTGGTTCAACAATACCGAAGTTTCCAACGATTGGTTCGACAAGGACCGCGGCGATTTCTGGACCCCATTTTTCCAAAGCTGCTTTTAATGGTTCGATATCATTAAAGGGAACGGTAATTACTTCTTGGGCAATGCTTTTTGGCACACCAGCAGAATCCGGGGTACCAAGGGTAGACGGTCCGGAACCTGCTGCAACTAAGACAAGGTCGGAGTGACCGTGGTAACAGCCGGCAAACTTAATAATTTTATCCCGGCCAGTATAGGCGCGGGCCACGCGGATCGTGGTCATTACTGCTTCAGTTCCTGAGTTCACAAAACGAACTTTATCCAAGCCAGGCATTGCGTCTTTTAACATTTTGGCAAATTTCACCTCATGTGGTGTTGGTGTCCCATAAAGAACACCGCTTTCTGCCGCACGTTTGATAGCCTCTGTGATATGAGGGTGGGCGTGTCCTGTAATGATGGGTCCGTAGGCAGCTAGATAATCGAGATACTGATTACCGTCGACATCCCAAAAGTACGCGCCTTGAGCGCGCTCCATTACCACGGGAGCGCCTCCGCCAACCGCTTTATAGGACCGGGACGGGCTGTTAACTCCACCGACAATATGTTCAAGCGCTTCATTATGTATCCGTTCTGAATTAATAAATTGCACAACATTTCCTCCTAAAAATTATTCCTTCCTATTTTAGCACTTTTATAATACTATCAGAATTTATTTCAACTTTGAGAATTGT
>NZ_BCVI01000049.1 GCF_001591665.1 Neobacillus soli NBRC 102451 | reverse complement strand
TTCGTGTTTCCAATACTCACTTGGAGCGCTCCAGGCCTGTCGTGAGCTGACCAGGCCGCTTGCGATTTTCTTCTTAAAGCCGATTCGCTAATAAACTGAAATATTCGCTAATAAGTGGTCGAGATACGCTAATAAACCATCTAGATTCGCTAATAAACTCCCGAAATTCGCTAATAAAAAAATCAGACATAAAATCTTAATAATTTTCGCTAAAATTCGGCAGGATTTTCTCCCGCTTTTTAGAATTTTATCATTAAAATGTAAAGGAGTGATTTGTTTGATCGTAAAAGCAAGGACTATTCCATTAAAACTTCTCATTTTGGCGGCGATATTAAGGCGTCTCCCGTTAACTCACCATAAATATCAAGCCATTTTAGGGGAATTCAAAAGACGAGAGGCCGGATATCATGGTGAGGTATCACTAGATTACTATCTCCGTTCTCTTCCGCAGGAAAAATATCTAATACTTCACGATTTAAACCTCCCTGATGGCGGTTACAACTGCCAAATCGACACTCTTCTTCTAACACCTGAATTTGGACTCATTATTGATGTCAAAAATATGATTGGCAAGTTAATTTTTGATACTGAGAATGAGCAATTTATTCAAATAAATAATGACAAGGAAAAAGGGTATCCTGACCCAATTGCCCAGGCTGAAAGGCATAAAGCTTTTATTAAAAAATGGCTCGCTGCGAATGGTTTCCACCCGGTACCCATTGATTACATGGTTGTCATCGGCAACCCATACGCTACATATGTGCTTTCCGGCCCCAACGCCCGGAAAGTAAAGCCTCGTGTTTGCAAGGCAGACGCTTTTCTAAGTAAAATTCAGTTTTTTGAAAACCTGTATTCTACTTCACTTCTCAATCCGAAAGAGCTTCGGAAAATTTGCCGCCTTCTTGTGAAAATGAATACCCCGCCCACAAAATTCCTACTTGAAAAGTTCGGAATTAAACAGTCAGATCTATTAACGGGTATTCTTGGGCCATGCTGCAATTATCTGCCCCTTATCCGTAAAAAACAAAAATGGTATTGTCCCCGCTGTGACAACTATTTTGTTGATGCCCATATAGCTGCGTTGCTGGATTACTTTCTATTGTTCGATATGAAAATTACTAATCGGCAGTTTCGGGAGTTTTGCCATTTGGATTCGATTCATACTGCTAAAAGACTGCTGATGCTTTCTGGAAAGGTAAATTACTCAGGTATAAAAAAGGGAAGGTGCTATTTTCCGAAGGTATTTCCATGGTAAATTTCAATTCGCTAATAAACATGGAAGATTCGCTAATAAACTTGTAAGAATCGCTAATAAACTCTCGAAATTCGCTAATAAAAATTTGAAAGAGTAAAATTGACTGCTTTTCCGCAGAAAAACATGTTTTTCAGACGGGCAAGGCCCTTCTTATTACATTTTTTCGCCAATTCGACGTCCAAAATGGATATTCTACTCCCAAAACAGGTTGTATTTCTACCAAAATTTACCTTATTTAAAGCGATTTGCGATCTTTTTAAAAGATAAAAAATTTCAACTTCGAGAATTGTCTAGATTCGGCGCCCCAGCGGCGAAATGCCTTTGCTCTCCGTCCTGCGATAAGTCAACATCTGAACGCTAGAGCTCATCGTGTTTCCAAATACCCACTTGGAGTGCTCCACAAGGAAAGCTTCGGCTGCATAAGAAAAAGTGTTAGCTATTACAAGGAGGCCATACGCAGCTGACCAGAGCGCTTGAGCTTTTCTTATGTGCTGTTTTGACCTTTAGAAAATTCAGCTGAAGTGCAGGACAGTTGTTTTAGCATCATTATTTGGCTAAACTAATTCTTTAGGGCGTGATTCGGGAGGAAAAACTGTGATGGAAAATGTAATGGAAGTAAAGGATTTACGTAAAGAATTTAAAGCCTATTCGAGCCGAACGGGTTTAAAAGGTGCGTTTAGGGATTTATTAACGCGGAATTATAAGGTTATTCCGGCTGTTAACGATATTAACTTTTCAGTAAGAAAAGGGGAAATGGTCGGCTATATTGGCGAAAATGGGGCAGGAAAATCAACGACGATAAAAATGCTGACGGGAATATTAACGCCCACCTCAGGCAGTATCATCGTCAACGGAATGAACCCCCACAAAGAACGGGAGAAATTTGTCCAAACGATTGGCGTCGTTTTCGGCCAGCGCTCGCAATTATGGTGGGATATTGCTGTTCAGGAATCCTTCCGCCTCTTAAAAAAGGTTTATAAGGTATCGGATGCTGATTATAACAATCATATGGGTCATGTCATCCGGACTTTAGATATTGAGCCGCTATTGGATAAGCCGGTGCGCAAATTATCGCTTGGCCAGAGAATGAGGTGCGAGCTTGCGGCAGCATTGATTCATAACCCGCCATTGTTGTTTCTGGATGAACCGACAATTGGCTTGGATGTCCTTGTCAAATTAAAAATCCGTGACTTTTTAAAAGAGATAAATGAAAAATATCAAACAACAATTCTGTTAACAACACATGATTTATCCGATATTGAAGCATTGTGCGAACGTGTGATTCTGCTTGATGAAGGTAGTGTCATTTATGACGGGGCACTAAAGAACCTGCAGGAGAAATGGAGCGAAGGGAAAGAACTAAAGTTTCAGTTTCTTGAAAAGGTAGATATCACTGCGGTTAAGGTCCTTACCAGCGAGTTGCCTGTTAAGTGGGAGCTAGAGGAAAAGGAGCAGGTATTTACCGCAACGGTCGAGGATAGCGGTGAACTCATCTCACAGGTAATTGCAAAGGTGGTAGCTGCTTATAAAATAAAGGATATTAAAATTAATGAGACTTCGACAGAAGAAATCATTCGAAACATTTATGAAAAGGGTGCAGTATAAGTGGATAAATACTTTGAAATGATTAGAATCCGCTTCCTAATGATGCTTGCTTACCGGACCAATTATTATACAGGAATTCTGATATATAGCATTAATATTGGGGCCTATTATTTTTTATGGTCGGCAATTTATGGATCTAAAGAGCATATTGTAGGACTTTCGATGACACAAATGACCACCTATGTGGCAGTTTCCTGGATGGCGCGTGCCTTTTACTTTAATAATCTTGATCGTGAAATGGCCGTCGAAATTATGGACGGTAGAGTGGCCATTGAATTGATTAGACCCTACAATTACCTTGGAATGAAAACAATGCAGGGTCTTGGAGAAGGGGTTTTTAGGCTCTTCTTTTTTTCAGCACCGGGACTTATCATTGTCTATTTTATTTTCCCGATTCAATTTACTTGGGACCCCAGCGTTTGGGGGTTGTTCGCCATTTCAATCTTGTTAAGTTTTTTAATTAATACGGAACTGAATTTATTAACAGGGATTACTACCTTCTTCTTGTATAACAATTCTGGTCTTATTCGGGCCAAACGTGTTGTCATTGATCTGTTTTCCGGGCTTCTCCTGCCGATTAGCTTCTTTCCAGGCTGGGCGCAGGAAGTCATGAAGTTTCTTCCCTTTCAAGGAATCAGCTATTTCCCGAGTATGATTGTGACGAAGGGATTTTCCCATCATCAGGCATTGGAAGCAATATTGCAGCAATTTGTTTGGGTTATTCTTTTATTTTTACCCATTCAATTGCTCTGGTACTTTGCGAAAAAGCAGCTGATTATTCAAGGGGGTTGATACAGTGTTTTACATATCCATGTTTTTTCAATATATTTCTCAATATATAAAAACGCGGCTTCAGTATCGGGCCGACATATTCGTTGAATTTTTCTCTGATTTACTTTCACAAGCAATCAATCTTGTTTTTATTTTGGTTGTCTTTGGCCATACCGATTTATTGGGTGGTTGGAGCAGGGATGAAATTATTTTTATCTATGGCTTTTTTCTTGTCCCTTTTGCTGTTTTTTCTGCTTTCTTTAACATCTGGGACTTTAATGATCGCTATATTGTTAAGGGGGAACTGGATCGGATCCTAACAAGACCGATCCATAGTCTGTTCCAAATCATCCTTGAACGGATAGAGTTGGAAGCATTATTAGGGGCGATTACGGGACTGGCTGTCATGTTTTATGCAGGTAGCCGGCTGGGGCTTGAAATGCACTGGTATGACCCGTTCTTATTTATCGTTTTTGTCATCGGCGGTGCACTTGTTTATGGCGGGGTATTCGTGATGATTGCCTGCATTAGTTTTTGGGCAGATGCAAGAATGTCCCTAATGCCAATGATGTACAATATTAGTAACTATGGGCGATACCCCGTTAATATCTATAATAAATTAATTCGCTTTATGTTAACTTGGGTCTTGCCGTTTGCTTTTGTTGGAGTTTATCCTGCTGCTTTTTTTCTCGGTAAAAGAGAATGGTTTTGGTACTCGTTTTTAACTCCCGTGATTGGAGTGGTATTTTTTGTCCTTTCTGTCCGCTTATGGAATCAAGGTGTAACAAAATACCGAGGAGCAGGAAATTAACTAAGGACCGGGCAGATGTTGTCCGGTTTTTTGATATTTTTTAGGCCAAGTATGCATAGAAATAGAATAACTCATGTTGGAATCTAGAGGTGGTCCGAGTGTTCTATTTTTTGCTGCCGATTGTAATCTTTTGTATCTTTATGAGTTTACGAACTTTATTTATTCCTAATACAGTTAGGGGCAAATTTGTTTCGGTCGAAAATTTTCTCTATTTAGGAACCGTATACTTAACCGTTATTATCGGATTTGGCCTTATTTACCTTCTCTTTCATTTAATCGGCATGCCTTTGCTTAAAGAAATGAATAATCATTCGCGCAGTAATATCTTCGAAACGAGTTTTTATTTTAGTGCGATGACACTTTTCTCTGTCGGCAATGGCGATGTGCTGCCGCATGGTATTGGCAGAATAATCGCCGTAATCGAGGCGTTGATTGGCTATACATTGCCCGCTGCCTTTGTTGCACGTGTCATGTTGAACAGGGAAAGATAAGTCTAACAAGTGCGAGTTAGTTGTGTTACAAGGGAAGATTGGGTACGCTGTGAATAATAAATATTATACTATTGGAGTGGTAATGGTGACAGTTGAAATAGGAATGCAGGTACCTGAACTTGGAGTAGCAGCAAATAATGGTGAGACAGTATCATTAGCAAATTTTAAAGGGAAAAATGTAATTGTTTATTTTTATCCAAAAGACATGACTCCGGGCTGTACGACAGAGGCGTGTGATTTCCGTGATCAGGTTCAGCAATTTACTGAAGTGAACGCGGTAATAGTAGGAGTAAGTCCAGACCCGGTTGACCGCCACCAGAAATTTGTAGAGAAATACGGTTTGCCGTTTTTATTGCTTGCGGATACGGAACATCAATTAGCGGAAGCGTTTGGAGTTTGGAAATTGAAGAAAAACTTCGGTAAAGAATACATGGGGATTGAAAGATCGACCTTCATTATTGATAAGGAAGGGAAATTGGTGAAAGAGTGGAGAAAAGTTCAAGTAAAAGGGCATGTAGATGAAGCGTTAACGTACATAAAGGAAAACCTAAACTAATCCAAAACTCTCGCCTATTTTTATGATAAAAGGCATTTGTCCAATGCAACAACCGCTAGATTGAATATCATTTTATTAGGGCATACCTCCTCAGATAAATTTTGGGTCCATCGTGGCCCTTTTTTTTATGTCAATTTGTGGTTACCTACAATTTTGAGTTTTCTAAATGTATTTACAGGTGTTATGATGAATAAAATTAAATAACTTACCAACCAAGGGGATTTAATGAATTTTTTGATACATAAGGTATAAAAATGTAGCTTAAATATATCGAATTCGTTGGAGGCGTAACTAATGAAGATTTATACAAAAACGGGTGATCGGGGAACAACTTCCCTTATTTATGGGCAAAGGGTTGCGAAGAACGATTTACGTGTGGAAGCATATGGGACCTGTGATGAAACCAATTCAATGATAGGACTTGCTTTGAGTCATTTGCATAAGGAAAATTTTCAAGGGAAAGAAATAATTGAAAATGTATATCATAAAATACAAACAAATCTTTTTCACGTTGGTGCAGAATTAGCTACCCCCAAAGGAAAGGATGTTAAGTGGTCGCTCGCTGCTTTGGATATTGAAGAATTGGAAAAACAAATTGATGATTGGGACACCACTCTTCCAGGACTAACGAATTTCATCTTGCCAGGAGGACATCCTGCTGGTGCAGCTTTCCACGTAGCACGGACTATTGCAAGGAGGGCAGAAAGATGTGCGGTTACATTGGGGGAAGATGTAAATCCGCTTGTTTTGGCCTACTTAAATCGTCTTTCAGATTTATTATTTGTTACTGCTCGGTATGTGAACCATCAATTAGGCGCTAACGAACAAACCTTGCATGGAAAAAGTTTATGAACATTTCATGTTTGTGAGGTTACAATATTGACAAAAGTACAAATTAATTAGTAAAATTAATTATAACAATTATAATATAAGAATATTTTTTAGAAAAGAGGTGCATGACGATGAATCAATTAAAAGAAGCGTTGGATTCCCTAAAGGAAACGGGGGTACGGATTACTCCGCAACGTCATGCGATACTTGAATATTTAATAAACTCGATGTCACATCCTACAGCTGATGAAATTTATAAAGCCTTAGAGGGAAAGTTCCCTAATATGAGTGTGGCAACAGTTTACAATAATTTACGGGTATTTCGTGAAGTAGGTCTTGTTAAGGAACTAACTTTTGGTGATGCATCAAGTCGTTTTGACTTTGTTACAACACATCATTATCATGTCATTTGTGAAAATTGTGGAAAAATTGTAGATTTTCTTTATCCTGGCTTAGACGAAGTGGAACACTTAGCATCCCATGTTACAGGTTTCAAAGTCGAGAACCATCGAATGGAAATTTACGGACTATGTCCCGATTGCACGAGTAAAGAAGTCCATTAATAGGGATTGAAGGCAGGTAGTCGTTTTTTTACAAAAAAAGAGGATCACTTAAACCAAAATGGCTAAATGGCCGTGTGGGTTTAAGTTATCCTCTATTTATTTTCCTGCCTTCTTATTATACGATTCATCAAATTCTTTACCAATAAGACTAGGATCAAGGGTTAATGGTTCGCGGCAGTGCATGCACATATCAACTTTACCAAGCATTTTTGTAGGCTTTCCGCAGCTTGGGCATTTAACTTGGACGGTTTTTGTTGATAACATTCCAATCCAAAAATAGACAATGGTACTCGCGATAATAAAAAGAAAGCCAAAAAGCATTAAAATGGTCATAATAAGTGGTGAAGTTCGAAAATAGATGCCTATATACATTACAATAAAACCGATAAAAATTAAGGATAATGCAAAGGTACGAATTTTATTTATTTTACTCGAATATTTTGCCATGATACTCCCTCCTAGAGAAACTATACCATATTTATGTAGAGAGAAAAAATTCTGAGTAGAAAAATGTCGAAGTTTGTCCTAAGTTAAAGAAGGATATTCATTGTTATTGTCGAACATATAATGCTACCTGAAAAAAATGGAGGAATGATGAATGGAAGACATCCTTCGGCCTATTTATCAAGAAAGGGCGAGCCAATTAAATACTCTTGGAGTTTTAATGGTAGAAAAAAAACAAAAATTAAGTCATATAACTGATTCATTTGATGTCATATTATTAGTTGTCGTAAAAGAAGCTGATCAGCCATTATTTATTAAGCATTATTCTTATAATGATAAAAAGGCTGCCATGCATATCATTACAGAACCTCAGTTGAATGAATGGCTGTTATTAGGAACGAATCGAAAAATATTTGAATGGCTAAATGATGCCAGGATCCTTTTTGATCGAAATGAATATGTTGCTAATTTAAAAACGGAACTGCGAGAGTTTCCTTTTAATGGGCGGAAAATTAAAATGGGTTTAGAATTTGCTAAATTAATCCGTCGCTATGTGGATGGGAAAGCATTATTTGAAAGCCATCAATATTTAGATGCCTATAACCATGTTGTTCATTCTTTGCATCATCTTGCAAGATTGGCTGTAATAGAAAATGGTCTTCATCCTGAACTAACCGTTTGGCAGCAAGTAAAACAAATAGAACCAGAAATATATAAATTATATGAAGAACTTGTAAATAGCGAGGAAACGCTTGAAAAAAGGCTTGAACTTTTATTTCTTGCAAGCGAATTTATGATTCATTCTAGAACAAATATCGGTACCATGCATTTTTTAGAAGTGCTAAATGGTAAGGAATATTGGATGTTTAATGAAATTATGAGTGATAAAGAATTGAGTCATTACTCAGTCGATCTGGCAGTATTGCTTGAATATTTGATTGAAAAGCATTTAATAGAGGTAGTTAATATTGAAACAAAGGGTCATGGGGTTTTTCATCGAGCATATCGTCTTAATAAAAAATTATTATAAAAAAGTAATAAAACATATTGACCTTTTTTGGTTTACTTGGTATATTAATAACCGTCGCTGCGAAGCAAGCTTATAAAGCTTTCGTAGGTGACGGTTTAAAAAAGTTATTGACATTACAAAATGTTTTATGTTATATTAATAAAGTCGCTTCCGAGCGAAACTGAATTTTGTTC
>NZ_BCVI01000048.1 GCF_001591665.1 Neobacillus soli NBRC 102451 | reverse complement strand
GAACAATTTTCTGCATCACATAAAAGAAGCGACAAGATTTATAATATCACGTTACTATTAAATATATCAACTATTAATTTTTTCCAATCCCTCAAGTAATAGGTTGTTTAATAGAGATATATTTTACAGCGACTTTTCAATCATAACACCAGAATTGCTATCATACAACAGTAATTATTTTCCGATTTTCTTAGACTAAGGTATGAAATTTGTCACTTGTGAGTGACAGGAATAATATAATATCTCTTTTTTTCATGATAAGCAACAGGAATCTCTTTCACCCGAGTACCCTCATTTCATTAGTATTCAACAAAGGGTATTTTGTCCGATGCGACACTCTGTTATTCACACTGATTAAAGTCCCTTTTTTAGCCCCCTTAGAAAGCAATCGAAAAAAATGCCTTTTTTTTCGCTTAAAGTAGAATCCTTTCCATCGTATTGCAAATACTACAAGTGTTGAATATGACCACAAAGCACTTTCTTGAACAACTTAAAAACTAAGAACGGTGTGAGACTTCTTTCCACTTTTTATCCTATAAATAACAGGGAGGTTTATCTATTGAAAAACGAAAATTTTGATCATTTTCAAAATCCAACAAACGCAAGCTTAAAGAACAAGGGAAATGAACAGGTACTGGAAATCAGTTCGACTGGGTATGGGTTGGAATCAGTTTCTAACAAGAATGCTGAGAAAGTGCAGTCCAATCAAGATGAGAACAATAAGAAGCCTTCTTGCGGCGGATTATAAAAACATCCTCAATCTCGAGTTAAATCCGATAGAAATGGCTTACTTTCCTTTCGGCTAAGAAAAAAATAGGCCAATTGACAAAAATCAAAAACACAGCCAATTGTTGGGTATGTCTACAATTGGCGAGCAGTTTTGAATATTATCGCTTATAGTTACTTTTAGTTTTTTTGGGGGTTCTGAATTCTTTAGGGCTTATAGCAAAAATCATAAAAAATCCCAGTTTGTCTTCATGGAAACTACATTCCCGTTCTATACTTTTTTTCACTTGAAGAGGTATCTTTGGAATGATGCTTCTCTTTTTCCTCAAGTTGTTCTTCTTTTAAATCTTCTACCGGTATAGGGTCAACTGTTTGCTCACTTTTGAATTTATCAAAAAGGCTCTCATTCTCTGTTGGATATTGTTCTGGGTTGTCCATATTTGCCTGTGAATGCTCCGAAGTAGGTTTTCTCATATTTTTATCCATTTCCTATCACCTCGTTTTTTTAATACCCTACATCAGCCGATTAAAAACTTCTTCCTTTTAAATTGTATATTGGTTCTAGAGATAGAATAAAAAAGATGTTGGAAAAAATATTCGTCTCCCCTTTTTTTGAAATTCTCGTTCCAAAGAAATGAAAATTCATTTTTCGACACCTTGAATTAATCTATATTTATTCCTTTAGTCAAGGTTTAGCGGGATTAGCGTTTAAATAGGGTAATTTTAACATTTGGAAATTAATTTTATTTTGTTTGAATTTTCCCGTAAAGTAAGGCGTTATGATATTTTCCTTCAATAAAATAGTGGTCTCTTAATTGACCCTCTAACACATATCCGTTCTTTTCAAGGATACGAGCCGAGCCCCTATTTGCCTCAACAACACTAGCATGGAGTTTGTGTAGATGAAGTGATTCAAATGCAAAATCACTCATCAAAGCCACACACTCTGTTCCATACCCTTTCCCCCAATGGTCTCGATGAAAAACATAACCAATTTCAGCTTGGTTTGCTTCCTTGTCAAAATTGAAAATCATGGCTGTCCCAATAATTTCTTGAGTTAATTTTCGAACAATCGACGCATATAAATGAGTACCCGCTACCTCACGCTTTACCATTGTTTCAATGTGTTCACTTGTTTCATGCAAATCGTTCATCAAACTCCAGCCAATAAAACGTGAAACCTCCTCATCTGATGCATAATTATGAATCTCTTGAGCATCATTTGTACTTAGTGATTTAAAGTAGATATTTTCACTTTCTAATGAATGAAATAAACTTATATCCATATTTTCTACACTCCCTAAACTATTAATTTCTACCATTTAAAATAAATTTAAAACAAAAATCTTAAGAATTCAGCTTCCATTTGATTAGGATTATTTCATAGTTTACATAATTATACTATCGTCTACTATTGAATTAATATAAATACAGATGAAGTCGTTGATATTGCTTTTGATTCCTTTTGAAACCTAATTAGAAAACTAAAATCTACATAAATCGTAAAAATGCCAATTGCCTATTACTCTGGAATCTTCAAGAAAAAACGGTTTCATTTTTTAATGGAGTGGTATTTGAATTCATGAATTGCTACTTTAACTTTTCACATTCCTCTAATAGTTTCTCAGTCTGTTCGATTAAGGAGAACATTTCATTCCATGAGTTTTCTGTATGGATATTCTGGGAATGAGCCAAATTGTTCCTGAGCTCTTCTAAGTTTTTGAAGAAACGATTGCCTTTACTCTTTGTTTCAATACCCAAAAGCTCCCTCAATGGACTCTCATTAAGGACGATGTCTCTTTTATCGCATATCTGCAAACAATCACTTAATTGAATGGCTTCATTCTTGGATTTTCTATGAGAATATAAATCCTCAGCTAGTTTAGTTCGCTTAGGGCTTAAATGTTTTTTCCAGGTTTCATTAGGAAAATAATCATTAATTATTCGATATAGGTGCATCTCTAATAATGAGATCAACCCAAATAATAACATTCTAATAGGAGGTTTCTGAAGATCTGCAAGCGTTACAACTTTTGTTACTCTATTTCCTTCTAGAATAAAAATCTTTTCATTTTCTTTAAAAATATAAAGTGTATGTAAAAGTGACGTAGATTCCGAGACAAGTTCAGTGGGACTAAAGCTTCGATAATACTCTTTGCAGTTTCCTTCCTTCAATTCATTTCTAACCACATAACCAACCACAATCCCGTTATCTTCAACACCTAAAACATCATAGTCTTTAATCATCATCATGTTTTTGATATTTTTAGCATCACCATTAAGATTACAAGTATCCAACGTTTCAGAAATACTGTTAACCGTGATGTTTTGTTCATATAAGGAGCGAAGACTTTTATACGAACTTACTTTATCACGCTGCTGGGCTGTAATAACTTTCATAATAATCCCCTTCCGAGAAAACTCTTCTTAGACAGTTCCAACAACTTCTATTCCATTAAACGAAAAAATCAATATCCCTCTTAAATTGAGAGGAAACTAGATATGTGACAGAAAAAAATGACAATGTAATCAGAACTTCAGAAAAATGTAACCTGATTTTAAAAAAGGTGAAAACTAATTATGGGATAATCACTACTTCAAGGGGTTATTAAAAGATCGAAACTCCTTCTTCATTTTTTACTTTATCAAAAATGAAGAAACTAATAGATTACCTTTCAATATTATAACAAAGTTAATGATTATTCAGCTTAGGTGGTGCAAAATTTGAAACGGTCAATAAGGAATAGAAGAAAAGTAAGATGGGTCAGAGTGTTTGGCGCCCTTCTATTAATAGGTATTTTTATAGTTGGTCTTTTTCAACTATTTCAATACATTGGAGGAACTATAAAAGCTGTCAGCCCACCACTTAAAAAGGTGGAAGGAAAACAAACATTTCACGGGGAGAAAAATAAACTAGATGCAGTCAATGTTCTTTTATTAGGAAGTGACTCTCGGGGAGAAAAAAAAGCTCGAACGGATACGATCATGGTTGCACATTATGATCCACAAACCCATAAAATAAAACTTATTTCGCTTATGCGAGATATGTTGGTCTCTGTACCAGAACATGGCCAGCAAAAATTAAATGCAGCTTATTCATTTGGAGGTCCTGAATTACTAAGGGAAACGATTAAAGAAAATTTCGGGCTCGATATTCATTCTTATGCGATGGTAGACTTTAAAGGATTCGAAAAAGCGGTCGATCTCCTTGTACCTAAAGGCATTGAAGTAAATGTACCATATGAGATGTCTTATGGTATAGATACGACGTTGGAAAAAGGGAAACAACAATTGCATGGGAAAGAATTGTTAGGGTATGTCCGCTTTCGCCATGATCATTTAAGTGACTTCGGACGAATTCAAAGACAGCAAGAAGTGATTTCAAAATTAACAGATAAAGCTGTAAGTCTACATAGTATTGTAAAACTCCCTAAGCTTTTAGGTCTCATAAATAAATACATCGATACAAATATGGATGGATCCACCCTTTTGACAATAGGAAAAGATATGTTATCGAAGAAAAGTAGAGATATAGAAACCATACGCATCCCTGAAGATGGCAGTTTTCAAAATAAACGGGATGAAAAGCTTGGTGATGTATTAGAAGTGGACTACAGGCAAAATATAGAAGCTTTAAATAAATTTATGGAAGGAAAAAGTGTGGCTCAAAATGAAGAATAAAAGATTAAAAAAGTTTACAGATAACGCTAGGATTTGTTCGTCCTAGCGTTATGTTCAAAGAAAAGTATATAAAACAAAATGTTTTATTACGCTTTTGAAGTGTAAAAGAACGAGCGTTTTTTGAAAACAAGTTTGATCAAAACACGCTCTTTAATATATTTAATTGAAGAATTCTTTTAAAAAATAGTTTATTATTTTCACCGATTATATTTTTATCATCCTGCCAGTTGATTTTTTTCATTTGCCGACAAATGACTGAAAAAGTTGTTTACGGACAAATAAAAAGCCATTCTGCTGCAAATGTTTGGGAATGGCTTTTCATATTAACGTTCATTCTTTGTTGTAAAATCGGGTACGAACCAATAGATGAGCAAGCCGGCAATGGTAGCATAGGCGATACCGTTATGAGCATACCCAACTCCGACGATGAAGATGATCGCGACGATGACCAAATTTTTCATATTCGCCAGACTCACTTTTTCCTCAATAAGGTGACGAATCCCCATTGCAGCAATCATACCAAACAACAGGATACATATGCCTCCCATCACTGCAACTGGAATGGATTGGATAACAGCTCCAACTTTACCGAACAAGCCAAGAAGAATCGCAAGAACAGCAGCGCCTTGAATGATCCTACTGGAAAACTGGCGTGTGATTGCTAGAACCCCGAGGTTTTCCGCGTAAGTTGTTTGTGCAGGACCGCCGATAAAGCCTGAGATTAATGTTGCAATGCCATTCCCCCATAGGATGCTGGAAAATCCAGGATTCTTTGTCACATCTTTTCCTGTAATCTCATTTAGCACAAACATATGACCTAGGTCTTCGATAATGGTAACCAGAGCTATCGGCGCCATTCCAAGGATCACGACCCACGTGAATTCCGGCATGACAACATGCGGAAGAGCAAAAGTCGGTGCAGTGGCGATGGTATGAAAATCTACAAATCCTCGCACCGCGGCATAAACATACCCTACTCCAAGACCGATTATGAGCGGAAAGAGGCGGATCACCTTTGTGCCTGCAAGCGTTGCGATGACCGCTGCCAGAAGGCTGACGATAGCGATATCCCAATGGGTCGAAGCCATGTTGGTCACCGCCGTGGTTGCCAGCGAAAGACCAATAATACTTACAACAGGTCCAACGACGACCGCAGGAATTACCTTGCGGACTTTTTCAAAGCCAACAAAGGAAATGATTATAGATACTATGGCATAAACAATGGAAACGCTGATAAGACCTGCAACGGCTTGACCAGGTGAATGTAACTTGCCTACATACAACGCAAGCGGAGCAATAAAGGCAAATGATGAACCTAGATACGTAGGGACCTTTCCGCGTGTAATAAGATGGAAAATCAAGGTTCCTAAACCACTGGCAATAAGTGCACTGCCTGGATCAAGACCAGTTAGTGCCGGCACCAAAATTGTTGCACCAAACATCGCAAGCAAATGCTGTAATGATAATGGTATTGCGCTTAAAAATTTTTTCAATCGTATTCCCCCTTTAATAGTTCCTTCATTTATCATATATTTCTTCTATTTATTTTTAGAATAAATTCGAAAAATATTTTCTAAATATTTAGATTTTTATAAAGAGAAAATGCAACTTCTTATTAAAACTATCCATATTAATATTTTGAATGATTAAATATTCAAATTTCGCGCTTAATATTAGATGCCATGGAAATACGTCAAATATAATACCATTTTTAGATACTAACGAAAAAAGACACAATTCCTTTTACAAGAATTGTGCCCATTAATGGAAGAATGACTTACTCAATTAAAAGATTCTATATATTAATAAGATGGTAGAGAAATACTCATATTTTAGATAGGAGCAGTGAGTTTATTTAGCCGATTTACTAGCAGTTCTTTCCATTCGTTAGCCAATTCTTCAACAGCCAATATTCTTTTTATTCCATCGACATCTCTTTGCTTATGAAAATAAATCTCATTTCCGTAAAGAATGGATACCTCTTTTGGATGTGACTCCAATAATGTAATTTGAGAATCGTTTCGTACAATACCTTCTTCTAAAACCCGACACAAATAACCTGTAAAACCCGTTTGTACCATCCTTCTTAAAAGAAGAGGATTATTAGTTCTCTTTGAAATTGTGCTACACGGGATTCTACCTTGAGTTATTTGGATAACAGCTTCTCCAAGACGAAAAATGTCCCCAATATAAACATCTTTTTCCAACACATTCGTTACAGTTAAATTCTCACCGAATGTTGAAGATGGTAAAGGATTCGCAAATTCTTTTTCCCAAAGCAAATAGTGTTCATAAGGGTATACACATACGGAACGATCTGGACCTCCGTGATTCCGTAAATCCGCAACTCCATCTCCCAGAAATCCACCTTTTGTTAAGAGAGCTTCTTCAATTGTTTGTTTGCAAATTCCCGTATCCATTTCCTCATTATTCTCGTACTTCATTTTTTGGGGTAATCCAATTGAAAAGTTTTTTAATTCTATAACTTTACTACTTGCCACAGTAATGCTATACCCACTTTCTATTATTAGTTTTGGTTAATTATTCTTAAATTTTATCATTTATATTTAAGCTAATATTACTACCCTGCTCTAAGAAGGTAAGAATTTCAACAAAAATAGCGTTAAATCCTTGTTGGATCAACGCACTGGATAAGTGAAGATTGTTTCGCGATGGTCAGGTTCATTTTAACATCTTACATACTTCGTTTAAAACCAAGCCTTCCTTTATCGACTTCTTTTTGAATACTTTCCGGAATGCCACAGGGACGATTCTCGTAGTTTTTAGTGAGGATATCCTGCCACAAGTACCATCCCAGTGGTTCTAGGATAATGTATCTCTGTCAATAGCTCCGGGGGGTTTTTCCATCCATCCGTTATCAATCATAATCTTTGCACCACTCTCAACAAATACACTAATATCTTTAAATGACTTGATGTACATCTTCACAAGATCATGTCTCCCATTTACAGCCAGCGAATTTCCTAATGCTCTAATCTTCAATGAGAACATATCTACCTTATGAAATAACATTAATTTATCTGAAAATGGCGAAAAGGTAGATGTCGTAATTAAATGGTCAAGGAATGTTGGTGAAGGCAAATGTGCCTTATGTAGTTGATTTGAAAACATCTCAACCGATTTATGTGTCAGGTCTCGCCCTTTAATAAAAAGTTTCCTAACCTTATCCGTTTTTGCGACTTGGCTAAAAGCTAAAATCAACGCTTTGCTGGTGATATTATTTTCAATGTTATCATATAAATGGGTAATTTCTAATGCATGCAGAGGCCTGACGTGCCTAATATACCCATTTAGAAAATCGTCATGAATAAATTCCACTTTTTCGGGTATCGGAATGACAGGCGGAGAAATGATAAAATGTTTACTCATTAAAATATCCTTGATTTGTTCCATTAACTCAAGTGTTTCATACATGCAATCATTAAAAAATCCTTTAACATCTTCTCTAAACATTAAGGGAATGGCCACATTGTAAATACTCATACCAGCTTTAGCAGCATATTTTAAATAATGCACATAGAATTCATCCTCGAATAATCTTGGCGTACCCAGATTTACATCCTCTTTTGTAAAACCAATTGGAATAGGAAAGCCATCCCTCTCAAAAATTTCTTTGGTTGTCTTTACAAATTTATTACTTAAGTTTAATGCATGTTCCAATAGATGTTTTATCTCTTGATCCTCAACATGTTCGAGAAAATAGCTTAAAATACATTCGGACATACTGTTTCCCATATAAGTAGCCCACAGTTTCCCCATTTCTGCTGATGTTAGTTTTTCATGGATTTCGGATTTTTTTGAGCCTATTTTGATTGGTCTTATAGTAGCCATCGGCACACCCCTCCTTTTACTTTCACTTTTACATATATTTTCCTCTAGCCTTTATTTTATTCAAAAAGAAAAAGAAGCAGTTATGATAATCGTGGAAAAAAAGACCAAAAACAACAAAAATAGCGTTAAATCCTTGTTGGATCAACGCCCTAGATAGGTGAAGATTGGTTCGCGGTGGTGAGGCTCATTTTAACATCTTACATTGTGGTTTTCACTAATCGAAGCATGCACTCCCTTTCGTGTAAGTGACCAACTATTTTCCTCGGGTTACCCTTCATCTTTCTGCCACTTACTTGAATAGTGCAGACTGGTGAGGAAGATCATCATACAATTTGATTAGAACGATCATGAGAGGAGTGAATGAAGAGAACATTTATTGACAGACATCGAGTGCAAGAACGATTATAATTTTAGGTGAAAAGAGGTGTCTGAAAATTGAAACTTTCCCTAAATATCGATAAAGCATTTAAAGAAACGAAGATTACCATTGAAGGCCCTACGTTAGATGACCATATTCAGGAACTAATTGACTTCATTCACAGTAGGGAGCAACAATTCCTGATTGCCAAAAAAGGTGAAATGCAACATATTCTTAAACCAGTGGATATTCATTATTTTCATACGGAAAACGACCATGTTGTTGCCGTAACAGCGACGGATTCGTTTATTTTAAAAGAGAAGTTATATGAGCTTGAGGCCCTGCTTCCTTCTACTAAATTTATCCGCCTATCTAAATCGGTTATCGCCAATTTACATGAATTAAGCCGTTTTGAAGCATCATTCAATGGTACACTCTGTGTCTATTTCAAATCTGGAAAGAAAGAGTATGTGTCTCGTACCTATGTCCCTGTGATAAAAACGGCTTTACAATTAAATAGGAGGAAAACAGAATGAAGACATTTATACTTCGCAGTTTCATCGGCATGTTCTTTGGAGGCTTCATCGCGGTGCTTTACACCAATGTAACAATCCTTTTCGGCGGTTTCGAAATGATAGATGGAAGTTTATTTTTGAAGAACTCCATTGGTTCTATCCTCTGCGGTTGGTTTTTTACAATTAGTTCTATGTATTATGAAAACAGAAATTTAAAACTTTCTCAACAGACCATTTTCCATTTCTTAACCGTCGTGATCCTCTATTTCATCTTGGCCTTTACAATCGGATGGATTCCATTTACTATAAAAAGTTTATTGCTAACACTCTTAATCTCCATCGTCACTTTTACAATCTTTTGGATCGCCTTTTACCTTTACTTCAAAAATCAAGCCCGCAGATTAAATGATGATATAAAGAAACTATGAGAAAGGGCACATAATCCCATAGGGACGGTTGAACCTTCCCCATTGACTTCCCTAAAAAAAACGAAGAGGTAAATCTTCGTTTTTTTTTAATGAATACCGAGAAGTATAATCTGTGTCAGCATGAATCGTGGTACCAGTTATATATGTTGATGCGTCAGAAAATAGGGTCCGTCCCCCGGTGTACTAGTGCTTTAATGCGCAGGGGGACTAGCCTTGCATAATAGTAAGTAAATTGAATAAAACCAAAAATTTCACATCTATCTTTTGTTATCAATGGAAAAAAGGAGAATAGGGTATCGAATAGACCTTGTTCCCTTTTTTTCCTTTTTTATAATTTCCTAGTTTTCTTCATTTTTTCTTTTTCCTTCTTAACTTTCTCCTTCACCAAGGCAACAGTTCCAAACGACGGTTTTTTCTTTTCTATTGGGATAGGAACCTTTTGTCTCCCCTTTGATTTTTTCGTTTTCCTGTTTAGTTATGTCACAGGAAGGTGTATTATTCATTAGGTCACCGTTTGTTTAATTAGATAATTTCCCAATTAATAATGGGTCCCCCTTCAACTTAATCAAGAACGTCTCCCCTTTTTCATCAAATGTATGCTTAAAATCAAATCCAAAAGGCGAAGGACCATGCTGAATATAATAGTTGTATCTCTTAAATGCCTCCTCCCATGAGACATCCTTCATTTATTCTGTCCACCAAACTACATTAAAAAGGTGGTTCTCCGGATATGGTTCGATCTATCTGCTTCTATCTAGTAATGCTTGCATATGCCTTCCTGAAAAGGTAAAGCGATATAAGGATTGAAGACTTCTCCATACTGTTATTGTAAGAATAGAAAAACCTTTCCCTTTATGGTTTCTTCAGAAAATGGGACTCCTTCAGGTGAAAACGCCTCTACAAGCCCTGATTTAGTTGCCTGATGATATACTTAAATACGGCTAAGGCCGCCGACAAATAATTGGACGGCCTAACGGCATGATACCAACTAAACAGTTGCTTTGCGAATCATGAAAAATGACAGCAGTACATAGATGACCGCGCCAACAAACAACCACGAAGCTAATTGGGCGGCAGAATGTCCACTTAGCCAATTGAAAATGTCCGTCCACCAGCCGAAATACGTACACAAGAACCCAAGCACGGAACCCGCAAGAAAAATAACCGGAAACAAGAAGAACAGCCCCGTTCTCCCAAAACGTCTGAATATTGCGATAATGAAGAAGCCAAGGAAGGTCACATGAAACGCTGTAGCGAACAAGGTCCACCACTGTTCCACAAAGGACCCATCACTTAAATATGGAAGGTTGAAGAAATGCAGCCCGACCCCCCAGCCCCAATCACCCTCCACGAACGAAAGAGCCGAAAGCACGACGGAAATACCCAAACAAACAGCGGTGACCATTATAAGAGTCCCAAGAAAAAAGTCCATTCTCCGGATGCTCAGGCCTAGCGCAAACGGAAAGCTTTTCGTCAGCGTAGAGATGCCGATAAGCAGCAAACAAACGAAGATGGAGGCCAAACCGCCAGTATATAATCCGTTTTCCGGCTGGGCTATCCATCCAATCAAGAGGTTGACTAAAAAAGCAGGAAGCAATACCAAAAACCATGGAACGATAAACCACATAAGTTTATCCTTGGCATGAATTTTCATTACGGTTGCAATTCGATTCATCGGAAGTCCACCGCCCTGCGATCAGATTTTTGTTTGGTCAAATGAACGATCAACTGTTGAAGTGATACCGGGGTAAGCTCAAGCCCCAGTAATTCGGCCTGCTTCCGGCTTTCTGGATCCAGACTGCCAAGCACCGTTGCCGCCAATAGGCTACCGAATGGTTTACGATCGATCGTCTCCTGCCCGGAAATGAAGGACTCTACTTTCTCCGCATGGCCAATGGCACTATAGGCTTGCCCGCGAATAGCATCTGCATCCTTATTTAGAATAAGCTTTCCGCTATCGATGACGATCACATGCTCCAAAATCCGGCTCACCTCGTCGATTAAATGTGTGGACAAAACGATTGTCCGAGGGTGCTCCGCGTAATCCTCGATCAGCCGATCATAGAACAACGCCCGTGCTACAGCGTCCAGCCCCAGGTAAGGCTCGTCGAACATCGTCAGCGGTGCGCGACTCGCCAAACCGATGATGACGCCGACGGACGAGAGCATACCTCTTGATAGCTTCTTTATCGCCCGTTTCCGTGGCAGATGGAAATCATTCACCAATTGATCTGCAAATTGCTGGTCCCAATTGGGGAAAATTACCGGACACAACTCCAGCACGTCGCTCACTCGAAAATGGTCGGGATACTTCTGGCTTTCTTTAATAAAACAAACCTGGCTCAATACGCGATTGTTCTCGTAAGGAGTCTCTCCGAACACGTGCACTTTCCCGCTTGTCGGGAACATTTGCGCCGTCAGCATGTGCATAATCGTTGTTTTTCCCGCGCCATTTCGGCCCAGCAATCCGTAAATTTTGCCCGATTCCATCGTAAAACTGACATCATCCACTGCATGGACGCCGCCATATGTTTTGGTCAGCCCTTGGACTTCAACAATGTTCATCATTTCGTTCCTTCCCCTCTCCGGATCATATCCGTCAATTGTTCTTTCGAAATGCCGAGCTTTTCCGCTTCGCAAATCATCGCCACAACATACTGTTCGTAGAAACTCTCCTTTCGTTTCTCCATCAGCCTTGCTTTTGCGCCTGTTGCCACAAACATGCCGATCCCCCGCTTTTTGTACAAAATGTTCTCGTCAACCAGCAAATTAACGCCTTTGGCAGCCGTTGCCGGATTGATTTGAAAAAACGATGCAAATTGTGTCGTTGAAAGCACTTGCGATTCCTCCTGCAACCGACCTTCGATAATATCGTCTTCGATATGCTCGGCAATTTGCACAAAAATCGGGCGGCTGTCATCCATCGTGAAACCCATAATACACACCGCCATATTGGTTAATTACTTATGTGATTAACCATATAACAAAGGAACCGTTTCGTCAACGGCTATTCGCCCAAAAAAATTGTTCCAATAAAAATTTGAGTCATCATTTGTACCATTACCATCTATAATTTTCCTGTATTTGTTTTGTGTAAATTAAATTTTTGTAAAATTAAGAAAAAACCACTAGTAAAGTAATCCCAATCGAGGTATAATTTACCTGGTTTTATGACTTTAGGACTAGGGGGAGTCTTTTATGACTTGGTTTACGAAATGGGCATTGCGGAACAAAGCGGCATTGATTTTTGCTGTACTTGCCTCGATGATTTTTGGCATTTTTAGTTACACCACGATTCCAATGGAACTGATGCCATCTGCCGACCAGCCATACATAACCATTTCAACAGTTGGAAACGGTATGGATGCCGTCAGCATGGATGAACAAGTAACACAGCCAATTGAAAAGGCATTGAACGGCGTCAGAGGAAAACAAAGTGTTGTTGCACAAACAGGAAATAACTTTAGCCAGCTGACCGTCACATTTGAAACGAAAATGGATGTAAAAGAAGCGAAACAGCAAATTGAAGAAAGAATTTCAATGGTCCATCTCCCCAATGGGGTCATGAAACCATATGTCATCAACCTCAACACATCTGAAATTCCGATTGTTGAATTGGGTCTCACCTTTGATAAGGAAATTGGCAATCAAGAACTAAATATTGTAGAAAACGAGATTATGCCGATGTTCAAAGACCTAAAAGGTGTCGGCAACGTCATCACTAATGGCAGAAAAAATCAACAAGTGATGATTAAAGTTGACCCTGCTAAATTAGCAACAGCAAATTTCCCTCTTGAACAGCTATATACGCTCCTTCAAGGGAAAACGGCTTCCGTTGCGGTGGGTGAACAAACGATTAAAAACGAAGCAACAAGCATAATCGTAACAGGAAAACTAGAAACGCTCGAAGAACTTAAAAACATTCAGTTAAACAGGAAGGCAAAACTACAGGATGTTGCTGATATTACTATGCAGGAAGATACAGAAAGCATCATCCATTTGAACGGGAAGAGCTTTGTCGACGTCGTGATTCAGAAGGATTCCACCTCCAATGCCGTAACGCTTGGAAAACAGGTGGAAGACGCAGTAAAAAAAATCAATAAGGATTACAAGGGAACCCTTCAAGCAACGATTGTAATGAATTTAGGGGATACCGTTCTTGATTCCATCAATTCGATGACAAGAGAAGTATTGACCGGAGCACTATTTGCCACCCTTATTATCTGGTTATTCCTTCGCAGTTTCCGAATGACCCTAATCACGATTATCAGCATTCCATTGTCCCTATGCATGACGATGATTCTCCTTTCCTTCTTTGGTGTTACCTTAAACATCCTCACGCTTGGAGGTATTGCCGTTTCAGTCGGACGGCTAGTGGATGACAGCATTGTGGTAGTAGAAAATATTTACCGAAGAAAGCAAAATAATGAATTAACCCCTGCCTTTCTTATAGAATCAGTAAAAGAAGTGGGATCAGCCATCACGTCATCGACTCTCACAACAGTAGCAGTATTCCTGCCAATGTTGATTGTTTCTGGAGGATTAAGAGATTTAGTTGCTCCATTTGCGATTACAATCACTTGTTCATTACTATCTTCCCTGCTTGTTTCACTGACAGTGGTCCCAGCACTCAGTGCACGTATGATGAAAAAGGTAAAGATGAAGGAACACAAGCCGAAATCATTCTACCCTTCTTTGTTGAAATGGTCGCTGAATCATAAATGGCTTCCAATCACATTAGCGATTCTCGTTGTCATCGGGGCAATCGGGTTATTTTTGACCATGCCAAAAGGTTCTGTCGATCAGCAAGATTCCGCCTACATAGCCATCGGTCTTCGCTATGATAACGGAACCCCATTTAGCGAAATAAAAGACGGTGTTGCTAATATGGAGGGCATTCTTTCAGAAAAAGAAGGGGTAAAAACCCATATTACAGTGGCAGGTGTCAATGAGGATGCAGCACAATATGGCAACCTACAAGAAGCCAACGTAGTTCGATTTATGATTTTTACTAAAGAAGGGACCGATTCTGCCAAATTTGTAAAAGACATCCGAAAAACAAAAGACCAGTTTCCAAATGCGGAGCTGACGGCTGAGACAGCAGGTTTGCTCGGATCAAATACGACGACTGTTTCCATTGATGTTATCGGAAAGAACGACGACGACATCAAAAAAGCAGCTGACATGGTTAAGAAAGAAATAAGCAGCATAGATGGTGTTGAAAAAGTAGGTAGCAACGATCAAAATACCAAACCAACCGTTACCATTCAGGTGGATTCCAAATTATCGAATGCACAGGAAGTCTCCCAATCTATTCATGCGATCATAAAGCCTGCTGTGATTGGAAACATCAAGATTGATGGACGGACCACCGCAGTCCAATTGGGTGCACTAAAAGAGATTAAAACGGTGGACGATGTAAAAAATCTGCAACTTATGACGCCTGATGGACCTGTTGCTTTATCAAGCATTGCGAAAGTTGAAGAAAGCAATGAGCTAGGGACCATCTTTACAAAAGACGGCCATCATTATCTACAGGTAACGACTCAAGTGAATCCGGACAAAATGGTAGACGTTACCGGAAAAATTCAGCAGGAGCTCCTTACTTGGAACAAAGATGAAGCATTTGCCAAAGGAACCAGTGCAGAACTTACCGGTTCTTCCATGCAGTCCTCCGATCAATTAGGGGAACTCGCTAAATTGTCTATGTTATCAATTGGAATCGTGTTTATGATTTTGCTCGTGACATTAAAGTCGTTCCGGGCAAGCATCGCGATCTTGATTACATTGCCGCTTGCAGCAATCGGTTCGCTATTAGGACTCGTATTAACCAACTCAAGCATCAATATATCTTCGGGTATTGGAATGCTGATGCTCGTTGGGATTGTGGTAACCAATGCCATTGTGCTGGTTGACCGAATCCGTCACAATGAAGAAACAATGACCATTCGGGAAGCGATTATGGAGGCAGGAACCGTCCGTCTGCGTCCGATTCTTATGACAGCACTTGCCACAGTCTTTGCCATGGTACCGCTTCTAGTTACACATGAATCGGCGATGAGTTTAAATCTGGTTTCGAAGGGACTCGCTGTGGTCGTCATTTTTGGACTGCTCGTATCCACCCTTTTGACGCTGATTGTCATCCCAACATTCTATGAATTATTCCATTTCCGGAAAGCAAAAAAACAAAGACTGCATGCTACCCAAGTAACAGAAACATTGGGTCAATAAAGGTTCAGTTTGTTATCACTTTTAGTGTTAACCTTTTATCACAGAAAAATAAAAGAATCGCATATATTGGATATATAAATATGTGCGATTCTTTTCTTCTGTCTTCGACTTTTCTCCAATCGGTGAGTTTTTCTATAGGATTTATATTTGGGTGGTACCTTTGGATTGTCATGATGTCTGCAGATATTTATTAATATATCGAGATGCTGAGGGCACAGACTTATGGAAGGATTATATTTTCCTGATTCAATCAAGCCAATAGTTTGTCTAGATACACCAACGATTTTGGCAAGTTCTTCCTGGGATAAATCCTTTTCAACTCTTGCCAGTTTTATTTTCATATTTTTCATGGGATTACCTACAATTTGTTCTCGTTTTCACGATTATTCAGACTAATTTTCTTCTCCAACAGATGGATACCCCCAAAAAGAAGAAGGAAAAAGGGTAAATATATCAAAATTGAAGCCAACAAAACCTGCAATACAGAAAAAAAAGGGTCAGTCCTCAGGTGTACTAAAGCTTTAATGCGCTTGGTGACCCTTAATTTCTAATTCACTAAAATAGGAATTTTCCCACTCCGATTAAACTACTAATAATTCCTATTCCCCCCATGGTGCCTTTTCCCACTTTAAGTAAGCCTCCAAGTATTCCCGGCTGGCCATTACCATGGTTATTCCCCCATCCCATCGGGGCTCCCGGACCACCCCATCCCATGGGATTTACCTGTCCCCCCCAGCCTGCTGGGTTTCCAAAACCGCCCCAGTTCGCCTGCTGCCCACTGGCGCTAAAACCAAAAGGATTGGCGGACAGCGGCAGCAAAGCGGCGAGATGTCCTTGTTCGAACATCCCCTTATTATTGACCGGGTGCCCCCAAGGAAAGGGCTGTTTTTGAGAAATGAAACCCTTATTACCAGCTGATGGAGCCCAACTAGCCGGATGTCCTTGAGTCATCATCCCCCCATGATTGTTTGATTGCGCCCAAGGAAAGGGCTGTTTTTGGTGGTTGAAACCCTCATTTCCGGCTGATGGAGCCCAACCTAGTGGCTGTCCTTGTGCGATCATCCCTTTATTGTTGATCGGTTGCACCCAAGGAGTGGGCTGTACTTGAGGCGCGAAACCTGGATGTTCGGGAAGCTGCGGCCAGTTGGCCGGCTGCTCTTGCGACTCCCAATCGTCATGAACGACCGGCGGCAACCAACTCCCGTGATGTCCTTGAGACATGAAACCCGGATGTTCAGGAAGTTGTGGCCAGTTGGCCGGTTGTTCATGTGACTCCCAATCGTCGTGATCAACCTGCGGCAGCAAATTCCCGTTGTGTCCATAGGGTGTATAGCCCTTAATGTCAATCGGTGTTATCCAGCCGGAAGAAGGCTCTTGTTCTGTCAAACCCATTTGGCCGGATGGAGAAGTCCAATTAGCAGGTTGGTCCATACGATGTTCAAAACCCTTTAAACTCTCGGAACTCTTCCAACCTGCCGGATAGACTCGACCACTCCAACCCTCGGGAATCCCAAGACCATTCATTCCTCCAAGGTTGGGTATTTGGGGCTGTGAATATAATGGTGGTACTAAAATTTGGTTCTTATATAGCTGCCCATTCCCCTTTGAATTCACATACCAATACCGATGCATACGCCTATTCCCCTCATTTTAAAAACGTATTGTTAGACTTAACCTATGTAATATTCCTTTTTGTGGCTGGTTAAATAACTAGGTCTACAGGCCCATATTTAAAAGAATGGGTGCATGGTCTTGATGATTTATTATCAGGAGCAGCAATACAGGCCCCTAACTTTTTACAAACACACCTCGTTACTTTAAGAGAAAACTAACCGAATAGTCTAAAAACTGAACACAAAGCAAATCCAACACCTAAAAATATAATAAAAAATCTAATTATCCAAGGAAATCTTTTTGGGTTCCGATATATAGTGTATTTAATTTGGGTTTCCACACACCAATTGCTGACCATTTTCGAAATAGTATGCAATAGGTACTCGATTCTCCGTTCCATTTTTTCTAAAAAACGGCTACCCACAGTAACAATGGATAAATGACCAGAATAAAATATGGCAGGAGGATAAATATGGTCCAAAAGCTCTTCGATTATAAGGTCAATCATCACCTTACACCACAGGATTCCTATTCCCGAAACAATCTCATACTTCTGATCCCGATGTCGGGTCTTTTTAGGCAAACAGTGTTAAATCCGCAGTTGAAGAAGTCAGATAGTGCCGCAGCCATCACTCGTGAAGCCATCGCCATCGCTGGCGGGGAATAATTTCAAAATGATAATCAGTATGAAATACATAAAGGGATACCAGTACAATACATATTGTAATGGTATCCCTTTATGTCCTTTTGTATAGTCATTTAATTTTGTCCGTTGTCCCGGCAGTTTAAGTGCAATTCATTTGCACATTATTTTAATCTCGGTAAAGATTCTTTATTAATGATTACCGAGAAGTATAACCTGCGTCAGCATGAATGGTGGTACCAGTTACATATGATGATGCGTCAGAAGCTAACCAAAGACTTGCTTGCGCAATTTCTCTTGGTTGACCAAAACGGTTTAGTAAGCTTAACTGAGGAGCATATTCTTCTTCTGTGTAACCAAATTGTTCTAATGCACCACAGAGCATTGGAGTATCTATTGCACCTGGAGCAAGGAGTTCACCCGAATGTTAAATGGGCCATTTTCCATTGCAGCCACTTTTGTCATACCAACTACACCATGTTTTGCTGCAACATATGCAATATTATTTGGTTGTGGACGGAAACCACTAACTGAAGAAATGTTAGCACATTTCAAGGCTTGAATATGTGCTAATAATTATTTTGTGACAATAAAAGTAACCCCGTACTATTGTTGAGGTGCGGAAGGAGTTGAAATGCTTTGTAATGCCTGTTCCGCCTCGTTTGCATATTGGTTTTGTGCTGCTAGATCACCTAATGCAACCATTCCTACTATTTGTCCATTTTCGATTACCGGCAATCGGCGAATTTGTTGCTGGGCCATCAAATTTGCTGCTTGATGAACATCCATATCAGGTGTACCTTGTACGATTTGCTGTGCAGTCATGACTTGAGATACTGGTGTTTGTGCATTCTCTCCTTGTGCTGTAGTACGAAGGGTAATATCACGATCCGTTATAATGCCTACTATTTGTCTGCTGCTATTTATTACTGGGATAGCTCCGATATTATATTCGCTCATTAACGCTGCAGCTTCCTGTACGGTCTGTGTTTCGTTAACTGTAAGAACATTTGATGTCATGATATCTCTTAATTGTGCCATGAAATTACCTCCAGATATATTTTTCCTTTTTAGGATGCGGAACATTGGCGACATTATTAATGGTAACTTTTTTCTAAAATAAGTTGCACAGTTTTTTAAATTTTTAGACGGACAATTATCTGTGCCCTAGGGAAGCCACGGCTACGGTTCTCCTGGCATAGTAAGGCTGGTACCTACCGCATAGGAAGGTGTATAAATGCATAGCAATCAAAAGTTTCACAAAACTAACAGTTTGCCGTACCCTATGCAAAACCTGAAAATGCAATCGAAAATGGAGCCAATTTTGTACTGTTTTTTGCGTCTATTTTTGGTGATAATAATAAAATGGCTCAGTCCAATAGTGAACTGAGCCATTTCTTATATTTATTATCAAATGCTTATAAAACTATAAGGGCAATATATATAGGAGTCTAAACTATCTTAATCGGTATTGCATGTTATTAGCCCTTAATAACATGTGTTTTCGCCAATAAATCGTATAGGGATTGTTTCTTTTTCGTAAAAATGGCAGTCAATATATATGCAAATATAAGTGCATAGATGAGTCCACCAATCAGATAGTAAGTGAACGGTATTTCACCATCACCAATATAAATCAGCCGATAAACCAGGAAATGTGACAACTCCCAAGGTGTAAACTTTAAGATTGTTCGAAAAGTTGCATGCGGTAGTGATATTGCTTCTCCGTTTTTTCCAACCACTCGTATACCAGTTTTCCTTTTTCCGAAGGACTGTCCACCAATTTTTGAATCGCTAATAATAAAATAGAGTGATACAGGAAAAGTCACCATTAAAAAACCTGTGAACTGAGCTACTACCAGTGAACCGTTGAAGAATTCCTGTAATGATGGAAATAGAAATACATTTAAGATAAAGAGAACGACTAAATAAAAAAGAATAAATATGTAATCAATCATGAAGGCTTTATAACGGAGTAAAAATGAAGCATTCAATAACATACCCTCTTTCATATGGAGTTGTATGCATGCTAAATGATTGACATTAACATTTCACTAATATTTAATTATTCACTTAAATCTAACATTAGTACCTTAAAGGTGTTATAGCCATTTTATAATACCAAAATTGTCCATCAATTTGTCCTCTTCAATCCACTGCGGCCATTTGATTTTGCTGTTTATCCTTATAATTAAGATAATATTCTGCAATCACTAAACATATTCTTTTTCTATTCCCTGTTAGAATAACTGGAAAGGAAAGAAGTGTCAGTCACCCGGTTTGCTAAAGCTTTAATGCGCTGGGTGACTGACACTTTTTTTCTCGCCCTACAAGCTTATAGATAATCTTGCAGGGCATTTTGTTTATGCTGTTTTATTTCCGGAATTTAGTTCAGCCTCAATATGGGAAGTTTTAGAAGATTCACCCATACGCCAATAGGTGAATAGACTTACTGCTATACAAGCGGCTACGTAGTAGAAGAAGAGAGATTCTATTCCGGCATTCTTCAACCATAAGGCAACGAACTCAGCTGACCCTCCAAATATCGCGACAGTGAGTGAATACGGAAAACCTACTCCTAGTGCTCGAATTTCAGTTGGGAATAATTCCGCTTTTACAATCGAGTTGATCGATGTATAGCCCGTCACAATCACGAGGCCGACCATCATTAGTAAAAAGGCCATGACTGGACTTTTTGTCTGCTGCATAAGCATAAATAGCGGCACTGTCAGGATGGTTCCAAATACTCCGAAACCTATTAATAACGGGCGGCGGCCAATTCGGTCGGAAAGCGCACCTGCGAGTGGCTGCAGGACAACAAATACGAGTAATGCCAGAAAGTTAATCCAGCTGACAGATTGTTTATCGATTCCTACCGTGTTAATCATAAACTTCTGTAAATAAGTTGTAAACGTATAGAAGGCAATCGTTCCGCCCAGCGTTAAGCCGACTACTGTTAGAACTGCCTTAGGATATTTCATTAAAACCTTAATGGTTCCAGCTTTCTTACGAGTTTCTGAGCCCATTTTAGTAAATTGTTCGGATTCGTCCATTGTGCGTCGTAACCATAATACGGCCAATGCGCCTAATGCACCAATGAGGAACGGAATACGCCAGCCCCATGAAAACATAGCGCTATCACTAAGTACTTGCTGAAGGATAATCATAACTCCGAGTGCCGCCAACTGTCCACCGACAAGTGTAACGTATTGAAAACTAGAGTAGAAGCCGCGGCGGCCACTGCTAGCCATCTCGGATAAATAAGTGGCGGAAGTTCCGTACTCGCCGCCGAGTGAAATCCCTTGAATCAGCCGGGCAATAACGAGAATGATAGGCGATAGAATACCAATGCTACTATAACCAGGAGTACAGGCAATGATTAAAGAACCCCCGGCCATGATGGTGACGGAAAGTGTCAACGCAGCTCTGCGGCCATGCCGGTCAGCATATATTCCCATTAATAGACTACCAATAGGACGCATGAGAAAACCGATAGCGAAAATCCCAGCAGTATTGAGCAGTTGAATGGTTGGATCTCCTTTTGGAAAAAATTCAGCTGAAAAATAAATAGCAAAAGCAGAATAGACATACCAGTCGTACCATTCAATTAGATTTCCAAGCGATCCTTTGAAGATGTTGCTCGTAATACGTCGTGACGCTGCACGATCAGCTAGTTCCTTCAATTTTAATTCCCCCTTTGTTTATTAGCCTCACGAGAGTGAAATACCCCTTTTTATGTTGTAAACGGATTCAAAAAAGTGTAAACTCGGAGTGCATTTTGGTTATTTAAAAATTCAATTATTTATAATGCAATTTTCATGCCAAATTGTTTTAATGGGAAAAAAACCTATATATAAAGGATTGTGCAGGAACTTGAAACTAATATTTTTCTTCCTAAAAAATAATCCGGCAAAAAATTCCGAGTAACACGGAATTTTTTGCCGGATATATTCAACCAAATCGGAATTTTCTTCCCCTTCTGAATAAGTACCTACTGAATACCGGAGTCTTTAAAGTATTTCATTGCTCCCGGATGGAGCGGCACCGCTAGGCCTTTTCCTGCATCATTTCGATTAATATTATTTGCAGCTTGATGCGCTTGCTGCATAGCATCCAAGTTTTCAAAGAAAGTCTTGGTAATTTTATAGACCAAATCATCGGTTAAATCGGATCTCACCAGGAGTATGTTACGGATGGCGACCGTTGGAATAGGCCGTTTATTTTGATAAATGCCGGCCGGAAGTTCCGCCTTCTCAAAAAATAGATACTGTTTCGTTAAATGATCGATAATCTTAGGTTGGATGGGAACAATCGCGACTTTAGTCGATTTCAGCAACTCTAAGACTGCATTATTGGGAAGACCGGAAGTAACAAAGGCGGCATCTATTTTTTTGTTTTTTAATTGTTCCATCGCCTCGTCATAGGAAAGGTATTCAGGCTGTATATCCTGATAAGTGAGGCTATGTTCCTGCAAAATCATTCGTGCATTCCTTTCAACCCCGCTATTCGGGGCACCTACACCGACTCGCTTTCCTTTTAAATCGTAGACGGAATGAATGTTTTCATCTCGCAGTGTAACAATTTGCACAAAGTTAAAATAAAGTCCCGCAACTGCCTTAAATGGCGGCAGTGTGAATCTTGCATCCTTCAATTTTTCATGGCGGCTTAGCTCAAAGGAAGCTGCATCGGACATGACGAAGGCCAGGTCTGCCTTATGATTCTCCAAAAGGTTCACATTCTCGACTGATCCGTCAGTAGAACGAACCGTAGTATTGTAGCCAAGTTTCGTTTTATATACTTTTGCTACGGCTTCCCCAATGGTGAAATAAGGACCAGAAACTGCACCGGTTGCAATCGTTAAATAGTTTTGTTCGTTTTCTGGACGATGGGATATTTTTTCTGGCTGCTTTGTGCATCCAAATGCAAAAATTCCCAAAGCGAACAGCGCGATTCCCATCATTAAAATGAACCTTCTCATTCCGATTCCCTCAGATATTGCTTCAATTTTTCGCGTAATCCCCGCTCACTGATCGATAACTGTTTAGCCGTGTTCATACGGTGACCCTGATTTTTTTCAAGAGTATAAAGGATATACTCTCTATTTACGTCCGCAAGTGATAGCGCCTCCGGAAGGAACAGACCATTCTCAGCAAGCGATTCTTTAGAAGGAAGCTCTTTACGATGAACCGCTTCAGGGAGATCCGAAAGCTGAATCACAGCGTTCTCCGATAGGGCCACCGTATATTCCACTATATTGGAAAGCTCCCGAACGTTACCAGGATAGGAGTAGTGGTAAAGTATCTTTTTTGCATCGAGACTGCATGATTTCGTTCGGATGTTCATATTAGCAGAATTGAAAGCTAAGAAATGGTCGATGAGAAGCGGAACATCTTCCTTGCGCTCCCTTAATGGAGGGACATGGATTGGAATCACGTTCAAGCGATAGTAGAGATCCTCGCGGAAGTTCCCTTTCGCTACTTCTTCTAGAAGATTTCGATTAGTCGCTGATATAATTCGCACATCCACTTCCTTTGCCGCTTGAGAACCGAGCGGAGTGACCATCTTATCCTGAATCACTCTCAAAATTTTCACTTGCAGGGCAAGAGGCATTTCGCCGATTTCATCCAGGAAGATGGTACCGCCATCAGATTGTTCAAAGAGTCCTTGTTTACGCTGATAAGCACCTGTAAACGCACCTTTTTCGTGTCCAAACAGTTCACTTTCAAGTAATGGTTCAGGAATGGCTGCACAATTAATCACAGAAAACGCGTTTTTTTGGCGGCTGCCTTGGAAATGAATCGCACGGGCCACTAATTCTTTGCCCGTTCCGCTTTCCCCAGTAATCAGAATATTGGAGGGAATATCCTTCACCTTCTCAATTAATTGGAATATTTTCTGCATACATTCGCTTTTTCCGATTAAACCAGCATAGGTTTCCCGCTGGCGTACCGCTTGGCTCAACACTTGAACTTGCTGGTGCAGCCGCTGAAAAGTAAGGGCCTTACTTAACATTAATTTAACCTCTTCTAGACTGAGGGGCTTTGTTAAATAATGATAGGCACCTTCTTTAATGGCTTCAACGGTAGATTCGATGGTTCCATAGGCAGTCATCATAATCACAACCGTATCCGGCTTCTTTTCCTTAATGATCCGAAGAAGATCCATTCCGCTCGATCTGCCTAAATTTAGGTCGAGCAATACGCCATCAATTGCCTCGCTTTCCAGCAATTTCAGGCCGTTCTCCGCGTCAGAAGCGGTCCAAACTGTGTATTCATCCTCAAGAGCGAACGAAAGGGAGGAACAAATCGCCTGTTCATCATCAATGATTAAAATATTCATCGTGAAGCATCTCCTTCATTAGCAAAAAATAGGCTGAAAGTCGTCCCGGTATTTTTAGTACTTTTCACTTCAATCCGTCCTCCATGCTCCTTCATAATTTTTTGGCTAATATACAGACCTAAGCCAATTCCTTGATTCTTGGTGGTATAAAAAGGCTGAAATAGATGAAGTGCATCCTCTTTTGCAATCCCTTTCCCCGAATCAGCAATCGCGAGAATTTGCATGGGTCCCTCGGTTGAAACATGGAAGGTCAATCGTTTTTCCTTCGTGTGAGCCATTGCTTCTATAGCATTAAGGACTAAATTGATTAAAACCTGTTTAATACGGCCCCGATCCATAAACACTTCCAAGGATGGGGGAATATCAATCTCTAACTCTATCCCTTCGCTTCGGATTTGTTTCATAAAAAGATCCGTCACCGATTGAACCAGTTCCAGCAGATTTCCCCATTTGCGGTGCATTGGCTTTTCCCTCGAATAATCTAGTAAATCTTCAATAATTCGATTCATCCTTTCCACTTCCTCCGGGACATGCCGGACAAGTTCAGCCCGAAACCGGGGATCATCCATTTTTCTAGGAAGCAGCTCAACAAACGTTTTAATCGCTGTAAGTGGATTGCGGAGTTCATGAGCAATACCAGCGACCAGCTGGCCTAAAGCCCGCATTTTTTCCTGTGCAAGTAAGGCTTCTGTTTGTCTATTAACCTCTTTATGTAATCGTTTATTCCAAATAAAGCTTCCTATCAGAATCGTAAAAATGATTCCCATCACGATGAGCAGCCCATAAACCAACTTTCGCCACCAGCCAATGGCTAAACCACTATATGGTTCAAGATACTGGGAATATAAGTGTTCGTAAGTGCCATTATGATGGGTTTCTACTAATCCCTTATTCAATACATTTACTAGTTTATAATTACCTTTCCGTACGGCAAAAGCATAATCCGATGGCGGAATGAGTCCCGTTCGAATTCGGTAGTGTTTTTGTTTGTCCGCATTTTGAAGAACATATTCAGCCGTCCAACGGTTCCCCAAGAATACATCTGCTCTTCCTAAAAAAAGCATGTCAAGCGCATCAGGTTGATTAAAGGCTTCCAGTACTTCACTTCCTCTAATACTTTCCAGTTGTGTAATAACAGAATCTTCCCGCTGAACCGCTGCCACTTTTTCTTTCAAATCATTCATACCGGAAAAATCCCGACTATTGGAGGGAATGACGACAGCGTCCGACATCGTTAGATAGGAATCGCTGAAATCAAAAAAAGAGTTACGGGTGCTGGTATATTTTAGTCCAACTATCACATCAAGCTGACCTTCCTTTAGCATTTGAATGGCATCCTCCAACTCAAGAGGAATAAATTGGAGTTGATATCCTTGGTGTTCGGCCACTTTCCGGATCAGTTCAATGTCAAATCCGGCAGCTTCTTCTTTTTGATCCAAATAGGAAAGGGGCGGCAAGCTTTGATCGAATCCGACTCGAATCACATGCGTATCCTGCGCTTCCGCTAATTGCGGGAAAAGCAGGAAGGTTAGAAAAACTATAAGTAAACCTAAATATCGCAAAAAAGGCCCTCCCCTATAAAGTGAAACTTCAATCAGCGGGGGGGGGGGAGGGGTCCCCATCCCCCACTGATTGTTTGTTCAACTAATCATGCTTTTACAGGCGGTTGCCCCCCACTTATACTTCCTGCTTAAGCTAATCATTGACGTAGGGGTCTTACTGCCCGTTAAAGCGGGATAAATGGAAAAGAGTAGGAAGTACCTTTGTCCACCGTTCCTCCATCTTTATTGAAAGATTATACCCTATTATTTCATTTATTGTATCACTCTTAAGCTAAATCAAACAGAGTTGGCGGTAGATAAGGTGCTTCAGAAAATTAATTCTTTAATCTGGTGGGCTAATGGATAATTAATTCAGCCGTTCTTTTCACCCGTTTTAACTTAGGAACGAATTCCATATAATACAGTTTATTCCTGATTCATAGCACTTGCATCCATATAGGCAATTTCCCATAAATGGCCGTCTACATCCTGAAACCCCCATATATACATAAATCCATGATCTAGAGGATCACTAAAAGATTTACCACCGGATGACAATGCCTTATTTACTACCGCATCCACTTGATCCCGACTTTCGGCTGATAGGGAGAAAATGGCTTCGGCAGAAGTAGTAGTATCCACACTTTCCTTCTTAGTAAACCCCTTGAAACGATCTTCAATCATGATCATAGCAAAGATATTGTCACTGATAATCATACAAGATGCGGTCTCATCGGAGAATTGTGGGTTAAACTCAAAACCTAGCTCCCTAAAAAAATGAATGGACTTGTTCAAGTCTTTTACCGGTAAATTGATAAAGATATTTTGGGATGTGAATGCCATATTAAATTTCCTCCTGTTTAAATTACTGGCAAGAATGCCATATCAATTTTATTTACTTTAACTAAACTACTGCTTCCAAAAAAAGCGATTCCCCTGTTCAGAAATCGCCCATTTAGTGTCATTATATCCAAATCACCCGGAATTCTTTCAAATCTATTTTTATACCCTCCATATGTCCACCAATCTGTTTCTTCATTCTCTAGTGGTTTCTTTCCAAAATCATACACATGTTCCTGGTCTTTTTCGTTTTTAATTTTATCGCAATTATGTACCCCCCCTTCACCGTAGAAATTGAGGTGGGCAAACACAAAATTTTTTCATAATATATCTCCCCTTTTAAGGATAACGTAGGAATCTATAGAAAATACTACTTAAATGGGCGGATTATTAACGTCAGGGGGAGCTGCCATGTTCAGTCAGATTGTAAAAGCTGTACCCAATTTATTTACAATCGGAAATTTATTGTGCGGTGTTCTTTCCATTACCTTTAATATGAGTGGCTTTTGGGAAGTAGCCTCCGTTTTTATCTTCTTTTCGGCTGTTTTAGACCTTCTCGACGGAAGGGTTGCCAGGAAATTAAAAGTAAACAGTGAATTAGGCGTAGAATTGGATTCCTTAGCTGATATTGTTAGTTTCGGAGTTGCCCCTGCACTTCTATTTCATTCGATCGCAGCACCATCCATTTTAACTTCTATAGCATTTATCCTTTTCCCAACTATGGGGGCATTACGATTAGCTAGGTTTAGTGTTAAACCAACCATTGGATATTTTAAAGGATTACCTATTCCCGCTGCTGGATTGCCATTGGCTGGTATGGGATTCTTTTCATATAGCAATGCATGGATTACGTTAATCCTCGCTCTCTTAATGGTAAGTCCAATTAGGGTTAAAAAATTTTAAATTTTATTATCCTTTGTAAAAAAGCTAGTAACCTTTTTTCAAAAAAGGGAGCAGCTTTTTTATTTTATCCATAAGCCTGTGTGTTCCCTAAATAAAAGATTAAGAATTCATTAAGATGGATAATGAATTCATTAATAGTGCTACATTATCGTTAGAACTATAATTGAATTATTTATTTTAGTGTTCCTTTATATATATATTGGAGGCATACATATGTCACATTTAATCACTTTATTTGAACAGCACAGCTATCTGATATTATTCATAGGGATTTTTCTAGAACTTATGGCTCTACCTATTTCAGGTGAATTTTTAATGAGCTACGCTGGCTATTTTGTATTTCAGGGAAAAATGAATTACATTTTGGCACTCCTCACAGTCTTTGTTTCGGGCGGTGCGGGAATAACGGTAACCTATTGGATTGGAAAGGCAGGTGGATATAAACTTATTGAAAAATACGGAAAGTATATTCACTTGGGACCAGACAGGTATCAAAAACTATCCGCTTGGTTTGAGCGTTCGGGCAGCAAATTACTGATTTTTGCTTATTTCATTCCTGGTATCAGGCATTTCACGGGTTATATTTCGGGGATATCTAGAATGCCGTTTCGAAAATTTATTATCCCTGCATATACAGGTTCTTTTTTATGGGGATTTTGTTTTATTACTCTTGGGAAGGTATTGGGACCTCGCTGGGAAGCTTTCCATCAAGCAGCTAGTAAATATTTCATTATTTTTATTATTGTTTTTGCGGTGTTGTTAGTTGGTTTTTTGGCCTATCGGTTTTATAAGAATCAAATTAAAAACGTCTTTATTCATTTAGTAAAATGGCTAACGAATCGACTAAAAACCATAAGAAAAACGGAGATCTTTCTTATGGTTCTCACATTAGTTTTAATCGGTATGGTGACCTTAATGCTGGGAATGGCCCAAGACTATTTATATAATGAATTTACTCAGTTTAATGAACTAGCTGAATATATGGTTAAGAATGCTCTTTATTTGGGCTGGATGAAAATAATTCTAGTATTTCAATCTCCATATGTCCTGGGTGCAATGATCGGGATAACCATCATTCGTATTTGGAGAAAAGGCAAGAACAGGCTGCTAGAGTATCTTTTACTTATCGTTCCAATTTTTGGTGCAAGGTTGTTTCATGAATCCATCCTGCAGATTTTTTCCTATCTTCAATTAATTGGGTTTGTTGGAGAATTCCATTCAGATAATTTTCCAGATATCAGTGCTACTTTAACATTCATAATTTATGGGACATGCTTATTTTTACTTGTTCGCCATTCAAAAACGACGATCATGCCAATATTGGGCCCTTTAGTTGTGTTGGTTTTGTTAATAGGGTTAAGTATTGTCAATATTGCATTGACCGATATACTTCCGAGCGATATTATGGGTGGATATGTATATGGCGGGGTCTGGATATTTTTTAACTTTTTGTTGTTTGAAATGTTTCGACTTGTATTGGACAAGCATTTAATTGATAGAACTTACTGATAGTATAAAATAAATGTTCAGCTATGGGCTCTGATACGCTTTGCTTAAGGGGGATTGAGTAATGACTGTGACGATTATTATACTAGTTGTAGTCGCCGTTTTTGTTGGCGCTTTGATGAGAACAATGTTTGGTTTCGGGGAAGCCATCGTGAGCATGCCTTTGCGTTCCCTACTCCCGATTCCCCTAAATACTTCTGTCTCGTTGATTGGAATGGCGGGTCTTACCGTTGCTGTCCTCACTGTCGTCGGTGGATGACGTCACATCGAACCCCCGAATCTAATTAAGTTTACAATTTAACATTGGATCACCAAAAACCCCATTTAACTTGAAGGGAAATGGTGTTTTGACATCTAAAGAAAATTCTTCACGTTGTTTTTAGTGAGGATATCCTGGCCACAAGAGCCGTCCCCTTGGTTAAAAGATTTCTTTTATATAAGTAAAACTCTTAATAACTTCGCTTTCATCAATCAATATCTTATTTGTTAAATCTTCTGTTATAAATACAAATTCTTTAACGCCAATAAATTCTGATTCACTAACCAAGTAAAACTGTGTTCCTTTTTTATATCCATTAAATTGCCTTTTTAGTCTATATACCTTCATTGAATACCTCTAACGATTATTAATTTCTCTCTTTGATTATATACCATTTAACTAAATTATTATTTGATACCACTGTAAAATATAGAACAATTATGGCAGTTAATTTAAACGTAAAGCACAAATAAGAGTAGAGGCGTATTAATAATACATACTTCTCTACTCTTGAAGGGGTAAGTTCCCCACTAGTTACCATTCATTTGTTAATATGACCTTTCCAATTGCTTTGTTAGATTCCAATAAAGTATGTGCTTCACTTACTTGATCAAAAGTAAACGTTTTTTCATCGATTAAGGGATGAAGTTTCCCTTCCTCTACAAGATTTGTTACTTCTCGTAATATTTTCCCGTGATCCTGCCTTTGGTTCTTATTCATTACTTTTAATAGCATGAAGGTAATATGTAAGGATAGGGCCTTACTATGCAGCGGAGACAAATCATGCGTAGAGCGTGCTGCGATGGCTAATACTGTTCCGTAAGTAGCCGCCGCTTGGAAAGAACGGTCAAGGTTCTCGCCACCGACCGTATCAAACACAATATCGAACCCTTTTCCATCTGTATGTTCCTTTACGTAATCTTCTACAGTCTGTTCCCGATAATTAATTGCCACATCTGCACCCAAACGCTTTCCAATGATTAACTTTTCCCCAGATGAAGCCGTTGTGAATACTTTTGCACCGGCTAGCTTTGCTAACTGAATGGCAACATGACCGACCCCGCCTGTGGCAGCATGAACAAGTACCGTTTGTCCGTTTTTTACATTGGCACGATTATAAAGCGATTCCCATGCCGTAATGGTTACTAAAGGGAGCGCCGCCGCTTGTGCCATTGTTAGGTTTTTTGGTTTAGGAGCTAGAAGCTGTACATCCGCGAGCATATATTCTGCAAGGGCACCACCTGTTCCTCTAAAACCACCTGCGCAGCCATATACTTCATCGCCGGCCTTAAACTCTGTTACCCCTTCTCCGACCTCTGTCACAACTCCTGCTACATCGCCGTGCAAAACCGCTGGAAACTCTGGTGCCACTGCTGGTACAAAACCACTGCGAACCTTTGTATCAATTGGATTTACACTTGTTGCTTTTACTTGAATAACCACATGCCCAGGAATTACTTCAGGCTTAGGAACTTCAGCAATCTCAAAAACAGATGGATCTCCGAATTTATTTATCACCATTGCTTTCATTTGTTAATCACACTCCTCTTCTATTATATTACACTAGATTTATAAAATTTATAAATATTATGAATTTTGGAATTACCAAGTTTGTGAACCAACCTTCTAAATTAGAGGGATTCTAAAAATTTTTAGAGCCCTCTTTTCTAAAAAATGGAAACTCCCAGGTTCAAAAGTTTATTAAGCTTGAGCGATTATTTTTTTTTACTTGGGTTTTGCAATCCTTGTCAGGAATAATAGGTATAAAGACCAAAGGAAAAAAGTTGGATTTACTTTCCTCTTCCATCTCATACAATACATAAAGGGAGGTAGAGAAGCATGTTTAAAAGAGTGATCATCCTTGGGATGCTCTCCTTAGTATTAATAGCATTATTTTTACTTAGAAACCATACAATTGCTCCTGTTAACAATCCAAGTACGAAAAGCAATGATTCCTCTGAATACATTACAGTTGAATATAAAATTAGCAAAATTGAAAGCAAACAGTATTATGGAAAAAGTAGTGACGGGACAGGGATCATTTTTTCTACTCAAAGCATCGAATCAGATGATGATATACAAGTCGATGATGTGGTCATATGCTATTTTGAAAAAGGTAATTTTGGGAAAGGATTAGTAAAAGTCAAAAAGAAGTGAGCTGAATGAAGAATTTAAGTGGATGCATCCATCGTCATAATAACCTTTTAAAATATAAGATCAGTCCCCGAGTGTATACTGCACTTGGGGACTGATCGCAAATTACCTTTAACGTAAGTCTAGCAGCAATGAAGTACACGATTGAAGGCCGGAAGCTTAAGGATTTGGGCAAGTAAACTGCCGCAGCCAAACATGGAATCTCCTCAGGAATCTTCCGTATTTTTAAAAAGTGTTACTTTTTCTACAGCCTCTGCCTGTCCCCTTATCTCTTTAACTTGAATGTACTAGGGAATGATTTTTCGCTCTTTTCTTAAAATAAAAAATCATATTCATTAAGATTACAAGAACGAGCGAACATACAACAAGGCCCCATAAAGTAACCGCAATAGGGAACCGGTCAATGAATACCCCTGCCACTTTAGGAAGAAACGCACCGCCCAGTCCACCTAGCGCAACTAGAATGCTTGTCGTGTTCTCCTCTAATCCTTGCGCTTCCTCATTCACAAGCAATAACCCGATGGAGAATATCCCACCCATTAACAATCCCGCGAAAAAGATTGAGATAAAACTCATGGTTGCTGATGTCGATAAGGCAAATCCGGTAATGCTGCCAAATTGACCAATACAGCAAATAATTAAAAGATTCCTATAACCAATTTTATCAATAATAACTGCCATACTAAGACGCCCAATAGTCATCGCACCCCAAAACACTGTAATACTTATCGCTAGTGCAGATTCACCTAAATCTGTCGTTTTCCTTAGTATGGTAGGTAAATAATTAGGGAAAGTCATTTCTGTCCCTACATAAAAAAAGAAAAATAAAGCACCTATAGCTATGACTGGAATTCCTTTACGTGGATAACGTTTTCTCTCAGGCGACTTTATATCCTGCAAGGCAGCCCGAGGCTGTTTCTTTAAAAAAGAATCAGCATCTCCAAATGAAAGAAATAACCACAGGAACATTGTTACAGTGATGATTACTGCTACGAAAGTAAATGATATGTTCCATATGCCATTCATAATAAAAATAGCAGATACGGTAGGAATAACTAGAGCGCCAACTCCAAAAAACACTTCGGCTAGGACGAGCACAGCTGCCTTTTTTTCTTTAAAATAACCAATGATAAGAGCTGCAACCACAGTTTCAGCAATCCCTAACCCAGCACCACCGATTGGCGTTGTTATGAGCAGTACGTTCCAATCTGGCAAGAAACTAAGGACAAATTGGGATAGGGCAAAACAGAACAATGCTACAAAAATCGTCATTCTGCGCCCTAGACTATTTACAATCACTGGAGCAATTAATACCCCCACTAAAAAACCGAGGAATTGATTCATAATGAGTTGTCCACCAGCACTGTAATCAACTTGATAGGCATGAACCATCGGCTCCAGCACAGAGCCAATAATAATATGGCCAAACCCATTTAATAAATAGATTAAACAAGCAATCCAAGCAAGTTTTTTCAAATAATCCCCTCTTTATTCAACGTGTATTCTATATATATCTAGCATAACGAACTCTGAAACTTTCGGAAAGTTTTATGTGTAAACATCGTATTAATGAGTATCCCCATAGCTAAAGCTAGGGGTTTCGAAAGAATAGGCTAAAAAGCCCCATTGTCTTTTCGTGGGCTACCACAGGCCCGCTAATACATCAGGCCGAAGCCTTCAGCTTTGCTTTTTTCTTCCGTTTTGCTGTTTTCCTACTTTTCAAGATGATGATCTTCTTAGGAGATTGAAGGAATTGTTTTTTATCAAGTCCTTCAAAGGCACCACCAACATGTTTCCGAACAATATTGAACGCCCCATTGACATCAGCGTGTATTTGAATCTTTGACCCAGTGATTTTGTAAAAAGCTCTTTTCACTCTCTGTCCACTAAATGTTGTTTGGTGTTCTTCACCAAATGTCGGAATCGGGTCCTTTGTTAAAAAACAAGACTTGGATGTGTAGCTTTCTTCGCGGATAATGACCTGAATTCCTTTGCGTTCGGCTTTGTAGCGAATCATGTCAATCAATGTTGTGTAGGGGATTTGGATGAAGGTTTGTTTTGTTGATTTCCTCATGTTAACGTCTAATTTCCACCCCGAATTTTTCCCAATAATGATGGTGTCGATGTCTCTTTCTAGGGCAATAGTAACCACTTTAACACTTGCCTTGTGTAAGAAATCCATCACTCGATTGTTTCTTTTTCGGTCCAATGCAACCAAACGGTTCGTTGTAAATACGCCTTCCTTGGGACTCTTTCCGTTTCGAATGATACTCATGTAATTGGCTCGTAACTTATTATAGTATTGATTGATGGATTTTAACCATGTGCCCTTGATAAGCAGAGGTTTCAGCCCTAAGTTATCGACAATAGTTGCCAGGTTATCTACACCTAAATCAATACCCATTACTTTTTTCGGCTCGAAAATAAATTTATTGATTTGTTCTGCTGTTCTTACAATCACCTTTTCTTGCTGTTCAGCTTTAAAAACGAGTTCCATAACATATCGACCATAAGAAGGTACAATACGGACCTGTTGCAGCTTCCCTTCTGAAAGGGCTACCTTTCCTAATTTCAGTTGAAGGCTAGTTCCCGGTAACTTGAGAACATTTCCTTCCTTGATTTCTGTTATTTGATTCGTTAAATAACACGTTGTTCTTCCTGTTTTTGATTTATATTTAGGAATCTTTGGTTTACCCGAAAAGCAGCTTGGATTGATTTTGTACTTTTTTGACGCTTTGAAAAAACTTTTCCAATCATTAAATACCTTTTTCATTGTTTGTTGATTGGACTGAGACGGCATGGAAGTGTAATCAATCTGCTTCATGACTTTAAACAATGCCTCAACAAAACTATACCCAATGAATGATTGATCTTTGGTTGGCATTTTAAAGAGTTTAAGCTTCGGTTCGATTTCTTTGCCCTTTTTATCTACTTTCTTAGGTTTTACCAGTTCCTTTTCATAGTGTTTCTTTCGAATTTCATTCATTATCGGTAAATGTGTTTCGATATCCCTCAGAACTTGTAGTTGATTTTCATTTTTCTTTTCTGCCTTTAGAGCTGTATATACCTGTCGAACGTAGTAATTCGTAATATTATACAAATTTTTCGCTTTGAAGCAGAGAGAATCACAATATTCAAATAGTTCATGATCGGAATGGATTTGTATTTTATAGGCGCAATACATTCTTTTCACCTCCTTACATAAGAACCTATGTTCTTATTATATCAAATAGGTTGATAGAATACAAAGTATTTGCCCATTTCAAAAATAAAAAAACAGCTTATATCCCCATATCTGAAGATAGGGGTTTTACGCTGCTTTCTGATAAGTTTCATTATCTACATATGTGTTAGCAGGCAATCCTTTTGGTTAAGGAAAAATGCCATCACTTTCTTACATTGAGGAATAGAAAATCCTAAAATTGGACCTAATCCAACCGCAATAAGTACGGCTGGAATGCCACTTTCATGTTAACTACTTTACTAGGAGGATTTGCGTTTTTGACATCCTTTTTCGTATTGCCTACTAAGCTCAGCCAAATACGCAGTTCGTTACGGGATCAGTTTTCTTTATTGACCAATCCACGAATTTTGATGGCTTTTTTCATTCCTGCACTTGGATTTGGTGCAACTTATGCCGTCTTTACTTACCTTGTTCCTATCTTGAAGGGAATGGGAGCACCAAATCAATCCATTAGTTTCATCTTATTTGGTTATGGAATTATCTCGATTTTCAGCAACATCCTCGCGGGTAAAATAGCCAGCCACAATGCAATTGGTCGCCTTAGGTTTGTTTTTCTTGTGCAGGCAGTTGTTCTGACATGTTTATTTTGGACTACCAATCATACAATATTAGGATTTGCAAACATTGGCTTGATGTCGTTATTGGCCATCCTGTTAACAACATCTACTCAGCTTTATTTAATAGACCTTGCCGGAATTTATCAGCCAAAAGCAACAGGACTCGCTGCATCACTTATGCCAGTAGCAAGCAACGTAGGGATCGCTTTTGGTTCTGCATTAGGCGGAATTGTATATCATCAAGGAAATTTAATGAATGTAACATGGGTCGGTGGGGTAGTTGCCGTTTGTGCAAGTCTGCTCACTTTCTTTAGTCATCTCTTAGACAAAAAACAAAAGAAAACAGCATAAGAGGGAAGCAACAAAGTCTTGGCATGTTTCCTATGGTTTCTCTAGAAGAACTGTAACGCACAAAAAAGAGCCCTTATAGACTACCGAATTCTTCTAACATGGGAGTAATCGGAAGCTTATTTTGCTTATTCCACAATAGGATTTTAAATTTTAATAAATTGATAGCAAATCCATCCCAATATGCGAAAATCGCCTTCAAAATTCACTTTTGAAGGCAAAAATGACGCTTTTGGGGTAAAAATCGGCCCCAAAAGTGAATTTTCCAAGTTCGATATGAACGGCAAAATCCGATATCGTTTAGTTGCTGGACGGAAACTAAGCGATGAAGGGTGGCGCCGAATAATGAGTATAAAATCAGGCAACATTGAAGGATTTGAACAATATTCGCAATTTGAAACATTGAAAGAATTTAATCGTCATATGGAGTTGTGGTTATTGGAACACAAAACTGATTTTTCAAAAGGAGAACTAGTCGGATTAAAGCGGCTGGTTCGTTTTGCTGCGAAAATTCCCGGCGTATGCAATGCCAAAATCGGCACTCTCTTAAAAGCGATTCATGATGAATATCACGACAACGGGATTTCCCGCTCCACGTTTAAACGGATGATTAACAAAGCAAAAGCATTAGGGATCTTTACTGCCTATGAAACGGAAAGAAAAAATGGTTCGCAGTCCAGTAATCTATATGTTTTTAATCGTTTTCCCGTAAGTGAACCACCCAAACAAGAAACATTGGACCACCCAAAAGAAACTAATAATCTTTTAAAAACTGAAAAAGATCAAAAGATAAATAAACGTAATGAAGAACCGTCTGTATTGGATCACACCTATGTTAGCAACCGTGTTCCACAGCGTTTTGTTCAATTTGTAAAATGCTTCTTCCCTGACGCAAAATTAATCGAAGAATATTGGCGGATGGCATATATACATGTTCATCATTTGGAAGATATGGACATTGATGATGTCGTGGATATCGCGATTGATTCCTTCAGACAACTCATTAGGAAACTGAAATTTACAAAGGTCGTCAGAAATCCAATTGCCTATTATTATGGAATCTTTAACAAAAAATTATTTTATTTTTTTCGGGATTGTTATTGGAATTCGTGAGAACACAACCAGTATATTGCCGCAGCTTGATGTAAGGAATTCTTTAATAAAAGATATTTTCAGTCAATATAACAGAAATGGCCTTAAAAAAGATATCAGAAAGAGCGTATTTTGAAAAAATAGATTGATCAAAACACGCTCTTAATATTTTTAATTGAACTTAGATTATTTTTAATTGATGTTCACAATCTCAGCCTTTTTGCTGTGCCTATTATGGATGATTTGATCCAGATACTTTGTAAATTCCGATTCGCCCGAGTATGACAAGCAAAGATATTCCTTCGCCCTAGTCATTCCAATATAGAACAAGGAAACCTCTCTCTCCTTATCGTCCTCCAATGGAAATGGCATCGAATCGACGTTAACAATGAAAACAGCACGAAAATCTAAGCCCTTGCTGCTATCGATGGTACTGATCTTGACCTTGCCATCTTCTTTCCTAAAGGATCGCTTCGAAACATCGCTTTCTGTAATCCAAAAGAACGGCAGGCCCGCATCGCCCAGAGAGCGTTTAATAATATCGACAACCGGGTATTTATGCGTCCGCTTCACCCTGTATAAAATCAACATCTCATCTAGAGGAACTTTTCGCTCTTCATGGAGCTTCTTGATTTGTCTGGCAACCAGTCTCATTTCGTCAAAGAAATTAGCCGCTTTGACGATACCCGGTTCTGGTCCTTTTCGTTTGGTACTTTGCGGGGCAATTATTTCACCTTCAAGATTACGATTAACTACTTTGTTTTTAAACATCGAATGCTCACGGAAAAAATCCCAGGCAAACTTTACAATCTGTGAGGTATTCCGATAGTTAATCGACAACACCTTTGATCTCCCTTGAAAGCTTAAACCGGTATCCTGTAAATATGAGCGTTTTCGTTTATAAATCGTCTGTGCTCGATCCTCTACTAATAAAAGCGATTGGGTATCTGCATTGATAAGTAAACTCACCAGTCGAAGCCAATCTGCCCCAAAATCCTGTCCCTCATCAATTAATATCGCATCATAGACTGGCAGAATCGCTTCCTTCTTCTCAATTTTTTCAATGATTTCTGGAAGTTGCTGCTCCCTTATCTTTAAATCATTCTTTAACCACGAATGAAAATTTCGAACGATGATGCGTTGATTTTGGACTGTTTTCCTATTTGGATCGAGATCAAATAAGTCCTCCGGCTCATTCAGCATATGATTGATCATTTGCTGGATGGAATTCGCCAATGAAATATTGTAGCAGAGGATTAAAATCTTCCAATCAGGATTCTGTTTCGACAACATCTTTGCCCGACTGGCCAAAATAATCGTTTTCCCGCTTCCCGCCACCCCTCGAATCAACCGGTTTTTATCACCAATCTGCTTCGCCAAATTCTCCTGGTGCAGATCCATTGTCTTGATATCATGAAGGGATAACAAAAGTTGATCTTGATACGGGACTGGTGCTTTAAATTCAGCACTAATGCGAACTTCAGGGAATAAATGATAGCGAATCGCATTAATGTCCTCAAAAGAAAGCGGCTCTTTTAATCGATATGGAACAACAAACATATTTAAGATCTTTTCCATCAGGATTCCATCTGAAAATTCATCTTTTTCGGAATCAATCTCATCCCTTGTTAAACATAGATTAGGTTCTATAACTGTATAAAGACCGTCTTTAATAAAATCTTTCGAGTTCATCCTTGTAAAAACGACTCCATGACCATAGGGGAACTTTAGACTAAATTTGTATTTACCATCTAATTGGATTAGATTCTTATCTTTTTTCAGTACATCGACCACAAGGAACATATTATCCCTGGCTTGTTTTATTGGACTTTTTATAATCGTTTGTTCACCGGAAGCAGCCACAATATGCCATTCCTCATGGTTAATCTGGAGGAGTGTATTTCTGGTATAATCCTTTACTTCCAAAACCACGAGTCCAAGATCTGGGCCGATAATCACAAAATCGGGTCTCCTCCCCTGAATTTCCGGTTCATAGTAAACTATATAATCATCCGGCAGATAGGTTTTCAGCGTTCGGAATAATAATCTCTCCCCAGTGGTGGCAGATGATCGAATTGTATCGGGAATTGTAATTGCCATAGTGACCGCTCCAAAATTTGCATTTTCCACCATTATACTACAAATAGTGCGTTGGTCTGATACATTTACTAATATTTTGTAAAATTAAACTTGTTTTTCTAAAATAATTCGACTCAATTAAACAAAATTCTTCCAAAAGCATTGCCTTTCCACGATTTTATTTTAATAATAGAATGGAAGCTTTTCTTTTCATACATGGAAAACGTTAAGAACTCTTAGAAGCGGAGTGGAAAAATTGTTTAAAGGAATCCTCGATAAATTATTTAAATCAGAACAAAAACCGGCCCAGCCAGCTGTCCAATATGTTAACCATGAGGAAGTTGAGGCATTAGTAGATGCCAAGATAAAAGAACATGCTGCGGCATTACAGACCACAAGCCATGACCAAGATAATCCTAATCATACAGCGGATCAAGAAGATTACACATTAACAGCAAAACAGATTGAATATGCCCTCTCTTTAATCGATAAGGTGAGTAATGAATTCGCACTGGCCATTGATCCAGCAAAATTAACCATTAAAGATTTGAATAGATTAATTGCTTATAATCGATATAAAAATAAAGGGACACTTATTAATCTTGTTAAAAAAGGGGTGTTGAGGAAGAAATAGAACTGCATTTCTTTCTCATAGTCCAAAGAATTACCCCATGCCTAATGGACACGGGGATTTTTTGCCTTTCGCTCAAAGTGATAATGAAGACGTAATTCACATATTTCTTTTGTCCAATTAAAAAGGACAGCCTCATCTTCCTTTGCAACATCAAAATTGATTGTAAATTGATCCTGTTAAAATGAAATTAACTCTTTGGAACTACCGCTCCATTTCGTCATCGGGATGTTAGCGATTAATTTACTAACACCCTTTTCATCATATTCCCAAAACTTCCGCGCACCTTTATCGGAAAAGTCGATTCTTTTGCGGTGCTCTTTTTCCATAAAGAACTGATGAAAAAATGGAGCTGTTTCTCTTGGTGTAATGGGTTTATACCAGTGCCATTTTCCACGATCCAGCATTGCCAATAAGACTACCATCTTGTAACTTTTCGTCATCCCAGTTCTTTCTGCTTCGATTAGCCAATTTCCCCCCCGGGATAAAACATCAATTTCATCTTCGGATAATTCGTTTGCCCAATTTAAAAACCCAATATATGATTTAAATTCCTGTTTATAATGAGGGGAATCGGAAGCACCCTTTAAATGCAATTCCAAATACGTGGGTCTTCTACCAAGCTCTCGCTTAAGATCCATATAGTCATTAAATAGTTTCTCTCTCCAGGGCTGTCTCTTTCTTCCCATTTCTTCCAGAAGATTAATAACATTTACATCTAAATCAATTTCACAAAAGTCCGGTACACTAGGATGAATATTTCTAATTTTCCCATCCTGTGGCTGTGTATCAAATAAACTAAGCTTAACATCAGCATTCCGATAATTTCCGATTAAATCAATAATTACACATGCCTCTTTACCTGGGTGTAAACGGAGACCTCGACCAATTTGTTGAGTAAACACAGTTAATGATTCAGTCGGGCGAACAAACAGCAATGTATCGACCGCTGGAATATCCACACCCTCGTTAAACAGGTCAACTGTAAAGATGATATCCATTTCTCCCTTTGAAAGCTGAGAAATTGCTTCCTTTCTACCGACACCCTTTTGCTGTGAATGAAGGCTAACCGTTCGATAGCCCTTCCCATTAAAATAGTTTGATAGAAAGTTAGCTTGTTTAATAGATGAACAGAACCCAATCTTTCTTGTCTGTTTTTTCTGTTCCCATGTCGAAAGGATCTTTTGGGCCAATTCATCTCTTAGTTGCGCCCGAAGCAATTCTTCTTCATCATAACGGTTACCCAACCAAGTAATCTGGCTATAGTCCGTATCATCATACACGCCAAAATAGTTAAATGGAGATAACCACCTTCTTTGAATCGCTTCAAGAAAATCGAGTCGGAATGCAACGTTACCATCACATATAGCATAAACATCCTTGTTATCATTTCTTTCAGGTGTCGCTGTTATCCCTAATAAAAACTTGGGTTGAAAATAATCTATAGCCCTTTTATAGGAGTCAGCCGCGGCATGATGAAATTCATCAACAATGATTAAATCAAATTCATCCGGTTGAAATTGCTCAAGATGAGCTTTCATACTAAGAGTATATATTGAAGCAAAAATAGCATCAGCATGTGTCTCTTTTGCCTTACCGTTATATATACCATACCGTTTTTCCGGCATAATTTTCGTAAAGGAATCTTTAGCTTGGTTGAGAATCTCTTCACGATGAGCAATAAACAGGATTTTTTTAAAGTTTTCCGAAAAAAATGCAGCCAAGTAGGTCTTTCCTAATCCAGTCGCCATGACAACAAGTGCCTTATTATACTGTTCTTCCAGAGTATTGTTTAACTCCTCAAGAGCCTCAATTTGAGCAAAACGCGGCTGTATTTCCCCATATTGTACAGGAGGTTCAATGATTATTTCAGGCTGGTCTGGAATCTCTTTATTCGAAGGGAGCATTAAATCTAATTCTTCAAGTTCCGTCAACTTTTGAGTCAGATTCGGATATTTTTGTTGATATTTATTAAAATTAACTCTATATTCCTCTAAGGTTTCCTTATTTAATGGTACTGTTTGTTCAGCATAAAAAAGTTTCAGAAATTCTGATTGCGCTTCATCAAAGACTTCCTGCTCATCACTTACTGATAAATTCCATTCAACGCCATGATTAAGTGCTGACTTCGATAGATTAGAAGAACCAACAAACAAGAAGTCATGCTCACTTGATTGAAACATATAGGCTTTTGGATGGAACGATACACCATTACTTTTCCAAATTCGGGTTTTAATTCGGCTATCAATTGAAAGCATTTCATCAAGAGCATCGGGCTGTGTTATATATAGATAATCACCGGTGCAAATCTTAATGTCCGCTCCATTTTCTGCGGCTCTTTTTAGGCCCTCTTTTAAAAAATGTACTCCAGAATTCATTATAAAAGACGTAAGAATACATATGGTCGAAGCTTCTTCTAGCTTGTCTATTAAATGATTCCCTAGATCCCTTATTATTAGCTGGACCTTACTCATCTTCAACCTCAATTAAAAATATCTTTACCTTAAAGGCCCCCCGCTTTGCAGCCTTCTTTTGTCGAACTTCTTCGACTTTTTCAATTGATGCACCATGACATTCTGCAAGGGCGTGGATAATTTCTAGTAAATCTGCTAACTCTTCAATTGCATCCTTATCATTATCGGCATTAACATACTCTTCAAGTTCTTCAAAACTCTTGTTTTTTAGTTCTTTTATGTATTCTTCATTATTTAGAATTGCGGTAGAACAAGTTTTACCACCTGATTCAATAATTTCTGGAATCCGATCACGAACGAGTTTGTTGTAAATAGGCATTTTGTGGTACCTCCAAAATATTTATAACCTTATTATAACCAATGGAAATACAAATTGTGAAAATTATCAATTTCCTATCCTACAATTGGCGCCAAATTATAAAACGTTTCTTCACCAAACCTTGACTATGAATGAAGAAAATGGTCAATGATGATCCAAACCATATTGAGAACATTCAAAACCAAAAAATTTTGAATAGAACAGGGAGTATAGAATATGAAGGAGTGGATCATTATTTGCCCCGATGGAGTTACTATAGCGCCTAATGAAGAAGAGTATGAAAACTTTCAAGTCTTGGGTTTTATCACAGCAGAAACAGAGGAACTTGCACTCGATTTGCTAAAAATAAAATATCCTTTTGTAAATGGCAGCGGATTTGATGAGGTATGGATATACCCATTAGAAAGTGGAAAGCCGTTTATTACTTATTTAAGTAACAAAGAAACACCGGAGAATGAATTTGAAAAGAGTGGAGAAAGAAATGGTCAAAAAAATGACCACTTTTTTAAAGGAAAACGGCTTTACTAATATTACCTATGATTATTGTAGCGGGGACTCCTACTATTTTGAAGGCTATTCAGATGTTCTGCAGGAAATACGTGTCGATATTAGGGATAAAGAGATATCCATCTTTGACAGATACATAACGGAAAAGCACTATGTACATTTTGGAAGTTTTAAGCTTTAAAGTCTGGAAGTCCTTTTCCGTCGTCCTAAATAATCAGCATAAACCACCAAAGAGCTACATAATCATGAGTAGCTCTTTCATAGTGATTTACAATAATTATGATGATAATGTTACCTCATCCTTTTGTCCGTGAGTCTTTAAGCCAAAATATTTGTACAGGTATTTATCAACCATTTCCTCAATTTCTTCAGTCGTAAGCATATCCAAAATAAGTGCTCCACCAACAACATTTAAATATTTATTAGCCTGGACAAAATGATCTCGTTTAATTGAAACTCCAATGTTCTGAAGTTTAATTAACGATTTCAAGATCCCCTTAGTGATATTCTGATTAGAAGTAAAGTTACTAGAAAAAAATACAACACATCTTGCGGAAAAATCCTTTTCACAGAAAAAATCCGTTAACCAGTATGGATTGCTCCTATTGGAATCGTCATATGTCATATATCCTACCCACCATAATCGCGCTAGTATATGGACAAAAAGTGATCGTTTATTACCATTTTTAAAAAACAGCGCGGTATTGAGCCGAGTATCGTTTTTCTTTTGTAATTCATTTTTCAACCGATAGTAGGAAAAATCCCTAAATTGTAAATGGGCCAACCCTGACCATAGTCTTTCCTGTGTTGCTTGCGAAATAGTTAGATGGTTCAGTGAATCATAGATAATTTTTACATTTTCCTTATCGCTTTGAGCGTAGTCCTCATTAATGTTTAACAAGGGCATTTCAAACTCAATCTTTGATTCAATCACTTTTCCCTCTTCATTAAAATAGTGATCAAACCAGTTGGTATCTAAGGAATAATAATGATCTTTATACGCATCGAAGTTCGTTCTTAAATCCATTAATGTTTCATCCGAAATGAATTTTAATTTCAACTTTAATCCTCCAGTTTATTGAGTTTCTCAATTTCTTCAAAACTAGTTTTTAGTGGCTTTCTTAGTACCATTTGTGCAGCTTTTAGTGCTGAAAGTGAATCTGTTCCCACATCTTCAATTCGAACATGATTTTCCACAAAGATTTTTTCCAACACCTGAAACCAAGTATATTCTTTAAGGTCTTCCCTATTTTCATTAATTTTAGAGAATACAAATACCAAACCAGGGACGATTACTGTTGATATAATGGTATTTTTTAATCTTGAATTAGCATTGGTTGCGTACTGGCTATATTCATATTCTGGAAGAGAAATCGTAATAATATTGGTATGGATATCAACTTCCATGAATTCATTTTTAAGTGATTTCGTTACCTTTGCTATAGAAGGTAAATCCAATAATTCCATATTGTCTTCAAATAAATTAGTTTCTATTGCATCCCCAATTGCTAGGAAATTTCCCTTTTCAAACGAAATAGGTACATCTTTAAACCACTCGTTTAACAGGTCATTTTGATAGGTTTCTATTTTTTCTTTTGCCAGAATAAATGAATGAATGGCAATTTTCCCACGCAAATGGTTCGTAGGGATGGTAATATCATAACTTTTTTTATTGGTTTGGAAAGTCTTTCGGAAACTAGTCTGAGGACATTCAATATGAATTAGATACACAGCTAAATCACTCTCAATTAAACTAGTTAAACCACTATTCTCCAATGTAAAATCGGCACGAACTTTTACTTCCCCAAACGATTCATATACATGAATATTCGTATGGAAACTAGATTCTATGTAATCGTCATTATTCATATATAGAACTGGATATGGATAGGATGAGTTAATTTTCATATAGTTCCACCTCCAATACACAATAATCGCTGTAATCAATATCAACATTAACGGTAAAGCTCTTATTTTTCTTAAGTGAATTGAGCTCTACTGTGTTTGATCTCCATTTCTCAACTGTGACATTCAAATCATTTGTAGCAGCACTTCTAATTGGCAAGTCATAATCACTTTGCTCACCCACCACTTTAAAAACTAAGCGTGCACTAGATAAAGTTTTTTCAGGAATGATATTAAATTTATATTTTCCATTATTTTTATCCATACATACATATCGCTGTTTCATCTGGACCGGCTTTGTACTGGGCTTTCGTTCCTTACGATTTTGCCTTTCTCCTGACTGAAGTTCATCCAATTCTTTATCTCCGCCCGAATTTGTCGCACCCGCTCCATCGGTTCCTTCACTACTTCCATGTTCCCCTGTTCCATTTCCACTTTTATCACCTTCAGGGGTAATCCCAAATTCACCAGTTAATTGCTGTTCAAAATCTTCCGATTCGTTACCTTTATTCTTCTTAGTAGGTTTAGGGGAATCAGGTTCCTTTTGTTTTGTAATAATAGCTTTTATCGTTGAACTTAGCGACTCGGACTTACTTGTAGAAGAAGCCGAACTTAAATCCTTATTGGGTAAAAAGTCACTTAAGCCAACAGCATCCATTTCATCTGTTATTTGTTCCTGAAATGTATTTTTCACTGTGTCTCGAATGAATTTCCTTAAATCAGCATATATTTTTTTGGCTACCTTTGGATCTTTCTCATATCGTTCTGGGGCCCATTCTGTATGAGCAGGATTCTCCATTTGTTTAAAAATATTGTTCATGTCTGTTCCTGTAATCATCAGTAATCCCGTAAACGAAATGCTGCCACTGATATTCTTTTGTTCAAAAATACGCATCCCTGTTTTTCTCGTCATTAAAACTCTTCTATTTAGATCTTCACCGTTAAGCAAAAATAATTCCGCTTCACCCTCTTCAAAGGAAATTTCCTTTGAATATTTCATAGCTGGATATGGGACTTTGATTGTTTTATTTGAAACTAAGAGATTAAAATAATTCTTCAATATGCGATTTTCTTCATTGTCATTCAGCTCATAAATCATCTGTTCAATATTATGATTATTGATTTCAAAATCGTTTACTTTTACGACCAAATTTCCTTTAAAGATTGTAATAAAAAAGTTAAATAGAACTGATTTCTTCACCTCTTCTAGCCAATCATCTTTTGGTTCAAAAGCTGAAACGTAGATATCTGTTCCGGTTTCCTCTCTATGAAACTCATCATCTAGATGCAATAACCTAGGGATTGCTGATGAAATTGTATTATATGTATAATAGCCATTACCTAATGTAATTTGGTTTTCGTCCTTCTTAAATGACATAATATTAGCTACACCAATATGTGATTGATAACCCTCTATATCAAAGGAAGAATAAAATAAGGTTCTTAAACTAGAATTTAAGAATGGTGCAGATTTTCCTATTCCAAAACTCCCACCTGAACTTTCTTCTTTATTCGATGAACCAGCTTCTTTTACTAATGAAGACCATGGCGAGCCAAGTCCCCCTTCTTTTGCCCCTTCCAAACCCCTTGTATTAAAATCACTAATTCTTAAAAAATTTACCTCAGGACTTTCAAGGATAGTTAATGCATTTCTTATAAACTCTTCACTTTTTTTATTGTGTCCATCCCAGGTTTGTTTACAACGTTCAAAAACCCCAACTAACTCATCTTTATTTGGAAATATACTTATGGGTGTTGTAAAACTTTTAAACTCAACAACTACCGGTTTATCCTTATCCTTCACTGCGTCTAAAGAATTTTGACAAATTTCTCTTGTTAGAGAATCCAAAGCATTACCTCTAAAAGTTTCCAGCCCAGCATTATTAATTGAATTAATCATTCCACCTGTTGCAGCCGGAAAGTTCCAATATGTTTTCATTTCAATCCCCCAAGAGACAATCTAAATTTTGGTATTGAAATAGTCTTATGACATAACAATACTCAGTCCATTTCTTTATCTGTTAATATTTTTAAATACATTTCTACCATAAGTAATTATATTATTTACAACACATTATAACACCCAACAATTTACAATAGTAGATATCTTCAATGAGATTCTATCCACCGTAATATTGGTATAACATATTTAAAACTGCAAATTAAATATTCCATTTATTTATAACGCAAAATAAAAATCCTCGATTCCAATATTAATTATACAAGGATTTTATTTGGTTAAATTAAGCCTCAACATTCTCCATAATGTTACCTCTTCCTTGGAGTTCGTAAAAAGCTAGGGCAGAGATGCCACAGGGGCGGTTCCCATGGTTTTAGTGAGGATAGTCCTAGCCATCGGCACCGTCCCCATGGAATCGACTCAAAACAAGACTTATAACGATATACCAGTTATCAACAACGTGCGTGCAACATTGATGGTAATTATTAAATTGCTTTAATTTTTGGAAACTTCATCATAATTTATTCCCACTTCAATAAATTCAAGATTTTTCTCCTGTTCATTATAAACATATTTTATTAATCTTAAATTTGACCAATACATTGTAACTGCCGGACGACGACCTTTAACAAAAGTGCGTTTTCCAACCTCTTCTTTTAACCTAACAACATCATCCGGGAAATCTTAAGCAACTATAAATGCTTCAATCATCGAGTAGTCACCATAACTATACTCTTGATTAATCCAGTCAACGTACTTCATAAGTTGATTAATTACTTCTGTATCAGCAACATCTTTTTTTATTTCAATTGTCAGATATTTGGAAATCGTTGAGTACGACGGTATAAATCGATAACCGAAAACATCCATTTTATCCATGTAATCTACGGGTTTAAAAGGTGAAGCTACCACTTGATGTGATAAATAATCCCATTTTCCGAAAACTCCATCAGAGGTATTTTTTATATAATCTACTACTCCAGCTTCGATAGCCATTTCATGTCTGATTTTTGTTCCTTCAGAGGCCAAGCTTAAAATATTTTTGGCATTCACTTTGTAACTTTGATTTATTATACTCTTCATTCTAGTATGTAAGCTTTCTGAAGATATAAAAATATGTTTTGGTTTCGCTATTTCATTTTCATTAGTTTTGAGAATAATATCATATAATGCTTTATTTTCAACATCATCTATTTTAATAAATGATAATTTCCATAGTACCCGTAACATTTTAAATGCTTCTGGATTCGAAGCTAGTACATCATCCATATCAATTCCATTTTTAAAAAAGTGTGGAGCACTTTCAAATGTGCAAAGAAAACGATTTCCAAGATTAAATGTCGATTTATTCAGAATCATTTTGTCTTTTAGGTTTAAAAAGTCTTCTGTAATTGGAATATCAGCGCACGGGAAATTTAAATGCTTACAGTCTCCATTGATATTTATAAGTCTACCAACTCCGTAAATTTTTCTTTTAATAAAAAAGTAAACATTATCTCCCTCTGTCATAGATAGATAATCAGTGAAGGTACCCTCATGATGTATTAACCATTTATTAGACAGAGGAATATTTAAGTTTGTACTATAAACTTGGTTTAATATTAGTTCATTTAATGAGTTAATATTATCAAGAGTAAAAATATAGCCAGCCATTAATTCATCACCTCTTAATCAATTACTGATGCAATATATTCTTTATCCAGCCAAAATGCTTGTTTGGCAATCATTTGTCCATCCGGTAAAAGGGTTTTATCTTGTCCATTTTTCCCTTTAGGACGAATATGACAAAGTCCATTAGTCCTCGGAGAAGGCAGATTATTCTTTGCCACATTCTTATTTCCTTTGGATACAATTTCAATGTGAACACCTGAAGCCAGTTGCTGTTGAAGGTTATAATAGAAGTCTTTTAATCGTCCTTGAATTTCCGAAATTGGCAAATTCCATAGTTTTATGCCTTTAAAAAATAATTCACGATTTTTAATTTCCTTTTCTGTTTCTCTAAATTCAAAAATAACAAATAGAAATTTTGTTTGTTCAAAATAATTCTTTAGCCAACTCTCACTCCACTCTTCATTAATCCATTCCATAAAATTTACATTTTTAAATGACATATGTTCTCTAGGTTTTCCATTTGGTTCAAGCCGGATTGTTTTAAATTGAATGTTTGCCTTTGAGAATTCCTCAATGTCATCCAGTTTTGTTCCTTTTATCCCTAATAATGCACTGACAAAATCGGCAACAAAACTTTTTGATTTATTAATTTTAATCCCGTTTTTATTTGCGATTTGTGTAAGAGGTTTTCCTATATAAGGAAGGAACCTATCGTGAAGTATTTCTTCGAGGGTTTTACTTTTTAATTCTTGCTTAGTAGTAATCGAGACCATATCTTTATTTGTAAATACTTTTCTTGCAACGCCAGTTATATAACTAGCTTTTAAGCTATACGCCCTTTGCATTGCGAGGATGGGGCTAAATGGTTGGGTTCTTAATGAATCTTTGTTTTTTCCTTTCGTGCATGCACCTAAATAAATAGTATCAGCTTCAGAAAGTTCATGAGCTTTCCCCAATTTAATTTTATTTACTATGAATTCCCAATCTTTCTTAATAATATGTAAATCTTCTTCATTAAAAGTTAAAAGATGGCTTTTAAGCACTTGGTACTCAGAACGGTGAACCTCAGGAATCCATTGATAAAACATCAGTAAAATTGTTTGATTCTTTGTCCAAAAACTAGAGGTTTCAAATGTATTGTGAACTTCCTTATGGTAGTTGATGATATTTAAGACCAATCTTTCTTTAGCAGAAATGGAATTATTTTTATTCTGTTTAAGAGGAGTAACCTTTAATTCAATGCCTAAATCCGCAAAATCGGCCTCTGACTTAGAATTTACTTCATATCCAAAAAAGCTCTCTTCGATTATTTGTCCGAGTTGTCCTTTAGATTTAGGATTAGCAATTCTTCCAGTTTGATCAATCTCACCAAAAGTTTTGCCTTCTGCTTCTTTTGCTTTATATAGAAGCGCCTCTTCCGTTTCATATATCATCGATGTACCCCCTACAGAGATCTCAATTACTAACATATTTGTATTTTAACATATAAAGAAAAAAGCTGTTACTCAAGGTATCAGCTTTGTAAAGATAGTTCTAATTGAACATCAGTTTGGATATTTACTTTTTCAATTTCTTCAATTCTTTTTCCCATGCGCTCTATTAATCCCACGACCAATGCATTACCCATGCAAAAATATCTCATACGGTCTGACATATTACTTGTCCAATTATCCTCAAATCCATTAAGCCGTTCACATTCTAAAGGAGTCAGGAATCGTTTTCGGCCATTTACCTCAATAATATGAGTGCTTCGGTTTGTTGATCCTTCACTTGTTAACATGGTTCTTCCTGGCTTGTCCAAATCATCTGTAGGAGACATCCCACCTTCAGAAAATTGATAGACATGTCCATCTGCAGTTTTTCTCTCGATTTTCTTTGGACCTCGCAGAAATTCAAACTTTTGAATAATTGAGTCAGATAAATAAAATTTTTCATCTACTTCAGATTCATCAATAAGAATATCACGCAAAGTTGTTGGTTTTTCTTCTATTGGAATAACTTGAGTAGTGAAAACTATTCCGTTCTTCATATATCCTGCAGTATGGAAGCCAAATGAGAAATTATCAGATAGTGATACAATGTCAGTTGGCAAGGTAACAGTAGTTATTCTATTTCTATAAGGTTCATTTTCAACTTGAAACGGTTTAGCAAAGAAGCCTTCTTTAAAAACTATCTGATTTTCAGAATAATTATTTTGTGCATGTTCAAAAGCAATTCCATTTTTGTATGCAAAGATAAATACGCGTCTTCTTCTCTGAGCAAATCCATAATCGGCTGCATTTATAACCCGCCACTCTACCGTATAATCTAAATCTCTAAATGTCGCTAACATAACTGCAAAGTCTCTACCACGTCGTGATGATGGAGATTTTAAAAGACGATCCACATTTTCTAAAAGTACATATTTAGGTTGTGTATTCTCAATTACCCGTTTAATTTCCCAAAATAAAACTCCCTTTTTACCTTGGATGCCTTTTTCTCCAGAAAGAGTACGTGCAACAGAATAGTCTTGGCACGGAAAACCACCAACAATTAAATTTGGCTCTAAATCAACAAAAGTTTCATTTGAAACTGTAGTTATATCTTCATTTGAATGTATCCCAGTATTAAAATTTTGTTTATAACATTCGAATGCGTCTTGTGCTTTACGAGAAGGCTCCCACTGATTACCCCAAACCACTTCAAATAATTCGGGGTCCGCTTTTTCGAGCCCTAAACGGAAGCCACCGACACCAGCAAATAATTCGATAACTTTAATTTTAGAATTTTGCATATACGAACACCCTTTCCCTGTTCTCTATTATACAACATTTTGTTGAAAAGATCAAGATCGAAATATCATATTTTTTTATTTAAATTGAAAACCGACAATGTCATTCATAAAAAAGTAATGACCCGACAAATTATTTTTTGTCGGGTGTATTTTATATACTGCTTTGCTTCAATATCAAATGCATATGACAAAAGTACATCGCTAAATTTTTGGCTTTCAGCAAGTTTGAAATAAAAATGCATATTCCGAACAAGTGAATCATAGGCCTTACTTACTCTATCCACAAAAGCATAATATAAAAAATATTCATTTTTAATATCTTTATAGTAAGCTTCCATGTAATTCATTATAAATTCCGATTTAGAGGGTAAGGTACCTAAACCAAGGATAAGATTATAAAGAAATGCAACAAAAATAGGCATCTGCTCTTCACGAGCACGAGGATGCCATGTCACCTGATATTCAACTTTTTTAATCCCCTGATAATATTCTCTATATTTCTCGAAGACTTTAACAAGTGAATGACTTTAGTCTCCGGCTTTACCTATGAATGATTCAACGCTAGTTCCTCTTTTCTATAATCTTTTATACAAAAGTTATATTAATTAAACAAATAGGTAGTTTTGACTGTTTTACATCGTGGCAATTATACCAGAAAAATGGTATTTCCTAAACCCTATAAGAAAAAGTTCTTATAATATAGTAACCTCTTTTAAAGAACACGCAAGGAAGAAGTAAGTTTTATTTTCAAAAACTTATAAGGAAAGGAGCAAATATTTCATCACTACCTTTAATAGAGGATATTTTTAGTAAGAGATTTTGGGTATATTGTAATTATCTGTTATTTAAACTTTGGTGTAAACTTTTCATCAATTTCCATATTCCATTTCAATATAACTATAGTTTTAGGAGCATGTAATTTTGCAGATAAATATGGAGGTTTTGGTCCAGAATCAAATTTTGTCCCAACTATTATCAGTGCCCTTTCCCAAAGGATAGCATCATCTATTATATTATACAAAAATACCTTGAAAGAATTTGCTCAATTTCCACTTTGTGATTTATCGAAATAAACCTTACGCTCAACAAAAGGATTTTAACAATTTGGTTAAAAATGCAATATCAAAAAAAGAAATAGAGGGGCTCCATATTTTCATATTTTTTCTTATTCCCTCCTCTTTCATTGCTTACTATTTAACAACCCAGTTACGAAGGTTGTAACCAGGTTGTTATTGATGTCAGATGACCATTACCATAAAATTAATAATTGAATTTAATATTCCAAATACTAATTTAATGATTTGGTTAAATAATCTTTTCGATTAAAATCAAGAACAAATGGAGAAATTGCATTCTCTGGATCCGTTTTATATGGATAAAATAAATAAACCTCCTGCTTTGCCCTAGTTAAGGAAACGTAAAGTATCCGTTTTTCTTTGTCTTCAAGTACCTTAAAATCTTCATCTATGTTCTGCAATTTATGCTGACGCCTTTTGTATAAGGCTTCAATTTCATCGATATGTGGATACGTTTTGTTATTAAAATTGAGAATAAACACATAATCAAACTCAAGTCCCTTGGTTTCTTTTGCTTCTAGTAAATATACCTTTGGACCTGATTGAGAGCCCGGGGTGGTCTCACTAGTCTGCCTCCTCACCTTAAAACCCCGCCCTAAATAGGTATAAACATTTTTGATTTCCTGTTCTTTATTAAAGCGATGAATAATGACAAAAGTGCGACTTGGATGTTCTGCATATCGATTTTGAATGGTCTTGATTATCTCACCCAGAATTTTTTCCACACTTTTAAAACCTTTAATCACTGGCGGCTGACCCTGCCTTGGAAAATATCTTTCATTATCATATCTTGAGTCTTCTGCAGTTCGTTCAAATTGGAGTGAATTTGCCAGTTTCATGATTTGATACGTTGACCGATGATTCGTTTTTAAAATAACACTGCTTCCTTGGACATTTATTCCAAGCGATCGATAAGAAAACGGGCTCGCTTTAAAGATACGCTGTCTCTCATCCCCGCTTAGAGTTAATGAACCTTTATTAAGAAATACAAGAACCTTTAATTGCATTGGCTGTAAATCCTGCATCTCATCCACAAAAATATGGTCATATTTTTGAGTCCCAATAAAACGATGTAAATTTTCAATCAATAAAAGCGCATAATCCTCGCGGTCAATTCGATTCCTAAAATCTTGATGTTGGATTTTACGGTATTCCTCAAATAGGCGAAAAATCGTTTCTCGCTGCTTTTTTGAGATATTCGGGAGTTTTCCTCTTCCCACCCTTTCACACTCGAGGTAATCTTCCTTTGAAATAAAGCCATTTCCTTTCATCCAAGAAAATTCTTCAAACAGGAAATTGGTATTTTCCGTCTTCTTTATCGTATGGATGGGAGGATAGTCCTTGAATTCTTCCGAATCCAGCATCATGATAAGGAGAAACATTTTGGCCAATATATTATCTTCTTCTTTACTCAGTTTTTTATGAGAGGTTCTAAACTTTGAAACATTAACACCAATCGACGTTAGAAGGTGGTAGGCTAATTCATGAAAGGTGTAAAAATGGACGGTATGGTGCTGCTCTTGTAGTTCATGATAAAATTCCGACTCTTTAAACCGTTTTTCAGCATCTCTGACAAGCTCAAAGTTAAACGATACAAATAAGAATCTTTTTTCAAATTCCTCTGCCAATTTTTGCATCATTCGTGACAACAGTGTAATACTTTTCCCGCTACCCGCTACACCTTTTATTAATAAATCTGTTGAACTATTTTTCGCCACTACTTCCTGTTCGTTGCTTAATTCAATATTTTTTAAAAATCGCGATGTTTTTTCAACAAGATTATCTTCTTCGCTAAAGCCTGTCCATGCACGTTCTAAAAGCTGAAACGCTTGTTCTGACTTTTTATAATGTAGTTCCAGTTCCGGCTTCATCTCGATCATCAAACCCTTTCCCTTTTATATCTACTGGGTAATACGCATCCTCACAGTAAGAATTATGCGGACAAAGCTTGCAAAAAACGGAAGGGGTGGCTTTTAATAAAGGCACATGACTAGCAGAGATTGACGAAAGAAGTTCTCTTCGCCCCGCTCTTTGCCGCATCATATCAAACGAACGTTTCCAATGTTCACTTTCAAAAGCCCCGCGATGGGTGAGAAATTGAAAGGATGTACTGCTTAAAGGATAGGTAATATCGTCATAGCTAGTATGCCTTCTTAAACCAAAACGAAGAGTTGATTTAATTAGATTTTCATTTAGATTATTATCGACTATTGCACGCATGCGAATATGACTCATAAATGGGAAAAGGTTTTGTAATAAATCGATAATTTCTTCCTTCCCTGTACCAAGAGCTCCGTAAATTTTCACCATATTCCCAATCAAAAATTGTTCATGGAACGGTGATGAAAAGGATGAAAATAAATCAGAAACGGTACTATAGTAAAATCTTCTAGGGCAAAGTCGCATCTCTACAAATTCTTCCTTAGGCAAGGTCTCCAAAATGGCCATTGTTTCTTCTATATCGCTTTCAACTGTTAGACTTGGTTCATAATCAAACTGATTTTTCCCAAGGTCATTGTTTCTACTTAGCTTCATGATTTCGATATAGATTGATTTATCGAGGTTCTCTTCATCATTGAAATGACGGATCCATGAGAACGTAATGGAACCTTTATAACATAATGTCAAATAAAACAAATACTTTGAAAATGAAAGACGGTACTTTTCTCGAAACAGGTACATATTTGCCGCTGAATTATTTAATTTAAAAAGCAGCTCCTTAGAAATCGGCCACGGCATTGGGGCAGCGACAACAGGAAAATGCCGTTCATCCATCCCGCAAAAATGAAGAGGAGGTTGTTTTTCCAAATAAATCAAACCATCCACTTTTTCAAAGCGATGGATTTTAAAATTAATCAATTCTGGATTTTCTTCGTCAATTTCGATATCATTCTTTTCTAGACCATTTTTTAAAAACACAATGATGGCATCCGCCAAATCGGATATATGGTAATCCGATTGATCGTTTACTGGGTTTGTCAATGATTCTTTCAAGCTTTGGACTAAGGCCCTTTCTTCATCACTTAACCGCTCACGATTTAAATGCGCATCTTCCAGTAATTGTTGAATTTTATCAAAATGCCCCTTTATAGTTATTCGTTCATGCTTCATATCCAAAAGGTTTCTAGCATCCTTTATTAGCTTTACAAAATATGCCTTTATCCTTTTAAGGTCATGAAACGGAACAGAAAAAAAGGAAAAACGTAAACCAGGATTTACCCGTACAGCTTTAAAATGATCATCTCTCGAAATATTGTATTTCCTTAAAGATTTTGAAATGGATTGCTTTGACAGCATCAGTTTATTGAGGCGGTTATACCAATCCTTATCTACACGACAATCGGAAAAATACGGGAGGATTTTCTCTAATTGATGTGTTAAATCTCTCGCATTTCCTTCTTCGTCCCCCAGCCAGCCTGAAGCGAAGCATTCCCGAATAATTCCTTCTGTCAGGACATATTCACCCTCATCTTCCTTCCAAATGGAATGAAGATGTAATAAATACTGGCCCAAGGGGTAAGACAAAAAGTGCCGTTCCTTCACAAATGCTTCCGGATAAAAATCCCGGAGACGCGTGTTAAGTTCTTCATCATTCGGTGAAAGGTAAACTGTTTCATCTTTTATATCTTTAACAAAATCAATTACGTAATTATAAGGGATTTCCTTCATATCCGTATGTAGAGGATTAAGACTCTTTCCTTCGAGCATGTTCGCAAACTGTTTCCCTAGTAATCCAGCATCATCCCGGGTAATTGTCCAGTTTTCACGATTCGTCCACCCATGTTCAGATGAAAAGTTTTCCTCAAGAAAGCCAAAAAGGCTTGGATTATCATCATCATACAGGTTTAAAAATACTAATTGGATACCGAGGTCCTTCCATTTTGTAAAAATATAATGCTGTACAGGGGTAATAAAGTAAAATCCATGTAATAATATGGAAGATTTATCTCTGTTAGAGTTAAATTCATCCAAAATTTGATTCACTTTCTCTATGGATTCTAGGTTGTTTTTCGCCTTATCAAGATAATAGAAGAATTCTGGCAGCATCTCCTCCCATATTTCACAAAATAGTTTTTCCTCTTCTGTTTGACAATATGGTTTTAGCATTTCTGGAGTTAGAAAAATCTCCGATAAATTCCTCATTGTGATAAGTAGATTTAGCTTATTTCGTTTAAAGGATTGTAAAACATCCGGATTGTCACTTGTAAAATTACGCAGCTTGTCTGATAAGCTGGCATATTGGCGGAACCTTACCTGTGAGTTATTCCATCCAGGATAAAATTTATCAACTATTACTCTCATTGCTTCAACAAAGGGAAATACATGTGACAATGATTGCATGCCAGATGCTAAGGATGTTGTTGCACATAGCTGCAAGGATGTTTGATATTGTCTAACTGGTCCCTGCATATGGAAGGTATATGGGTTATTATAGGTAATCACACTAACTTTCTGATTCAAGACTTATTCTCCCCTATCAGTTGAAAGAAGTTTTGACCAAGTCCAATTATAATTATCATTCTTTCGATTACGATGGATTACTAGCCGTTGTTTTGCTCTAGTCATGGCAACGTATAATAATCTTGTTTCCTCTTGAATGGACTCAAGATTTTCGTGTCTATACAGTTCATCATAAAAGTTGTTGCTTTTCATGCCGGCATTCTGTTTTTGAATCAACCATCCCACTTTGTCTTTTTCTTTATTAAAGATAATTTTACTAAATGGTGGTGTAAATACTCTTTCTGTAAAAGGAATGAGCACAGTATAGTATTCAAGCCCTTTTGAACGATGGACAGTGGTGATGTGTACATAATCCAAAACATCCTCGACATCATGGATGACTTCTTCTTCATCTCGATTCGTGGCGATGTTCACTTGGAGCCATTTTTCAATTTGAGCTAATGAAACAAATTCCTCTGAAAATGATTGGTGCATTTTTTCAAACAACTTCCCTAAATTCAGTTCGTACTGCTGTGCATGCTTAAATGCACCCTGTATTAATTGTTCCTCGGTATATTCACTGGCTTCTTGTAGTTCTCTTAGTTCATCTAACCTCCGTGAATAGATCCATTGTGATGGTTTTCTTTGCTCTAAAATCCTCCGTAGGACCGACAAAACTGGAACCACCTTTAATTGTTTTTGATACTTAAGAAAATCAAAACTAGTTTGACCTTTTATATAATCATTTTTTTCCAATAAGTACCCTTTTTCGGAAATTAGGCCCTGCAGAGTAAATGATGCTTTTCCATATGGTCCATAAACCAAATTAGAAACAAACTTTGCGTCGTTTGGATATAATAATCCTAAAATTAGAGAATGAAAGTCCCTTACAGGTTTGGAGCGGTAAAAACTTCCACCAACCTCTAATTTCGTTAACAGTTTTGCTTCCCTGCACCAAGATTCAATGATACGCGCTTCCTCTATTGTCCTGGTTAAGACAGCAAATTTTTCTCTTTCATCAAATGGTCCTTTTTCGCTATTCATTTCCTTTACCCTTTTGAAGCCTGCGCGAATTTCAGGTATGATATATCTTTTCATCTGTTCTTTTTGTTCTTCTTTTTTGTTATCAATGGTAAGTGGATCTTCGTCATCACTCCCAAACATTCCAATTAATTTATCAGAATTTTCCATCTCAGTTTGATAGGCTAGAAATTTTTTTTGTCCCCACCATGAAAAATAAGAATCCATTTTATCCAGCAATGTTTTTCCTGTTCGATAGTTTTTCTGAAGATAGTAATCCTTATCATTAATTGATACATTCCTTTGTTTTAACAGCTTTGTGATTTCTTCAAACGCAGTATGATTCGCACCACGGAACCGGTAAATTGACTGTTTAATGTCCCCTACCACAAAGAGCTTGGACGAAAATGCTTCTTGAATGGTCACAAACAACCGAATTTGAATATCATCGCTATCCTGAAACTCATCAACAAATAGGTAAGAAATTTTTGATGATACATGTTTAAAGGCTTCTTGTCCGTATTGTTCCTGGATTTGGTCCATTTCTCTAGATAAATCACTTAATGATAAGCTATTTTCAGTTACTTTTGCTTTCGTGAACCTTTTCTCGACTTTTCGGATGACGGTTTCAAGCAATTCATTCATTTTCTCATGTCCCTTTGGTGCAGTACCAAAACTGGCATTCAATATCTCATTCGATGTAAAGCCCTTTTGTTCGAACTTCTCCCAAAAATCATAGATGATATCGATTAATTCATACATCTTTAATGGGGAGATGATGGTTTCAATATTTCCTTGAACGGTTTCTAACTCTGATTGAAAGTATGTATCTAATTCTTCCTCGATCCAGCGGCGTTTTTCCATAGTAAAGCTTCGCAGCCGCACATTTAAGCCATATCCACGTAGAGAACCGATTTCCCTTAATAAACTTTTTGCAAAGGAATGGATTGTTTGAATTCGCATATTATTAAGCTTTTCAATCCATTGAATATATTCCTTAGCCCCCGTCAAATTGAATCGTGAAAATAGTTCCTGACGCAGCTTTCGGTACATGTTTCTAGAAGCTTCCCTTGTAAAGGTAATCATGACAATTTCAGATGGGTCCAGTCTCTCTTTAATTAGCAAAAATAAAATCCGATCAATCATAACAGTGGTTTTACCAGTCCCCGCACCTGCTTTTACCATTATGTTTTCTGCTAAAGGAGCATGCTCAATCTTGTATTGATCAAAATTAAATTCATGGAAGTATTTAGAGATTTCTTCCGCCAGCTGCAGATTCACTCCATCTACCACTTGGATTGGATTATGTATCTCAAGTCCCTCATTAACAAAAATATAAAGCAGCTTGGTTTTTTGATATTCCTTTTGCAGGATTTCGATAATTTCTTTTACCTTCCCACTATTTGTGAACAATAATAGTTTTACACCGCTATTCATATACAAGCATAATTTATCCATTTCAGTTTGAATATAAGAAAAATCCGCATATACAACTAAAGAATACTCAGGTGCATTTCCCATGTTATTCCCCCTCAATCGTACGTCCCATCCTTTTTAAATATTATGCCAATTTCTACTATTATACAAACAAAACAAGCTTCATATAGTACTACAAAAAAAAAGCACCCAAAAATTGTTTGTACTTACGGAAAGTCCAGATGTGAAAAAAGAAAAAAGAGGTCAGCCCCCCGGTGAGTTAAAGTTTTAATTCAAAGGAAGACTGACACACTAGCCTTGTAATTCATAATTTATCAACTAAATACCTAAAAAATACTGGACATGCCAATCCACTGTATTTTATGGAACGATAAGAGGAATTTCGGCTGATTCCTTTTCAAGTCCATTAAATCATTCGATTACTTATACGCTGAACCAATTGTCATAAGCAAATCTCCTGTGATAGCTTGTTTTGTACTTGGGGAAGTTTTACTTAATCTGTTTCTCCTAAGTTAAAGGAGTAAGTCCCTCGGCACATGGCTTAGGCGCTCAAGCTGATGTGCTGAATTAGGACATCCAGGGTGCAAATGTTACAACTTCTTAACGAATTGGATTTTTGCTTATTGGACTTATGCTGGGATTTATTTAATTTATAGCTATGTCTTACTTTAGAAGCATACAAAGTGATGCCCTAATCGAAGGGACAATGGGGACGGTTCTGCTGGGTTTTTCTAGGTGAATGTGATTGAAAAAACACGATAAGGAGAACCAATTGGCTAATGCGATGGACCAAAAGCAGTTTTTCTTGATAAGCGGCGTACAATCCAAACTAGGAGTGGTTAACATGGAGAAGCAGTACATGGCCAAATAACTAATTGATGATTTCAAGGTCTCCTTTATTAAGGGTTTTACTTTGCCTCTTGTTTATCCAATTTAAATAAAATCGACAAGTTCCAGGTACCTGTCGATTTTGATAAAGAATAATTTTTTCTTTGTATATTCAAAAACTTTACTTAAAAATCATCAGAAGCTTCCATTGCCTGTTGAGTCATATATTCTTCTCTAATCTGCGATAGAGATTTACCGCTTTCTTTATGGATTGCAAAAACATACGTTTGTACACTGGACCATCCATAAATCTCCTTTAACCACGATTGCATAGATTTTTCTTTGTCATTTACCATAATGTTTCCATTAGCTAGAAGTATTCCTTCATTGTCTCTATCCTTGACTGCAATAACATCTCCTTCTTTGACCACTCCCCAATCAAGCATTGAATCTATCTTAGGTAGAGTCCGTCGGGTACCACCTTTATTTCTTTTTACTATTGTAGCTAATGATTTATCCATAAGATTCACATAGTAATCTTCATAATTGGTGACGGGTAAAACTTTTTCCGTCTGTAAATAAATTTCATCATTGACCTTAAATGGAGTAAGTTTATAACAACTCATATCCACATGATTACTATTTAGCCAGGACACTGCGGAAAGTGTCTGTTCATCGAAATCTGAAGCTACCAAAACAATCTTTTGCTTTTTGTTAAAACTCTTTCCCGCCTTGTTGACCCTCAAAAATTCATTTAATTTTCGGATTAAGAGCTCATAAGAGGTCAGTACGCCAAGTTCAAATTCACTTCGATATTTTTCGATATAGGGTGCATAAACTTTTTTCACAAGATCCTCTGTACTCTCAAGGGTGGCATAACTTGCTGCGTAACGGATAGCCTGAAATTCAAAAGCCTCTTTCCTGCCTTCAATATCTTTTCGGTCCCGTTTAATTTCGATTAAGACGATATTCCCATTATTATCAATTGCAGTTAAGTCGCTCCGACCATTCTTTTCATTCTTGACTTGCTGACCCACAATGAGCATTGATTCTTCATCATCACAAATCATATCGATACTGCTTCTTAGAATTTCTTCTATATCACTTTCTTGCATTCTTAAATCAGCAAAAGTGACTGCCTCTATTTTCTCTGCTTTTCTGCCATTCAAAAAGTACACTAAATCACCCACTTACCTAACAAAATTTCATTAACCATATTTAGTTATGTTTCCAAAATCTAAAAAGAATCATACTTTATGTCCCTGAAGTTTCACTCTCATTGGGTTCACTATCGGCTCCCATTAGCGTATATACTTTGTGAAGTTCCCTTTTTTCTAAACTATTATCTATCCCGTTCCCCATCAATGATCACCTGAAATACTCAAATGTTTTAAAGAATTGCCATTATCCCATTTCTGATTACCATTTATCCATTTTGCAAAAAAGTCCCAATCCCGAATTGTTCCGTCATTATTTAGTATTTCAAGATAAACACCGTCGCCCTTTCCCACTTGCCAAATAGCTTGAGCGGAATTTATTTTTCTGAAATACCGCTTTTCATTATGTAATCAACGAAAACAGCTTTACTAGGTCCATAGGTTTCGGCAACATAGGCTACTAAGTAAATATCGATGCAGCTTGCTCCAAATTCATTTGGGCTTCCGCTAAGAATATGTTGTTTAATTATCGGATGCGAATAAGATTGCTAGTTTAATTTTGTCTATTTGATACGCTTGATAACTTCGCTTTTCTCATTGTTTTAATTGGGTGTAAACACCTTGAACTGAAATCAGTTTGTTCAGCATATTTTTTAAATTACAAACTGTGGGGATGACGTTATGATGAATGTTGCTTCCTCGCAAAATGTTTGGTAATTTAATAGGTTCTAGAATAGTATGTTTCATCTTTTTGTCTCCAATATATATTATTTTTATATTGTAATTCGACAAAATCTGGGATTACTCCTCCCAAGAAACAACCGCTACCTCATTAATCATATTAAAAACGAAACTAGCTTTCGCTATTTTTTCCTTCCCTATCATTCACACCCCCATTAAATCTCCTAAATATCACATAGTCCTAGGTGCTCCAAATCTTCAGTTTGCTCCTCTTTACAAGATTTTCACCCGTTCGATATGGTTTGAGATACTTATAAGATGAATCCATAATATATTCCACCCGTGCAAATACTTCTTTTAGCAGTGGCTTCTTAACGGATACCCATCCACGAAATCATAGGCAAACAGTCTACCGTAAGCATCACTTTTGTTCCCGTCTTCAAACTCCATCGATAGTCTGCCTCCCTAAATTAAACAAAGGACAGGGCAATCAAAATCCTTCACCATCGTTTTGAGGGATTTTGATATTTCCGTTACCCTCAATTGGGGATTTCCTCCATAAAATTGACTTGAGTGGGTCAGGTTGATACCTGTTTTTGCACTTTTCTGGCGTATTGAATCTTCCCAGGGTGCCTCATAGATATCTGCCAACGCCTGGTGTAAGGGCGTGTGATCATTAATTTTCATTTGGTTTATTTTATCCAATTCGGTAATGACTTTGGCTATCTCCCAATCATTCATGGCAAAACAGTTCAGATATTTTTCTTTTCCCGTTCCTTCCACAGATCAAGAATGAGCTTTTCCATCAAACTTCTTAGGGTCCGCATACGATAACAGTTCAGCAAGGTAAGACATTCCCCCGAATGATTCAAGGTCGGGTAAGGTTGACAATGTGATCAAATCGATATTCTTTCCAGCTCGTGTTAACTCCACCATTTTTCGCATTATTTCTTTATGCCGTGTGCTTTCCAGTTGCTCAGGTTGAATCACGGTATCCTTGAGTAAGTACTCCGCCTTCATCAAGCTTCCTAAGAACGCTTTTTCAGCAATAATCATCACTCTTCACCTGCCGTAAGGTCTAGTACAAATCCACCTGGAATAGCTCTTCCAGCAGGAAATGGTTCGGTTGATTGCCTATGCTTTGGTGCGCAATTTTGACTCTCATAAAAGGAATCAATTTCTTCTACGGTCAGTAAGGAGTCATTTACCCAGTTTTTCAGAATCCCAACCACATAACTCAGCCTTCGCTTGTTATTGGCTTAGGTAATTTTCATCGCTTTTAAAATCACCTCTTTCGGCTGTAAAAAGGTTGAATCATCTAACCAAGATAATAACTGTTGTTTGGCATTCACGTTCGAAAATCCAAATCCATTGTTGTCCCAAAACTCAACAATTTCCTTCAAATCTTTTTGATTATGCTGTAAAGGATTCTCGAAATCTGGTTTTTCCTCTATATTTGGTTTAAAAACTTCTTGTTGTGGTTTTTTATTTTCTTTTTTATTTTTATTTTCTTCTTTTTGTCCCCCTTTCGTATCACGATGCGTCAACGTATCGTCATGTTCTCCACATTCAGGTTCTAGATATGTATTTTTTTCTTCTTGGCCGCTCACTTCGTTGCCGCAAATCATTTCTTCTGGTTTACAAAAAGATTCAAATAGGCTGCTAATTTCCTGTTTTTGAATGGCTTCAGAAACATATTGAATAAGTGATAGATCCTCGACATCCTTTAGCTCGGAATAAATACAATCCATCATTGGTTTCCCGCCTCTATCGAGGTTGTATTTCCCCCAGCTTTTCATCGCCAGCTCTCTCGTTTCAGGATTGTAACGGATTAACTTGTGATGCGTAATGAATCGTTCCATTAACGAATGAACACTCTCAATCGAATAGCCCAAATCAAAAGCCATTTGCTTTTTGGTATTTTTGTAGATTCCAATTTGAGTAGTTTGCGGATTTGTAAGCAGATATAGGTAAAAAATACTTGTCCTCCGGGGTCATCTCATCTGAAACAATTGGATTCTTCCAAAAATCAGTTCGTACCATTCTAAACTTTGCCATCTTCAACCACTGTCCTTTCTTTTTAAAAAAATTTCTTCATTACTTATTTAAAGTTAAATGAAGAAAATGTTCATATGTTTTTCAATTGAATCTGAATATTTTATGACACTATTCATCACTTTGTCCTTTGCGAGGGCAAGATGAAAAAAGCCCGCGTCTCGGTACTTCTACGATATCGAGATTGGCGGGGTAAAGCGAATCCCCATTTTTCATTTTTGAAGGGATTTTTAGAGCAAAACGCCAAAAAACGCCTTCAAAAATCATTTTTGAAGGCGTTTTTTGCAATTTCGGGTGATTTTTGGGAATTTTTGAGTAAAGTAGTCGAAAAATGCTAGACACACAGCGCTATCGGTATCTTATATCTATATTTAATATAACGGGTTCCATTTCCTATCCCAAAACGTTAATTAACAAATAAAAATGTAAAGTAAAATGCATATCAAATTGCACCTCATATTACGATGCTTTTTGTTTAAAAATTAAATAGCCAATCCGTGAAAAAGGGGTTCCCCGACACGGTAAAGCTTTAGTTTACCAGGGGAATGACCCTAAAAATTCCTTAAATAAATCACGGCTGCCCTTACTGAGTCCGCTTTTAGTAAAATCCTTTTCAAAAAAAATGGGACTTTAGAATTTTCCGTTTTTGTGTTGACTTACATATGATAATGTACCGATGACTTCAAATGGAAAGGAGGAATTCATGTTGAGTGAGAATGGGGAATCAAGTAAATCAGGTAAGTCCCTGTGGAAACCGCTTTTGGCAGCACCCGCTTTATTTTTTCTTGCCCCATTAGGAATCGGTTTGTATCTAACCCATCCATTCCCGGCAAAGACGACAAAAAATCCAGGGGAATATGGTCTTGCATTCGAAGAGATTGAATTTTTGAGCCGAAAAGATCACGTAAAACTGTCTGGCTGGTGGATTCCAGCTGTTTCAAAGAAAAGCAAGAAAACAGTCATCACGGCACACGGTTACATGAATGAACGTTCCATGGAAAAGATTGAAGGACTGCAACTCGTTAAAGTTCTCTCAGAACAGGGCTATAATGTACTAATGTTTGATTTTCGCAATGCAGGGAAATCGAAGGGAAAAACTACGGGGATTGGATATTTTGAAAGACATGATTTGTATTCAGCGATTGATTATGCAATTCAGGAAAAACAGCAGGAAAAAGTTGCTCTCCTTGGCTGGAGTATGGGAGCTGCTACTGCGCTTATTGCTGGATGCGAACACCCTGCTGTTTCCGTTATCATTGCCGACAGCCCCTTTTGTGATTTAGGACCTTTTCTAAAAGAAAATCTTTCACATTGGACCAAGCTACCAAAACGGCCATTTACACCGATTGTTTATCATTCCATGCGCAAGCTCCTCAAAATTGACCCCACAGAAGTTTCACCGATCAATCATGTGAAAAATACGAAAGGAAAATCCTTCTTCATCATCCATAGTAAGACAGATAAAGCTATTCCTTATGCCGAGAGCGAAAAATTGTTTCAATCGATTTCATCCCATAACCATAAAGAATTGTGGCTGACGAAAGATTGTGAGCACATTCATTCGTATCGCTTGAATAAAAATGAGTATACACGCCGTGTACTCAGGTTCCTAAATAAGTACTTAAAACTTGACTAAAATCATTTACTTCCACGCCTTGTATTGCAATAAACAAGTTTAAGAAAGTAGAAAAAACATTCCCCTATTAACAATCATAAAAAAAAAGGAACATATCCCCACCGCGCTAACACTTTAGCACACTGGGGGTCTGTCCTAGGAATTCAGGACCTATAATAGTAAATTTCATAGGAAATGGGTGCCTGACACCCCCTGTATAGTGTCAGGCACCCATTAATTTTGTTCAATTTGCCTTCTTAAGCGCCCTTTTTAGTTTGCAATGACATTCTTATATTTATCGGGTTTTCTTTTAAATAGAGCAACTGCAAACGAACAAACAGGGACGATTTTTTTGCCTTCTGCTTTCATCTCAGCTACTACACAGTCCACCAATTGTTCCGCTACTCCCTGTCCCCTTAGGCTGGAATCTACAAAGGTATGCGTTAAAAGTACTTGATGTTCTCCATCAGGTTCATATATGACCTCAGCCAGTAACTTACCGGTCTCATCATGTTTATAAAAACGATTATCCTCTTTATTAAAATCCATTTTAAATTCTCCTTTCTTCTAACCTTCATTATTTTACGATTTTTAAATTTTAAAGCCATATCAAAAAAGTTTCGAAACTAAAAAAAGGGTCAGGCCGCCACCTCACTAAAGCGTTAGCACATCAGAAGAAAGACGTGCCAGGAACCGTCCAAATTTCTGGTTAGTGCCCGGCGCTTTTTATCCCTTAAAAGGTACATTTTAATGGTTAGTCTACACCGTTTTCCATATTTTATATTTCTCACGCTGGCATGCGGCGCAAGGTCTGAATCCAGCTTCTATTGCAGTTTGTTCATCCGCAAAAAATACCCTATCTTTAACATACCCCCACTTAGCGATGGCACGTAAGGCAGCAGGACAATCCATTCGACCATATACTTTTGTTTTTTTATTACCACCATATGTTCCTGGAGTTTCACTTTTATAAAGTTTCTTATCGGCCCCCATAAGTGTATATGTTTTATGAAGGTTCCTGTTTTCCGATCTCTCACTCATTCCATTACCCCCATTATCATACTAGCTGCTCCTATCCAGGTATTCATCGTATTTTTCCTTCATCCACCCTGATAGTTCAACGAAATCCATTTCTTTCACCATTTTTCGCTTCGATTTATAATTTCCTTTGAAGATCTCATTTTTAATCCGACTAAAGTTATGCGACTCCTGTAAAAAGTACCGTGCAATTTGCATTGTATCTTCTAGCACATGATTTAAATCCCACATTCTATTGCTGCTTCTTGCAGTAAAATAAATACTACTACTTTCAGTATTTTCAAGGACCCATTCAAAATGAAATGCAGTTTGTTTAAATTGTTTTTGAAAAAGAAGTTGAAACCAAGCAGCATTATATTTACCGCAAAATGAAATAAAAGGGGCTCTTTGACCATGGCCATCACAGCTACAATCTGTAACCATCCCAGCTGCACTTATAGCTTTGACCAGCAAGGCAACTCCAGTTTCCAAGACAAACGTATTAATTTTTGGACCATAATTTCTTTTAATGAAATACCGCCAGCTATACCATCCGTTTCCGCTGTCTGTTTCATGGTTTCTGGAAGGGTACCAAATGATTTGTTTAAGTGTGTCATTACCTATTTCCTCATCATAGATGAAAATTTTTCTGCCTCCTATTTTAAAATTGAAGTTAAGAGAAGATAGCAGACTTTCTAAAAGTGCTAGTTCCCCTTCTGAATTCCCTAGAGAAAAATAAATATAGTTATCTATTTGTTTTACAAGAAAACCACGCATTTCTAAAGCATTCGCCAGTTTATTTAACATATAGTTTCACCTACTTTGAAACGATCATCAGCCTACGTGTCAGCTCAATTAATAACTGCCATACACAATCCAAATTGGTTGGTGAATGGCAGTTATTTCATATTTTGAATCTCTTATCTTTCTTTTACTAGTTGAATTCAACAGTGGTCGGACAATTCCCTTTAATATAGGAGATGTATTCTGCGCTGGGGGTCTGACTCTTTAATCATAAGCTTCAAATAATTCTACTTCTCCAAAAAATACAAATGTCTTCTTACCGCTTCTATTACAGTACCCACAAAAAGTAGAATCACCCCGCCAATTATAAATGCATAAGTTCTAACAGTACGTTTAATAAGAATTGTTTCAAATTCTCCATTACGGTAACTAAAATCCCACGACTGAGTCCACCCATATATGATAGAGATAATTCCAAATAAGAACGCAAAACCGCATAGCCAATTTAAAAAAGTTCCACCTCCTGGAAAACTATTTGATTTTTCAATTATATTATTTATATTATTGAATATACTTGAAATTCCTAGAAAAAATTGCCTTTAGAGACAACTTTATTTGAAGTAGAATATATTATTAAGTGTAAACTGATAGTCTGTAATACTAAGCTGTTGAGCGGGTATCCATAATAAAACCTCTCACCCGTATTTAATTGGAAAAAGGGGTCAGTCCCCCGGTAAAGCTTTAGTTCTCCGGGGGACTGACCCTAAAAATTGTTTGTTCATTTATCATTATTTCATTGTAACAAATATCCATTAAAAGAGTTATGGAAATAGATAGGCAGCCTAATTAATGACTTTAACCTGGGGGCCAGACACCATTCAATTTTCCAAATAGTTCCTGACGCCACTAAAAAAAGGGTCAGACCCACAGCCCGCTAAAGCATAAGCACGTTGGGTTCTGACCTTAAAACTTAGCCCCTAAATTTCATTACTTCCCTACTTGATTCATCCACGATCGTTTTCAAATCATGCCCAGATGGATTCTGGAATAAGCGGAGTCCAAACTCCTGTGCTACGGCAAAAAGATGGTCAAAGATATCAGCTTGTACCGATTCGTATACTGCCCATCTTATATCATTTGAAAATGCATATATTTCTAGAGGCAGCCCGTGTTCTGTTGGTGCTAACTGTCTAACCATTAAGGTCATTTCCTGATTGATTCCTGGATGATGTTGAATGTAATTGCTAATATACGCCCTAAATACACCAATATTGGTAAGAGCCCTTCCATTCACTGGATTGCTCAGGTTAATATCGTTCTTCGTATTGTACTCAGCAATTTCACGTTCCCTTGCGATAATATGGTCTGAGAGAAAGTCGATTGTAGTAAATTTCTTAATCATCTCCTCGGTACAAAATGAAATACTATTTGTATCAATAAATAATGATCGCTTGATCCGTCGACCTCCAGAGTTTTGCATCCCTCTCCAATTTATAAAGGAATCGGATATCAGCGCATAGCTTGGAATCATGGTAATCGTTTTATCCCAATTTTGTACCATTACGGTATTTAAAGAAATATCAATTATATCCCCATCTGCCCCGTATTTCGGCATTTCAATCCAGTCACCCACTCTAACCATATCATTAGAAGCCAGTTGAATCCCTGCAACAAGCCCTAATAACGAATCTTTGAAAACCAACATCAGTACAGCGGAGAGAGCACCAATCCCACTTAGAAAAACAAGTGGACTCTTACCAACCAGGTTCGCGATCACCAATATAATACCAAGCGTTATTACAATAATGTTAACTACCTGGATATACCCTTTTATTGGCCTAATCTTAGATATTTCATAGGTTTGATAAATATCATTAATCGCATTTAATACGCTGTTCATCACCATTAATCCCATAATGATTAAATAGGCAATTGCACTCTTTTCTATCAAATTCTGATAGTTTGGAAAGGTTGATGAAAAATAATAAATAATGATGGCAGGAACAAAATGAGATAGTTTATGAAATACCCTCCGTTCCAAAAGCATTGTATCCCACGTGAATTTGTTATTTTTCACAATATGAGTAATAACCCTGATTACTACTTTTTTCGTGATAAAATTCGCTACAATACAGATGATCGCTATAAAAAGAATCATAATAATATTAGAAAGATACCCAGCAATGGTGGGATCTATTTCAAATTCTAAAAGCATGTTTCTTATGTAATTCATATATTCTTCTCCCTTGATATTATTTTAATATATTTATTATTATAACAGAAAGCCATAGGGAAGATTCTATAGAGCCTTTTTCCTATCTTATTCTTTACATTCAAAAAAACCAAAGAAACGTTGATCTAACAACATTTCAGGGGTTTCCATATTCTTTAATGATCTATAAATTTCCCTTTATAGTTCGGATAAGTCAATATCTCTTTCCTACATTATCCCCATCTCTCTCACCTTAATTCCACCCTCTTCCATGCAGTGGATCCTTATGGTTTTTGATCAACGGAAAAAACCAGAGGAACCCTCCCTCTGGTCACCTTTTCAATTCTCTCTGTTACCTAATTCTTAGCGTAACGGGGGTCAGGCACCAAAAGTTAAGAGTTTTTTCTTAAGACCATGGTTCACCATCTTAAGTATCTGTTATCGTCATTTCGGATGAACCAGAAGCAGGTCTACTGAACTAATCTTGGATCAAAGGACTAGGAGAGAATAACTGTTTTGTTGAAGATTTACATTAGCTTAATATTCTAGATAATTTCTCAGATTATAATAGAGTCGTCATCATATACATTGAGGAGTGAAATAATGAGAAAAGAATTTTTTAAGAGGTTTTTACATTTACTAGTTATTGCTGCGCTGGTTCTACCAATCTTCTCTAGTATTTCCATTCGTGCGCATGCAGAAGACACTTTGTCTGTTAAATTGCTTTCTGTAAACGATTTACATGGAAAAATTGATGTAACAGGAACAGTTAATAATGAGAATTATGGACGCGCAGATTATTTGGCTACTTACTTAAAAGCTCGTAAAGCAACCAATCCAAATAACACGCTTATTATCCATTCCGGAGATATGATTGGTGGAAGCTCTCCAGTTTCAGCCTTGCTTAAAGATGAACCAACTGTTGAAATCATGCATGCGATAGGATTCGATGTAGGGACTGTGGGGAACCACGAATTTGATGAAGGTACACAAGAACTCCTTCGGATGGTGCATGGCGGTGACCATCCAAACGGCACAAAAGGATATAAAGGGATGAACTTTCCAGTTGTTGCTGCTAATGTGGAATACAAAGATACTGGAAAGCTAGTATTTGATCCATATGCCATTAAAGAAGTGGCTGGTGTAAAAATAGGCTTTATTGGTGTAGCCACGGTTGAAACACCCAATATGGTGATGGCTACTGGAATTAAGGATATTCGTTTCACGGACGAAGCAGCTGCGGTTAATAAATATACGGCAGAGCTAAAAGCGCAAGGAATTAAAGCAATTGTCGTTTTAGCTCATGTTCCCGGAGATCAAAGCGGCGAAACGGCAACAGGTCAAATTGCCAAATTAGCGAAGAGCGTAGATGACGAGGTAGATGTTATTATTGCTGCCCATAACCATGTGAAACTTAATGCGATCGTAGACAACAAGCTAATTGTCCAAGCTTGGGAATATGGAAAAGCTTTTGCAGACATTGATTTGAAAATTGATCCTGTGACAGGTGATATTGTTGAAAAACAAGCGGTAATTGTTGAAGTTATTCAACAAGGCGTAACTCCCGATCCTAAAGTCAGTGCTATTTTAGCCAAATATCATGAATTGGTTGGACCCATATTAAAAGAAGTAGTTGGTTTTGCTGCAGTTCCAATGGATGGCGGCTATCCGATAAAAGGTATCATTGGTGACAATGCGCTAGGTAACTTGATTGCAGACGGAATGAATTATGAAATGAAGTCTGATTTTGCGTTAATGAATGGTGGAGGAATCCGTGACGTTCTCGGCAAAGGCGAAATTACTTGGGAGAATCTTTTCAATATCCAGCCCTTTAATAACACTTTGGTTAGTGTCACGATTCCAGGGTCTGCATTGGAACCGATTTTAAATGCTCAAATTTCATCCTATGGACCGGACGTTTCCATTGGCGGTTTCTCTTATACTTGGAATAGTGCAACAAACAAAGTAGTGAACATCTATCTTCCAGATGGAACGCCAATTGATAAAAATAAGACGTATTCACTTACGGTCAACAATTATATGTACGAACATGCGACTGATAAATATAAAATTCGCCAATATGGCAAAAAACCAATTCAAGGACCTGAAGATTTACAAGCCACTGTAAATTTCGTGAAAAGCATTAATGGGCCAATCCATTATGCAGCGGAAGGAAGAATATCGGAAGATACCAAAGCGCCTGAACTAGCGGATGCGCAATTACCTGCGGCCGACTTCAGAGATGGGTCCTATCTTCATGATGTTACAATAGCCTTGGCAGCAACAGATGCAGGTATTGGTGTTTCGCGTATTGAGTATAGCCTTGATAAGGGTGTCACTTGGAACCGGTATGACAAAGGGCTTACTGTAAATAAAGCGGGTAAAAACTCTATTCAATACCGTGCAATCGATAAAGTGCATAATGTTTCGGCGACGAAAACCCTTGAAGTATTTATTACAGCTGCGACAATCGAAAATACAGTTACTTTAGTGAAACAAGCAAAGGGTAATAATGGAATCAAAACATCCCTTATCGCTCAATTGGAAGACGTGATTAAAACGTTTGAAAAAGATAAGGAAAATAAAGCTTATCAATCTCTAGAAAAAATCTACTTGCGTATTAGCCAACTCCCAGAAAAACACTTGGAGGAAGTGGATAAAAAAGAAATCATGTCTATGCTTCAATACATAATTGAACATCGAACAGCGATCAACGGAGAAGCGTCCCAAACCTTAAAAGCAAGTTAGTTTAGACAGAAAAACAGCGGTATTCTTCTATAAAGAAGACCGCTGTTTTTTTCAATGTTTTACTATAAATGTCGCAAACTCTTTGAAAAATTGGGGTCAGACCCAATGTCATCAAGACAAGTTTCAAATAATTAACAAATGCCAAATTCCATCCACCACTGGGGGTAGATAATGGGGAATATTAACAAACTGACTTTGATACTGACCTAAAAAAAGGCAATAGGATGCCCGGGGTATGACTTCCTTTTTTTTACACACCCTTGGAATTCTATTTTTATTTTCAAACCTTAAAGGGCTGCCTTGTGGATCAATCCATTTTTATTAGCCCTTAATCCTTTGACACGGTTGAAACTTCTTCCAGGTCTTATTGGAGTTCGATTCCTTTCAATTTCACCCAGAATCCGCTTGTATAGCTTTTTTCGTCGCCTTGCGCTTTTCTCCAAAATTAAATCTATTAAATTATTTTTTAGTTTGCCAATTAAAAGTTTGTTATTAACCATGTATTCATAGGTTAAATCCTTTCCTTTTTGTTCTTTGGCAATCATCTCATCAGCCTCTTGTTTAATAAGCGCGGCCATATTTGTAAGGAACATCGTCGCATAAAAATCCTGCTCGATGGAAAGTGGAGTATCACCTGTGAACTTTTGAATTTGAAGCTTATTTTTTAATTCATCATATTTCGTTTCAATCCCCCAGCGTTTAAAATATAGTGTTTTAAAATCCTGTATTCCAAGTTCTACATCTTCTATATTGGTGATGAGCAGCTCTTTTTCGCCCGAGTCCAGAGTAAATCGTATGGCACGTAAACGCACTATTTTCCCTTTCTTTTTAAGTTCAAACATTTGATCAGAAAAAAGGGTCAGACCCCCAGCGCGCTAAAGCGTTAGCACGGCGGTGGTCTGACCCTAGAGCACTAGGTCCTACCTTTCATTACTTCTCTTCTTGATTCATCCACCATCGTTTTCAAATCATGACCAGATGGATTCTGGAATAAGCGAAGGCCAAACTCTTGGGCTACGGCGAAAAGATGATCAAAGATATCCGCTTGTACCGATTCGTATACTGCCCAACTTATATCATTTGAAAATGCATAGATTTCTAGTGGCAGCCCGTGTTCTGTTGGTGCTAATTGTCTAACTAATAAGGTCATTTCTTGGTTGATTCCGGGATGATTTTGAATGTAGTTGTTGATATCCGCCCGTAATACACCGATATTGGTTAGGGCCCTTCCATTGACTGGATTGCTTCGATTAATATCGTTCTTCGTATTGTACTCTTCAATTTCATGTTCCCGATCAATCATATAGTCCGAGAGAAAGTCGATTGTATTAAATTTCCTTATCATCTCCTCGGTACAAAATGAAATACTAGTTGTATCAATAAATAATGATCGCTTAATCCGTCGGCCTCCGGAGGTTTGCATCCCTCTCCAATTTATAAAGGAATCGGATATCATCGCATAGCTTAGGAATGATTAAGGGGTTTTTAATGTCAGATATAAATTATACAGTAATTACCACTTTTCCTTGAGCGTGACCTTCCTGAAAATATTTGAATGCTTCAGTTATTTCACTTAACTTATACCGTTTATCAATTATTGGTTTTACTTTGCCAGTCTCAAGTAATTCTTTTACATAATTTAGGTCTTTTTGGTTTGCTCTTTGTAACAGATTACTTATTTTCTTGCTTCCAGTCATTGAAATAAAAGGACCAAGAAATAATGTTTGAAAATATTGGGATTCGGAACCTCCCACGTGAACAAAATTCCCATATGGTTTTAGTACACGTTTATATGCTGAAATGGAATTAGAACCGTTCACACCAAGAATCAAATCGTAACACTCATCATCTTGGGTGAAATCCTTTTTTGTATAATCAATAATATGGTCGGCTCCAATTGAACGCAATATCTCTAAATTTCTTGTACTACATACACCTGTTACTTCAGCCCCAAATGATTTGGCAATTTGTACCGCGAAAGTACCGACACCACCAGATGCCCCATAAATTAATACCTTCTGTCCCGATTTAATCTTACCTTTATCACGTAGTCCCTGTAAGGCAGTCACACCTGCCATAGGTGCCGCAGCAGCTTCCTCGAAGGAAATATTGGTTGGCTTTAAGGCTAAAGCATATTCGGGGACAGTTACATATTCAGCAAAACCGCCCCAGCCACAACCAGATAGGTCGCCAAATACTTCATCACCTGCTTTAAATAGCTTAACGTCTTTACCAACAGCTTCAACTGTACCAGCTATGTCACCTCCTGGTATGGAGTATTTTGGTCTCGTTAGTCCGAAGGCAAAGCGGGCTAAGAAAGGTTTGCCTTTCAAAAGAACCAAGTTACCAAAGTTCAAGGATGCTGTATAAACTCTAACCAATACTTGATTCTCGGTGGGTAAAGGTTTTTTTATCTCTTTTAATTCAAGTACATCGGGTGAACCATATTTATCACAAACTATTGCTTTCATAAAAACTCCCTCCAATTTTCTTTAAAATAAAAGGCTTTTAAAAATAAAATTTCCTTGTTTTAATTTTAATTAATAATAACAAGGGGATTAAAACCTTTCATTAACTTAAGTTAATTTCTAGAGACTTTAGAGTTTTTTTTATGGTGGTTATTACAATTTGGATGCTGCTTAGAGGAGGGAAGATTGCGAAATGTGGATGACATCTATTTTAAAATTTATTTTTATTAATTCGCTTTTTTATTCTACTTAATGACTCAGGAGTGATTCCAAGATAACTAGCCAATTGATGCTGTGGTACACGGTCAACTAACTGAGGTCGATTCCTTAAAATGGATTCGTAGCGTTCTTCAGGAGAAGAATTAATAAATTCTCCGAATTGTTCTTGTATTTCACCAAGGTTTATCTCCATCATTTTGCGTATCATGGTTTCCAGTTTTGGGTATTTGTTAAACATCGTTTTTTCAGAATCAACCTCGCCAACTACTAATATGCAGTCTTCGACACATAATAATGAATACTTTGATAAATCATTTTGTTTCTGTTCGTTGATAATTGGAATAGCTTGTTCTTCTGTAAAAAAATTTGATGTGACCTCTTTACCTGATTCATCTATAAAAAACTGCCTGACACACCCCATTAATACGAAATAACATTTAATGGCGGAAAGTTCTCCTTGTCTAAGAAAGTATTTTCCTTTTTTATATTCATCAATTCGTAAACTTTCAGAGATTGCCTGCTGTTCCTCTTCGCTAAGTGAAGTAAAGTCAGACATATATTTCAAGAGAATTTTCTTCATGGTACCTTCCTTTCAAATTGAGTTAATTTAAATGTCCCTTAATTATTTTAACATTTTTATCCATATATTTTTTCTTTTTAGATAAAATTTACTTAACCCTCTTTTCGTTGATTAGTTGAAATTGCCATTGCCTTTTTTCGGTAATTTGATTCATATTATCTTGCTTGTTCTAAATTAAATAAGCATGGTTCTCTAAGGTATGCACATCTAAACATATAATCTATCAATATATTCCCCTATTTTATAACATAATCGGATCTAATTTTTAAGATATTTCTGCAAATGTAATTTTTAAAAAGTTCCCAATAGATAAGGTATCATATGTTATGATACACAATATATATGTTAACCGATTTACGATTTTAGTTTACTTTTAAACCAAAAGGGATTTATCGAACTGGGGGTGAATTATGTTTAAGCTGCGGGGACATCATCTTTTTTGCCTGCTAGGCTATCGGGGAATGGGCTATTCCCAAGAATACGTAGAAAATATGACGCGTTTGCATCGAACCTTGAGAAACAACCCCAAAACGCTGATTCAGTTTGTTAAGGGACCAGATCAGTTGTGTGAAAAATACCCCAACTCTGGTGAATACCATTGCCAAAACGAGCACATCTATGAGAGAGATGCCGTTATTTTAGCCAAAATGGGTCTTGAAATCGGACAAATTCTGAAATGGGAGGACATTGAGTCCCGTATCCGCAAACATGTGATCCCCTCAGATATTCAAGTCGTCTGTGAAACCTGTTCCTGGCGTTCTTTTGGGGTTTGCGAGGAAGGAATTCGAGAGATTCATGATGGGAAGGGCTTAAGGGAAGTTCAATAAGCCCCCCATCCATTTAACCAATTTTAATGGGGAAAAATGGGTTCATTCCATTAAATTTCCTTAGTCGCTGAATTAACGCATGAGACCTTTTTTAATTAACAACAGCTATTAGAACCTAATAGAACCAATCCTTGTCCATCTTGGTTTTCTTCTTTATCTAATGTTAATTCGTCCGTTCCTGTCATTTGTGAATCGAATGCTACTTTAATTCCATTAATGATTTGGTGTGTCTAAAGACATCGCAAATTGTGGTCCGCAGCAGCCAGCAACCGAATATAGACGAATTCCTTCTGCTCCCTTTTCATTTAAAAAACTTTCTAATAGTTGTTTCGCTCCATCAGTAATTTTCATTTATTGTTCCTCCTTTAATTTATATAATCTTTAAGCATCTCATATCCAACCTTTTCTTCATGAAACCAAGGAATAATAGCACACTTCTCAGCTTTGTTTTCATTTACTTCTTGAATCCATTCCTTTTCAGCCATCGCTTTTCCTTTTAAAATAGGATCGTTCGTATTTGTTCCAAATAAACTTTGATTAATTACCCACCATTGCGGAATAATACTAGCTCGTCTTAGATCGTCTTGTAATCTGGATGCCTCTAATACAGGTGTCGCTTCCGCAAGTGTGACAATAACCACGGCTGTTTCTTTTGGATTTCGAATTTGGGGCAGTAGTTTTTTTGCATTTTCTGGCACTTCACCTGTTGACCTTTCAATTTCTCTACTATAAGACCGGGATGCATCTAATAATAGTAATGTATGCCCTGTAGGAGCTGTATCAATGACGACAATTTCATTTTCTGATTTAGCTACTACTTCAGCAAAAGCTTGAAAAACGGCAATTTCTTCTGTACAAGGTGATTCTAAATCCTCTACTAAATAAGCTAGACCAGCTTCATCTAAGTCCTTACTTGATTTGGCTATTACATCCGCTTTATATTTTTCGACTTCTACCTTTGGATTAACACAACTAATCGTTAAGTTTTGATTCAGTTGTTCATTTTGGAATTGATAGTCAAGGTGGGCAGCAGGATCGGTTGTAGTTAAATGAACACGATGTCCTTTTTCAACTAGACCAACAGCAATAGCAGATGCGACTGTTGTTTTTCCAACTCCACCTTTCCCCATTGTAAAAATTAGCTTAGTTTTGTTAGCTGAAAAATCATTAATAACATCTTTTAATCCTGGAAGATTTATTGATTGATTTTCTAAGGACGACTCGGTTGGAGAAATCTCGTAAGGTCTAAATAGATTCCGCAGATTTTCTACACCTGTTAAAGAATAAGAAACATACGGTAACGAGTACTTAATGGTCACTTTTAAATTTTCCGGCATTAGTGTTAATGCATCTCGTTGACGATGATAAAAAGCCGATGATACTTCATCATCCTCATTGTGTTGCTGAAGAAGTCCATTAATAATGAGCATTTGGTTTTTGATACCGATCCCCTTAAGCTCTTTAGAAGCACGGTCTGCCTCTAAAAGGGATGAACCATCTGGTCTTGATACTAGTATTAAAGTAGTTTCATCTGGATTAGAAAGGGCAGATACAGCTTTTGAATAAAGCTCTTTTTTATCCACTAATCCAGATAAAGGACCTAAGCATGACGCACCATGTGTACTTTCTTCTAAAAATCCATTCCAAGCAGTAGGAAGCTGCAAAAGGCGTAATGTATGACCTGTTGGGGCTGTATCAAAAATAATATGGTCATAAAGATTCACGATCTCACTATTGGTAAGAAAACCAGTAAATTCATCGAATGCGGCAATTTCTACTGTGCAAGCACCTGATAATTGCTCTTCCATTGTTGCAACAACTGCTTCTGGAAATACTCCGCGATAAGGACCAACAACACTTTCACGATAAGCTTTAGCTGAGCTTTCAGGATCAATATTACTCGCAAATAAATTTTCAACAGCAGGAACTGCTTTTGGTCTGCTGGTTAATTCGATTCCAAAAACATCTTGTAGGTTGGAAGCAGGATCTGTACTAATCAATAACACTTTTTTTCCACTGTCAGCTAATGCGACTGCTGTAGCACATGCTGTTGATGTTTTTCCTACTCCACCTTTTCCAGTTAAGAATAAAAATTGAGTCTGAACATAATTTGGACTGAATAATGGATACATGATTCTTCCTTCTTCCAAAAGTGTTATAGTTGGTTTAAATTGATAGAAAGTCGTACTTTTGGCTTATCATTTAGCTCCTCTTCCTTTACTTCAAACCATGCTCCGAATTCTTCATTGGTCGGATAATTCCCCACTTTAACACACTTATCATTGACTAAAACAACTGGCAAGGCATCGGGACCTTTTTCCTTAAATACACGAATTATTTCGTCGTTTTCAGCGAATTTATCAGGATTTGATGTTAATTGGTATCGTTTAATATTAAGTCCTTTTTTCTCTAACGAATAAACAGCAGATGCCACTCTCGTTAACTCTGGATCGACACTTGGACCGCAAACCCCTGTTGAACAACACATTGCAGGGTCAAAAATCTCAACCTTATTCATGTTAATACCTCCAATATATTATTAAATAAGCATTTGCTTATTTATTTCTTTAAAGAATAACCAAAAGAATGACTCTTGGTTATTGGTTGTATTATTCTCCTGTTTCACCAAACCGTTTGATTCTATCTCCTATTTCATCACGGACACGCTGAAAGAATGCCCATTTTTCCTCATCTGTTCCTTGTGCTTTTGCTGGGTCATCAAATCCCCAATGCCCTCGTTTTACTTTTGGTGGGGTAATTGGGCATTTGTCAGCAGCGTCACCACATAGCGTGACAACTAAATCTGCGTTGTTTAAATATACAGCATCAATAATATCAGAAGTATGATTTGAAATATCAATTCCAGCTTCTTTCATCGCCTTTACAGCATTGGGGTTCAACCCGTGTGCTTCAATACCCGCACTGCGTACTTCCCACTCATCATTTAAATATTTCTTTGCCCAACCTTCTGCCATTTGGCTACGACATGAATTTCCTGTGCATAGGAAATAAATTGTTTTTTTATACATGTTGCTCGCTCCTTTTTGTATCGTCTAGTAATTTATAAATGATTGCTGCGCACATAGCTCCTAAAATAGTCGCGATAATATACACCCATAAATGTTGAAATGTTCCTGATACAATCGCAGGACCAATCGATCTAGCTGGATTCATCGAGGCACCACTAATTGGTCCACCAAACATCGCTTCTAATCCCACTGTTGCACCAATTGCTATTCCTGCAAAGGATTTTGCTGCTTTACCATGAACAGCTGCTCCAAAAATAACAAACATTAAGAAAAATGTAAGGATGAATTCTAAAACAAACGATTGTGCCCATGTACCATTTGGCAGCGTAGCACCTAAAGACGCCACATTTCCAAATAATGAAAATAAGGTGAGACTAGCTGCAATCCCTGCAATAATTTGTGTAACAATATAATACACGGCTTCAATTTTTGTTATATCCTTATGAATTAAAAATCCAATGGTAACTGCGGGGTTAAAATGTGCACCTGAGATGTGACCAAACGTGTAAATTAATGCCATTACGACCAGCCCGAATGTAATGGCTACGCCAACATGTGTTAAACTTTTCGTCATAGTATCTATTACTACTGCACCTGTCCCTGCAAAAACAAGGAAATAGGTTCCAAAAAATTCACTGATGATCTTTTCTTTCATTGTTTTAATCCCCTTGATGATGAAATTCCTGACACAAAACAGGATCTATCTATACCTCTTACATCTTGACTAAAAAAGCATTACAAGCGTTTAACAGTCGCAGCGTTGGAATGAAATCTCATCCAAATGGTCAATAATAGCCTGAATATACGGTTGTTGCATTTCATTTAATCGATAATGCTTCCATGTTCCTGCTGGTCTATCGACAATAATTCCAGCTTCTTTTAACTTTTTCAATTGTTGACTGACAGCTGGTTGAGAAATATTTAACACATCAACAAAATCACAAGCACATACTTCCCCTTTTTTTAGACAAGCCAACAGTTTTAAACGATTAGGATCACTCACAGCTTTTAACTGTTTCGCCATCAATTCTATATTCTTCAAATAAGATTTCCTCCTTACTGTATAATTATTTACTTATATAATATTCCACTTATATATTAATTGCAAGTTGTATTTTATTAATTTTTTGTAAAACATTAAAGAGATTATTTTAAACTTAGGAATTGATCTTTTTATCTTTTTTCAAACTAAAAGGCCCTCTTAAAAAGATAAGAAGGCCTTAAGGGGAAACATGAAATCTTAGAGCGTCACTTTGAGGAATCAACAACAAGTTCTACTCTTTGCACATTTGGTGTACAACATGAAGCATTCATTTGTTCATCTTTTTGTTCAACTGTAGATTTACAACAAATTGAGTCGTTGTTATGCATTTCTTCTACATCCGTTTTTGTATAGAAAAATTCCCACTCATTTCCGTTTGGATCAGCTACCCAAAATTTATCTTGGGTTGCATAACAACAAGTTACATCCATTTCTTCACGGGCGAAAAAGCCAAACTTTTCTAAGCGTTCTTTATGTTTAAGAACATCCTCTAAGCTATTCACTTGAAAACCAAAATGTCCAATTTGATTTCCTGATACTTGATCTTTTAAATTTAGGGTGAAATTCAATCCAGGGTCATCAAGCAAAAACTTCGCATAATCCGATTTTACTTTAACCGGCTCTGCATCAAAGACTTTTTTGTAGAATTCGATGGATTCTTTTAAATTAGTTACATTAACTCCCACATGCATTTTCATTGTAATCCCTCCATATTTAAAATCAAATTTAGTATTACTAGTAACAATCTATTCTTTTTTATTTTCTTTTACTTCTTCCATTTTTACATTACATCGCCAATAACAATTGCATTCCATACTTTAGTCATTCAAACCCTCCCTTTACTTGTATTTTGCAAGTATTAAAAATGGGGATATTACCCCGAAATAGTCCCACAGCATACGTTAGATTTTGCCATCGCATTATTTAACAACTTAATGGACCGAATGACTGTTTCTTTCTCAAACTCGTTCATATGAGAAAAAACTTCATTCAGAAAAGCGTTCATTTGTTGGTCGATCGTTGTTGCAATAAATTTTCCCTCTGTTGTTAGGGATAGAATACTGAATCGTCTATCATCTGGATCTGGTGTTTTTTTTACCAAATTCATTTTCACTAATGATTGTACCTGACGGCTAAATGTTGTAATGTCCGTACCTAATGGGTCTGCAATTTGCTGCATTGAAGGTTTATGCTGATGGTCAATCTCATAAAGGATATGACTTTGAATGAGGGAAATATCGCAACCGCCTGCACTGCAGCAATTTTTATTTAAAAGACCAAAGCGTCGTGTCATTACTTGAAATAATTCACGAATATTTTCCAATATTTCTCACCTCTTTCTTATTATACGAAATAATTTGCAAAATGCAACTATTACTTCAAATTATTTTTTAAATTTTGATATGCTGTTACAAAACTATGATACGTCTCCTTACCGTATATCAGTAAATCGCCTTTAAAAAAGTTCTGCGTCATAAATACATTTGCCTGCACAATATCATAGTTCCTTGATAAAATTACAAGCTTGAAGTAAGCTTCAAAATAATCAACAGAGAGAACACCTGAATGATTTACTGTCACAAATCACCACCACCTTTACTTAAATTGAACGATTAACTTCTCCATTACCATAACATCCACATACTTTCCATCAAGAATACCCTGATTTTTAAATATGCCGACCTCACGATATCCATTCTTTAGATATAAGCCTTGACCAAGCTTATTGAACGGAAATGTAAAAAGGACTATTTTATGAAAATCATTTCCTTTTGCAAACATCTCAATTTCTGTTAATAACAAACTTCCAATGCCCTTCCCTCTGTACTCTCTAGCAATGTATACTGATAAATCTGCGACTCCTGCATATGCACATCGGTTATTATAAAGATTTAATGAGGACCATCCTAAAAGCTGCCCTTCTTGTTCAGCAACAATAACTTTAAATCGTCCTTTGTGTTGTTCAAACCACTCTTTTATGTAGAGAAAATCTTTTGGTTCAGATTCCAAAGTGGCTATTCTGTCTTCGATACCTTGATTGTATATGTTCAGAATTGATTCTAAATCTTGTATTACTGCTTCTCGAATTAACACCAATAATATCACCCCTAACATCACAACTTTTTATTATTAATAAATATAAAATATTAAATTGCAATTTGCAAGTAATTTTCATCTTTCTTCTTCACTAACATTTACGCCTTAAGGGCTTCCCTTCAAGGCGTTAAATCGGTGCCTGACCCCCGCTGCGTTAAAGCATTAACACGCTGGGGGTCAGCGTATAATGGCAATTAAGTCAAGAGTAAATATTTTATAAAAAAGGCCGAACTTAAGTAGAACTTCCTATATCCATTTTTTAGAAGTTCAACTACCACAGAACTATATAATAGGGCTCCTCTAGAACGTGAAGGGATCTTGCGTTTTTCATCCTACAGTGATACCACCTAGCAAATATAAACTTTGATTTTCACGTATTATTCGTATTTGTAGGACAAGATCCATAATGCTGACCCACGAGGTCTAAAGCCTCAGACACCCAATACAATGTGATCTAACGCCCTAGAGGAGCCCTATTTTCATCAAAAATAAATACTTAATCAATTTATGAACAAATAATTAATTTAACTTTAAATTAAGCTGATAGACAAAGTTTTGAAGAGACATGTAATTCATAAAATCGTTTTACATTAGGGGCTCTAAGCTTTTTACTTATCTCACTTACTAATACATAATTCTCTTGATCGGTACGATATAATGTGCAATTTCGAATCATTGAAAAGGCCAACCGAATCATTCGGTTTCCTAAGGCTACATATGCTTGACGGGGATGCTTTCCACGGTCTTTTAAGGCTAAATATCTTATTTTCATTTCGGGATTATTAACAGCTAGAGATTTTCCTACCTGGTAGGCTATGTTTCTGAATGTCCTTCTACCCTGTTTACTAATACAAAAGTACGAAGGTTTTTTCCGCCCGATTGTTTCACAATAGGGTTTGTCCCTGCCATCTTGATTAATTGCCCCGCATGTTCGAAATCAGAGATATCCCCCATTTCTGCGTATAATTCAGCACTCGTCACTACACCAATCCCTGGAACGCTAAGGATAACAGCTCCCTCCGTTTCAACGAATAAATCTTCAATCTTATGTTCTAAGACATTGATTTGATTATTCAACAACTCTAAACGATCCAGCTTTTGAGATAAGAGAAAGATGTCTCCATCTACGAACTCTTTTGGTTGAGAAATGGAGTTTTGAGCAAATTCTAATAGAATTTGAACCGTACTATCCCGTAATTTAAGATTTTCACGGATAGATAATTCACGTAATCCTTTCTCTCCAAGTGTCAAAATATCAGTTGGATGCGGATAGTGCCGCATGAAATAAAGAGGTGCCTTTCCAAATAACTTACTAAATGGTTGAACATGCTTACGTTTTCCGTTCTCCCATACGCTTTTTCCTTGAAATTCCCTAAAGATATGATCCATGTGCATACGAATAAGATTTTGCGTTGTTGTTCGTTCACCCACCAACTCTCGACGAGCTCGTGTAAGCTTTTGTAGTGTAAGAACGGCACCTGAAGATAGCTCATTTGACGTCCCCCGGCCATGAATCATTGATTGAAGAATGGCCATCAGGTCTAAATTATCTGTCTTAGACCAATTTAAAGGAGCTTGCCTTTCCTGGGCTGTAGTGGCTGCATTCAAGGTTCTAACATGATACCCATTTGAATGGCATCGTCGAACAAGATCCTCGTAATAATGCCCAGTAGTTTCAATACCCACTACTACCTCTTTAAGTTTGTATTTTTCCTTCTCCGAATGAATGACCTTTTTAAGGTATTCAAAACCAGTCATAGACGCATCAAACTCAAAAGGTTTTACTAGAATATCCCCATAAAACGTACCAATTAGTGCTTTTTGTGTGAATTTCGCTGCATCAATCGCCACCATCAACAAATTTTCAGTCCCTGTTTCTCGTATAAACTCTGCCCATCGACTTCCACTTTTACCTTGAATATGGTTAAATAATGAATATGCCATCGTTTTCAACTCCTTGGTAGGGTAGTAAAATTAGAAGTTCTGTGATAGGTACTTCCATTTTACAATGAAAACGGTGGCCTTTTTCTATTTATTTGACCTATTTACTATACTAGGCACCAAGGTCCATTTAAGCCATACGCCGGTTCCCTCTATCCTTTTTTGTTAAGAAACTACTTCAATGCAATACAAATATTTTTCGCTTCAGAAAAGAATTCCATGCTGTGATGACCGCCTTCACGACCAATTCCGCTCTTCTTAAATCCGCCAAATGGAGCACGTAAATCTCGAACAAACCAGCAGTTTACCCAAATCGTACCTGCCCGTACAGAATGGGAAATTCTGTGAGCACGTTGTAGATTTTCCGTCCAGACGACACCATTCAAGCCATAATCAGTATCGTTTGCAATTCTTAATGCATCCTCTTCTGTATCAAATGGGATAATCGTTACGATTGGTCCAAAAATTTCTTCTTGGCAAATCCGCGATTTTGAATTTTCCTGAACATACACGGTTGGTTCTAAATAATAACCATTATGTAAATATTCAGGCAGTTCTGGTCGCTTTCCTCCACAGATCAAGGTCGCATTTTCTTCTTTTGCAATCTCAAGATAACTTGTTACCTTTTTATAATGCTCTTCACTAACGACTGGACCCATTTTTGTCGCTACATCCTGTGGGTCCCCCACTTTTAGTTCCATTGCCGCTTTCTTAAATCTTGCTAGAAATTCATCGAAGATAGAGCGTTGGACTAAAATTCTTGAACCCGCAAGACATATTTGCCCAGAATTCATAAAGGCAGCTTGAATCGAAACGGGGATGGCTTTATCAAGATTCGCATCTTCAAACACGATATTTGCAGCTTTCCCCCCTAATTCGAAAGAAACCTTTTTCAACGTATCCGCACCGCTCTTCATAATTCGTTTCGCTGTAGCAGTAGAACCTGTGAACGATATAAGATCTACTTCAGGATGAGTCGTGAGGGCATTTCCTACAACCCCGCCAAGACCATGAACAACATTCACAACGCCGTCTGGAATTCCTGCTTCATTCGCAATTTCACCAAGTAAAGACACAGATAGCGGGGTCATTTCCGCCGGCTTAATCACCGCTGTGTTCCCTGCAGCAAGACATGGGCCTAGCTTCCAGGTTGTCAGCATGAAAGGAACATTCCATGGTGTAATGAGAGCTGCAACCCCAACTGGTTCGTAACGTGTATAGTTCAGATATTCATCTTCCATCGGATACGTTTCCCCGCCTAGTCCTTCCATGAAATCTGCAAAGAACTTGATGTTGTTTGCTGCGCGAGGAACTTCGTGTTGAACGGCAGAGTGAAATGGTTTCCCAACATCTGTAGCGTCTAGTCGAGCAATTTCTTCTTTCCGCTCAAGGATAATTTCAGCCATGCGACGAAGTTTTGCACAGCGCTCTGCTACGGTCATCGTCCGCCAAGGGCCATTTTCAAAAGCATCCCTTGCAACAAGACAGGCTTTATCTACATCTGCTTCTGTTGCTTCACTTACTTTAGCAATGATTTCTTGAGTAGCAGGATTTTTCACATCAAAAGTTGCCCCATTGCCTGCTTGGACATATTCACCGTTTATATATAAACCAACATGTCTTACTCCGGTTTGGACGTTTGTCATTTTGAAACCTCACTTCTTTTTTTAACAGATTCTCCCGCGATTCCCCAATGTTCAGGTTCTACTTCATGGATCATCACACGCACATTTTGAACGGGAGATTCTAACACATCAGAAACTAAGTCGGAAACTTCTCTAATCAATCGTTCTTTCTTTTCAGGCGATCTGCCTTTAAGAATATTAATCTGAATAAATGGCATAAAAACTCTCTCCCTTCGCCTTGTTGTTTATTCAGAAAATACAGCCTCTACGGAACCAATCCCATCAAAGCTTGCTGAAAAAAGGTCACCCGCTTCAATCTTAATTGCCGCTGATAGGGAACCACTTAACACCACTTCCCCTGGTTGAATGCTCTGTCCAACCTTATACAATCTATTTGCTAGCCATGCAATCGCCCTCGCTGGATGCCCCATTACAGCTGCACCAGCACCCGTAGCTACGACTTCCCCGTTTTGCTTGAAGACCATACCCATTAATTTCAAATCCAAATTTTTCGGTGAATAGAATCTTTCTCCAATAATAAAACGGGAAGAAGAGGAATTATCGGCAACGGCATCTGGCAGTGTAAAGCTAAAACCTTGGAACCTGCTGTCAATGATTTCAACTGCAGGAGCTATATATTCTGTTGCAGCCAGTACATCTGCTACGGTTACATTCGGACCTTTTACTTCCTTATTAAAAATAAAGGCAATTTCAGGCTCGAGTTTTGCATGAATAAACGGTGCAAGCGAAATGCGTTCCCCTTCAAACAGTTGCATACTTTCTAGCAATACCCCGTAAGATGGTTCATGAACACCCATCATTACTTGTTTTGCCTTACTCGTTAAGCCAAGTTTTCGACCGATTCTTTTTGTGTTCTCTTCCTTGCATTTCATGGCAATTAATCGTTCTTGTACCTGGTAGGCTAATGTTTCATCCAATTCAGGATAAGCTTCAACAAATTTATTAACCGACTTTTTCTGTTTTTCCGCCTCGTATAGTTCAAAAGCTATTTGATCAATCACATCAGTCTTTATCATGTTTGTCACCTAGTTTCTATTTTTATCGTTTAAAGGAAGCAGTCACTGAACCAATATGAGCAAACTCAGCAGTAAACGTGTCATTTTCCTTCACTTCGATTGCACTTGTTAAAGCCCCTGAAAGAACGATTTCCCCCGCTTTTAAGGCCACATCGTATTTCCCTAAGGAATTGGCTAGCCATGCAACGGAACGAAGCGGATTTCCAAGGACGGCTGCACCTGCGCCGGAATCTATCATTTCTCCATTTCGATAAGCCACCATTCCGATATGGGTAAGATCCACTCCTTCAAGCTTTGTCGGCTTTCCTCCAATAATGGCAGCGGCGGAGGAACCATTGTCTGCGACCGTGTCTTCAAATTTAATCCGCCAATCATCAATACGGCTATCAATTACTTCTATCGCTGGAACGATATAATCCGTAGCTTCAATAACATCCAGTATGGAAACATTCGGACCTTTTAAATCCTTTTTCAAAATAAAAGCAATCTCAAACTCCACTTTTGGTTGAATATATTGATCAAGTGAAATCGTTTCACCTTCGACAACCATCATATCAGCCAATAAATGACCATAATCAGGCTGGTTGACACCAAACATATTTTGAATGGCTTTGCTTGTTGCCCCAATTTTTTTCCCGACAATGACTCCACCATTCTCAACTTTTCTTCGGATGATCTCTAATTGGGTATAGTAGGCTTCATCCACTGTAATCCCTGGATAGGAAACCGTTAATGGTTCAATGACCTTCTTCGTTTCCTCGGCTTCCAATAAGCGGCTAGCAGCTTCTAGAACGATTGTCACATTTAATTCCTCCTCTTACGACCACTAAACCTTTAACCCTTTTTTCTCTGCTAGTTCGACTGCCACATCTAAAATCCAGTCTTCTTGACCAGCAACTGCATTCCTTTTACCCAATTCCTCCATAATTTCTGAAGCCTTTACACCGAACTTCTCGGCTGCATGCCTAACATGTAATAAAAAGCTGTTATACACTCCTGCATATCCGCTAGATAAGTTGTCACGGTCGATCACGATTGGCGTCTCCATCAACGGAGCCACTACTTCCTCCGCGACATCCATTAAAATGGAAAGATTTATACCTGTATCAAGGTTCATTTTATTTAGTACAGCCACTAGTACTTCAGATGGTGCATTCCCTGCTCCAGCCCCTAGTCCCCTAAGGGTGCCATCAATTTGGTCTGCTCCAGCTTCAAGCGCTGTCATTGTATTGCCTATTGCTAAGCCTAGATTATTATGAGCGTGAAAACCAACTTCGATAGTTAACGCTTCTTTTAGAGCAGAAACCCTTTCCCTCACACCACTTTGAACAAGTGCCCCTGCAGAATCGACCACATAGACGCAATCAGCACCATATGATTCCATCAGCTTCGCCTGCTCAACCAGCACGTTTGCTGGTTGAGTATGAGACATCATCAAAAAGCCAACTGCCTCAAGCCCTAATTCTTTCGCGAGTCTGAAATACTGCTCCGTTACATCTGCTTCGGTACAATGAACGGCGATCCGGATGACAGAAATGCCTATTTCTGCAGCCTCTCTTAATTCATCGCTCGTTCCAATTCCTGGAACGAATAAGGAAGCAATTTTTGCTTGTTTCGCTGTTTCTACAGCCACTTTAATCAAATCAAATTCAGAATGTGTCGAAAACCCCTGCTGAATCGTCGACCCGTTCAAGCCAGAACCGTGGCTAACTTCGATGATACGTACACCTGCTTCATCTAAATTTCGTACAATTGTCCGTACCATTTCTGGGGTGTAACTATGGCTAACAGCGTGGTCGCCATCTCTTAGTGTTGTATCTGTAAGTCTAGGAATCTTCATCGGCTCACCTCCTTAGATCCGAGAAAATGTGCAGCATATAAATCTCCCACTTTATACGCTGATGCTGTCATAATATCCAAATTCCCCGCATAGGTAGGGAAAAAGTCTCCATCCCCTGCAACCTCATTCATGATCACGACGGTTGGTAACCGTCCCCAAGGTGTTTCACGGTAATCAATAAATGGTATTCCCTTTAATCTGTAGCCTGGAACATAACTTGAAATCTCGGCTACAATCGATTGAACAGATGAAATGACAGCTCCTTCATCAAACTCTTCTTTAATGACTGCATAAACAGAATTGGTCATATTAATTGGTGGTTCTGCCGGATTAAACACCGGAATCGCCCTCGCTAGTTTAGCTCCGCCCACTTGTTGAACAGCATTCGCAGTCGTTCGAACAAATTCATCTACATTTTGCCTTGTTCCCGGGCCAATCGAAACACTGGCTGCGGTAGTAATGACTTCAGCATAGTGAACTGGTACAACACGATTGACTGCGTGAACAAGCGGAGTAGTTGCCTGGCCTCCACATGAAATCAAGTTGACATTCATGGATTCAATATGTTCCTTCATATTTACGGTTGGCACAACAAACGGTCCGATTGCCGCAGGGGTCATGTCAATCGCTAATTTCCCCTTCACACGTAGTGATTGGGCATTCAACTTATGTGCTTTTGCGCTTGTCGCATCAAAGACAATCTTAATCTCTGGGTCTTCCAAGATCGCAGCAATTCCGTGATGGCTCGTACGAATTCCCTTCGCCTGAGCTCTTGCCAGTCCTTCTGAATCTGGGTCAATACCTGCCACCAAAGCTAACTCCATATTGCCTTCATTTTTTAAAATTTTGTACATTAGGTCTGTTCCAATATTTCCTGAACCTAAAATCGCAGCCTTTATTTTAGACAAGACCTCTCACCCCACTTTCTAGTATGCTATGAATTAAGGTTTTACTATTTCAACAGGCTTTGGAGATGTAATCGGTGTACCTTGCGTCCACCAAGATACAGGGAAATCGGTACCAATCCAAGTATCCCCGTTGCCAGGTACATCCTTCATCTCCCACACGACTGGCTTCCATGCTGGGTCGGTAATAATATAGCCAGCATCTCCGAACAATTCGATTCTGTTTCCGCCTGGTTCAATTACATACATACAGAAAGCTTGGCTGATTCCATGCTTATTCGGAGGGACTTCAACGAAAACACCATGATCTTTAAGCAAATCAGCAATATCATAAAGATTTTGGGGTATTCCATACCAGTAGCAAAGATGATGGAGCTTCCCTTTTACTCCATTAGGCTCTTGCATATAGGCAATTTCATGAACGAGATTAGAAACGCTTAACCAACTTCCAAGTACATGGCCGTTATCTTGAATTTGCTCTCTTAACCGAAAGCCTAATGTATCTATCAAAAAGTCAGTGTCTTTTCCTGGATTCGAAGTCATTAAATTAATATGATCGAGACGACGAACTGGTACACCACGATCTGGCCGTTTTGATGGACGATTTAATAGTTTTGACCTTTGCTCATCAGGTACTTTGTAATACTCGACATCCCATAAAATTTCCATTAAATGACCATCTGGTGTCATAAACTGGTAGGCCACTCCATGGCCGATATCTCCCTCGATCCAACCTTTGCCCAATCCAGTCTTTTCAATTTCCTCCACTCGCCGTTGAAGAGCTTGAGGGGAAGTTGCACGCCAGGCGACATGTCCTACTCCCGCTTCTTTTGCCTCAGTAATAATTAAGGTATTGTGATAAAAATCCTCATAAGCACGAAGATAAACAGATTGACCAGAACGAGCAGTTACTTCCATCCCTAAAAACCGTGTGAAAAATTCAACGGACTGTTCAAGTTTCGGAGAAAGAATCTCCAGGTGTGCTAATTGTGCCACATCAAAAATTGGTTCCTTAAAAAAATTTGTCATGTTCCGTTCCTCCCTAGATCCATCTTTTTCTGTAAAACAAAACAGCCTATATTGACGAAATATGCTGAATAATGATAACGTTTACATAATATACGCCACCACTATTTTCTAAATGGTCTAAAACCTAGTGTGTGTTTATATCATAATGCCTATGAATTACACCTTCAACACGATTGTCCCTTTATAAGGGACACTTTCTAAATATTTTTTGATTTTTTAATAATCGGAGGAAAAAATGATTCAAGAACAAGAAAAGTTACTCTCTTCAGTAAAAAATGCGATCAGAATTTTACGTTCTTTTAAAATGGACCAACCACAAAAAGGAGTGCGTGAACTTGCTGCTGAGCTTGGATTAGGAAAAAGCAGTGTCCAAAGAATTCTTGCAACACTTGCCACCGAAGGATTAGTTCAAAAAAATATCGAAACCAATAAATATGAATTGGGCTTATCTGTTGTAGAATTGAGCTCAATTGTCCTCGGCAACATCGATCTCCATACTGAAACACTTCCGGTACTCACAAATTTAGCAAATAAATATGGGGAAACAGCACATCTCGCAATCTTAGAAAATAGCCAAGTTGTCTATTTATGCAAAGCAGAGAGTAAAAACTCTTATAAATTACCATCGCACTTAGGATTTCATAATTATGCTCACTGCACGAGCTCTGGTAAACTCCTGCTTGCCACAGTGGCAGCTACATTGTTGATCTTGTTACGCGAAGTGGACTAGTTTCTTTAACTCTTCATACCATTACAGATCCAGATGTTTTTCGCCAAGAGTTGAAAACCATAATAAATCAAGGATATTCAGTCAGTGATGAAGAATTCAATTTAGGAGTGACCTCCGTATCTGCACCAGTAAGAGATCATACTGGTAAAGTCATTGCCGCTATCAATCTAGTCGGACCAAGTTCTCGTTTCTCGAAACAGCGGATATACTATTTTGCTAGTGAATTAATCCGTTCCGGAGATTTAATTTCTGAGAGGCTGGGTTATTGGAAAAGATGATTTTAATTCTCGAAAAAGCAAAAAAGGGTCAGTCCCCCGGTACTTTAGGTATTTTTTGAAGTTCTATTGGTGAATTTGGGGATTCAAACGGTGAATTGGATGGTCATTTGAGTGATTTTTCAATCCAATGGGGTGAATTTTTGATTCAATGAGCGATTTTATGGTTCCAATGGGCGATTTTATGGTTCCAATGGGCGAATCTTCGGCTCTAATAAGCGAATCCATGAAAACAACAACCATTTTGAGGTGAGCCTATATGTGAAGATGGGGTCCGTAATTGGGATCATAGTTCGGCTGAAGCTAAATAGAAATTAGGCTGTCCTCCATATTCATATTTTCATTACAATAGAGAACAGCCTTTGTATTATTTTACTTCACTATGTACCTTTCCTGAATGATCAAAACGAAAAATAAGACTTTCTGTATCAGTTTGAAAAGGATACTGGCTTTATGTATGTCGTTCTCCTGTCTCCATATCGTATATCTTATCAAGGGCAACTAAAATTTCTTTTTGGGCACGACTTCTGTGGGACTGCATCACCAAACGGGCAGCTGCCCCTTCTTTTGTTTTCATACAGGAAATGATGGCTTTATGTTCTATGATTGATTTGGTAAGGACCGGGCGCTGATTGATTGTAAATAATCTGGCACGATGTAATTGGTCAGAGTGCATATCGTAACGGCATTAAGTCGTTTATTGTCCGCAAACTGAATAATCAAATGATGGAATTAATCGTCCTAAATTGCCCACTTTTTAAATTCTTTTGCTCAAGCACCTCTTCCTGTAGTTCAATTAAGGATTCAAGTTGCTCAATCTCTACTTCGCCAACCCTTGCTGTAGCAAGACTTACGGCAAGTCCATCAAGTGTTTCTACAGTATCATAAATTTTTTTGAGATCCTCTCTCTCGATCGGTTCTACAAAGAATCCTCGCCTAGGAATAATTCGCACCATGCCCTCCGTCTCCAAACGCACGAGCGCTTCTCTTACAGGAGTTCGGCTCATTTGTAACACTTCAGCCATTTCTCTCTCCAATATGGTTTTCCCTGGAGGAAGAATTAAATCACGGATCGCAAGACGGATAATGTGATATGCCCGCTGTGGCAAACGGTATTCATCATATTCTTTCAGATTATCAATAAAAAAACGAGCTTCTTTATCCAAACTTGTTTCGTTTAGAGAATCATTTTTTTCATTCTCTACTTTTGGTTTATTATTCATTTTTTATATTTCCTTTCGTACCAATAAAAAAGGATTCTTCTTTCATTTTGCAACCCAATTATGAATTGTCAAATGAAAAGAGAATGCTCCATGTACAGAAAAATTGACTCTCATTACTGTTAATATTTTTAAACACTAGACCCTCTTTTAAAAGTAGACTCTGTTAAAGTAAGATGTTGATATTTGATACTTGTATTTGAAATGACGGACACATATGATAGTTTGAGACTGTCAAAATTCAAGGTGTAGTCCTTATTCAATTAACTTTTACCAGTAAGGAGGAACAAAATTTGCGCAATAAAACGACTTCTAAACTTGAAAGATGGCGAACAAAATATGCCTCATTAGCTGTTGCTATAGGTTGCCTATATAGTGTTGTTGTAAGTTGGGGAGATAATTGGCTTATACCTGCGTTATTGTCAGCAGGGGGGTTAATTTGTGGAACGATTGGTTTTTTTGATTTGAAACGTATTTTTAAAAAGAGTGTTTAAACGGGAGCGTTAGTTATTTAGACATTGAAGAAACCCCAATTATTAAGGCTCCTTAAATTTATTGTGCAATAATCAACATTAAAATTTAACAGAGCCTAAAAAGGCAGGTTAATAATTCTTCTTTTGAAACAATACGCCATTCATGTGCTACAATTTTTCTATATAGTCAATGATACTAATTTCCTCTAATTCAATTGCAAGTGCATGTAGAGATACATAGCATTCATTTGTCTCATAATTTAGGGTAACTTTTACAACCTCATATCCATTATGAAATCTTGAATCAAAATCTGGGTCATCAATAATATCTCCTTTAACAGGAACAAGAAAAAGCTACAATTGGAACTATTAATACGGGACCTTTTTATAGTATCTTCTTATGTAGAGTGGGTGGTTCCTTTGTTCTTCTAGATGGCAACTTACTCGTTCGAGAAAAGTTGCTAGGGATAGAGTATTGGACAAGTAGTCTCATGGGACAAGGGACCTCGTCCCATTATTCGGGGAAACATTGAAGTAAAAGGAAATGATAAAAGTATACTCAAGTACAACGCGGTAATTATGCTTGGTCCCCCCCTATGATTAGAGTTCATATTTACAAAGGGGTAGGAGATCAATTAAATTTTAGAAACGTTTTCTGCCTGAGAGCCACGTTGTCCTTTTAGAATATCAAATTGTACGCGTTACCCTTCATCAAAGGATTTAAAACCATCACCAGTAATCTTTACTATTGTTATGTAAATAAAATAAAAAATGGTTTCCTGTCTGGAAACCATTTTTGTAGTTGACCATATGGTGTTACCAATTCGTTTTTCTCTTTTACGTAAAGAAGATAAACAATTACTATTCACTGTCTCAGTAGATGTAAAAAAATTTTAAAGATAGAGGTGAAATTGATTGTTTTTTCTTCTAGAAATAATATATTGTATACCTAAAACAATGAAAGCCCTACCTCTCTTTCATCCTTACGGTTCCTTGTCCGTGCCAGTGTGAATCAGGATAGCAAAAATCAAGTGACTATTTTATCGAGTTACTTGATGAAACTTCAAACGTTCGTAAAAGAAATTTAAATAATAAAAATGGATTAGATTGTAGAAATAACAAATGAGGTTAATGCTCTAAAGGTGAGTTGGAGAAGTTGAATGTCTTTGAAAAGATTTACTTTTGATAATAAACATATTCCCAAAAAATTCAGGATATTTTCGGGTGATGTAATACATTATCTTAAATTAGCCTAACAGAAACTTTTTATTTGATTATCAGTAATCCCTTTAATTAATCCCAGTTCACTAATCAAAAATTCATGTGCTTTATCTAACATTTTTTTTTCGCTTGAATTAAGTGCTTTTTCTATCTTCATACGCATTAAATCACGTACAACTTCAGTACATTCTTGTATTTTACCCGTTTTTATTTTGTCCGTGTTCACTTTATACCTTTGTTTCCACGGCAGTAATCTATCTGATTCCCCATGATGAAAAATGTTTATGATGTGTTTTAATGCAATTATGTCAGTAACAGGGCGTATACTTGAACTCAATATTTTACCCGTAGGAATCATGACTTGCATATTACCGATTAACATTTTTATGACATAATACTGTTGTTTTTCCCCTGAGATTTCCTTTTCTTCTATGGCTTTAATTATACCTACTCCGTGCATTGGATAAACAATGTTATCGCCAATTTGAAACAAATAATCCACCTCCATATATGGTAACCTTCTTAACCTTAACATATATATTATTTTTTATCAAATTTTTAATAATACCATAAATTTATTTTCAGTGTCAACTACTTTTTCTTTAAAAATTAGAAAAAGCAAAAACAATAGGAATCGTGTTGGATTACCAATAAACGGAAGGTTAATTTTCCCGCGTATATTCTGAAACCTCTACTAACCTTTATATTATTATTCTATATAAAACCTTCCTGCTCAAATAACACAAAAAGCGACTGCCTTGTTCAGCAATCGCACAC
>NZ_BCVI01000047.1 GCF_001591665.1 Neobacillus soli NBRC 102451 | reverse complement strand
ACTTAATCCATAGGCATATTAATTAACGCTCTCCTCATTTTTTAACAATTGAGCAGGGTCTTCTTTAGTATTGTCATTTTTCTATTCTTGAAGAAACTTATTTTCATGGTAGTTCAATAAGAAAAGGCTGCCGTAATTAGCAGCCAGATTTTAAGGAAAGCCCCCTTTAGCTTAAGTGAAGTTCTTCGCAATTCAGCTGTTACACAAAAAAGAGTTATTTTAACACTAAATAAATAAAGACAAATCACAAGGATTTCTTAGAAAACAGTCTCTAAAAATAGCACTAGCGCCGTTCCATTTTTCTGTTTTGTACATACTTTGTGATTACGAACGAAAAGAAAGCACTGTACATGGCAGATGGTGCTTACGGAGCTGGTTTTGCTCTAATCATTGTATGTTTATATTTCTTATCATCGTTGGAGCAGCTTGGTATTAAAAGACCCCAATAACGGCTGGAGGTGTGCAAAACAACACACCTGTCCAATCCACTATTTTGTAAATACATAATTCATTTCAAAAAAGACTATTAAAATGAAAAAAATAAGATCAATTAAAGGGGTTAAGTACATGATCAACGTTTTATTTGTATGCCTGGGGAATATTTGCCGTTCACCGATGGCTGAAGCTTTGTTTCGCAACTTAGTCAAAAAAGAAAATTTGAAAAACAAAATCGCAGTTGATTCCGCTGCAACCAGTTCATGGCAAATCGGCTTCCCCCCGCACGAAGGAACTCTTGATATTCTGAAGAAATACTATATCTCTTCTAATGGGCTTGTTGGACGCCGACTAAAAAAAGAAGACTTTTGGAAATTCGACTATATTATCGGTATGGACGAAAGCAACATAAAAAATATTTACAGGATAACCGGCAAGCCTAATCATCCAAAGATCATTAGGCTGCTCGACCTGACCAAATACAGGAAAGATGTCCCCGATCCATTTTATACAGGTGATTTTGATGAAACCTATCGTCTTGTTTCAGCTGGCTGCCGGGTATTACTCAATAAAATACGTATCGAACAAAACTTATAACAACAAGGCATCCATCTTAATCCGACGATCAAAACAATTTATATTTCACTGAACCAATTTTTTGAAATTGTAAAATCTGTTTACTAAACAAAAATTCCAACACAACACCGGCTTCGAGCCGAATATTGTTTGTGAATACTTAAGTATTGCGATCATTATCGCGTTAGTAGTCGCTGGGATGGGAGCTACTATTCTGCCAAAGTCAGTGATGTCTTCCTTTCCGATTTCGGAGATTAAGATGTAAGTTTTACTTGATGCAACTTTTCAATCTGTTATTGGTATAGTATGGCTAAGGGAACGTCATCTTCCCAAGAGTGCACGGGCTTTATCGATACTCTTAAGAAAGATCATTAATAATTGTAGCTTATAACCATGTTGGCTGAACGGTGACTTAATCAATTTATTCACCACTATTGAAGTAAACTGCCCGTTAGCTTAAGTACAATCCTTCACAACCTCTCCTATATTGCTCATTAATCATTATAAAAATATGGTGTATTTTGTTGCTATTCGCTTTCGGGACCGTAATAGCGGATAAGCTATACACAATCTATTTTAACTATAAATTAATTTTTTTAGTGAAACTAAATCTGTACCCTTAGCGTAAAAAGAAAAAGAGCTGCCGCAGCAACCCTTTCTACACTAAAGCACCCGTTTCTTCAAGTGTAATCCTTCACAAAGTTGATATGTAACGGGTTAGTTTAAGAGATGTTTCAATCGTAGATTAGAAATAAAAAGAAGTTTAAATCACATACTTTTATGTAATTCCGTATTAAGTTTCATCCTTTAGAGTACTTCTAAAATCGCACAGAAGCCAACCAATCCTCATCTTTTTTAATCCTATGTTATCACTTCTTATTTTTGATTAAATAAAGAAGCCTTAGCATGCTTTTACCGTCCTTTGTAGTTCTTCTCTTACTTTTTTTACTCCCTAATCCTATAGCTCTATAAGATACTCCAGTTTGTGGCAGTCAATTCTATAACGAAAAGTACCCATTTGTGAAAAAGTAACAAGCGTTTCTACTTATTGTAGAAACGCAACTGGGCAAAGCTCTAAATTTTTCTATTAATGGTACGGGTACGATGGATAAGGGTAAGGGTAAGGATAATAGTATGGGTAAGGGTAGCCGCCAATGCCTGGTCCACCTAAACCAAGACCTGGATAATAACCAAGTCCTGAGCCTGGTCCTCCTAAACCAAGACCCGGTGCAAAACCAACGCCAGAGCCAGGTGCACCTATACCTGGACCACCAAAACCAAGACCAGGACCAAAACCAGCCCCAGAGCCTGGTCCGCCTAAACCAAGACCTGGAGCAAAACCAACGCCAGAACCAGGTGCACCTATACCTGGACCACCAAAACCATGACCATGACCTGGACCATGACCATGACCATGACCTGAGCCAGGTCCACCTAAACCAATCCTCTCAAATGTTGGACTATAAGCATTATAATTAAGAATCACATTCATCCTCCTCATTTGACTTACATTAGAGCATATGAATTTTGGGGATAAATTCCTGGGTATTCGTCCTGATTCTTAAAATATTATATGACAAATGCGGATAGGGTAATTATTTAAGCTAACCTGCCTACGTTAATACAACAAGAAGAATGGTGCCCTAGCAATCCCTTTATACGAATAAAAGATCGTTAAAAATTAACCAGAGAGAAAAAAGGCTAAAGAGTATATTTAAGGACGTCCCATATAAATGGGTAAAACCATTTTGGTTGGGCATATATGTTGTGGGAACGATGCTAACAACAATCTTCCCCATTACAAAACAAGGGAGTGAAATAGATGAATCATAATAACGAACGCAATCGATACGGTGGAAATACAAACCAAGGTGACAACAACGCTACGAACCAAGCTGGTAACAATACGACTAACCAAGGAGGTAGTGACGTTGCCGAAGCGGTAGGTACTGTTGGCGGTGGTGCTGCGGGAGCTATGGTAGGTTCGATGTTTGGACCACTTGGTACTGTTGCAGGCGGTCTTGCAGGTGGTGCACTCGGTAACCAAATTGGCGAAGGTGCTGGCGGAGGTAACAATGCTACTGCCAACAACCGTAATGGCAGCAATAACAGCGGTTCTATGAACAAGTAATTAAATATATGGGGCGTGAGGAATCCTCCGCCCTCATTTTTATTTAAAAAAAGAAATTGGGTTGTGTTCAAACAGCACTAGAACAGATTATAAACATTTTAAAATGGATTTCTTTATTGTTCAGTAATCCGTTAAAATTATTACTTTTATATAAATGAGCCCTATTCGTATTTTTTGTTTCTTCATTCTTGTTCAACAATCCTGACCCGTTAGCACAATAAGAAAATCTGCCACAATTGTCAGCTCTGAGCTTTCGCTAAAGCACCCGTTAGCCATTCATAAAGCGCAAAATCGGCGCTTCACCACAGAGAATGAAAATGGTTATAACCCGTCAATACTGAATATACGGCTGGGAGAGGAAGGTCGATGAACTATGGTGCGTTAGAGCCCATCCGTTAGTCTGACTCCAACGACCACGGTGCACCACTGACTGTCGCTCCCTTACGGGAAGCACACATGGTAGATTAATCCTATTCTGGTTGCTGCACCAGCCTCTTATAATTAGTGCCGTAGAAAGGATGTTTTCAATGGATGTAGTCATTGAAAGAGCATGTGGTATGGACGTTCATAAGGACAATATTACTGCATGTATTGTGACACCTGAAGGAAAGGAGATTCAAACGTTTTCTACTAAAACTGTATTTCTATTACAGTTGGTTGACTGGGTTAAACAACATAATTGTACCCATGTCGCCATGGAAAGCACGAGTGTTTATTGGAAGCCTATTGTGAATTTACTAGAAGCTGAGGATATCGAGTTTTTAGTGGTGAATGCCCAACATATGAAGGCTGTTCCAGGACGAAAGACAGATGTGAAGGATGCAGAATGGATCGCTAAACTTCTTCGCCATGGATTACTTAAAGCAAGTTATATCCCTGACCGAAATCAACGTGAATTGCGTGAACTCGTTCGATATCGTCGAAGTATTATCGAAGAACGAGCCAGACAACATAATCGAATCCAAAAAGTGTTAGAAGGCGCGAACATTAAGTTGGGATCTGTGGTTTCAGATGTGTTGGGTGTTTCAGCATGAGATATGCTTGATGCCATTGCAGATGGTGAAGAGGACCCTGAAAAACTAGCAAACTTCGCTCGACGCAGTATGAAGAAGAAGAAAGAAGAACTGGAACTCGCCCTAAAGGGCTATATCAATTCACATCAACGCCTCATGTTAAAAACCATTTTAGGTCATATTGATTTTCTTACGGAGCAAATCGAGATGCTTGATAAGGAAGTTGCGGACAGAGTCAGCTCTCATCAAGAAGATATATCACGATTGGATTCGATTCCTGGTATAGCGACCAGAATGGCTGAGCAAATTCTATCCGAAATTGGGACTGATGTGAAGAAACAATTCCCCACTGCGGCTCATATGTGTTCTTGGGCAGGATTAGTTCCTGGGCAAAATGAAAGCGCTGGAAAAAGAAAATCAGCCAAAACTAAAAAAGGAAATAAGTATTTAAGATCAGCGTTAACAGAAGCAGCTCATTCAGGAAGAGGATCCAAAAACTATCTCGGAGCACTGTATAGACGTACAGCATCCCGAAAGGGTAAGAAACGTGCTGGTATTGTAGTCGCTCACGCAATGCTACGTATCTCTTATTATCTCTTAACCCGAAAAGAAATGTATGTAGACTTAGGCGAAGACTACTTTGATAAGAAGAGACAACAATCAATTGTTCGACATTCTCTGAGAAGACTCGAAAGTTTAGGATACACCGTTACGCTCGAAGAACCTAAAGCTTCTTAATCCGTTCACTTTATTACCATAGATCAATGAAATTGGCGCTCTCCCCTTTTTTAAAAAACGAATTAGCTGCGTCCTCTTTAGTATTGCCTTTTTCACTTTTTTACAGAAGTTAATTTTCATGGTAGCTTAAGTACAATTATTCACAAACTTTATTTGTAGGGCTGAAAGTCCACTGATTTTGCTTGATACATTTTTTCACGATATCCATAAGTAATAATAACTTCACCAATAAAGTGTGCTGGAGAAACTTGTGCGGCTAACCTAGCGATAAGGTGATTGTTTTCTACTTCATATTTAATAATGCCTCCAAAATATATATCTTTAAATACATTCTCAGGCTTGATACCTACTGGACTTATATCTACAACATATTGCTTATTTCCAATACTTATTTCCCCTTCAGTTGGTGTTAACCTGGTTTTTGCATTTTTCAATACTACTGCAAGGGGGTTATCAACAAGTAGCTCGCCAAATCGATTAGAATCTATTTCAAATACATAAACTTCTTCATCTAAAGCACCAGTACCATAACCTTTCGTCAGGATTATGATTAACTCTTTCTTTTCATCCTTGTTGATGTCTTCGTAATATATTTGCGGGGCATAAGTTGGGTTTATAACGTTCATCCAAAAAGGTCTTGAGGCAATCCTTCCCTTAAAGTCAATTTTGAAGTCATAATATAAATCATCGATTTTTTTGGCATAGATAGTTATATCATCCTTACCTGACTTCGCCACCATATCGTACCCTTTAATAGTTGCCCCTGTTTTATAAGGGGCAATAACAAGAAGAAATGCCATTATAAAGATAATGTATCTTTTCATTAGTTCACACCTCATTTTAGTGTTCCCTAATCCTTATTCCACGAAACTGCCCCGTTTGTCGAACAGGACAAAATTCCAGCTCTACACCTAAATTCTTGCCCCCGTTATTTACATAAGAATTTCTTTAATTGCTGATTATAAAAGAAACTGGAATGGAGGATTTTTATGAAAAAAAGCCTTTTAATATTGATTTCCTGCTTCACTATTTTCTCTTATTCTCCCGTTCAAGCCGAAACCGTAACTAAAAATGATGTATAGTTGCGTGATGACTTGATTTACATTTTGCTTGTTCCTTTAATTTATAAAGAAATAGAAAAACAGTACGGCAAACCTAAACAGTTTTATTGTGGTAACATTATCCAAGTTAAGAAGCTAGAACAAGGCAGCTACTACTTTGATGTTACCGTACAGGTAACGACATTTGAAGGAGCCCACAATCCACCTAATGATTTAGTGACCATCACGTTCAGTAATCATCGTACTCCAGATTGGCGGTTGGTTGATTTCAAAAGCAGAAGGTTAAAGCCAAACGAAGAACAATGCAGATAACCTTTATAAAAGGGAGGCTTTTTCTTCGGTTCTACTTAAACTGCTTCGTTAGCACAACAAAAAAAAGGAACCTAAGCAATTCTTCTCCAACTCTTGCACCTGTTAGCTGAATAAGAAACTTATTTTGTAGATACTTTTAGCCAGATTTTGTTCCAATAACAACTGTTGCATCCAATTCTTCATCTCTAACTATTTTGGTAATTAGTCCAGCTTTAACAAATATTTCAAAGGTTTTTTCACCCTGCATTTCACTCGTCTCTATCAATAGATGACCCCCAGGAACAAGCCAGTGGAGAGCATTTTCCGCTACCAGACGATGAAGGTCTAGTCCATCCTTTCCTCCATCAAGTGCCACTTTTGGTTCATATAAACGTGACTCTCTGGGAAGGAGTTTTACTGAGTCAGTAGGAACGTAAGGTGCGTTAGCCACTATGATGTTTACTTGACCTCTCAATGAATGAGGTAATGCATCATATAAGTGACCTTGATAAACGTGACCACCAATCTTAGTTATGTTACTCGAAGCACATTGTACAGCAATGGGGTCAATATCAACGGAGTGCAATAAAATCTTTTTAAGGTCGGTTGCTATTGCAGCACCAACAGCACCAGACCCGCAACATAAATCCAAAATAATATCATTTGGGCGGGTTAAAACTTTTGCTTGCTGAACCAGAAACTCCGTTCGTCGACGAGGTATAAAAACTCCCTGTTCGACTTCTATTCGTAGACCACAAAACTCTGTAAACCCAAGCACGTATTCAAGCGGTAAACCACTTACTCGTTTTTCAACCATATTCATTAGTTCCTCTATACTTCTAGCCTCAGAGGTAAGTAACTGTGTTTCTTCTTCAGCGAAGATACAACCCTCGGTCCGTAGTCTGTTGATTATGCTTTTTTCAGTTTTATTATCTAAAAATAAATTAACTTTCTGTCCTATTAATCTCACCGCTTCCAAAACACAAGTTATTTATCTTTTATATTCTACAAATAATATAAGTGTCCTTCTTCATGACAGATAGGTAAGGGTTTGAAGTTATCGCCCCCTTTTCCCCCTGCTCGCACCGTAGGTGCAACTTTCATCGCATACGGCGCTCCAACTAGTCCAATTCATTCAATTCTATGTATTTAAATAAAGCATAATTTGGTACCAAATTTAGATTGCACGGTTTCCGCAATTCATTGACCTTTGATTTTCCATCACTTGTCTCATGGTGTAGTCTGGTATTAAGAAAATCCTTGATGGCATAATTCATTTTAATCGCTTGCGAGCGTGTACGGCACAATACCTTGAAATCATCAGCGTATCTAACAATGTAACATTCTTTTAGGTTTGATTTATTGAGTGCTTTTACTTTGCTTCCATTATGCTTATATTCATGATTGCTTTTAAACGTTTCCCATTGATTACTTACCCACCAATCGAGTTCATTTAGAACGATATTCGATAAAAGTGGCGAAAGGATACCACCTTGCGGGGTTCCTTTTGTTGGTACACCTTCTCCTTCAATCTCTGCTTTTAATATCTTTGAGATGATAGAGAGTAATGTTTTATCTTTGATTCCAAGTGACCATATTTGTTTAAGTAATTTACTATGATAAACGTTATCAAAAAATCCCTTTATGTCTACATCTATACAATGATAGAGTCCCACCATATTTACAAGCGATTCCAACCTTGCTTTCGCATGATGAGTGCTTCTATTCGGTCTGAAGCCATAACTGTGTTTATGAAACTTTGCCTCGCAAATGGGTTCTAATACTTGTAAGATACATTGTTGGAGAATTCTGTCCCATATCGTTGGGATTCCTAATGGTCTTACTTTCCCATTTGCTTTAGGAATGAGGACACACCGAACACTGTCTGGTTCATATGCTTGAAACATATTTTTGACATGTTCGATTACCTTTTCTACTGATAAAAATTTAATATCATCAATCGTTAACTCATTTGTCCCTGCCGTTTTACTCCCTGTATTTCTCTTGATATTTCGATAAGCAAGACGTATATTTTCATTGGAACTAATCAATTTCATTAAGTTATAGAATTTTTGACCATCGACACTTTGAACGTATAAATTATCAAACTAATGTTGCATATCGTAATATTCATTGTGTCTCAGTTTCTTCCGTTTCAACAAGTCGGTGACTCCCTTGGGAGTTGAACCTCTTTTAGTCTCACAAGAACCTTATTAACCGATAAAGAACTGTCTTACATGGTTGAATGATTCTTCAATTTGGTGATATACACATTTCTATGTATTGCAGGTTTAGACCCGTACATTCAGAAGTTCGTCAGCTTAACCATTTCTTTTAGGTTTATTCGCATTCTCACCATATTCATTCAACTCAAGCATCATGAGTTACACCACCCCCGCGGGTAGGCTTTCGTCAGCCGAACTGATACGGTAAATTCTCACGCCTTTTTGCCGAGCTTATAACACTATTATTCTTACTAAATCCAGTGCTAATCGACTCAGAGAGAACCCTTCAAGGCGTTACCCTATCATTTGATTCTTCGATATAATCCTTCAATTCCAACGGAATTGTCTAGTCTTTACCAGAGTGATGTAACCATCCTCCATTTAAACTAGAAACATTTCGCACAACTAATCTGCCCCTTTAGTTCAATAAAAAAAGCATTACCCCTTTGTTGAAGTAATGCTACCCGTTAATTGAAGAAGATTACCAAAATTTATGCAAAACTAATTCGAATGATTTGAAATTAATGGAGTATGTTTTTCCCATTTCCCTTGTAAATTCCCCCAATAATCTCCAGTTTGTTTATCAAAAATCATATCGTAATCATCCGACGTTTTGATATATTCATAACGATTTTGTTCTTGTTGTATCTTTATGACATTATCTTTTTTGAATCTTAAAGATTGTGAAATAAACCAAGAACCTAGAACGATACATAGCCCCAAAAAAATAATAGAAAAAGCCATTAGGTTTTTACTCATAAATACCCCCATATTTCTCCTTTTTAAAAGTCATATTCCAAAACATTAATCAATATTCCTTCTTCAACTTATCTGCACCGTTATCATAAAAAGAAAAAGCCGCCATTATGGCAGCTGGATCTTCAACTCTTGCACCCGTTAGTTGAATAGGAGAAGTGAAGCATATTCAACAATTGCGCCCGTTTAAGACAAAACAAAAGATTATAAATCAAGAGAATAGTAATTAGGCTTAGAGATACTTTCTTCAACTAACGATGCACATCGTTTCATTTTGTTTTTCAATGTTAAACTTCAAACTGTTTTAAATGGTGGTCAAGGTGCTTGTATATTCCTTTACCCCATTGTTCAGAAGTAAGCTTCCCAAAAAAAGGATGTGGATGAGTTGTGCACTTCTCTGGTCCGTTATTTTGGAAAGTGATAATTTTTTGTTTAAGCTTCTCTTTTTCTATCTCAAATTCTCTATTATCTGCAATCAAAATGGTTGGAATAGTAGACATATTACGGGGCAATGTCTTTTCATTGTATACGATTTGTTTTGCAAACCTTCCCACTATTATTCCTAACCAACTCCTTGGTGGAAAAGAATTTCCCATTGCAATATCTTGGAAAGCCGAACAATGCGCTAGCATTTGGGCAACATCCATTTTTCCCCATTGTGGTTGTGAATTTGGACTCAATTTGTCAATGCGCTTTAAAATTTCTGCTGTATGCATAGGATTAAAAATATTTTTCATTAGTGCATATCCCCTTTAATTATAATGAGTCAAGCTTCTTAACTTATTTGGCCCGATAGTTGAACACAAGTTAAACAACACTGTTCTACTAAACTGCGGAGTTCAATAAGCAAAAGCTACCCCTACAGGCAGCCACTTGTTTGCTAAAGCACCCGTTAGCTTAATAAGAATATCTTTAATTGTTCATTCTAAGAGAAACTTGGAATGGAGGATTTTTATGAAAAAAAGCCTTTTAATATTGATTGCCTGCTTCACTTTTTTCTCTTATTCACCCATCAAAGCTAAAACCATAGCAAAAAACGATGTACAGTTGCGTGATGACGTGATCATTAATTTGCTATTTCCCTTTATTTATAAAGAAATCGAGAAACACTACGGCGAACCTAAACAGTTTTATAACCAAAAGATTCTCAAAATTAAAAGGTTAAGAGAAGGCAGCTACCTATTTAATGTCACTGTGCAGGTAACAACATTTGAGGGAGCCCATAATCCTCCATATGATTTAGTGACCATTACTTTTAGTAATAAGGTTTCCGAAGACTGGAGGGCTATTGATTTCAAAAGCAGAAGGTTGAAACCTAACGAAAATTAATGAAGCATCCTTTGTAAAAGGGGTGCTTATTTCTTCCTTCATTTTACCAGCCATCCCAATCTTTAGCTCTTGCACCCAGTTAGCTCAATAACGTTCTTCGTATTCCAAATACCATTCAGGCTTATTATGTCTTAATATACCAAGGGCTTCAGTTCTAGCAGGTTCTTCAAGGCTATTGAGGACATCATAGTTGATTTGATTCTTTCTAATCCAATTTTCTGCTAATGATTCACCACAACTTGCCCGTACCATTTTTTCATCCTTTAAATTATTTGCAACGCTGATTAAAGCTGAGACAACCTTATCATCGATAAATTCAGAAAGATAAATGGCACAGTCATCACGGGTAGCGTCATCTACCTGTTCATCAAGCAATATTTCAATCAACTTCGCCTTATCCATAATGCCAATGCCATCCTTTCTTTAACTCTTGCCCCCGATAGTTTAAGTACATTGCTTCACAAACTCACTAAAATCCCTTCCATTAATGATAGATTTTGTTATACATTAGTTCTTATGGAGGATATTTTAATGTATTTGTTGAATATACCTGTTATAGTTCTTAAAGTTTTTATTTCATTAAGTGGATGATTAATTTTTTGAAGGAGTATAATGATATGTCCAGTCTGCAATATAAACCTTTTGTTTTCATTGAAGATATTCATCAAACTATTTTAACTTCAATCTGCAAGTATTTTAATAATAATATCCAATCAAAAAAAGTTAATGAGTATGCATATTTAGTTACCCAAAAAAGCCCCTATAAATTAGAAAAAATTTATTTGTATTGTTTATTAAATGAATTTACAGAAGAAATCTATTTAGGCTTTACACGAAATATTAAGAAAACCTTAAAACAACGCACTGACATACTTCAATTGTTAGGAAGCGATGGGGAAGTTGTTCTTCATTCTTTATTTATATTACATATTGAAAATGGTTTAGTAAATAATTTAGAAAAGTTTAAAAAAACAATAGAAAAAGCATTTATCAATAAAAGATTTAGTGTTTTCAATAAAGATAGAAAAGTTACACGCAAAGAAGAAATAATTGATGAATTAATGGATAAAATTGCAGGTAATGAGTCAATACAATTTTCCATGGCCCTTGAATCTGACGGGTTGGATTGGGAAGCCTATAAAGCGAATAAAAATGCAAGAAAAGAGCTAGAAAAAGTCAAACAGGAATCATTAAAAAAATTGAAGAACTTCATAGATACAGATTTTCTTTCACAATAGTATTCAGCCCATTATTAGCTGTATACCTCCGAATATTGCTTTTAAATTAGAGATTTCATAGTAAATTTTTTCATTATTTCAACAAAGTATTTCCATGACTTTTAGATAATTCAATCTCCTTCTTCAAGTAACCTGCTTCGTTAGCGGAACAAGAAAAAGGGCTAACGCAGCAAACCTTCTTCAACTCAAGCTACCCGCTAGTTAAAGAATAAATTTTACAAATCGCTAACGTACTTCTTTATCTACTGAAGTGTAATTTGAATTTAGAATTAAATCAACTAATCCATAGCGATCAACTAATTTCACATTATTAGATTCAGCAAGTTTTATTGCTGATGTTGTATAAAAATTATTAGTAATTACCCAAGCCTCGTGTGCTCTATAGTAATCTCTAGCTGAATTAATTTCTTGTACAGCCCTGATACCTACCTTTTTTTGATATCTCTTAACTTGAATTACAACTCGTTCTTTTCCTTCTAGTATAAGATCCGCACCAAAATCACTAGATGCTTGTGTTTTTCTTGCTAGGATTCCAAGCTTTTTAAATAGCACTACTAAATATTGCTCGAATTCAATACCGTCCATTACATCAATATCTTGAATACCTGCTTTACTTAAACGCTCTTCCAATTCAAATTGCACTTTTAATTGCTCTAAATATTCTTTTCGCTCAGCCTTCTCAAACCTCCAACCTATAAAAAGCGCAAAAGAACAGCCTATTATTATTAATAACCATAATGAATCATCCAAAATTTTATTCTCCTTTTTAACACCATATTACCACTTCAACTATATCCTGTTTGTTTTTTTAGTAATTTCTTTAAATCCTTTTTGAGCTAAACTGCCACTTTAGTTGAAGAAGTATCGCCGGGCTCGTTTTGATGAAATCAAAAGTCGTTGTTTATATATTAACATTGAAAAAAACTTTACATTTCAATGTTTCGCATATTTTAATTCTAGATATCAAGCTGAAGTGGCAAGGAGCATTCTTTATGCCCGAGCATGTAAAGATGATGCATGATGCAAAAAGAGATGAATTAAGAGTAAATAAGCCGATTTTAGATGAATACCAAATCGAAGAATATGAACAAATAATGCATCAAGCGATGGAGTTTAACTTTAAAGTGAAACTAAAAGTTTGGGAAGATGGATTCATCCAGGAATATACTGGAATGTTGCGTCGTTTGGATGAATTAAACAAGGTCATTTATTTGGAAATAGATGATAATAATCTAATAAAAAAGCGATTCAGCGATATTGTAGGAATTGATCAAATTTAAAAGCAATCAAACCATTTTTTTAGTTGAATCATAAAAAGCGCCCAAAATGCACGCTTTTTAAAGACCTGGTAAAAGCTCTTCTATAGAAAAGAGCTTTTACTTATGATACTGTTGTTCGTTATCTTTCTTTAGTTTCCACTCGATCCATTCAACACATTTATAAAGAATAAATAACATGCACCATGGTACACCAAAGGCATATATAAGTAGACCAAAAGATTTATCCTCAAATCCAAAAACTGCCTGCCCCCACTCGACATAGGATAGAAAAAAATTAAGCGGAACGTTGATTGCCCATAATAAAAGAGGGAGAGTACAGATTACCAAAATCATAATTATCCATAGAAAGCACCCAGTATTCCCATAATAATATCGATATCGACGCACCGTATTCACACTCCTAAAAAAAATTCTTTGCTAAGGAATCCACCTCTTCACCATTGTTCGCGGAGGAATAAATCTCACTTATAGGTTCAATTTTATGCAGTTCCGGATTTCTTTTGGAACCTGGAGTAGTCTTGCATCCACTTTTTAAAAACGATCCGATCTTTCGAATAGAATTTCAATAGTTTTATTGCTGTGATTTCAACATCCCCGATATACAATCCGTATTTGGAAAATAGCCATTTTGACTGAATTATATTTATTGTCGACATCAAAAGAAATAAAATAATTCGTGCAGCTAAGAATGCAACAAGAACCATATATTGCTTGGTTATAAACATTACACCGAATAGTGCTATGTACGGAATAAAAAACCTTAATAATAATTCATACACCATAAATATCAAACCATAAATCAAATTAAATATTCCCATTAGGGTAAATGACTGGGATACTACAAAACCAAAAGTATATAACGCTATTATTATAATCCCTGCATTAATTGGGCTTACGTCAGTAAACATCAAAATTATTGCACCAATCAAGGATAAAAAACCTCTAAATGAATCAAAAGCTTCGATGGATGTGAACCAGGCTCCGACATCATCCTCTCTTTCGAGATATTCAAAACAATAATCCGGGTTTAATCTTACCTTTAATCCATGATGGGTTATAAATCCATTGTGATTATTCATTTTTACCCCCCTTTTAATTATAGGCTTATATTCATGGTAATTATTTCATAGTCCAATAATTTTGACAATCCCATTCTCCATTACTTGGTCCTTTATGCAAAATCTTGGTTGCACTTTTGGTTGTACGCTTTTGACCACTCTCCCGATGACATTGGTTTAAATGTAAAAAGAGTTAGAGGTTGGTTTTCACAGGGATTAAAACACGGTGTATTACCTAGCCTTGACCCCACTCGATTAAAAGTAACTGGCTTCGAATTAAAAAGTGGTTTTATAAAAGAGACATAAAAAAGATTATCGAAAGATAAAAGGTTTCAACAAATTCTTTAAATGCTGTTGGTCAATACTAACAGCATTTTTTATTGACAAGAATTTTTGTCTGGATTAAAAAATTTATGGGAGGAGATATTTTTTGTGCCGGGTCATTAAGTTTGATCGGAGAAGTCATCCGGATTAACGGGTTCTGTTTTGAAATACAAAACTTAAAATAGTTGGAGAGTTAACAGGTTAAATCGCACACAAAAAGACACCGTAATTAGCACGGTGTTTTTTGTGTATTTATTATTATTTCTTATTTCACTAAAGCACCCCTTTAGTTCAACAAGATTTGTTTAGTCCACTTGTCTGCATTGTAAACGGCTTTCACTTTCAGAAATACCTTTTTTTATTGTAATTTTATTTATTTTAACACCACTTTCTGGAGTATCGGTCAGCGTAATATGAATTCTATCATAGGGAATATCACCATGATGTGCAGCATAATTTAACGCACTTGCGTGAACGATATGTCTTCTTTTATACCCATTTATTCTTTTCAATATTGATTCGTGGACACATTATAAAATCTGAGTAGGTTTTATCAAGGTAGGAATAGTATCTGGTATATAAGGTTTCTTCAAGCAGTTCTTCTTGGGTTGGTCCACCTTCGAGATTTATTTTAGCCCTTGCATTTGAATATGAAGAAATCAATCCGACAAACAGCAGAGATATTATCATTAACTTTCTCATAAAAAATAAGTTCACCTCTAATCTTAAATATTTGTAGGTATTTTCCCCATAATTTTTTACTCGATACTTATTAAACTATCCTGCCCGTTAGCCATCCATGAAGCGCAAAAATCGGCGCTTCACCACAGAGAATGAAAATGGTTACCCTTGCCTATACTGTTTCTACGGCTGACGAAGAAGGTCGATCTATGGTGCCATAGAGCCCATCCGTTAGTCTGACTCCAACGATCACGGTGTACCACCGACTGTCGCGCCCTATATGGGTAGCACTCATGGGAGATTAATCCTTATTCTAGTCGTTGCGTCAGCCAATTCTATACTTTTAATAGAAGGAAGGTTTTTGATTACCTGTCAACTCAATAATGAACTCTCTGAAGGCTCAGCCTTTTTTTAAAAAGCGTTTTTACTGGGTCAATTTTGTTATGCATTTATCTGGATTTTGAGCTTTTTGAATAAATCAACTGTGTAAGGATAAAAATTCTTTGGTTATAGAACTCAATTGATTACTGATATTATGTGAATTAAGAACATCTTGAAAAACATTTAAGTAGTATCTCTTTTGGTCTCCCGTAGTACCATTAATTATTCGATTAAGCATCCATACGGTGTGAGAAGTCGGAAACCTTTGTATGGATTGAACCAACTTTTCTTCATAACCATCACCGTAGAATTGTTCAACAAAATGGACTAATGGACCTGGGGAACCAAAATCAACATCTGGATTCTGTTCTATCAGCTTAAGAATAGGTTCAACAGCATCAAACGCATTTTCATAACTTTCGATTTCTTCAACAACATCATAAGCAATATGGATAAAGTCTTCTATACAAACGGAGTTTTTTAGGATTTCTAATTGTTTATTCAATTTGCCATCCATATAATCACCTCTACATATATGAATTATAACTTAATTCTACCATTTTTCTTCTTCCACTAAACTGCCCCGTTAGCTTAAGTGTACAATGCTTCACAACCTTATATGTATATCCACAATAAAGGGATGAAATCATTTCGATTCCATCCCTTGAAATTCTTAAATCCCATTGTACGAATGATGGGATCCTTAGATAGCCTGCGTATTATACAATCATTTATCAAATGATTTATTTATCACCATCGAAGAAAATTTCTTTTGCCTAAAAGTAAATGCTACTAATAGTCCCAATAAGGCAATTACAGCTTCAATAATCAATGCCATACGAACGGCTTTGGACAAGAGGTTATCCCCCATTCTTCCAATGACCCACTGGTAGTAAAGGCAGCTGAAACTATTGCCATAATTACAGCTAGCCCTAAGGCAGAGCCAATTTGTTGCCCTGTATTTATAATGGCAGATGCAATCCCTTGTTGTTTCATTTCAATACCTAAACTAGCCGCAATAAACATTGTGGTAAATACAAACGCTTGGCCTAAACCTATAACAATCGTCCCTAATATCATTGCCCAAATGGTACCATATATAGTTAATTGGGTAAGAATCATAAGAAAAAAATGTACCCAAAACGTGGTTTGGGTACATACTGATCATAAGCAGTAAAAAGCAAATCCCCATTCAATTGAATGGGGATTTTTATTCTCTAACTTTCATTTGATAACGTTATTAGACTTAATAAATCTTTGATAAAAAAATATAACCAATTGATCGAAATGGTATATGAAAAATCCCAGTCGAATATATGAATAATCAATGGAAATAATTATTCAGAAGACTATTGATTGAGTGATTTATTTCATTTATGTTAGGATTTTCTACTTTCGTATCATGAATGCTATATTTCCTTTTTAGTTGAATAATTCTTTCTGTACTTTCATTTAATCTTTGTTCGGAAATTTCCCCATTTTGAACAGCAGTTTTTAAAGAGGAAGTAATCTTTACAACATTATTAAAGTCATGTCCTACTAAAATAATATCGCTTCCTGCCTTTACTGATTCTACCGCTGCTTTACCAATATCAAAATGTTCTGTAATGGCTCCCATTGTCATATCGTCCGTTATGATTACTCCCGTGAAACTAAGTTGTTTTCTAAGAAGATCTGTCATGACAGCTTTTGACATGGACGCTGGATTAGTTTTATCTAATTGAGGCAATAAGATATGGGCGACCATCACAACATCTGCTCCTTGATTAATCGCACGATCAAACGGAATTAACTCTAGTTCTTTAAGTTCCTTAAAGCTTTTATTTACAATTGGGAGTTCCAGATGGGAATCAACAGATGTATCTCCGTGACCAGGAAAATGCTTAATTGTAGGGATGACATTTTGCGACTGAATCCCTTTCATCGTTTGAATCCCAAGTTTACTTACTAATTCCACATTGTTCCCAAATGATCGATCCCCGATTACTGGGTTATTTGGATTGCTGTTAATATCAAGAACAGGTGCAAAATTGAGATTTAAACCAAATTCTTTTAATTCATGCCCTAAAAGTGTTCCGACTTTATAAGAAAACTCGGGATTATTTACCTGTCCAATCTGTTTATTTGGAGGAAAGTTAACAAGTTCACCTGGCAATCTTGTCACACGTCCCCCCTCTTGGTCAACGCCTAAAAAAAGCGGTAGACTCGAACTATTCCCAGCTTTAAGTTGATTCACAAGTTGAACGGTTTGTGCAGGGGTTTCGAAATTATTTTTGTAAAAAATAATTCCTCCGACATGGAATTGGCTTATTAATTTTTTTGCGTTTGTATCCATTGTGGTCCCGGAAATCCCAGCAAGGACCATCTGGCCAATTTTATCTTCTAAGGTCATTTTAGAAATTACTTCTGAAATGGTTTGATTTTCTTGTTGATTCTGCTCTTTTTCAATTTGTGCTTGTTGATTTGGTGTCTTTTCAAGCTGTGTATAGAGTGAGATATGGTCAACTTTAGGATTTGGCTCCTGCTCTGTTTTTACTGGTAAAACCCATAATAAATCAGTAGAAGCCGTTGCATGATAGACAAGTATCATTTGGTCATGCGTTGAATCTTTATAGTATCGAATGTCATCGGGTTCTCCACCAGTTTTCTCAATTACATTTAAAGATATATTTTGCAGTTCAGAATCATAAGATCGTATATCATTTACAGTCTGATCGGCATAGCCGATTGTAGCATGATGACTTTCATATTCCTCATACCTGCCTTTAGCAGTTTCCGAAATATGGTCTGATTTTCCCCACTCATTAATAACTTCCTTCCATTCTGTTTTACCAGAAACAATGGAAATGTTCGGAACCTTACCTACCTTAGACAGAGTAAATGTTTCTTCTACTAATTTCTCAAGATTTGAATTCTGATTATTCTTTGAATCCACTTTATTTTTACCGGAAGGTTTAGTATTAATTGGGCTTTCTTTAACTGGCATCTGCTCGCTACCATTTTCTTTGATTGCATAATAAACTCCAATGAATAAGGCAAACATTAAAAGTAGAATCGTAAAAATACGAAGCTTATTTCGAGAAGCTCTTTTTCTTTTTGTTTTCATTTTCCAATTCCCCTTTTTACCTTTTTAGGGTATGTTTAGAGTTTATATGTTACCGTTTATTTGTTGTAATAGCTTAAAAGGAATTATTGCAAAAATATCCCTTTTCTCTTTCCAACTCCACAAATATTCATCCACACAGTTCTTTCCAGCAATAATCTTCGGCGAAATGCCCCTCAAATAAAAAAGAGCAACTAACAGGAATATGAATGGGTACATCGATTTTAAATTCACATTTAAATACATGTTGAGATAGTTGAATTATGTTCATGTAAAGCACTTCCTTTAGAATGGTTTGGAATTTCTGATAAACTTAATATATTACAAATTAGTTGGTAATGTAATTACGCACATTTTTGTAACTTAGGAATGAGGTGACTATATTGGGTAACCGTTTAAATGGGTTTGGAGCCTGTAGTATAGAAGTAAAAAAGGCTTGTCCTATAAAAATGACTTTACACACTATAGGTGGAAAATGGAAAGGAATTATTATCGATGTCCTATCTAATCTTTTCGTCAATCCCCTTTAGGCATTCTGTCATCAAATTTGGCAGGATATGCCTTGTGGGAGAATCCCAAACAATACGGTACTTGTTGGTTTTTCTCGTGAGCTTAAAGACACAAATGCGCAAATTTATGCCGTGGTAAGGCTGTTATAGAGTTATTCAATAAGTTTAGTAAAATTAAGGTGCTTATTCAAGCCAGACGCACGTTTGAGTAAAAAAAAGCTGAATTTCCTGATTTGGAAGATTAGCTTTTTCTACTTTGTGAAGAACTGTACTTAAACTAAACGGCCGGTTAGTGGAACAAGCAAAAAAAAGCTGCCGCAGCAGCCACCGTCTTAACCTGACCGATAGTTCAATACCTTACGTTTCCATTTCTACAATCAAGGCAATAATTCCTCCAATATAACCGAAAAGGAGGAGATTATTTTGTTATTATCAAAAACCTAGGAATTTTAGGAATCGGATAAAAAGATTGAAGGATTCTCCCCTCAGACATTAAAAGCATAAAAGCTCCAATTTAAGCTACTTATCCAATACTTTAACTATGTGAATATTGAATCATTGACGACTGATTGGCTGAAAGAATACTTGGCAAAATCCAGTGAGCACCTCAAGCCATCAAGTTGGGCTCATCGAATTCGATTTATTAAATCGATAGGTCACACCAGGAAGGACATATACCGAAAAATCCAGCTGCGAAAATCAAAGAACCTAAACAAGGAAAACGGATTCCAAAATTTTTAACAAAGAGAGAAATAGAACATTAGAGGGAAGCGTGTATTCCTCCAATGGAAAAAGCATTATTTGAATTTATGTTTTCAACAGGTTGTAGAATAGGGGAAATTGTTTCTCTTGATAAGAATTGTATTAATTGGTCAAATCGTTCGAAGGGTGATAAGGAAAGGGAGGTCTACTTTAATAAACGGTGTGAAATCTGGCTCAAACGATACTTGGATCTTCGCCAGGATAAAGACCCAGCTATTTTTGTTACTGAACGGCACCTACATAGAATGAGTATTGGACAAATGAGGTACATCATAAAACGAATATCAAGTCGGGCAGGGATCAACAAAGAAATTCATTCACACCAGCTACGCCACTGCTATGCCACACACCTGTTAAACACCGGAGCTCCCATTGATGTTATTCAAAGTTTACTAGGACACGAAAAAAGCGAGACCACCAGATTTATGCTCAGCTAAGTGGAAGCGTTAGAAGAGAAAATTTACAGAAAATATTTTTAAAAATGGATTGCAAAAGGCAATACTTCGCTGCCTTTTCACTATCGCACC
>NZ_BCVI01000046.1 GCF_001591665.1 Neobacillus soli NBRC 102451 | reverse complement strand
CCGTGTTTCCTTTATCTCAGTCGAAGCGCTCCAGTCCATACGCCGCTAAACGGACGCTTCCGCTTTTCTATATTAAGATTTTTGTAAGATTAGATTAATAAAAAAGAAAAGTCTGCTGACTAGAATAAGAGTAGTTAGAGACGAAGGGGAGCTGAAAGTTATGAGCTACATTATCAAAACAAACCAACTGACCAAGACCTACAAAGGCAAGGAAGTTGTTTCGAATGTCAATATGAAGGTGAAAAAGGGTGGAATTTACGGATTTCTTGGACCGAACGGTGCCGGTAAAACAACCATCATGAAGATGCTGACAAATCTAGTGAAGCCGACGAGCGGTGAAATTGAGATCTTTGGTGAAAAACTGACGAATACCTCCTATGAAGTGTTAAAGCGGATGGGCAGTATTATCGAATATCCTGTTTTCTATGACCGGCTAACGGCACGCGAAAATCTAGAGCTGCACTGTGAGTATATGGGCTATTACGATAAAAAGGCAATTGATGCAGCCCTGGATTTAGTCAAATTAAAAAATATCGATGATAAGTCAGTAAAAGACTTCTCACTCGGGATGAAGCAGCGTCTTGGGATTGCCCGCGCCATCATTACTAAGCCTGAACTATTAATTCTTGATGAACCAATTAACGGCCTCGATCCAGTCGGGATTAAAGAACTGCGCGACCTCTTTCATATGCTCTGCCGTGAATATGGAATAACTATGCTAATTTCGTCCCATATCCTTGGTGAAATGGAGCAAATTGCCGATACGATTGGTGTTATCAGTGAGGGAAAATTAATCAAAGAGGTTTCGATGGACGAAATCAGTGAGCAAAATACGGAGTACGTTGAACTCACAGTCGACGATGTGAAAAAGGCCTTCTATGTCCTTGATGAAATACTCCACCTGACGAATTTTAAAGTGGTCGACACAGCACGCTTTAGAATTTATGATACTGGAGTATCACAGTCAGAAATTTCTAAGACTCTTATTCTAAACGGTGTCATGATTGAGGGAATCAATAAAAAGAACCATTCACTTGAAGATTATTTCTTAACATTAATCAATGGGGGCGGAATCAGTGCGTAAATTAATCAGTCTGGAAATAAAGAAATTTAAACTATTTTCCTATTTAAAAGGTGTGGGCATCGCGAATGTAGTCATCATGGGGTTCCTTTGCTTGATTTATTTTGCGGAAAAAAGTGAAGGTACAATTGCCTATGGCAGCTATGAAATGGTATTTGCTGCGTTTGGAAGTATCATCCGGCCGACATTTATCATCTTTGCAGCAGTGTTGATTTCCAGACTGATCATTGATGAGTATAAAAGCAATTCAATCATGCTGATGTTTATGTATCCAATTAGCCGTAAAAAGATAATGGTTTCGAAGGTAATAATTGTAGCAAGCTTTACTTTTTTAACTATCTTCCTTTCCAATCTCTTGATTGGCAGTGTGTTTTATGTAGTCGATTCTTATTTACACTTTGTACCTAAGGCGTTAACAGCAGAGGTCCTGAGGGACGGTTTGCTTAGCATGACCCTTGAAGCGATTGCATCTGCTGGCATGGCATTGATCCCGTTATATTTTGGCATGAGGAAAAAGTCGGTTCCGGCCACTATCGTTTCCGCGATTGTCATGGTTTCGTTAATATCATCGGCAATAGATGGCGTTTCTCTTTCTGCCTTAATTGTAATACCGATTGCTCTCGCCGCGATTGGCTGCTTAATCGCTTATTTTTCGATTAGGAATATTGAGAAAGTGGATGTTAACTAACAAAAGGGCTGCCCATTAAATTTGGAGTAGCCCTTATTGTTAGTTTTTCTCAAGCAGCTTAAGCAATAAATCCGGGCGATTGGTCAGAATTCCATCCGCGCCTGCATCAAGCAATTTCTTCATGGTCTTTGGGTCATCAATTGTCCAATAATGCATTTGCATACCGCGGCGGTGCGCTCCGTCAATCAGCTTTTTATCGGTCAAATCAAAGCCGCTGTCTTCTGTCGGAAGTTGAAAGGAATCCGTATACGGTTGATAAAGGTCCCGTAAAAAGAATTTATGGAAGACAACAAACTTTGTTACTTCTTGTTTTCCACCACTAGTGGCAACTCTGTCTTTTGAAAAGTTGTTAAAGGTATCAAGGATATCCTGATCAAAAGAGGCAACCAAGATCTTATCCTCCATCTGATATTTTTTAATAAGAGTCCATAGTTTTGAGGACATCTCATCAACCCGTTCAGGGGGATTATCATCCTTAATCTCCATCTCAATTCTCATATCCCCAAACGTTTGAAAAATCTCTTCAGCAGTAGGGATATAAACGCCTTTCCCGCGATAACTATCATTCCCTTGTAAGTCTTTAAAATGGTAGCCGGCATCAAGCTTTTGGATTTCCTTCAGTGTCATGTCGGCAACTCTGCCATGGCCATTGGTTGTCCGGTCCACAGTAGGATCATGAATGGCAACCAAGTGCCCATCTTTTGTAATATGAAGGTCTGTCTCTAAAACATCCACGCCCATGTTCGCGGCGTTCGTAAACGCCGCCATCGTATTCGATGGAGCAAGTAGCTCGCCGCCTTGATGGGCAATGACCAGAGGCCGGTCATTTTTGAAAAAACTCTTTTCGTTGATTTGTTTAACAGGAACAAAATTAATGGCCGCTAGGGAAATAAGAATGGCTGAAATCAGATAGATGAATACTTGTAAACCTCGCTTCTTTTTCAGCGGTTTTTCAATTGTAACTTGCTGCATAGTAGTACTCCTTTATTAATATCCTTTTGAAAAATCAACAAGATTAATCAAAGGGTTCCCACTAGAAATATATTCTTTTAGGTTAGGAATTAAGATATTTTCAATCAGACGCTTATTATAATTTTCAGTTGAGCCAGAGGTGTGCGGGGTAATAATGACGGTTTCCAGTTCCCATAACGGACTTTCCGTGCTTAACGGTTCTTTTTCAAATACATCCAGCCCCGCACCAGCTATCGTTCCATCCTTTAATGCCTGAACGAGGTCTGCCTCAGCCACAAGCTCACCACGGCCAATATTAATGAAAAAGGCAGAAGACTTCATTTGCCTAAATTGTTCTGACCCAAATAATCGATGGGTTTCCTTTGTATGCGGTAACGTAACAACCACATAATCACACTTTGGCAGCAGTAAAGATAATTGGTCTAGAGTGTACATTTCATCTACATTGTCAACAGGCTCCCCTGAGTTTCTTACACCAATTACGTTCATTCCGAAGGCTTTGGCGATTTTGGCTGTTTCTTTGCCGATGGCTCCAACGCCAATAATCCCAACCGTTTTTTCATGCATTTCTAGTCCCATATGTGCATGATGCCATATTTTCGCTTGTTGGTTTCTTACGTATGTATGGATTTTTCTGGTTAAGCCGAGCATTAATGCAAAAATGGTTTCGGAAATTGGATAAGCGTGCACACCATTGGCACTTGTTAAGGTGATATTTCTCGCTTCCACCTGCTCAAGCGGTAAGCTGTCCACTCCAGCACTCCATGTTTGCAGCCATTTAAGCTGTGCCTGCGAGCCAAGGCAATATTCTTCCAACCCGTTATTCCAACCGGCAATGATTTCAGCATCCTTGGCATGCTCCTGCCATATGTCCTTATCTTTGCTAACAATCAATTCCCAATCAGGAATGACGTTCTTTATTTGCTCAATTTGATCCTGTTCCAATTTACGTGTGATGACCATTTTCCTTTTTTTCATACAATTACTCCTCTCAAACGGTGTTTATCTACATTAATGATAACAAAAATAGTACCCTTTTTGGAAAAACCTTCTGATTTTCCTTTTTCCGACTTCTGTGCTATTATTTAGTGATACGAAATAGGTTAAATTGAAGCGAATCTTCTTGACGAGGATTCTTTTTTATTGGACTGAGGAGGAGGAATTTCATTGAAGGAGCCATTATGGACAAAGTCCTTTATCATGCTCATGGTGGGAAACTTGTTTGTGTTTATGTCATTTCAGATGCTTATTCCCACTCTGCCGCCATATATCAAATCAATTGGAGCATCCGGTTTAGAAATTGGCTTAGTGACCGCATTGTTTTCCATAGGCGCCGTACTCAGCCGGCCATTTATTGGCTTTATGCTCGAATACAAGCCAAGGAAGTCGCTTGTAATAACTGGAGCTATCATGCTCTTGCTCATTACCATTCTTTATCCAATATCACAAATAGTTGTCATTTTTCTATTATTCCGCTTCGTCCATGGCCTGGTTTGGGGCTGGTCAACAACGGTTAATGGCACAGCTGCCGTTGACGTCATACCCAACACTCGTCTTGGTGAAGGGATGGGCTATTATGGACTTTCGATTACAATCGGGATGATTATTGCCCCAAGTCTAGGAATCTTTTTATATAAAATTACTTCTTTCACTAATCTAATTTACATTTCAGCCTTATTAGGGGTCATCGCAGTTATTTTGCTTACTACTGTACACTATCAAACACCTAAAGTTGTAATAAATACACGAAAAGAAGATCTTAAATTTTCCTATTTCGGGTCACTGGTTGAAAAATCGAGTTGGTTCCCGGCTTTGATCACGATCATTATCAATCTTGGTTATGGATCGATTGTTACGTTTATTATCATTTTTGGTGAGGAACGGGGAATTGAACAAATCTTTCTATTTTATATTTTTAATGCGATTATGGCCACAATTGCGCGACCAATCGCAGGTAAATGGTTTGATGAGAAAGGCCCGAAAGGACTTGTACTGTTCTGTACATTCGCTACTTTTGTGGGAATGTGGGTACTTTCTTTTGCGCATTCGGGACTACTTATTGCGATTGCCGGCGTATTGTTTGGTGTTGGTTTCGGTTGCTTGATACCAACACTTCAATCATGGGCATTAGTAATGACACCTACACATCGGCGCGGTGTCGCCAATGGGATGATTTTCTCCTCCATCGATTTGGGAATTGGACTAAGTGGTATTATCTTTGGTGTACTTGCACAATTTGTTAATACGGCATCCATCTTCCGGATTGCGAGCCTTTTTCTGATTGTCGCCATTGTCCTAGTGGTAATAATGGAAAGAAAGAAACGGGTAGCTTCGCATGAAAGCGGGGTTGCGAAGAAAAAGGTCAGGACCTCATTTTAGTGAAGTCCTGACCTTTCTATATTTCTTATGCTTTTTGTCTTCTTCGATACTGTTGAATTTGCATGACAGCAAATCCAGCTAAAATTAAGCCAAGACCTGCAGCCATATAGTTATAGGTTGTTGATGCCGTGACAGGTAATTCATTGCCAGTATCGGTATTTTGGTTGTCCGTTGTTGGTGCTGGGCTGTCTGTTTCAGTAGGATTAGGAGCTGGATTGTCTCCATTGCCCCCTGGATCGGTACTAGAATCGCCTGGATCGGTATTGGTATCTCCAGGGGTAGGATCCGGATTATTTCCGGTGTCTCCAGGATTAGGATCTGGATTATTACCATCGTCTCCAGGGTTAGGTGTTGGATCTTCATCTTTAATGTTATCAATCTTTATGGTTCCAACCGCTTTAGCACCTTTGCTATCTCGGACATAAACAGTGTATGTCCCATTTTCGGTTACTTGGAATTTGTTATCTGTGATGTCGGTTCCTGCTGTTGCAAAATCAGCAATCGTCTTTTCTCCATCAAGCCGCTGCATAGCTAGAACTTTTTTTGCAGTTGTGGTAACAGTGATAGTCACAGGTTCCTTTGTTGTCTCAGTTGTTGAAGGAGTTAAATCAACGGTAATATCCCCAGGAACTTGTGCCGCTAATAGTTCTGTTGACAAGTTAGCAAGCACTTTTTGGCCTTCTTCGTTCGGATGAACGTCTCCATTTGGAAAAATTAAGTCTGATTGTTTACCTTTAAAGGCAGCATAGGAGTCAGATAAAAGGGATTGAGTTTGAGCAGCAAAACCCTGGATTCCTGTGTTAACTAATGGAAGAAATTGCTCCCCAAGCGGATAAAGAGCTGCAAGGGTATCGGAAAATGGATTGTAAATATTGTATACGATAATATGAGCATCATTATTTTGAGCTCTGATTGTGCCCATTATCAGACCTAGGTTGTTAAATAAATCAGTAGAAATTTGCGGAATCAATGCATTAAGTTGATTCAGCAATGTAGGACCTACTATAGGGTCATTAAGTAGTGCTGGGTTACTACGAATCTGTTGAATCGCAGGATTCTGTAAAAAATCATTACTGCCAATATTTAGTGTGATAACATCAGCATTTTTAATGGCTTCAAGATTTTCAGGTTTACTTATTTCTGCTAACAAATTGGCTGAAGTCCAGCCCCCGCCACTGATATTTTTAGCAACACTGTAATTCCCATTCCCGATAAGATAGGGATACGCTTTCAAGGATTGTTGTGAGTTAGTAGGATCACTATCCTTTTCAAGATTCCATCCGTATGTAATTGAATCCCCAAGTGCTACAAGATTTGGCTTGACGTTACTTTCTGCAAAAGCAAACGAAGAGAAGAATGTGCAAAACATCAGCATTAGTGCAAATAGAACGGATAATCGTTTAAACCTCAAAAAAATTCCCCCTTATTATGAAACTATTTCTACCAAATTCTATTATAATCCTATGTTTTTTGAATATTTAATAAATATAATTCTACAAAATACGCAAAAAGTCCTATGATGTATTTGGAAGGAAGGTAGTTTGGGATTTTCTTAATCTGTTCATTATCTGGGCACTTTTCTATATTGAATGTCCAAACTGGAAACACATTTGGTTTTAGTTCTATCTGCAACATACTAACTATAGTGAATTTCCTTTGGCATCATACTTGCAAGGTACTTTAATAGGATTTCATTTTAGGAGGTAAATCGAATGGAAATTAAAGTATGTCATGCAATTGTTACGGGCGGGGCATCTGGGTTAGGAGAGGCAACAGTTCGTAACATCGTTGGAAACGGCGGAAAGGCAGTCATTTTTGACCAATCAGAAGAAAATGGGAAGCGCCTTGAACGTGAATTAGGAGAAGCCGTTTTATTTTTAAAAGCAGATGTAACGAAGGAAGGAGACATCCAAGATGCAGTCAATAAAGCGGCGGAATTTATGGGCGGGGTAAATACGGTCGTGAACTGTGCTGGGATTGGAATAGCGGAGAAGGTGCTCGGACGAAATGGTGCCCATAACCTATCCCTTTTTTCAAGAGTTATTAATGTTAATTTAATCGGCACCTTCAATGTGATTCGGATAGCGGCTGAAATAATGAGCAGCAACGAAGTGAATGATCAAAACGAACGAGGCGTCATTATTAATACCGCCTCGGTTGCAGCCTACGACGGACAAATTGGCCAGGCTGCATATAGTGCCTCCAAAGGTGGAATTGTTGGAATGACCCTGCCGATTGCCAGGGAGCTTGCCCGCCATGGGATTCGGGTAATGACGATCGCCCCAGGACTTTTCCATACACCAATGTTCGATACACTGCCGAAAGAAGCAAGGGATTCACTTGGAAAAATGGTACCGTTCCCTTCAAGACTCGGATATCCAAGCGAATACGCCCAGCTCGTCCAAAGCATTATCGAAAATCCAATGCTGAATGGGGAAACGATTCGGCTCGATGGGGCGATTCGGATGCAGCCGAAATAATGCGATAGAAAGGGAAGGTGCAGGCCTTCTCTTTCTTTTAAGGGCTTTTTTCTAATGGATTGTTGCTTTTTTCGATTCGCTGATAAAATTGAAAATTCGCTGTTCTACAGCAACGTAGACAGAATACGATCGCAGAGTGCCATTGTATTTACATTATCACGTCCATTTGATGTTGGCGTTTCACCACTATTACAACAGTCAATAAAATGAATCATTTCTCCAACGAAACCTCGTAAATAAAGGTCTCTGTAAGCTCCAGACATAGGTGTAGCAGAGGGTGTAAATACCATGCCTGCCTCTTTAAGCGATTTCCATGGTAAATCATCAAATGTTTGTGACTCATGAACTGTAAGCGTATTAATTTCGTCAGCCAAGGCAAATCCATTATCAAACGTCACAAGTAAATTTTCACTTTCACGCGACCAAGCCGTCATCCCTGCCAAATAAAGGCTACCAACGACGCCATTTTCAAACTTTAAAGAAATACTATGAGAAACAAACTCATTGTCACTATTTTTAAAACCAGTAACTTGTATAACTTCTCCAAATAAATAGCGTACTAGATCAATAATATGTATAGCGGCAAACTTCATAAATTGTTCTTCATTTTTGCAAAATGGTGTGCTATCCACTGCAAATCTTGCTTGAAAGGAACGCACAGTACCTAGTTTACTGCTCGTAATTAGTTCTTTTAACTTTGTATAGCAAGGAGCATAACGTTTCATAAATCCAACCATTAATGTTACACCCGCTTGTTCAGCAGCATCAGCAATTTCTGCCGCTTGCTCAGCACTCATCCCGAGAGGCTTATCCACATACACATTTTTACCAGCTTTGATACAATCTAGCACTAGAGAAGGATGATCTTCAGCTTGAGCAACCACAACAACTCCGTCACAATCTTCATTTTGTAACATCTTTTTATAGTCATCGTAAGGTGTCCCACTGCTTCCAAAGCGTTGAAGAGCAGCTTTGGAACGATCGATATTTCGTGTAGAAATCGCTTTTATATTTGCCCCTGCTTCAATAACAGAAGGGTAAATGTTTGTTGATGCATGAAATCCTGCACCGATAAAACAGAGATTGGCTTTTTTCACTATCATCGCTCCTATGTGTTTAATCGAATAATGGATACTTCTTTGTATCAAATCAAAAATAGCATGAATTTGAAATATTTGTCCATTAAAGCAAGAATTTATGAACATCTGAAAATTTTTCTAGTAGGTAAAAATTTCAAAATATCAAAGTTGAAAATTACAGACTTTTCCGAACGGGAAAGCCCATGCAGGGCATTAGCCCGTCTTTAAACATGGGATGAGAGTGAGGTCAAATGCGGAGTACCATTAGAAACCGAAAGATTTGTGTACTTCAAGCATTTGAAAATATCACAATCTTTATTTCCGAATAATTGTTGTAGAAATTTATTAAAGTTGATACAATTAAGGTATAGCGAATATATGTTCCTATCTCGTATTCGCTACTGGAAATGTGTCGAGCATTACGATAAAGTGACGTTAAAAATCAGAAAAAGAGTAACTAGAAAGGAGCTGGTACCGATGGCAAGAAGGTCAACACCAACCTATACAATCGAATTTCCGCTACATATTCCTGATTGGCAAAAACACCGATTAGAGAAAAAATTCAAGATTGCACGCTCAGTCTACAACTCTTGCCTGGGTGAAGCTATTAAACGTCATAAACGTGTGAAAGCCGATAAGGAATATCGCGTGTTGCTGAATGAATCCAAGACCAACGAAAGAAGGCTATCCACCAACAAAACGGAATCGAAAAGCTGCAAATGATGAAACCAAACGTGTAGGGATCGACATTGGTTCCTCTACTATTGCAGTTTGTAGCGAAACTTCTGTTGAACTTCGTGAACTCGCACACCAGAGTGTAATGTAAATCACTCAAAAGTAAGACGTATTCAGCGAGCAATGGATCGGTCTAAGCGAGCGACGAATAACGACAATTTCAAAAAAGATGGCACGATTAAGAAAGGCCGCTTGCAATGGAACTACTCCAACCAATACAAAAAACTTCGTACGATACGGAAAGAACTGTATCGGAAAATCGCTGTCCAGCGAAAAATATCGCATGAGAAACTAGCGAACGATATCCTTGCATTAGGTTCGGATGTGCGAGTAGAAACGATGAGGTTTCAATCGCTTCAAAAGCGAACAAAGAAAACAACCCGCAACAAGAAGAATGGGAAGATCAACCACAAGAAACGGTTTGGAAAATCAATCGCAAACCATGCCCCAGCCATGCTCCTCACAATTATTGACCGAAAACTAGGCTATCAAGGACGCTTCGTTAAGAAGATAGATACCTACGTCACAAAAGCAAGCCAGTTTAATCATATCACTTGTGAATACACCAAGAAGCAGCTTTCGGAACGATGGAATGACTTTGGAACATTTCGTATCCAGCGTGATTTATATAGCGCTTTTTTGATAGGAAACACCACTGAAACGCTAAACTCCGTTGATGTAAACTTATGCAGCGCCGGGTGGAATAACTTCGTTAAATTGCATAATCATGAAATAGAACGATTAAAACATTCGCCAAATAAAACATTGCGTTGGTTTGTAGCTTAAACACAAACCTGATTGGTCGTGACAATGCCCAAAAGAAGTCGGAATGATAAACACACAAGGAGTCCAAAAGGGCTTGCTTGGAGAAGTGTCTTGCATACGCAATACGTCCGTTAATGTTCTAGGAGAACGTGCACCAGTGCTCCGATAGAAACTCTATCCGCAAGGAAAGATAAGGGTATCGTTGAGAAGTGTACTAGGTAGCAAGTTTGCCGCTATACCCTAGAACCCCACTGCTTTAGCTGTGGGAGTTGTCAGTAGATGAATGAGAGTACCGTAACCGGGGAATCATTTCGGGAATTCCCCAGTTACTACAACCAATCACCCGCCAAAGAACAGGTCTGCGATATTGGAAGCTGTGGATGTTTTCTTATTATAAAACTCGGAATACCCACATTTTTTGCAAAAAATGACCGTGAAGGTGTTATGTTGAACATCAAACATTTTTGATAGACCCGTGCCCGTCATTGCCACATCCTTCGTTCCAGTCTCTGTACCTCCACATTTAATACAGCCTTTTTCACTCATAAAAATCACTCCTCTAAATTGATTACTCTAATAATTACGATTTTAAACTATAAAAGTTCCCACAGATGTTTCAATACTGTTTAAATATTCAAAAATGTTGCTTATTTTTGCTATAATATAGGTATGTAAATAGTTAGGAGTGACGAGATGCTCCAATTTAAGGATATCATTACACTAGTGGACTGTATAGTTACCGAGGAAACGACTTTAAAAGAAGCAATTGGGCTCATGTACCGAAAGAAGTGGAACCTGCTGCCTGTATCGGACTCCGCCGGTAAACTGGTTGGTGTTTTTACTCGAAGCAGCTTGTCACACATGGTTTTAGACGAGTGTCCCCTCACAAGCCCAATCAAAAAATACATAAAAAAACAGGTTGAAACGCTGCCAATTGATACACCATACGAAAAAATTGAAATGATCGTGAAAAACAGCCCTGTCGGAACCGGTGTGATCATCGATGAACAGGACCTAGTCGTCGGCATTCTAACGAAAACAGATATGGTGATGTCATTGCTGCAAACGTCCCAGGAATTACAAACGATAAAAATCTTAAAAAGAACGCTGGAAACAGTTTTAGACCATGCCTTTGATGGGATTGTTATGACGGATGAAAAGAAAAACATCCAGATGGTCAGCCCTCCACTGCTTGAATTATTCAATCTTCAATTAGAGACAGTTTTATATCAACCTGCCTCAAAAGTATTGCCGCAGCTTCACTTAGAAAATGTTTATGAATCAGAAACAGCTGAGGTGAGCGGCTTTCTAGAAATCAATGGCATAAAGTATATTGTCCACCGAATTCCTATTATGGAGGATGGAAAAGTCATCGGAGCGATTGGTAAGGTGGTGTTCCGGCAACTAAATGAGGTGAGCGAACTATTTAAAAAGCTGCAGAAAGCGGAAAATAAGGCGGACTTTTATCATCGGCAATTTCAGAAGTCGGAATCTGCCAGGTTCACCTGGGACCATCTTTCAACCGTCGACCCCTATATGGAAAAATTGAAGAAAAGTGCTGCCAAAGCCGCAAAAGGCAGGTCGACCATCCTTATCCGCGGCGAGAGTGGAACAGGGAAAGAGTTATTTGCTCATGCGATTCATAACAGCAGCGCAAGAAACCTTGGGAAGTTTATTGTCGTGAATTGCGCGGCAATACCAGAGGATTTGCTAGAATCAGAGTTTTTCGGCTACGATGAAGGGGCCTTTACCGGAGCGAGACAAAAAGGGAAGCTTGGCAAGTTTGATTTGGCCAATGGAGGCACGCTTTTTCTAGATGAAATTGGCGATATGTCCCTTGCGCTTCAAGCAAAGCTGCTGCGGGTTCTTCAAGAGAGGGAGTTTTACCGGGTAGGTGGAACGGTAAGAATTCAGGTTGATGTGAGGATTATCGCTGCCACCAATCGAAACCTTGAAGAAATGGTTAAAGGGGGATTATTTAGGGAGGATTTATATTACCGCCTGAATGTAATTTCGTTAAACATACCGCCGCTCCGGGAACGAATCTATGATATAGATCATTTAGTTGGACAGTTCATGATTGAAATGAACAAAATTTTAGGAACAAGCATCACTGGGATTGAGGACCTTGCACGAGAAATATTACTAGATTATAATTGGCCCGGTAACGTCCGCGAACTAAGAAATGTCATGGAACGAGCGATGACATTTGCAGAAAGTGGAAAAATCAAATTCGAAGATCTTCCCGATTATTTATTGAAGCAGGTTACCAGTAAGGAGCCAGCTCATAATGTATCCCTTGTAGAAACTGCTGAACGTGAAGCAATCAAAAAGGTACTCGTTCAAGTGCAAGGGAATAAAGTAAGGGCAGCAAAACTACTAGGAATCAGCCGGTCGGGTTTATATGAAAAAATAAAAAAATATAAACTGTCGATTTAGGATAGAAGGTGTCCAATTACTGGACACCTTATTGGTCTTTGTGTGTAATTGAAAAACATACAGTGGCTTAATAGAGTAGCTTTACACCCAACAAAACTTATATAACCTCTTTTCTGAATATTGGCATAAAAATTGCATATTAAAAGATGGAGATCATTTTTTATTAAGGGGGTCCTTGAATGAATATCGGAAGTCTCTTGTCGCAAAGTGCCCGTAAGTTTCCCGAATTATTAGCTATCGAATGTGAAGGCAGAAGCTACACGTACCGTGGGTTTAATGAAGAAGTAAACAAGCTTGCCCATGGCCTGTTAGAGCACGGTGTTAGCAAAGGTGACAAACTTGCCTTGATGATGAAAAACTCAGACCACTTTGTGTTTGCTTTTTTTGCCGCTGCCAAAATTGGTGCGATTGCCGTCCCCGTAAACTTCCGATTAACTGCAACTGAGGTTCATTATATATTAGAACAATCAGACGCAGCCATTGTTGTCTGTGATAAAGAATTTGAACAAACGATTGCTGAGGCGAAACAAGGTACGGGGGTCGGGTTGGTGATTACCGTTGGTGAACCTGAAACAACGGGCTACTATTCATACCAAACGATTTTGTCGGAAAACATAAATGAGCCTGCCGTTGAGGTTTCCGAGCTGGATGATTTAGAAATCCTGTACACCTCCGGGACAACGGGCCAGCCTAAAGGAGCACTTTTTAATCATAGTCAAATTTTTAAAGTGGGTATCTCCGTTGTAATTAATATGGAGATTAGTCAGCATGAACGTATTCTTCACCTCGCACCGCTGTTTCACTCGGCCCAGTTGAACCTTTTCCTTATTTCCGGTGTGGCACTAGGTGCCACCCATATTATCCATCGTGATTTTCATCCAGTTAAAACACTCCAAGCGATTCAAGAGCATAAAATTACCCATCTTTTTGCTGTTCCCGCCATGTATAACTTTCTTCTCCAAGTGCCGAATGCAGGCGATTACGATTTATCTTCTATTAGGAGAGTCGGTTACGGCGCAGCACCAATGGCTCCTGAGCTTGTCAAAAAAAGCATACAGCTCTTTAAAACCGACCAGTTTTACAACTTGTGCGGCTTGACTGAGGCAGGCCCTGGCGGAATTCTTCTTGATCCGGAGGGACATAAACAACATCTCGGCAAGGGTGGAAAACCAATTTTCATGACAGAAACAAGGGTTGTCAATGAAGAAGGGATCGATGTGTTGCCAGGTGTGATTGGGGAATTTATCCTGCGCAGCCCGATGGTGATGAAGGAATATTATAAAAAGCCAGAGGAGACCAGGAACACGTTGAAGGGCGGCTGGCTTTATACCGGTGATTTAGCGACGATTGATGAGGAAGGCTATATCACACTTGTTGATCGAAAAAAGGACATGATTATCTCAGGCGGGGAAAATGTTTACTCCGTTGAGGTTGAAGGTGTTCTTTTCGAGCATCCGGATGTACTCGATGCCGCTATTATTGGGATACCTGATGAAGTTTGGGGCGAGGCCGTCTGTGCAATCATCGTCCCAAAAGAAGGTGCAGTGATTGACGAGCAGGAATTGCGGAACTTCTGCCGGCAAAAGCTAGCAGGCTATAAGGTGCCAAGACGAATCTTTATTGAGGAGCAGCTGCCAAGGAATGCCTCTGGGAAAATACTAAAATATCAACTGCGGCAGAGGATGAGGGAAGTGGGAAGTAGTAAATTGGACTAAGGAATTAGTTTTGGAAATTGGCTTCCAGGAAATGTCGTAAAAGTTGAGATATATGTAGTAAGTAACTGAATATATGTAGTAAGTCCTAGACGATAGGTCGTAAGTACCCGAAAGTGTTGTAAACATTAGAAGTTTTCGGAAGAGACTCTCAAAGCAGCAGAAATAGACCAAGTAGCCTTTTAAAATACTATTTTCGAAAGCGTCTCCATTAAAAAGTGAGGTAATGTAACATGAAACATCCATACCTAAACGAAGACCACGAAATTTTTCGCCAGTCACTAAGAAAGTTTTTGGAAAAAGAAGCATATCCCTTTTATGATCAGTGGGAGGAGCAACGGATGATTCCCCGCTCCTTTTGGAAGAAGATGGGGGAACAAGGCTTTCTATGTCCGGATATCGATGAGAAATATGGCGGAAGTGAAGTAGATTGGGGATTTGCTGTTGTTATCAATGAGGAGCTGGAACGGGTGGGCTCGGGGTTAATTGGAATTGGGCTTCACAATGATATCGTTGTTCCTTACATCACCTCTTACGGGACAGACGAACAGAAACATCGTTGGCTGCCAAAGTGTGTCACGGGTGAAATCATTACCGCCATCGCGATGACGGAACCTGGTACAGGCTCCGACCTCGCCAACATTAAGACAACCGCCAAGCTGGAAGGCAGCCACTATATTGTCAATGGGGCAAAGACATTCATCACAAATGGCATCCAATCCGACCTTGTCCTTGTCGCAGTTAAGACGGACACAAATGCCGTACCGAAGCATAAAGGTGTCAGTCTGCTCGTCATCGAAAGAGACACTCCCGGATTTTCCAGAGGAAGAAAGCTAAACAAGGTCGGTCTTCATTGCCAGGATACAGCCGAATTGATTTTTGAAGATTGCAAGGTTCCGAAAGAAAACTTACTTGGAGAGGAAGGCAAAGGCTTTCTTTATTTAATGGAAAAACTCCAACAGGAACGGCTCCTTGTTGCGATTGGGGCGCAAACGGCGTCGGAAGTGATGCTGAAAATGACTCTTGACTATGTAAAAAGCCGGGAAGCGTTTGGAAAACCTATCGGTCAATTCCAAAATACCCAATTTAAAATTGTCGAAATGGCTACCGACATTGAAATGGGCAGAGTATTCTTGGACCAATTAATTGCCGAGCATATGGAAGGGAAAAATGTCGTTACGAAAGTCTCGATGGCAAAATGGAAACTGACTGATATTGCAAAAAGAATCGCGGCGGAATGTATGCAGCTTCATGGCGGCTACGGCTATATGGAAGAATACGAGATTGCCAGACGCTTCAGGGATATACCTGTTTCCAGCATTTACGCCGGAACCAATGAAATTATGAAAACCATTATTGCAAAAAATCTAGGTTTATAGAAAGTAGGGAAAATTAATATGCGTGAGGTAGTAATTGTCGAGGGTGTTCGTACCCCAGTAGGAAGAAGAAATGGCGTATTAAAGGATATCCGTCCCGATGACTTGGCAGCTCTGACATTAAAAGAATTGGTTAACCGCGCCGGGATTGACCCCGCGGTTGTTGAGGATGTTATTTTAGGCTGCGTTACCCAAGCGGGCGAACAGGCAGGAGATATTGCCAGGGTTGCGGCGTTAATTGCCGGCTTCCCAATTGAAGTTCCGGGGACTACGATTGACCGCCAATGCGGCTCCAGCCAGCAGGCGGTTCATTTTGCTGCCCAAGCGATTCTTGCCGGTGATATGGACGTGGTGATTGCCGGTGGTGTGGAAAGCATGTCCCGTGTTCCAATGGGATCAAACTATAAAGGCGCAGAAGAACCTTTTAGTCCAAATTTAAGGTCGAAGTACGAAATGATTCATCAAGGACTATCGGCTGAGCGGATTGCTGAAAACTACGGCTTTACCCGTGAAGAGCTCGATCAATTTTCACTAGAAAGCCATCAAAAGGCATTAAAGGCACAAGAGGAAGGTTACTTTGCGAGAGAGATTTTTCCACTGGAAGTAACACTGACTGATGGAACAACTGCTGTTATCAAGGATGATTCCGGTCCAAGAAAAGGGACATCGTTGGAAGCGTTGTCAGCCCTAAAGCCCCCTTTTAAAGAAGACGGAATCATTCATGCCGGAAACTCCAGCCAAATAAGTGATGGGGCAGGAGCATTATTACTCATGTCCCGCGAGAAAGCAGAGGAGCTTGGTCTTAAGCCGCGCTTCCGTGTCCATACCCGCGTAGTCGTTGGCTCAGATCCAACCTTAATGCTGACAGGACCGATTCCGGCGACACAAAAGGCGTTGGCAAAATCAGGTCTCTCTATGGACGATATCGATGTATTCGAAGTCAATGAAGCTTTTGCACCTGTCCCGCTTGCCTGGTTGAAAGAGACTGGTGCTGACCCTTCAAAGCTCAATCCGAACGGCGGGGCGATTGCACTCGGTCACCCATTAGGCGGCAGCGGCGCGCGGTTAATGGTAACAATGATGCACGAACTTGAACGCACCGGCGGACGTTACGGATTGCAAACGATGTGCGAAGGCCACGGCATGGCAAACGCGACGATTATTGAGCGTTTGGACTAATATTGTTTACCCACTTAGATTGGGTTGCCTGCCTGATAAAAACGGATTCGCGAATAAAATGCTGAAATTCGCGAGTAAAATGGTGAAATTCGCGAGTAAAGAGTTCAAATTCGCGGGTAAACCGAAAAAATTCGCGAGTAAACCGGAATATGGCTGAAAACTATCAGAAATTGGTACGGATTAGCGGTTCCAATCGGGTTTGGCCGTAAAAAGAAACAAATTCCTAATAAGTGAGTTTATTTTAAGCAAAACTCGTTCTTTTGCTCGAGTTTTTTCTAAAAATACTCTTCGGAATTAATGAAGGCATTCGACCACCACCGATTGCCCTCAAATCAAAAATTGGAGGCGATTCAATGACCACGACAATCGGTAAAATCTTTGATTTAACGGTGAAAAAACATCCAAACAAGGAAGCCATCTATGACGTACGAAAAAATGTCCGCTATACGTACAAAGAGTGGAGCGAACAGGTCAACCGGCTTGCCAATGCCCTTTTAAATGAGGGCGTGAAAAAAGGCGACCGCGTTTCCACATTTATGTTTAACACCGAAGAATTAGGGACTGCCTTCTTTGCCTGTGCAAAAATCGGTGCTGTCTTCAATCCGATTAATTTTCGCTTAATGCCTGAGGAGGTAGCCTATATTTTATCTGATGCCGGCCCAAAGGTGGTTCTTTTTGAAAAAGCATTGGAGCCCGTCATCGCGGCGATAGAAAAGCGCTTTGATAAAATCGCCTTCTGGTTCATTGATGAGGAAAAACCGGAATACGCCGCCAGCTATCAGGCAAATGTCACTGCCGCATCAACTGATGATTTGAAAATTGAAGTTCATGAGAACGATATCTACGCGTTTATCTATACAAGCGGGACAACAGGAAGGCCAAAAGGAGTCATGCATAGCCATCGCAATATGGTGGACCAAAGTGTCCTTTGTATTGCTGCTGAAAAGCTAGAAGCAGAAGACGTTGGTCTTGTGACGGCACCAATGTTCCATTGTGCAGAACTTCATTGTGCCTTTCTGCCACGGGTGCATGCAGGTGCGAGCAATGTCATTTTGCATCAATTTAACCCAAAAGCCATCCTCCAATTATTTGAACAAGAGAGAATCACAAAATTATTTGCAGCACCAACGATGTGGAATATGATTCTTCAAGAGGACCTAGGTCAGTATGATCTTTCCAGTCTGAAGCTTGGTTTATACGGAGCAGCACCCATGGCACCATCGCTCGTTCATGCTCTCCATGACCGCCTAGGCATCTCCTTGATTCAAGCCTATGGGATGACGGAAATGGGTCCAGCGATTACCTTTCTTTCGGAAACTGATCAGCTGAGAAAAGCAGGCTCCGCTGGTCAGGCAGCTTTAAGTCATGATATCCGGGTTGTTCGCACAAGGGAAGATGGTCCATCGGAGCCCGACGATGTTGTCGCAACCGGGGAAACGGGAGAAATCATCGTTCAAGGCCCATGTATGATGATTGGTTATTTCAATCGCGAAGAAGCAACGGAAAAAGCACTCTATAAAGGCTGGTACCATTCTGGGGACATTGGTTACCTCGATGAAGATGGTTATCTTTTTGTCAATGATCGTGTCGACGATATGATTATTAGCGGAGGGGAGAACATTTACCCAAGGGAAGTCGAAGACATTTTGCATGGCCATGAAGGTGTCCTAGATGTTGCTATTGTTGGTCAGCCTGATGATCGCTGGGGCGAAACCGTGACAGCATTTGTTGTGAAAAAGGACCCGAAAATAACGGAACAAGATTTGGATGAATACTGCAAAGACAGTGATAAGCTTGCAAATTATAAACGTCCGCGGAAATACGTTTTCTGTGAGGCATTGCCGCGTAATGCGAGTGGGAAAATTATGAAATTTGTCCTAAGGAAACAACTCGAGGAGCTTTTTACCCCAGGCTCAACCAATGCGTAAGGAAGGGTTTTGATTATGTTAAAAGGTGTTAAAGTCATTGATTTTACAAACTATCTTCCCGGTCCGTATGCCACGTTACGACTAGCAGAGTTGGGTGCGGAAATCATCAAGGTTGAGCCGCCCAGCGGGGACCCAGCCAGGAATACAGGGATTTCAAAAGCGGGAACAGGGCTTGTCTTTCTAGCAAACAATCGCCAGAAAAATAGCATTGCTCTAAATTTGAAGGAAAAAGAAGACTTAGAAATAGCGCTAAAACTAATTGCCACTGCCGATGTGGTCCTTGAAAGCTTCAGACCAGGTGTCATGGAGAAACTGGGACTGGGATATGAGGCGGTTCGAAAAGTTAAGTACGATATCGTCTACTGTTCCATTTCCGGCTATGGCCAGACGGGGTCTTTAAGTAAGCTTGGCAATCATGACCTCAATTATATGGCTTTAAGCGGAGTTTTGGCACAACTCAAAGATAATCTAGGAAAACCAATTCATCCATCAATTACAATGGCAGATTATCTGGGTGGGTTTGCTGCTAATGAACGGATTCTTGCGGGGCTTGTTTCCCGATTTTTGACCGGACAAGGAAGCTATCATTCTATTTCTATCACAGATCAGTTGGTATCATTGCTTGGTAATCACGTTATGGTTGAAAAAGAAACTGGCGAGGGGACCGGCATTAATGTCCTAAACGGAAGCATTATTTCATACGCCATCTATGAATCAATGGAAGGCAGATATATTAGCTTGGGAGCACTGGAGCCAAAATTCTGGCAAAATTTTTGTATGGCACACGGACGCGAAGATTGGATAGAGGCTCATTTTTCCAAAACAGCAGAGTCCAACCCTGTTTTTCAAGAAGTAACAGCCCTTTTTAAAAGTAAAAGCTTCTATGAGTGGACTGAGTTTGCGCAAAAGGTAGATTGCTGCATGGCGCCAGTGCTTGAAGTAGGGGAACTAAACGAGAATCCCTATTTTAAAGAGAAGGAGCTTATATTTGCTTCTTCCTGGGGTGATTACCAAGTCAAAATGCACAGTGACCTAGAACTGCAATCAATGGCAGCCCCGCCCAAAAAAGACGAGCATAAAGATGAGATATTAAATAATATCCTGATATAATAGAGAGATCAGACTGCCGAGGAGAAATCGGCAGTCTACTTTTTGGGTGGCGCTTTTTCCGGGTTTTAATTTATCTGTTTAAAGCTAAAATCACCAAATGTTTCAGACCGAATTGTTTTTTCATGAAAGTTTAAAAAGGCTGTCACTTGATTCGGGATAACGATGCATTTGATCCCCGCATCAATCGCTGCGGCTGCTCCATTTAGCGAATCTTCGATAGCTAAGGCCTCATGCGGTTCAACTTGTAATGCTTCCAAAGCCTTTAGATAAAGAGTAGGATCCGGTTTAACCTTATCCACATCTTCGCTTGTTTTAATCACGGAGAAATAATCCCAAAGTTCAAATTGTCTAAGGAACCCTTCTACCCACTCCCTAGATGAACTTGAAGCAAGCCCAATCTTATATCCAAGGTCCTTAGCTTCATCCAATTTTTCCTTTACTCCCTCACGAATCTCTAAAATGCCTCTTTTTTCTAAAAAGCGTTCATTTGCTAATTGATTTATTTCTTGAGGATCTATTTTCATTCCAGTTTGTATTTCAATGTATTGAAAAAAAACTTCATCAGTCGTGCCGATACTCTTCGCAAATTCCTCTAGAGGCAAATCTATTTCGAATTCCTCCTTTACCAATTCCTTAAAAACGTGGAACCAAATTGTTTCTGTATCAATAATGGTTCCATCGAAATCAAATATCACTGCCTTAATCGCCATAATTACCTCTATTCTATAACTTTTTTGATTTCGTAGCCATTTTTCTCAAAGAGGGCGAGTATGCCATGTTCACCCTCTAAGTGTCCAAACCCGACGGCCACAAAATAAATATTACCGCTGCTTATATAGGCTTCAAACTTTTTCATCCAAGTTTTATTTCTATCCTCAACAAGAATTTTATTTTGCTTCTTTTCAAAGTCATCTGCTGATTCATCATTAATTATTTTTCCTCGGACATAATCCATATATAATTCCGAAAGCTGCCGTTTGGATTCTTTTAATGAGGGAATTTGCTTGATCACCTTATCTGCTTCATTCTCGGAATAAACCCGTTGTAATGCTTCAATTTGGAATTTTGGTGTTTCAAGATATTTGTTTGTTAAATAATTGGTATTCGCTAACTCAGTTATTTTTTGATCAACACCATTAGCTGCTGATAAATCATCAATACCTGCGTTTAAAAATAAACTTACCACAAACCACAACTTATATTCCTGTAGTGATTGATAATCAAGGTTATACTCTTTTGCTCTCTTTTTCAAAACAGCCTGTGCATCCTTAGATAAATAATCATTTAAGCTTTCATTATCTTTTAGAAAATACATATCTTTATTGACTGATTGTTGATATTCTCCATCGTTTAAGCCAATGGCATCCGTTTCTGTTACCAGAAACTCTGATTCCTTGACAGCCTGCTCAATTTTTTTAGAAAAGGGGTACATTTCATTTTTTCCAATATGAATGGTACCTAGCAAATACATATAGTGATGGTTTTTTTCGATTTTGTAAAAGGGCCACTTCACATCAATCGTTGCTTCTTTTCTTGCTTGATTTGCTGTAATGGAACAACTAACAAGAAATAAACATGTACAGACCGTAAACGTGGTGATTAATAAACGTTTCAAGGCAAAATGCACACTCCTTTATTCCTTCAATATTTCCTCGAAATAATTCTATTATACTTCTTTTGTTTTCAAACAATAGAATGAAAAGAGGTATAATAGAGGTAAGTTTTGAAATTGAAAGGAGGAAGTATCTTGTTTGAAAAAGCACTGCCATTATTAGAATCACATTTCGGTTATAGCACCTTTCGTACCGGTCAAGAGCAGGCGATCCGTTCCGTTTTATCCGGAGAAAACACAATCACCGTCATGCCGACCGGCGGGGGGAAGTCTATCTGCTATCAAATTCCTGCGCTGGTTCTTCCAGGTACCACAATTGTTATTTCCCCATTAATTTCTTTAATGAAGGACCAGGTAGATGCCCTCAATCAAGTTGGTATTCCAGCAACATTTATCAATAGTTCGCTAACTTTCAGCGAGGCAAATCAGCGCATGCATGAAGCGATGGAGGGAAAGTACAAGCTTTTATACATAGCGCCGGAACGATTGGAATCACGCGAATTTCTTGAAGACCTTTATAACATGGATATCCCTTTAGTTGCTGTCGACGAGGCGCACTGTATTTCGCAGTGGGGGCATGATTTCCGGCCAAGCTATCGGCATATTAAACAATTAGTTACCAGTCTGCCGCAAAAGCCGACTGTTCTGGCCTTGACAGCCACTGCCACACCAAGGGTGCGCGAGGATATTTGCGATTCCTTAGACATTGATGAAGAGAATACAATTATCACCGGGTTTGAGCGCGTTAATCTAACCTTTTCTGTCGTTAAAGGACAGGACCGGCTCAAGTTTTTAAATGATTATCTCAAAAAGAATGATAAAGAAGCAGGCATTATTTATGCTGCTACAAGGAAGAATGTCGATCAGCTTTATGAAAGATTGATGAAAGCTAACATCAAGGTCGCTCGGTATCATGCCGGGATGGGAGATGTAGAGCGGAATCGTGAGCAGGAACGGTTTTTAGAAGATAAAGCGACAGTAATGGTCGCAACCTCTGCCTTCGGGATGGGTATCGACAAATCAAATATCCGCTACGTCGTTCACTTTCAGCAGCCCAAAAATATGGAGAGTTATTATCAAGAAGCAGGCCGTGCGGGACGGGATGGTCTTCCTAGTGAGTGTATTCTTATCCATTCCTCCCAGGATGTTCAAGTTCAGCGCTTTTTAATTGACCAGTCGAGCGATCGAAGCCGGATTACACAAGAGTTAGAGAAGCTCCAGCAAATGGTCGATTACTGTCATACAGAAGGATGCCTGCAAGAGTATATTTTAAAATATTTTGGTGAAACAGAGACAGAAGCCTGCGGCAGGTGTGGCAATTGCTTGGATTCCCGGGCAAGCATTGACGTAACAAAGGAAGCACAAATGGTGATGTCCTGTGTGATTCGGATGGGGCAGCGGTTTGGAAAAACAATCACGGCCCAGGTGTTAACGGGTTCAAAAAATAAAAAAGTAACAGAAATGCATTTTGATAGGCTCCCAACCTATGGAATCATGAAGGATAGGAGTTCAAAAGATGTCAGTGACTTTATCGAATTCTTGATTTCACAGGAATTAATTGCGATTGAGCAGGGGCAGTTTCCAACTCTATTTGTTTCTCCAAAAGGAAAGGATATTTTGTTAGGCAAAGCTCAGGTTCACCGCAAAGAAACTGTCCAGGTCAAGCAAGTTTCCAAGGATGACCCATTGTTTGAGGAATTAAGAGAAGTACGGAAACGGGCAGCAGAAAGTGAAAAAGTACCGCCGTTTGTGATTTTTTCCGATGCTGCCTTAAAGGATATGTGCGCAAAGCTGCCAAGGTCGAGCGAGGAATTTTTGCAGGTTAGCGGTGTGGGAGAACTTAAGCTAAAAAAATATGGCCTTGAATTTATACATGCCATTCGTGAATTCTGCGAAACCAATCCGGACTATCAAAGCGAGCAGGTAACTGTTGAGAAAGCGGCAAAGAAGCCAGCCAAGAAAACTGGGGTCACCGATTCGCATATGGAAACATTGAAACTGCACCAAAACAATTTTTCGATAAACGAAATGGCCACCGAGCGAGATTTGGCGGTCAGCACGGTGGAAGGTCATCTAATTCAATGTGCCCAGCAGGGGTTAGAAGTTGATTTTTCAAAGCATATTCCTGCTGAATTCATGCCGCTATTAGCCCAGGCTGTAGAAGAGGCTGGCCGTGATCGCCTAAAGCCAATTAAGGAGCTCCTTCCTGATGAAGTTAGCTATTTCATGATTAAAGCCTATTTGTATTTTGTGAGTAAAAGTAAATAAAAGAATGACTGGCTTTAGGGGAAACCACATTCGTCAGCCATACTTTTAATAGAAATATAGGAAGAATATGTTAATATAAAATTACTAATTGTGATAGAAGGTGACCATCATTGAATCAAATGAAGAAGTTGTATTGCGCATTAAGGATTTAGAAAAGCACTATGGTATGAAAAACGTCCTCAAGGGTATTGATTTAACAGTCTATCGTGGGCAAATTATCGGCTATATTGGACCGAATGGCGCCGGTAAAAGTACGACGATTAAGATTTTGCTTGGGCTTGAAGGTGATTATTATGGTAAGGTTGAGGTTTTTGGCGAAGAAGTGACCGAGAAGAATATCGATTATAAGAGAAGGATTGGCTATGTACCGGAAATTGCTGAACTCTATGATAATCTCACTGCCTGTGAATACTTAACCTTTGTTGGAGAATTATATGGAATGGACATTAAGAGGACGGATGAAAAGGCGCAAAGGTTGATGAAGGTATTTGGCTTGGAAGAGGTTTACCACGCTAGAATTGCATCCTACTCGAAAGGAATGCGCCAAAAAGTACTAATTATCTCAAGCTTGCTGCATAACCCGGACCTATTATTTTTAGATGAGCCGTTAAGCGGTTTGGATGCCAATAGTGTGATGGTCTTTAAGGAGATATTAGCGATTCTGGCGGCACAAGGGAAAACGATTTTTTATTCGTCACACATTATGGATGTGGTCGAGAAAATTAGTAACCGGATTATTCTTATTAATGATGGAAAAATTGTCGCAGATGGCAGTTTTAATGAGTTGAAGGAGCAAAATAAAGAAGGGACACTGGAGCAGATTTTTAATCAACTGACAGGTTTTAATGAATATAAGGGCTTGGCAGAGGAATTCGTGTCCATCGTCGAAGAGGGTTGAGCGATGAAAAACTTTCAAACGCTGAGATTCCTAGATCTGTTTCGCGGCCTTTTTGAGTGCTTCGGCATCAATTATCCCGTCATGAGAAGAATATTGACGGTCAAATTAACAATGGATGGGCGGAGGACCCCGACCATCTTTAATCAAAATGCAAAAAAGAAGAAAAAGCCAGAAGAAAATGGCTTTATCAAGTCGTTAGGGATGTACGTATTATTAAGCGTCATGCTCATTCCTTTGGTGATTTTTGGAGAGAACTATCTTTATCAAATGAGTATCTTTTATGGTATCGTGATGTTTTTAGTGATGACATCAATGATCTCTGACTTTTCCAATGTGCTTCTTGATGTCAGGGATAAGGGAATTCTACTGACAAAACCAGTCGAAAAAAAGACACTTAATGCCGCCAAAACGGTTCATATTTGTATTTACTTGTTCTTTCTGACCGGTGCACTCACGGTAGCACCGGTAGTGATTGGAGCATTTAGACATGGGATTTTATTCTTACTTCTTTCCTTGATTGGGCTAATTTTAGTCAACCTATTTATTGTCGTTTTAACGGCGATTATCTACTATTTTATTTTGCGCTTCTTTGATGGTGAAAAACTAAAGGATATTATCAATTATGTTCAAATCGGCTTATCCGTTTCGATAGCGATTGGATATCAGGTTTTGGCAAGGGCCTTTAGTATCGTCGATATGAAAATTTCCTTTTCACCGAGTTGGTGGCAATTCTTTATACCACCAATTTGGTTCGGCGCGCCCTTTGAGTTGTTCCTATCACACCATTCAAACGTTTATCTTATCGGGTTTTCACTTTTGGCCTTGCTCGTACCGATTATTGCCATTGTGATTTATAGCCGGATGATGCCTGCTTTTGAAAGAAACCTGCAAAAACTAACCAATAATAGCGGGGCTGGAAAACGGAAGGAGCGTCAATGGAAAAACGGGCTAATCAATATTATTTGTAGAAGTAACGAGGAAAAGGTATTTTTTCGCTTTGCCGATAACATGATGCGAAACGAAAGGGAATTCCGTTTGAAGGTGTATCCATCATTAGGAATGTCACTCATTTTACCTTTTGTTTTTATGTTTAATGAAATTCAAATGAATTCCTTTGCTCATTTGGTGTCGAGTAAATGGTATTTAGCGATTTACATGTGTAATTTGATGATTCCGAATGCAGTGACAATGCTGAAATACTCAGGCAAATATAAAGGGGCATGGATTTATAAAACCGCACCTATACAAAGCCTAGCACCATTATATAGTGCCGCGTTAAAGGTGTTTATTGTCAACCTTTTTTTACCTGTTTATATTATCTTAAGTGCAATTTTTATCGGGATATTCGGAATGAAAATCATCGACGATTTATTGGTCATGTTTGTGACCGCTATTTTATACACAGTAATTTGTTCGAATTATCTTAAGGGAACACTGCCATTTTCCGAATCATTTGAGGATGCCCAGCAGAGCGGGGGATTAAAAATTATCCTTGCATTACTGCTGATGGTTGTTTTTGCGGGTATCCATCTTGCCGCTACCTTTATTCCATTTGGTGTGGTGATTTACTTTATCCTGCTCATTATTGGCACTATTTTTGCATGGAAACTGGCCAATAGGACGGTGTGGAATTTTTCATGAAAATCAGTAGGTATTTTTTGAATATTCATAATAGTTGTCGATATCCCGCTAATATTGTTGGTATTTCCCCGGGAATTTGTCGATAAAAAAAGAACAGGGCGTATCTGAAATTAGCTGCCCTGTTCTTGTTCATACTCATCCAAGAATAGCTTATTGCATATTGGCGATGCTGTTAGGCCGTTTTTTTTACCAGCTTGGGATGCCGGTGCATTGAAACAAACAAGATGATCCCGCTTATGATGAGAAGGGCACTTGTGCTGATAAAAACAGCGGAAAAACCGTAGTAACCGGAAATGAATCCGCCCAACATCGGACCGATAATATTCCCAAGGAACCGTAAACTTGTATTGTAGCCCAGTACCTCGCCCTGCATCGCAATCGGTGCTTCTTGACGGATATAGGCAATTCGGACAGGAATAATCCCCCCAATTGTGACACCGAGCGCGAAACGGATGATGACCAGCTGCCAGAAATTTGTAACGGCTGCCCCGGGGAGGTAAACAATGCCTGCAAAGAAAAGAAGGACGACTAATATTTTGATATAGCCGTATTTATCAGCAATTTTTCCCCAATTCCTTGACATCATCAAATTCCCAAGTCCGGCTGCGGAAAAAGCAATGCCTGAATAAAAAGCGACATTTATGGGTCCGTGTAGGTTACTAACAAATAAAGACAAAATCGGTTGGATACTAAAATGAGCAATTTGGACAAGAGCAGAGATTAGGAGAACGGTTAATAATACGGGATTACGAATGATATGATTAAGCACTTCTTTGCTTGAATAATGTGTTTTTGTGCCTTTTTTAACTTCAATCACAAATTCCTTCGTGGCGATGACAAGCAGGGCTGAAATGAATATGGAAATAGCTGTCCACTTAAAGGTGGTGGAATAACCAAGCGAATCTGCTAATATTCCGCCTAACATTGGCCCAAGCAATGAACCTGTAATACTGCCTGTTTGCAATGTGCCAAGGACACGGCCGGCAATCTGCTTTGGGGTTTGTGTAGAGATAAAAGCTTGTGACATTGGGATAAAGCCTGAGAAGAATCCCATGAAAAAGCGCAGCAACAATAGTTGCCAGACGGAATGGACAAAGCCCATTAGAAAAATGGAGAAGGCCATCCCTAATCCTGAAAAGATGAGAATTTTCTTCCTTCCATAGCGATCGCCAATTCTGCCCCAGATAGGCGAGAAAAGGAAGGCGGAAACAAACGTAATTGCAAACGTTAATCCAGACCAATGCTGGACATATTTTTCAGAAAAGTCCCCAAACGTCTCAATGTATAACGAAATAAACGGCATAACCATCGTCATACTCCCGGCAACAAAGAAGTTGGCAAACCACATAATCAGTAAATTACGTTTTGCACTTTCCTGCTGATTCACGGTAAATTACACTTCTTTCTATAACTTATTTCGTATTACTAAATATTATCATACCGAAAATTCATAAGTTAATAAAGTCAAATCCTTTTAATTACATTTTTTTATCTTTCCAGGGTTTTGCAGGTAGAGAATAAAATATTTATTAATAATATTCGAAACACTATTGACAACTTGTTAATGGAAGTTTAAATTAAGTTTAATACTTTAAATGAATAATATGTTCTCTTATCAAGAGTGGCAGAGGGACTGGCCCGATGACGCCCAGCAACCGTTCCGACAAGGAATTGGTGCTAAATCCTGCAAAACAAGTATTTGTTTTGAAAGATAAGAGAGGAGTAATCCTTCTATTTGTGATGAAACCTCTCTTTTCTGGAGAGGTTTTTTATTTTACATAAAAAAGAACCTTTCCGATGGGAATAACATGAATTGGTAAGAATCAAAAGGGGGAGCGTCAAAAATGAAAAGAAATATCTTTAAAAGCACACTCATATCAGCATTAGCGGCAACACTTTTACTATCAGGCTGTGCATCCGGGGGAGAAACGAAACAAGCAAGCGGTAATAAAAAGGTTTCCCTTGAAGGAGTACCGGAACAATTTGCGAAAGGTGACCAGTTAAAAATCAAGGTCATTCGTAAAATTGGCGGGGATGATCATACCGCTCAATTCCTAGCAGGTGCAAAAGAAGAAGGTGAAGCATTAGGGGTAAAAGTAGATGTGTTTACTGCAAATGGAGACACGGCGAAATTTCATGATGCCATCAATCAGGCTCTAGATCAAAACTATGATGGATTTATCATTTCCCATGGTGACGATGATGCCACTGTAAATGATGTAAAGAAAATCGTTGAAAAGGGAAAATTTGCTGTTGCCTTTGATTCCAATCCAAATCTAGCCAATGTGGAGGGAGTGACGCTTACTTCTCAGGATGACGAAGCGTTAGCAACGTTAGCACTTGACCAGCTTGTGAAAGAGACGGGAGGTAAGGCCAATATTGCTTACCTTTGGGTTGATGGGTTCCCGCCAATGGTTCGCCGTAACAAAGTCTATCAAGATGTACTTGCGAAAAATCCTGGGCTAAAAGAAGTGGAACGGTTTGGCGTTGCCGCTGCAGATACCAGCGTTCAAACGCAAAATGCCGTAGCCGCGATGTTGAATAAATACCCGAAAGGTAAATTAGATGCCATTTTTGCTACTTGGGATGCCTTTGCTATTGGCGCCGCCCGTGCTTTGAAAGAGGCTGGACGTGAAGAAGTGAAAATCTATGGTATTGATGTATCTAATGCGGATCTTCAGGAAATTCAAAGAAAAGGCAGTGCGTGGAAATATACAGCCGCGGTCGATCCTAAATTAATCGGTGCTGTCGACATGAGATTGCTTGCGAAAAAACTAGCTGGTGAAGATACACCAAAGACCTATGATTTAGAAGCGTCTCTTGTTTCGCAAAAAAATCTTCAGGATTCAAAGGATCCAGTGAATATGGTTAATCTTGCAAAAATCACTCCGGGCTGGGGGGAGTCCACGGCATTTGAAGAAGATTGGATAAAAACGTTAAAGAAACATTATAAGAAATAATCGGCTTGTAACGCGGCACTCTCTTTTTCAAAAGATTAAGAGAGTGTCGTTTTGATAGGGGGGAGCAATTTGACGAGTTCAACATTAGAAATGAAAAATATCTCCATTGAATTTCCGGGTGTAAAAGCATTAAATCAGGTCAATTTTTCAATGGAAACGGGAAAAATTCATGCATTAATTGGAGCAAATGGTGCGGGGAAATCAACGTTAATGAAGGTGCTCTCCGGGGCCTATAACCACTATACCGGTGAGATATCGATGGAAGGAAGAAGCCTGAAAATTCGTTCCCCGAAAAATGCTCAGGACTTTGGAATTCAAATTGTTTACCAGGAGGTAGATACGGCCCTCATCCCGTATTTAACTGTAGCAGAAAATATTATGCTGATGGACACCGTCCATAACATGGGAAAAAGGCAATGGATGAAATGGAAGGAGCTACATCTAAAAGCGGCTCAAATATTGACGAAGATGAATATTACGGTTTCAACGAAGAAACTTGTCAGCGAATTGTCACTCGCAGAAAAACAAATGATTTTAATCGCAAGAGCTGTTTCAAATCAGTGTAAATTTCTTATTTTAGATGAACCAACTGCTCCATTGAGCCATACCGAAACGAGCGAACTTTTTCGGATTGTGCGAGATTTACAAAAGCAAAATGTAGGGATTATCTTTATTTCCCATCGTCTGCCGGAAATTTTCGACGTTTGTGACGAAATAACCATCATGCGAAATGGTGAATTTGTTGTCAAAGAAAACATTGCTGAGATTACCCAAAACAAAGTGGTTGAGCATATGCTTGGGCAAAAGCTAGAAGAGCAGTTTCCAGAGAAAAATGCGACGATTGGAAACACAGTCCTTGAAGTGAAAGGACTTTCAGATAAAGAAAAAATTAAAGATTTACATATACATGTGAACGCAGGAGAAATCGTTGGGATTGCGGGGCTTGTTGGTGCGGGGAAAACAGAATTGTGTAAAGCGTTATTTGGTGCTGAGAAACTTACTGGAGGAGAAGTCCTTCTTAATGGAAAGAAAATAACATTAAAGAGCCCATATGATGCCGTTATGAAGGGGATTGCCTTAGTTCCAGAGGAAAGGCGCAAGGAAGGGATTCTTGTCCTTGAATCAGTAGAATCCAATTTGACAGCCGCGAACCTAGGGAGCTTTTCAAAGGTGTTTAGCTTTTTAGATCGAAAAAGAGAAAAAGAGACGGCAAAGCACTTGATTAACCGTCTTGGAATTAAAACACCTTCAGAAGAAACGAAGGTCCAAAATCTATCGGGGGGAAATCAGCAAAAGGTAGCCATTGGGAAGTGGCTTGTTGCTGAAGCGGATATCTACATCTTTGATGAACCGACCAAAGGCGTCGATGTGGGGGCAAAGAAGGATATTTTTGAATTGATTGCTGAATTGGCGAGCCGGGGGAAAGCAATCATCTATGCCTCGTCGGAGCTTTCGGAGATTATCGGGATTACAGACCGGGTCTATGTTTTATATGATGGGGAATCTGTGAGAGAACTAGAAACAAAGAACACGAATGAAGAAGAACTATTATTTTATTCAGCAGGGGGCAGGTAATATGGAGGCAAAGATTTCAGCGAAGAATCAGGGAGCCCCGGCGAAAAAGGCATTTGAACTATTTCAATTTTTATACAAATACGGGACGATTATCACCATTCTTGTCCTTATCATTGTATTTGCAGCAGCCAATCCGGTATTTATTCAGGGGAGTAACATCGTAAATATTTTACGCTCAATCTCGATTGTGACGATTATTGCGATTGGCATCACGATTTCGTTGTCAGTGGATGGCTTCGATCTTTCGGTCGGCTCGGTGGCATCGCTCTCTAACGCAATTGTCATTTCAATGTTTGTTTGGTTTTCACAAAATACGTTGTTGGCGATTATTTCCGCAATTGCGGCATCTTTAGTGGTTGGAGCATTAAACTCGTTCATGATTGTGAAGCTTAGAATCCCCGATATGCTGATGACGTTAGCAACAATGTTTATCATTCAGGGGACGGCACTTACCTATACAAAAGGGGCAACCGTTTCGCAAAACATGGTCATGCCTGATGGCTCGATGGCCAATGGTCTAATTAGTCCATTTTTTGCAAAAATCGGCGAGGTGCCATGGATTATCCTTATTATGATAGTGGCTGTTGTGTTTGTGCATATCTTTTTGACGTACACAAAGCATGGACGTTATATGTATGTGATTGGCGGCAATAAAGAAGCGGCGAGACTTTCTGGAATTCCTGTGAATAAATATAAGGTAGCAGCTTATTTGCTTTCGGCTCTATTTGCAGCGATTGGCGGGATTGTGTTAGCTTCAAGGGTCATGACTTCAGAAATCAATTCAGGTGCGCCTTATTTAATGGATTCAGTTGCTGCTGCATTTATTGGCTTTTCTGTCCTAGGAGCTGGCAAGGCTAATGCGTTTGGAACATTTGTCGGGGCAGTGTTGATCGGAATTTTGCAAAACGGTCTCGTGATGATGTCTGTACCTTACTATGCAATGGATATTGTCAAAGGGGCAGTACTGGCCTTTGCGCTGGCGATAACGTATTACAAGCAAAAATAAATTATTATAGGATGAAACCTATTCACATTGTGGATAGGTTTATTTTTTTGCTTATTTAATTACTCCAGAGGGTCAATAGTTAATTCGCAAATAAACTGTCACGATTCGCAAATAAAACCTATATTTTCGCAAATAAACTGTCATGATTCGCAAATAAATCCCTATTTTTCGCAAATAAACTTCTTAAAGTTGGAGTTTTAATGAAAGATTATTAAAAAAAACATTGTTTATATCCTTGTAATTGGACCCTAAAGTTTGCATGTTGTGTTTTATCAGCGGATTTCAGCTATTTTTCGGCGAATCCAGCCTGTTTATCAGCGAATTGCCCCATTTATCAGTGGAAATCGTGATTTTATCAGCGAATCAAAAAAGTGAGTAGTTGGGGGTTACACTTACTTAAAAATGAACGGAAAAAATATCCATTTTACATATTGACAACATATATATTATCATTGATAATATAAACATAAATAATATGGAGTTGAAACGAAATGAACATACAAGACGTAATCCTTGGCTTTATCTATGAGGAACCGATGAGCGGCTATGATATCAAGCAAATGATGGAGAATTCCGTCTCATACTTTTTTGATGCATCATATGGAGCAATTTATCCGGCATTAAGGAAGATGGAAAAGGAAGGACTGGTGGAAAAACAGGTGATCCTGCAAGAGGGAAAACCGAACAAGAATTTATTCGCGATTACAGAAAGTGGGAAGGAACAATTTCAGCAGTATCTTAGCAGTCCCATCACCCCAACCATTACAAGGTCAGATGTCCTCATCCGTATCTTTTTTGGACGATTTACTACCAAGGAAAAAATTCAGGAATGGCTGCTGGAGGAACGTGAAAAAAGCCAGGCAATGTATGACAACTTAATAGGAATTGCTGATTTGTATCCAGACATGGAACCGCACAAAAGGTTCACACTCGAGTTTGGCATCCGCCAGGCAGAGATGATATTGGGCATGGTCAACGAAGAACTAAAAAAATTGAATGAACAACAAGGGGAGTAATCAAAATGAAGGGTACGGGTGGAATGAAGGTTGTTTTGCTCATGTGTTTAGGGATATTTGTTTGTATGCTTGATTCAACAATTATGAACATCACACTGCCGGCTATTCAGGACAGCCTCCATACGACATTGGAAACGAGCTCGTGGATGCTGAATGTCTACACGATGACGATTGCCGTTCTAGCGATTCCGATGGCAAGGTTTGCAGAGATGTTTGGCAGACATAAATTTTACATTGCGGGGCTATTTGTTTTCGGGTTAGGTTCGGCCTTATGCGGACTTGCAAGCAACGGGGATTTCTTAATCGCTGCCCGGTTCATTCAAAGCTTTGGTGCCGCGATTTTAATTCCCTGCAGCATGGTCATCGGGATTGCTGCCATGCCGATTGAAAAACGGACGCTCCCACTAACCTTGCTAGGTGCTACACAAGGTTTAGCAACCGCGTTAGGGCCGACGGTTGGCGGAATCATTACTGAAAAGTTAAGCTGGCATTGGGTCTTTTATGTTAACGTTCCAATCTGTTTCATTGCCATTGTCGGTGCATTCCTTATACTGAAATTAAAGAAAGAAAGTCGTGTAAAGTCAAAAATAGACTGGTTTGGATTGCTGTTCTCTGTTACGGCTATTTTTCCGCTTAATCTCGTGTTAATCAAAGGAAATGCTTGGGGCTGGGATAGCACTCAAGCGATTCTTTGCTACATTGTTACCGTCGTTTCGATTGCGCTCTTCATATTTGTCGAGAAAAAGTCTAAGGCCCCGATGGTTAATCTAAATCTTTTTAAAGACCGCTTGTTTACAGGCTCAGTTGTAACAGTGACAACCGGTTTTATCTTCCTTATCGGTGTCATGGTCCTCCTGCCTCAGTTCTTAACTAACTTCCAGCATAAGACGGAGCTTCAAGCCGCACTTCTCGTCACACCTGTATCTGCCTCCATCTTTGTATTTTCCAACTTCGCCGGTTTGCTTACCAAAAAGATTGGCTATACAATTCCCGTCATTTTTGGGTTTGGAATAATGGCTATCGCCTATTATTTGTTACACAATTTAAATATCGATAGTACCTCAAAAGAAATTATCCTGCTTTGCAGTTTGCTTGGCTTAGGGTTTAGCTTTGTTATTTCTTCAGCCACCATTGCGAGCACATCTTCGTTTGAAGGAGAATTACTCACAGCCTCCCAGGGAGTTTTTTCGATGCTAAGGCAAGTAGGGGTAGTGTTAGCCGTCGCTATCTTTGTTGCTGGACTAACGAATAATATTCAGGCTAAAAAAAGGGATGTTGTCCATTTTGCCGCCCAAACACTTGGAAAACTGGAAGTACCGCAAACGGAAAAAGAGAAAATTTCAAGTGAAACGAGAAAATCAATTAATGCTGGCGAAACTTCCCGCCAAACGAATCCGAACTTAGTGTCGGCAGCGGAACGTCAACAAATCATTAATCTGAACGTCCAAAAAACCCTAGCTTCTATTCCCGAAGGACAAAGACCAAAGGCAAAGGGACAGATTTATCAAAAGGTTGAAAAACAGGTGGATGAGGACATTGCCAAAAAGGGAAAATTGGTAAAGGTTTATGAAAACCAGGTGGCAGGTTATGCTCAAAAAACGATCGCCTCCAGCTTTGCTGACTTGTATAAGGCAAGTATTCCATTTGTATTACTTTCCTGCTTAACTGGAATTATCTTTTTAGAAAGAAAGAGGAAGTCCGCTGCTCCTTTTGCGAATACTCCTGCAATAGAGTAAATAAATAATATAGACCTAGTTCCTATAAAGCTGGTTATAAAAAAGGGAGTGGAGCCAATGGAGGCATTAAAATTAATGAACCTAGGGGTACGGTTTCTGTTAGAAATCATCGCATTAGTGATAGTAGGATATTGGGGATTTCATATCACACAGGGAACAATCATGAAGTTCCTGTTGGGAATCGGGTCACCACTAGTAGTAGCCGTAATTTGGGGAATGTTTGGAGCACCCAAGGCTCCGTTTGTATTAAGTGGCTTCCCCTTTCTTTTATTAGAAATTGTCATTTTTGGATTGCTTGCCGCTGCCTTGTTTTTTATCGGGAAACCAACGCTGGCCTCTATTTGCGGGCTGATTGTAGTGATAAATCTAATTTTCATGAAGATTTGGCACCAGTAATTAAAAATAGACAGCATTCAATAGTTACTGGCTGGTTTGTTTAATATTGCTTCCATGGCTTGTTTTGATTTACACTAAGTAACAAATGTAGAAATAATGTGGTGAAATAGATGGAAAACCAGGTAGAAGCAACATACGAAATTATGGAAGTGTGTTTACTTGCGGGGAAAATCATGCTCCAAAGCGGTGCAGAGACATATCGGGTGGAAGATACCATGATGCGAATAGCCTCATCCTTTGGCATTGAGAAAACACATAGTTATGTCACCCCAACCGGAATTATTTTTTCCGCTGAAGGGACGGAGCCGACGAAGACTAAGCTGATTAGAATTTCGGAGCGATCCACCGACTTGAAAAAGGTTGCCATGGTAAATAGCATTTCTAGAAGAATCAGCAGCGGCGATGCCAATCTTAAGGAGGCCTTGGAACAACTGGAGGAAGTGGACTCTTTAGATGTGACCTTTCCCTTTAGAATTCAAGTGGCTGCTGCATCATTAGCCAGCGGCTGTTTCATGATTATGTTTAGGGGCGGGTGGAATGATTTTATTCCGGCGATGATTTCGGGGGGGATAGGTTATCTTAGCTTTGTATACTTCCACCGTTTTGTCCCAATTAAGTTTTTCTCGGAGTTTTTGGCATCGTTTATGATTGGCCTTCTTTCCTTCCTATTTGTAAAAATAGGCGTCGGGCACCAATTGGATAAAATCGTTATTGGCTCGGTTATGACCTTAGTTCCCGGCTTATTAGTAACCAATGCAATCAGGGATTTGATGGCAGGACATCTGGTTTCGGGATTATCAAAAGGAGCGGAAGCGTTTCTGACAGCCTTTGCGATTGGGGCAGGAATTGCGGTCGTATTATCATTCTTGTGAAGTAGAGGTGGATAAGGTGGCTATTTTAGCACAGTTAGTTACAAGTTTTATTGCTACTAGTGCCTTTGGTATTATCTTTAATGCCCCGAAACAAACGTTAGTTAAATGCGGTCTGATTGGAATGGGCGGCTGGTTAATTTATTTTCTCCTCGAAGATTATTCGGATAATGCCATTCTTGCAACATTGGCTGCGACTATCTTTATCGCTGTCATCAGTCAAGTGTTAGCCAAATATTATAAAACACCAGTGATAATTTTTAGTGTTGCAGGAGTTATTCCGTTAGTACCAGGCGGTTTATCTTATGATGCGATGCGGAATTTTGTTGAGAATGATTATAATACCGCGATAGGATTGGCAGCAAAAGTCCTCATGCTTGCCGGAGCAATCGCTTTCGGCTTAGTCTTTTCTGAGGTAATTAACCAGGTGATACAAAAGATTAATCGTTATAGGGCACGAATATAAATCCCCTTTTAGCGGACGGCGCTAAAAGGGGATTTCATTAAGGAACACTTAAGGAAAAAATAGGACATTAGGGGAGTGGGAGTAGATACTTACCAAAAACTTGTGAATAATCTATTTGGAAAGGAATTCCCTTTATCATTCTAGAATTATTTGGTATGGTAATATAGTAGTATATTACTATAACTTACTTTTCAGCAATGTCAATGATAAGGAATGAATATTTTCTATGAAAAAGATGTTAATGGTCATTATTATTCTCGCAATATTGCTAATTAGTGCAAATACAATTTTTGCTGATAAGTTTAATTGGTCTGCTGTCGTTCAACTGAAAGATGCTGCATTAATGAAGACTCGTGAAGTCGCACTTCAAAAAGATGTCGAAGCATTAAAAAAACGAGAAGCAATACTAATAAAAGAAGGGTCAATTTTACCAGATAGTAAATTGCTTGATGTACCATTATTAAATCAAATGGACCAACCATTGCTTTACAATGGCTGTGAGGTAACAAGCTTGGCAATGATTCTTAACTATCACGGGGTGAAGGTAACGAAGAACGAGTTGGCTGAAAATATTAAGACTGTTCCGTTTACCTATAGTAATGGAAAAAAGGGAAATCCAAATGCTGGGTTTGTAGGGGATATGGTCCATGGTCCAGGATTAGGTGTTTATAATGGACCAATGCTGGAACTAGCCAAGAAATACGTCGGTAAAAGGGCAGTCAATTTAACAAACAAACCGTTTACTGAATTATTAAAAGAAGTTAGCAAGGGTCATCCAGTATGGATCATTACAACGTCGAGCTTTGCTCCAGTTTCCGTTTTTCAAACGTGGGATACCCCTCAAGGGAAAATCAAGATTACTTATAGTGAACATAGCGTTGCGATTACGGGATACGACGAAAATCATATTTACATTAATGATCCGTATGGGGAAAAAAATAAGAAATTAAATCGAGCCAATTTTATTAAAGCGTGGGAGCAAATGGGCAAACAAGCAATTGTGATTGAAAAATAAATGGGCGAAGGCAGAGGAATGAAATATCCCTCTGCCTTCTTTGTTTTTTGCTTCATTTAAAGAATTCTAATTGTAACTTGTGAATGGTTGTATCTTTATCTATTATCAGCCATCGCAAGGTAAAAACTTATATAATAATCATTGTTTATAAAAACAAGTTGCCGCGGTTATTCTTCCACCTGAAGGTTTTATACCTAAACGACGTAAGCCCTACCTCTCTTACATCCTAACGGCTCCGAAGCCGATCCAGTGTGAATAAGTTTTTATTTTAAAACATAAGCAGAATGCCAGAAAAAATTCTTACATTGCGTTTTCTCATCTATTACAAGTTACTTAAATGCTAAGCACAAAATCTAATACTACATGAATTAACTCATTTTGTCAATGTCCTTCGGGAATTAAATTACAATTTGTAAAATGTATATTAAATGTAGAAGGGATTTTTAGTATGTTTCGCTAATTAAAACATTAACTTTAAAAAAGGTGGTAAATGGAATGAACCCATTTGTATTTGCTTGTATTACCCCACATGGCGGCGAAATCATACCTGAGCTAAAAGGAGAATTCCCGGAAAGAATGGCACAAACAAGAAGCAATATGGAGAAGCTAGGGGGACTTATGTGCGAGGCCAATCCAGATTGCTTAATTGTCCTGACACCACACGGGACCAGAATTAATGGGCAATTCTCAATCACGGATTCGGAAAGAATGGCTGGTTCGGTCGAAGAAAATCATGCAACATTTTATTTTGAAAGACAAATAGATAGAGAATTAGCCAGAAAGATTTGCGAATGTGTCCAAAATGATGGCATTCCCGCCGCAGCGATTAATTTTGGAACAGCTGCTGGTCCAATTTCCTGCTTGCCGTTAGATTGGGGGGCGATTGTACCACTCAGGTTTATGCCAAATGTGCCAATTGTGGTAATCAACCCGACAAGAGAACTTTCTTTTCAGGAGCATATTGAATTTGGAAAGTTACTCCGCAGGGCCGTTCAGCAATCCAATAAACGTGTCGGCCTAATAGCTAGCTGCGATTGGGCTCATGCCCATGATGAATCCGGTCCATATGGCTTCGACCCGGCAGCAAAATCATTTGACGAACAAGTGGTAACGTTGATCAAAACCAATCAGTTAGAAAAAATGGCAGATTTCCAGCTAGATTTTATCGAAGCTGCGAAACCGGATGGAATATGGCAAACGTTAATTCTTGCAGGCGCCATTCCGCCAGAAGAACGTAATGTTGAATTTTTATCATACGAAGCTCCAACCTACTTTGGTTTACTATGTGCAGGCTATATTTAAAAGATCAAACCGCTGTATTTTTAAAATGCAATCGAAGCGACTCCCGAAGCAGGAACTGTAACAATTCTCTCTATGTCTGACAGTAAAATGCTTCTATTCTAATCACTGATATCAGGAAAGGAATGACGCATGAACAATTAGCGCGGATTGGGACGCTTTTTTATTCGACAAAGTATAAAGGAACAGGACTTGGTACTACTGTTTCATTAAGAATCATCGAAACCATGAATGGCAAGGTTACGTATCAAAGTAAACCAGGTTTTGGATTCAAAGGTAACAATGATTCTTCCTGCAGGGAAAAAAGTGATATGGAGTGCTTAAATTGGGAATGGATATAAAGTGTAAGGATTTGCCTTAGGCAAGTCCTTTTTTGCTGTTTTTATCGAAAAATGTCGAAAAACGCGTTTTTTTAATATTTGTTGTCAATTTTTTTGATAAAAGATGGTAAGATAGTAGGAGGATAAGACTTTTTAATATTTTCCGATAATTCACAAAAGAACTGGGTCAAGGGAGCCACTTACATGAACGATAGCAACATTAGTCCTAAACTAATATTTGAAGAGAAAAAGGCAATTAAATTATTTTTGTGGTTGTTTTATATCTTTTTTACAACATACGACATATTTTGGCACTTTGTTTTACCAAAATATACCATTTACGGAAATCCTAAATTTCCCGATGATGGGCTGGGTATTTGGCTTTATATATTGATTTTCAGCTTATTCCCCGTAGCACTTTATTATATAAGGAAGGGTAATCCCTATATTGTTAAATATTTTATTCTATTAAGCTATGTTTTTATTGATATCATAGATAATCTCATGAAGTATTATGGAACAACTAAGGATTTTGGTTCAGGAAATATTGTAGAGCTTTTATTTATATTTTTTTCACCAGTATTTGTAAATAAAAAGTACTTTTGGTCTATGTTTTTAGGGATTACCGGAAAGTACGTCTTATTAGGAATAATCTTGCAAGATACGAATGTTCTGCCACCTGTTGTAATAACATTCATATTATCTGCAATTGCATCGATTCTTCTAATACGATTTTATTCATATATAAATTCCTTAAATTCAGTTCATGAAGAACTTCGCCAAAAAGAGAAACTTGCTGTCATTGGTCAAATGGCTACGGCGATTGGTCATGAAATTCGTAACCCCCTTTCCTCATTAAAAGGGTTTACACAGCTGCAACAGGAAAGATACCCGAATACAAACGATTTTTATCCAATCATGATTCAGGAAATTGATCGGATCAATTCAATCGTTAATGATTTGATGTACCTTGGAAAACCAAAGGGGATCAAATTTAAAAAAGCGAGTATCGAAGAGATAATTAACTATACATTATCGATTACACAACAACAGATAGAGAGACAGGGTGTAATCGTTGAAACGGTATTAGGGGGAGTTTTACCACCTCTCGATTGTGATGATAAACAACTAAAACAAGTCTTTCTCAATTTAATTATTAATGCAATAGAATCTATGCCCGCAGGTGGAAGGATTAAAATAAATATCAAGGCTATCGAGGACCTAAAAATGTATATATCAATTCAGGATGAAGGGTACGGAATTGCCGATGAAAACATCCTGAATATAGTAGAACCATTTTTTACTACGAAAAAGGATGGAACCGGTCTTGGCCTGATGGTTACCAACCAAATTATCAAGGATCACAATGGCGAGTTGAAAATAGAGAGCGAGATTGGCAAAGGAACAAAGGTTAATGTCATTCTGCCAATAGCACAAACAAATAATTACAATTAATAGTTCTATAATTATACAAAAATCAACAAAATAAAGTGTTTCAAGGGGTTTCCCAATGATATATAATGTAGAGGACTACTGAATTTTAATAGATTTTGTAAATTTATCGATTTTATTATCGAAAATTAAAAATATATGTAAGATATGTGTATGAGATACACTTGGAGGTTTACATGCTACCAAACGAAGAACAGCGAACCGTCAAATGGTTTCTATTATTTTTCTATATTATATTGATAGGATATGACTTTTTTAGTTATTACCTTTTTCCGATTTTCATAGCACATAAGGATATTGTCCCGCCAAAGTTTCTGTATGTAACCTATATAGTGGTAATGTTATTAATTCCATTCGCCTATTATTTAAATAAATTGAAAAAGCAATTTTGGATAAAATACGTTCTTTCTATTACCTACATAATAACCACTTTTTCCGTTGAACTCATAACTTCTTACGGTAAAGATGACTACACATATAGTGGAAATATAGTAGAAGTGTTTTTGATTTTATCCTTACCTCTTTTCATTAATAAAAGATATTTTTGGTTTGTGAGTCTAGGACTTACTGCAAAATATCTATTATTAGGCATTATTTTAAATTCTTCCTATGTGATTATCGCAATTATTTTAATTACAGTTTTATCTATTATGTCTTTCTTTTTATTGGTTCGGTTTCAAGGTTATGTTCATGCAATTAGTACTTCGTATGATAATCAATTGCAGGGTATTGTAAAAGGGGTAATTGCTACACTCGAACTTAAAGACCCATATACAAGAGGACATAGTGAACGCGTAGCCAGCTATGCTTTGTTGTTTGCTCAAAAAATCGGTGATTTTTCGAAAGAGGACCAAAAATCCTTTTATTATGCCTGCTTACTACATGACATAGGCAAAGTTCATATTCCTGATTCAATATTAATGAAACCAGGGAAGCTCACAAAGGAAGAATTTGAAACTATTAAATTGCATCCTGGTGTCGGTGCTGAAGCTGTTAAGAATGTTGAGGGGATAAAGGATTGTATCTGTGTCATTCGCTCGCATCACGAGCGTTGGGATGGTAAAGGCTACCCTGATCAATTAAAAGGGGAAGAAATTCCTTTGCTTGCAAGAGTGACTTCCCTTGCGGACGCTTTTGATGCTATGACATCTTCACGGTCTTACCGGGCAGCAATGCCGGTTGAAGAGGCTTATCAACGTATTATTGAAGGTAAAGGTTCCCAATTCGATCCAATGTTAGTGGAAGAATTCAAAAAGGTTTTCCCAGCTTGGGTTGAATTTCATGAAAAATATCAGTGGACGAAGCAATGGGAATTACCCAAGGAGGTGGAGTTATGAAGATCCGTAAACTAAAGGAAGTAAAAACAACATGCTGGTGGTGTCCTTTCATACCTGGATACAAACCATGAGAAAAAGGGATGCTAGCAAAGGCTAGCATCCTTCTTTAATAAAATTGTTAGGTAGGTTGTAAAAATGAGCCTTACACTCGTTTCACGTTTATTACTGGTTCCTATCGAGATTCGCAAGGATAAAAAAAATTACATCGTAGAAGATAAATCTTCAGGTGAATTTTTCGAGATGCCCGAGGTTTGCATCGATGCCATCAATTTTATTAACAATGGCGAAACATTAGGAGAAATAGAACAGCAACTTAAAGAGAAGTACCCCGGAGAAGAAGTTAGCTTGATTGATTTTGCCGAGCAACTTTTAGAGTTGCACCTTGTTGCTGAAATTGATGGTGTCAAAGTTGAGGTTAATAAAGTAAAAAAGGAAACTTTAGGTTTTTTGTGGCTTTCACCGCAAATCGGAAAATTCTTTTTTAATAAGTTCTCCAATTTTGTGTATGCGGCGTTATTCATAGGCAATGTGTTCCTTTTCATCGCAAAACCGTCATTATTTCCACACTATAAGGACTTGTTTATCTTTGATTTAATGGTTCTCAATATCCCGGCTTGGATGATTTTGACTTTTGTTCTAGTCTTGATTCATGAATTTGGCCACATTTTAGCTATGAGAGCGCAAAATCTGCCAACGAAATTAGGAGTTAGTCATCGTTTATTTCTTGTAGTCCTTGAAACCGATATGTCATCCGTATGGAAACTGCCATCAGGGAATCGCAATGTTTTATTTTTAGCCGGGCTTTGTTTTGATACAGTAATCCTGTCGCTGGCCTTAGTTAGTCAGCTATTCTACGCAAATGGGCCAGAGATATTTATGAGTATCATGAATGTCGTAGTTTTAGATACATTTATTCGCATGGTGTACCAATGCTGCGTTTATATGAAGACTGATTTATATTATGTTTTTGAAAATGTTTCCGGTTGTTATAACTTGATGGAAAATGCCCAGCAAGCGATCAGAAAAAAACTTCCCTTCCTAAATTCTAAAGCAACAGAGGAAGTCGTTTTCGCTGGTGAAAGAAGTACCGTCTTCGTCTATTCTATTTTCTATTTTATCGGTGTAGCTTTGACTGTTTCATTATTTGCAATCTATTATATCCCGCAGTTATTTTTTGCTTTAAAAAAGGTTTTGCCAGGATTTTTATTAGGTCCGGATTCCCTCCCATTTTGGGACGCATTGGTCTTCTCCTTGCAAATTCTAATTGGAATGTTGCTCTTGCTTTATTCGTGGCGGAAAAAATACGTCAGAAAATAGCTTTGTGACAGAACTTTGTCTAAAATAGAATATCTAAGGGTTTTTCCCACGCATTATGGGGGAACTCCCTGATATTTATAACACTACTGTTTTTCTTACAATTAAGTTAAGAAAACGGAAGTGTTATTTTTTTTGGAGGAGGTTCAAGAAAATGGAATCAACTATTTCAACGACTAAAAAACCGGGGCTTACTGTCAATGATGCCTTTGCTTCCCATTTTGCGAAATCAATGTTTTTAACGGTTGCCGGACTTGCCATTTTAACTTTTATTGGCACAAGAATGTTTACACATATCGACTTAAACCTTTATGGATATATGGTAGGAACCATCGTTTTTATTGGCGGCTTTTTCTACCGCTTCATTGCTTGGGGTGAAAGACCGCCAACCAAGATTTTTATTAAAAAAGGGCTAAAGTTATTATTTAGAAAATCAACACCTAAAACAACCACAGAACAATTGGTTACTTATAGATTCATTTGGGAACGCGGCGTTTATCGCTGGATGCAGCATATTTTAATCGGCTGGGGCTGCGTTCTAGCATGCCTTGTCACTTTCCCGCTCGTGTTCAGCTGGATGTACTTTACAATGAAAGAAAATGGCTATTATACAATCGTGCTATTTGGAATGAATGTAATGAATGTAAAAGCAGAAGGAATCATTGCCTGGTTCTCTTATAATGCATTAAATATTGCAGCTATAATGGTCATTGCAGGTGTTTGTATGGTACTTTATCGCCGCTTGAAAAATATGCAGGCACGTGCGGAACAAACATTCATGTACGATTTCCTGCCGCTTTACCTGTTGTTATTTATTTCGATCACTGGCTTGTTATTAACTTTCCAAAACATGGTCCTACATGGTTGGATGCAGCCGCAAATGTCACTAATCCATCAATTTTCCGTGATTGTGACATTAATCTATCTGCCATTTGGAAAGCTTGCTCATATTCCATTCCGGCCAATGAGCGTATTCGCAAGAAACTACCGTGAACATTATAGCGAACAACATATGAAAGAGTGTAAAGTATGTGGCGATCAGTTTGTATCCGTCGAACAGTCTAGCGATGTCATTCAGGTATTGGGTGTTAATGATATCGAGTTCAATATGAATGATGGCTTTAATCTTGCTGAATTATGCCTGCCATGCCGCAGGAAATATCGAATTTCAAGATTCTCAGGAGTCGCGACGCATCAAGTGAAGGTCAAGGAGGCAAATCAGAATGCAAATGGATAATTTTAGAAATGAACGAGATCAATATTTTAAAGAAATCGACAACTTAAATCATCCAAATGAAACATTAGTCAAGACACATTGCAGCTATTGCGCGATGCAGTGCGGGATGAACTTAAGGGTAAAAACAAAAACAAACAAAATCATTGGGGTTGAGCCTCGATATGATTGGCCGGTAACTTTAGGAAAGATGTGCCCGAAAGGAGTTACAGCTTACCAGCAAGTAAACAATAAAGATCGTTTATTAAAACCATTAATTCGTGATGATCAATCATTAAAAGGGACGACAAATGGCTTCCGTGAAGCAAGCTGGGATGAGGCATACGATCTTATTGTGAAAAAATTCACCGAGCTTCAAGAGAATTATGGAAAAGATTCACTCTCCGTGTATAGCGGTGTTTCCATGACAAATGAAAAGTGTTATTTAACCGGGAAATTTGCTCGTGTCGGACTTCAAACGCGCTATATTGATTATAATGGCCGATTCTGTATGGCTAGTGCTGCAGGTGGTTTAAATCGCTCATTAGGTATTGATAGAGGTTCAACAATTCCCTGGACAGATATACAGGATACCGATTGTATATTTCTTGCCGGCAGTAATACCGCCGAATGTCATCCGACGATGATGTTCCGGGTTTGGGCAATTCAAGAACGGGGCGGCTATGTCATTGTTGCAGATCCACGAGAAACACCGGTTGCGAGAAGAGCAGATCTTCATCTTGATTTAAGACCTGGGACAGACCTTGCACTAGCCAATGGGATTGTCAATTTATTAATCCAAAAAGGACATATTGACGAAGAATTTATCAAAAATCATTCAAATGGCTTTGAAGACACGAAAGAACTTGTTAAACAATTCACACCGGAATATACAAGCGCGATAACAGGTGTGGCACCAGAGAAAATTATTCGCGCGGCTGAAATTTACGGTAAAGCTCCAAACGCGATTGTCATGTTTGCTAGAGGGATTGAGCAACAAATTAAAGGGGTAGATAACGTTTCTGGCTATACGAATATGGCCCTTGTAACCGGGAAAATTGGTCGTGCCAAATCAGGTGTTGCAACCATAACAGGACAAGGAAATGGCCAAGGTGGACGTGAACATGGGCAAAAAGCCGATGCACTGCCTGGCTATCGAAAAATTGCCAACCCTGATCACGTCAAATATATTTCAAAGGTGTGGGGCATTGAACCGGAAGAAATGCCTAAAGAGGGTGTTTCCGCTTTTGAAATGTTTGGCTTAATGGAACAGAAGACCATTCGTGCGTTATACCTATTATGTTCGAATCCTGCCGTTTCAGCACCAGATCAAAATTATGTTCGGGAGCAGTTGAAAAACCTAGACTTCATGGTATGTGTTGATTTCTTTCTTTCAGAATCTGCTGAATTTGCTGACGTCGTACTGCCTACAACAACTTGGGCAGAGGATGAAGGGACAACTACAAATGTTGAAGGACGGATTATCAAGATTAATCAAGCACAAATGCCTCTGGGCGAATCAAAGCCAGATTGGCAGATTCAGGTAGAACTTACCGAGCGAATGGGCCGTGGTAAATATTTTTCTCACTTAAAAACCTCTGAAGACATATTTAATGAACTTCGTGTCGCTTCTAAAGGTGGAACCGCTGATTACTATGGCGTTACATGGGAAAAGATCGACAAGCAAGATGGCGTGTTCTGGCCATGTAAAGATGAAAACGATCCTGGAACACCACGTTTATTTTTAGATAAAAAGTTTAATCATCCAGATGGAAGAGCTAAAATTTTTGCATTGCCATACAGACCTTCCGCAGAAGAACCGGATGAGGAATACCCATTGCGATTAACAACAGGACGTGTTGTCTATCATTATTTATCAGGGAATCAGACGAGAAGAATTCAATTCCTTCGTGATATGTGCCCTGAACCATTTGTAGAAGTACATCCAGAAACAGCAGCAAAATACAATATTGATCACGAAGAACTTGTCCGTCTCTATACACGTAGAGGAGAAACAACCTATCAAGTGAAAATCACAGAGGCCATTCGGAAGGATACCGTGTTTGTTCCGTATCACTGGGGCCATGAAAAATCTATTAATCTATTGACAATCGGTGCACTTGATCCATATTCACGGATGCCGGAATTCAAGACTTGTGCCGCGCAGATTGAAAAACTGAAAATAAAGAAGGTGCAGTAAATGAAAAAGAGGCTATATCTAGAACTTGAAAACTGTATAGGGTGCCGCTCTTGTTTGGCGGCTTGTACACAGTGCGGCGGGCATGAGGAACGGAACCGTAACTATGTTTACGACGTGAACCCGCTTGTTAACCGTCAAACGATGCCTCTTATGTGCCTTCACTGCGTGAATCCGGCATGTGCGAGAAGCTGTCCGGCTCAGGCAATCCAAATACACGAAACTGGAGCCGTACTTTCCGCACTTGTAGAAAAATGTATTGGCTGCCAAAACTGTACGATTGCCTGTCCGTATGGTATACCAAAGTTTGATACAGAACAAAATCTCATGTATAAATGTGATTTGTGTATCGACCGGTCAAAGGATGGCATCCCGCCGATGTGTGCGAGTGTATGTCCAACAAATACATTACAATGGTTAACAGATGAAGAAATTGAAGCAAAACAAAAACAATTTAATTTAGATAATGGTAAATGGGTAACAAGCATGCCTTATTTAGAAGGCGAAACAAATGTCAGAGTGAATCTTCCTGGTATCCTACAGGGCGTCACTAAATTGTTTTAGGAGGGATTAACATGAGCGATAAAAATAATAAAATCCCGTTCAATGAAGATAACTATACACATAACATAAATCGTAATAATGAAAGAAAATTAGACCGCCGCGGCTTCATGAAAACACTAGTGGGTGCGGCCGGAGTGTTTGCTGTATCATCTCTACCATGGGGAGCATTGGCGGCAAAGGAACTGTCGGGACTTGGGGACAAAAAATATCCAAAACAAAAAATCGCCAAGGTCGATTCATTGGCTATCGGTGATTCGGTAGACTTCGCATTCCCAGGTGAACATGATAGTGCCATTTTAATCAGGCTTTCGGAAAAGAAGTATGTCGCCTACCAAAATGCCTGTACCCATTTACGCTGCCCAGTGTTTTGGAAAAAGGATGAAGGCGAAATGATTTGTCCATGTCATCATGGAAAATTTGATGTCAATTCCGGTGAACCGACTGCTGGGCCGCCAAGACGGCCGCTGCCTGAAATTCAAGTGAAAGAAGAAAACGGTGCCGTATATGCCGTGGGGGTGAAACGTTATGAAGCGTAGTTACGTACCTGTTACCCTCCTTCTTGTAGTATTAATGTTGAATATTATCTTTACTCAATACATGGTCCACCAATACTTTTATGAAAATTATTCGAATACAATTATTGCCGCTGTCATCAACGTGATCTTATTTCCAATAGCATTCATCATTTATAAAAAAGGTGTGAAAGTCAATGACTAGTGAGACCTATATTGATTTTTGCTTTGTGCGTCCAGAATCTGGCGAATTTGCTGCCGAAATTGATGAGTTATTAAAAAACACCTTTGTAAAAAAACGTCTGAATTGGTTTCTTGAAGAAAAGTCAATCGATGGTGCCGAGATGGTAGTAGCTGAGATCAAAGGGATGAGTGATTGGTCTTCTGAAGAAGAAACGATTCTATTCCTCGAAGAACATGCCGGTGATAAGTTTTGGGAGTATCTGCAGGGTTATAAAATGTTCATTTATCCTGCTACGAGAGGATGTAATAGCTGTGGAACTCACTAAATTAGATGATGTGAAGCGATTTGTCGGTGTGCCGGTGGAAATTGTGATTCATGATGAGGATGGCGGGGACCAGGCTCCAGTCGTCAAGAAGACAATTAAAAAAGTGCAGCTTTGTCCTGAGGGCACCCATATTCGTTTCTATTTTGATGATTTTTATTTTCTCGCTGTTCCTCTTACAAGCCGGGTGAACCAATCCGAAGAACAATGGTCAGCTTTTGATTCAGAAAGCGGCTTAACTTATACAGTAAAAAAGGTAAAGGTCTTTTAATTAAGTGCCTGCCTTTTTTTTAAAAGGTAAAGTATATAATTTTCGACTTTGAGAAATGTCTAGCTCCAGCGCCCTAGCGTC
>NZ_BCVI01000045.1 GCF_001591665.1 Neobacillus soli NBRC 102451 | reverse complement strand
CTTATAGAAAGAGGGTGGTGTTAATGGATATTTCGCAATCAAAGCAGCAAATAAGCTCATATATTATCCAGTCACAGGAAGAAGAAATTAAACGAATTTCTTTTGAGCTTCATGAAGGTGTTGGCCAAAACCTGTATAGTATTTTAACTGGCCTAAAGTTTATTGAATCAAGTGCAAACGAGGCACATATGAAAAATTATGTTCAGGAAATGTCGCAGTTGATTGAAAAGACGATACAGGAAATCAGGCTGCTTTCTGTCGAATTGCATCCGCCTACCCTGACAATCCTTGGTTTACTTCCTGCTATGAAAAGTTATTGTAAGTTGTATACATCTACATTTGGAATTCTCGTTGATTTAGAATCTACTGGCGAGGAAAAAACACTGCCGGAAAAAAACAGTATTGCTTTATTCCGAGTATGCCAGGAAGCACTCACGAATATTGCCAAGTATGCTGATACATCGAATGTAAAAATAAACTTTATTTGGAATGGTGAATTGTTAACGATTACAATCCATGATTCTGGTAAAGGCTTTCAGCCGGAGGACCATGAATTCGGTAATCATTCTTCAGGACTCGCGGCTATGAAAGAAAGAATGCTTCTTACTGGCGGACAGTGCGTGATTTCATCTAAAATAGGAGAAGGAACATCGATAGAACTATCTCTTCCACTGTAAATAGGGATTAAAGGGGAACTTAAATTGATAAAAATCCTATTGGTTGATGACCATGCTGTTGTTAGAATGGGCTTAAAAATGCTTCTGAACACAAATCCGGAGATAGAAGTCATCGGGGAAGCCTCTGAAGGCAATGAAGGAATTAAAAAGGCGTTAAAGCTAAAACCAGATGTTGTCGTAATGGATTTAAGCATGCCGCACGGAAAAGACGGACTTTCGGCGACGACCGAATTAAAGAAGTTAAAACCAGAGATCAATATATTAATTCTCACGATGCATGATGATGAAGAATACCTATTTCGCGCGATTCAAGGCGGTGCATCAGGCTGTATCTTAAAAAGCGCCCCGCACGATGAATTAATGTCAGCAATCGAATCGGTTGCGGCCGGCGATGCCTATCTTCATCCGTCGGCACAAAAGCGTTTAATGGAAGAATATTTAGCCGGTGTCAAACATGATGATAATGATACGTACAACCTTTTATCCGAACGTGAAAAAGAAGTGCTAACTCTTGTTGCCAAGGGATATGCAAACAAAGAAATTGCTGAGCAGCTCGTCATCAGTGTGAAAACAGTGGAGACCCATAAAGGAAACTTAATGGAAAAATTGCAAATGAAAACCCGGCCTGAGCTGGTAGAATATGCCGTTAAAAAGGGGTTATTAGGCTATGATATTTAAGGGGAAAAACTGCGGATGACAGAGATAAGGGAATTGCAGGCGGTTGTTGAAGTATGTGAACACTTAAAGAGCAAGGTTCTTTGTGATTTTGTCGGCCTAGCCATCCAAAATAAATCAGGTCCCGATGTTAGGTGGCATTATGCTTCCGGCAATTTAAATGATAAGTACAAAAGAATAACGGTTCGTTTCGGAAAAGGCATTGCTGGAAAAATTATTTCGAGTGGAAGCCCAATGATGATGATAGACTTTCCCAATGATTTAATCGGAAAAGTGACTGATTATCCGATTATGCTTGCTGAAAAACTTGTATCCACCTATGCCGTCCCTGTATTTTTTAATTCTGTTCCTAAAGGAGTATTACTCGTTGGTAAAAGGGAAACACATGCATTTAGTGAAGATACTCAGCAACAGGTAAAGGAATCAGCTGAAAGCCTGGAACAGAGTTTGAAGAGCTATTTAAAAACATGGTCATAGGAGGCGTAATATGGACAAGGATGTGCAGAAGCCTTTGAATGTGTTGGCCGACCTTGAATTAGAATTAAAAAAGTCGATGCAGGAATTAGTAGATATTAAGTTTGCCCTCGATGAATCGTCGATTGTAGCCATCACGGATTCGCGCGGGAAGATTACATATGTGAATGATCAATTTTGCCACATCTCTAAATATGCGCAAAAAGAATTGATAGGCAACGACCACCGGATTATCAATTCGGGTTACCATTCCAAGGAATTTTTTAAAGATATGTGGAGGTCAATCGGCTCAGGTAAGGTATGGAAAGGTGAGATTTGTAACAGGGCAAAAGACGGGATACTGTATTGGATGGATACGACGATTGTTCCATTTTTAAACGAAAAAGGGAAGCCGTATCAATATTTAGCGATTCGTTATGAAATTACTGAACGAAAGCGTGTCGAACGGGAACTTCAAAAAATGATGACTACTATTATTGATGTTCAGGAAGAGGAACGAAAACGCTTATCACGGAATTTGCATGATGGAATAGGCCAAAACTTATATAGCCATTTAATTACGATTAATCGCTTAATGGCCGAAATCAATCATCCATTGCTCGATCAAATGCAGACAGAAGCTACACAGTTAATCGAAGAGATTCGGGAAATCTCCTGGGAGCTGCGGCCATCTGTCCTTGATGACCTTGGTCTAGTACCAGCGATCCGTTCATTCCTCTCCCGCTACTCTGATCACTACAATATTGATGTTTATTTTGATTGTGTCCTAAATCAGCGCTTTCCCATTAGTATTGAGCTGACCATTTACCGGATTATTCAGGAGGCGTTAACGAATATCCGTAAATATGCGCAAGTTTCTGAAGCCACAGTCACTGTCAGAGAGATAGGAGATGTGATCCGGGTAATGATAGAAGATAAAGGGGCAGGTTTTGATTATCGAAAACAAACCGGTGGTGTTGGGCTTTTCAGCATGGATGAACGGGCTCGTTCTGTTGGAGGAGGCCTGTCGATTTACTCATCCATAGGTAAGGGGACCAAAATTATCTTAGAAGTCCCGGTTGAAATCCACCATTAGAAAAAGAACCAGGCTTGCTGCCTGGTTCTTTCGTTTATATTTTAAAGGAGCTCTTTAAGGAAACAATTCTGTTAAAAACAAGCTTATCGACTGTCGTTTCTTTCGGATCAACATTAAAATAACCGTGTCTAAAGAATTGGAATTTCTCCTGTGGTCTGCTTTCCTTCATGTTGGGCTCGACAAAGCCTTGGAAAATTTCTAGTGAATTTGGATTTACAAGATCTAGGAATGTTCTATTTTCCCCTGCGGCTTCGTCTTCCGTATTTTCCAAAATGAGTGGTTCGTAAAGACGGAACTCAGCCGGGACAGCATGGGCCGCTTCGACCCAATGAATCGTTCCTTTCACTTTTCGGCCGGTAAAGCCAGTACCACTCTTCGTTTCAGGATCGTACGTGCAGCGAAGCTCAACCACTTTACCGTTAGGATCCTTGACGATTTCTTCACATTTAATGAAATACGCATTTTTGAGACGGACCTCATTTCCAGGGAACAACCGGAAATATTTCTTGGGCGGTTCTTCCATGAAATCGTCTTGTTCGATATAGATTTCACGGGAAAATGGAATTTTCCGCGATCCCATTTCCGGATTTTCTGGATTGATTTCCGCATCAAGCAATTCAATTTGCCCTTCAGGATAATTAGTGATCACCACTTTTAATGGATTGATTACACCCATTGTTCTTGGTGACTTTAATTTCAAATCTTCGCGCACGAAGTGTTCAAGCATTTGTGAATCAACTGCACCAGAGCCCTTCGTAATACCAGTAGCACCAACAAAAGCACGAATCGATTCGGGTGTAAATCCTTTTCTTCTCATCCCTGAAATCGTCGGCATGCGCGGGTCATCCCAGCCATCAACAAAACCTTCATCAACCAACTGCTTCAACTTCCGTTTACTCATCACAGTATTGGTCACATTTAAGCGTCCAAATTCGATTTGCTGTGGTGTACTCTCCATTTCACACTGTTCAACAATCCAATTATAAAGGGGACGTTGGTCCTCAAATTCAATCGTACAAATCGAATGTGTTACCCCTTCAATAGCATCCTCAATCGGATGGGCAAAGGCATACATCGGATAGATGCACCATTTGTCGCCCGTATTATGGTGCGTTGTATGAGAAATTCGATAGATAACTGGGTCACGCAAATTAATATTTGGCGAGCTCATATCGATTTTTGCCCGGAGGACCTTTTGACCATTGTCGTATAAACCATCGCGCATGTGCTCAAATAGATCAAGGTTCTCCTCAATCGAGCGGTCGCGATATGGACTATTCTTCCCTGGCTCAGTCAGTGTTCCGCGGTAGGCACGAATATCGTCAGCTGATAGGTCATCAACATACGCTAATCCTTTTTTGATTAACAGAACCGCTCTTTTGAACATTTCTTCAAAATAATCCGAAGCAAAGAATAGGTCGTCCCATTCAAACCCGAGCCACTTGACATCTTCTTTAATCGAGTTTACATACTCGATATCTTCCTTTAACGGATTCGTATCATCAAAGCGTAAATTGGTTTTTCCGTCAAAGTCATCCGCCAAGCCAAAGTTAATTATGATCGATTTTGCATGACCAATATGTAAATAACCGTTTGGCTCTGGCGGGAAACGAGTTATGATCTTACTGTGATGCCCTGATTCTAAATCTTTTATCATAATATCTTTAATAAAATTTGATGTGTGATTGTCCACCCTTTTCAACCTCTTTCATCTTTCTACTTATTTATAAATAACATAAATACTGATATTTTTCCATTGTTCCCTACATTTCATGAGCAAAATACACTAAGAATGGAATTATTTAGTTGAATTTAAATGATATTTGGTATTGGTATTGGCAAGTAAAACGGAAAAGAACTACAATTGTATATTAAAGATACCTCAGAAAGGAGAAGGAAGATGATTAAATTTGGGACAGTGGGAACAGGATGGATTACTGAATCCTTTATCCAAGCAGCAAAGCTAAGTGAACAGTTGCAACTAGTCGGAGTCTATTCTAGAACAGAAGCTAAAGCGAAACAATTGGCCGCTACATATAACGCTCCCTATATTTATACTGACATAGAAAAAATGGCAAAAAGCGCGGAGATTGAGGCGGTCTATATTGCTTCGCCGAACTCTGTCCATTTTGAACAGGCACTAACCTTTTTGAAAAATAAAAAACATGTCATCTGCGAGAAGCCAGTCTTTTCAAATACTGCCGAATTAGACGAGGCATACCAGACGGCGGAGGAGAATGGTGTTTATTTATTCGAAGCCATTCGCAATATCCATACACCTAATTTCCGGATTTTAAAGAACAAGCTCTCTATGGCAGGAAAGCTTAGAAGCACCATGTTACCTTACATACAATACTCTTCGCGCTATGATTTATTTTTAGAGGGGGATGAGCCAAACATTTTCTCGGCTACTTACTCCGGCGGTGCCCTCGTCGATTTAGGTGTCTATCCGCTTTATTTAGCAGTTGGATTATTTGGTGAACCAAAACAGGTCAGCTATCATCCTGTCTTATTACGCAGCGGTGTCGATGGCAGCGGAACACTTGTATTAACGTATGAGGACTTTGTTTGTACGATCCTTTGTTCAAAAATTTCACATTCTGAACTTCGATGCGAAATACATGGGGAAAAAGGTACCTTCGTGCTTGAAGATGCCGCGCCAATTTCCGAAATTAAATTCGTTGATAGCCATTCGCAGGAGAGCCAAATTGTAAGTGTCGAACAAGCAGAACAAAATATGGTCTATGAATGTATAAATATCGCAAGGGTCATTGAGACTAAAAATGATGAGGAATATCAACAATTAAAAAATTGGAGCAAAATTGTCCTTCGTATTACCGAAGAGGCACGGAAACAGAATAACATCGTATTTGCATCTGAAAAGTGAAAAAATGTTTAAAATTGATATTATAATTATACATCAAAAAAGGTATAACTCTCTCTTGATATGAGGTATTATACCTTTTTTACTTTGTAAATGTTAAAGGTCATATTTGACATTTCTAAGATAGTAATGTGAATTCTTTATGAATTCAATATTTACAATGACTTTTATCACATGCCATGTTTTCCAGGTTCATTATAGTTGAAGTATCGAAGTAGTGGAGGGAAACGTGATGAAGTCAAGAAACTGGTATGTGAAACAGTTGAAACGTAAACCGGTTCAAATTACAAGGTATGTTGTTCAGGCCGTGTTTCTATTATTTTTATTATATGTAGGCTTACGATTCTACCTATTCTATATGCATTTTGAAACGCTCGGAGAAACAACTTTCGTCGAACGACCGGCAGCAGTAGAAGGCTTCCTGCCGCTTGGCAGCCTGGTAGCCCTGAAGGTATGGTTGTTAGAGGGGGATTTTGATCCTATACATCCGGCAGGACTCGTTTTGTTAGCATTTTTCATTGGTTCTGGATTTATCCTTCGAAAATCGTTCTGCAGCTGGATTTGTCCTGTTGGAACAGCTAATGAATTAACTGGGTGGCTTGGCCGAAAGATTTTTAAAAGGAATTTCGAGATTCCACAATGGCTTGTTTGGTTTTTAACACCAATAAAATATGTCTTATTGTTGGTCTTTATAGGTATGGTTATTCAAATGCCTATATTTTCCGCCAAGGCCTTTCTAACTGATCAATATAATAAGGTTTCCGATGTGAAAATGCTCCTGTTATTCATAAACATTGGCGGTATTACCCTGAAGGCGATTATTATCATTTTCGTCTTGTCATTGTTTTTCAGGAACTTTTGGTGCCGCTTCCTTTGCCCATACGGGGCATTGATTGGTCTTGGCAGCATCTTTAGGATTACAAAAATACAGCGGAATGAAGATACCTGCACGAATTGCGAAATGTGTACAAAGGTTTGTCCGCAAAGGGTTCAAGTTCATAAGGTCGAGACTGTCCTCACGCCAAACTGTACAGCCTGTATGTCATGTGTTGAGGCATGCCCTATTAAGGATACCCTGAACATGACAGTTGCAAATAAAAAGGTGAATAAATGGTTCGTTCCTGTTACCTTCTTTGTTCTGTTCTTTGTGATCATTGGGATTGCAAAACTAACAGGCCACTGGGAAACCATCATTTCCTATGAGGAATGGAAAAAGTTGTTACCGGATGCACGATATATCGGACATTAGAAAAAGGTTTCATAAGCAGCCATTTAAGGCATCTATAAAATGCAAACAGCCGGTTTCTCGACCGGGTCTTACTATTTGTAAAAGGATAGGTACACTAATCGACCTTCCTCGTGTCGTTTTAACACATGGCCCATCTTTTTCATATACATATAGAAAAGTAAAATGGGTGAGCTAGTATGTTCGTAAGTAACCGGGATATGGCAAATTGGGTATTGCCATATCTTCCTAGTGGCGCAGAGTTACTTTATAAAGACAATCAGGCTGTCCTTCAATGGGCAGATTTGGATCATGACGGTATAAATGAGGTCTTCGGATTATATCGATATAATCATCAGAGCTATTTATTTGTGTTGAAAAATTCCTACGGATCTTCTTTATTTTATTTTCCTGTTTCACATGACGTACAGAAGAAAGCGTTTCGGACGCTTACTGGTACATGGGATGAACGGACGGTTTACCTTTTCCCAGCCGCGATGAAAGAAATTGGCGGTACTAAGTGGGGATATATTGACGAGAAGGGGAAATTTATTCTGCCGTCCATATACGAACACGCCGCTGATTTTCAAGATAATGATTTAGCGATTGTTGGGCTGAAGGACCATACCGGAGTCATTAATGCAGATGGTTATTTAATTGTGGAGCCAAAATATAATACGATTAATTCCTTTTCAGAGGGTCGGGCGATTGTCAATGATGCGCAGGGCTTTAAGGTGATTGATGAGAGTGGGAAAGAAATTACCGCCAAGGCTTACTCCTATATTGGAGATTTTAAGGAAGGCAGAGCGCTAATTGCTGATACAGAAGTAAATAGCCAGTATTTATATGGATATTTAAACAAAAGGGGAAAGGAAGTAATCCCATTATCCTATGAAATAGCCAGTGATTTTAACCAGGGAAAAGCGGTCGTAAAATCAAAATATGGTCAGTACACACTCATTGATCTTACGGGAAAAGTATTGAAATCATTTCCGTATCCATTCGTCGGCAACTATGGGGAAGGCTTATTAGCTTTTCAAAAAAGTAAAGATGGGAAATTTGGTTATATTGATGAACAAGGAAATATGGTCATAGAACCACAGTTTTCAGGGGCACAGTCATTTATAGACGGCCGGGCGATAATCAACTTGTCAGAGGATGATAAAGACCATTTTGGGTTAATTGATCGAAAAGGACAGTTTGTTATAAAAGCGAATTATAATAATCTCCTCTATCTTGGTGAAAGTCGATTTGCCCTTGGGAAAGAGACGGATCTGAAACTCCCGTGTAGTAAGTCGATCTATGCCTTAGCGGATTCAGAGGGCCATATTTTAACTGGTTTTATCTTTAATGAAATCAACAACTTTCAGGATGGCTGTGCGTCTGTATCCAATAACACGGATACTTTCTTTATTGATAAGAACGGAAGGCGTATGGAACATCTGCCAATGATTGATGGGAGCGGCACACTGTGCTTTTTGCAAACGCTGATTAAGGGAGACATTGACAATCGCCTGCTGTATTTTAATAGAAATCCTGAATTGGTCTGGAAACAAAATACCATCATTCCGCTAAATAGCCGAAGTTCTGTGAGTGAGCATAAATACAAGCCAAATAAGGATTATTTGGTCTATTTCCCGCAGGTACAAGGAATGGAAAAACAGGAAAGCGTGAATAGAGCTTTAGAGAAGCTATCGGGTGTAAAGGTAGTTCCGGCCCACGAACAATTAGAATCAAACTATATGGGTGATTTTGAGGTCAGCTTTTACAAAAAAGAATTACTGGTGATTGAAATAACGGGATACGACTACCCGTTTTGTGCCGCGCACGGAATGCCAGTGAAAAAATATGCTCATATTAACCTCAAAACCGGATCGATGTATCAGTTGAGCGACCTGTTTAAACCCCAGAGTCCTTATGTAAAGGTAATTAGTGGTAGGATTGGTGAGCAAATTAAGAGTAACGATAAATTCTCTTATATCTTTCCTAATGAATACAAAGGTATTAAGGCCGACCAGCCATTTTTTATTAGTGAGGCTGGATTAAATATCTACTTTACACCAAATGAAATCGCCGCGTTCGCAGCTGGTTTTCCAACCTTTACGATACCTTTTGGAGATCTTAAAGATATGATTAATCAAGACGGGAAATTTTGGGAATCGTTTCATTGATTGGGCAGGAATTCACTCCTGCCTTTATGTGTTGCTTCGTTATCGGTATTAACTAAATGATGGAAAAAGGTGATGGGAATATGAAATAATGAGAAAAAGTGCAATATGATTATATTAGGAGTGATATAAATGAGGATTTTCGATATTTCAAGGCCTCTGGTCAACGGGATGCCGGTATGGCCGGGGGATACAGCTTTTCAATTCGAAGTCTCCTGGTCAATGGAAGAAAGCGGCTCTGTTAATGTAGGCAGACTTGAACTGAGCACCCATACAGGAACACATGTGGACGCACCGTATCATTTTGACAGCGAAGGAAAAAGAATCATTGGGTTGGATCTTAATCTTTACATTGGTCCTGCAAGAGTCATTGATATGGTCGGAAAGGCAAGTATTGGTGCAGCAGATTTAACGGATATCGACCTCGATGGCTTCAAAAGGGTTTTGTTTAGAACACTTGCTTGGCAAAATCCGGCACAATTCCCTGAGAAAATCCCTCATATCGAGCCAGACCTTGGCCCGTTTTTGGCTAGCAAGGGGGTAAAACTTATCGGCGTGGACGTTCCATCAGTAGACCCAATCGATAGCAAGGATCTACCAGGGCATCATAGCTTGAATGAAAATGGTATCCACATCTTGGAGTCGCTCTTGCTCGATGGAATCGAACCAGGTGATTACGAATTAATTGCCTTACCATTACCATTAGTTGAAGGCGACGGCAGTCCCGTTCGCGCAATACTTCGCAAGTTGTAGGGTGTCAGGCACCACCAAGAATTTATCAAAGGGGGAGCTTATGGAGGCGAAAAAAGTGACTGATTATGAAAAGTATATTCGTACGGGGGAATTGTTAAATTTACAGAAGTCTAATCAGGAGCTGTGCTGTGAAGATGAGTTAACGTTTCAGGTGATTCATCAAATTGCTGAGTTGCATTTTAAGCTGGTCATCCAATATGTTCATCTAGCCAAAAGAGCTATGGAAGCTCGGGAGATGACTCAAGCGCAGCAGCAGATACGACGCGTAAATATCCATCTAAAGCAGTTGCCAGAGGTTTTCAATATGGTAAAAGTTATTAGTCCAATCGATTACCATACAATCCGTCTTTCACTCGGACAGGGCAGCGGGCAAGATTCTCCTGGATTTAATGAAGTGTTGAAGCTAGGGCCAACATTATGGCCGCCATTCCAGCAGATATTAACCGAGCGAGCCTTAACAGTAATGGACCTTCTTAAAAATCCATCCGCTGACATCGATTTATTTCAGCTCATGCAGGAACTGCACCAGATGGATGAGAACTTTCAAAGCTTTCGCCACCATCATCTTCAGCTTGTCAAGCGGATGATTGGACTAGAGACAAACAGTTTAAAAGGAATACCGGCAAAGATTTTGCACCGCGGGATTGGCTTTGAATTTTACCCAGAGCTTTGGAAGGTCATTAGTGAATTAACCGATTGGACCGGTTCCAGCTATAATACCAAACCGCTGGGGGATTAGTGAATGTAAAAGGAGCGTGAATCCACCCGGATTCACGCTTCTTTTACATTTAGGATATGGGGCTACGCGTGCTTTCTTCTGAAAATTAACCAGTAGCTTCCGAAGCCGGCGATGAGTAATAAACCCACAGACCCTGGTACTACATAGTCTTTAAAAGAAGGCTCAACGGCTTTTGTCCTTTTTGTAAGCAAACCCGCATTTTCTGACCCATCTTTGGATGTTTCAGTGGCAGATACTTCGGTTATTGCCTGATCATTTGCAACTGTTAGCACTACAGCAGTTGTATTATCATGTGATTCTGTAAGCACATCACTGTTTTTAGGAGTGGATGCTTCTAGAAATGAATGGGCAAAGACGTTCGTTCCTAATAGAAAAAACAACAGAGAAGTGATTAGAGAGACCTTGTTAAACATCATTTTCAACTCCGTTATATTATAATCTCGTTGTTGTTCATTCTATCACCGTTCATAGCAGCTTATATCAATTAGAGGCTAATGTTCACAAAGCTTTCAAAATTTCACTTTTCTCTAAACAATCCTTAAATACCTCTAAAACCCACTGTTCATAGCACTTTTTACGAAATTCACCCCAAAAACAAGCTTGATATAAATCAATTTCAATAGGATTGAAAGGTGATAAACTGAAAACAAACTTTTACCAAAGGAGTATGAAAATTATGTTTGAAATCGTTGATAAAAAAGCAATCATGGATATCCGGGAGCGAATTGCCAAGGGGGAACATCCACGCCGGGAAATTTTAAATTTTGTCAAAGCCGCACCGATAGGAACGATTTTTGAAATTCATTTGCCACATAGAGGAGAGTCCCTTATCGGTAGTCTTCAATCGTTAGGGATGAATGTAATTGTCAATGAAATTGAACCGATGCATTTCCGTCTTATGGCCGTAAAACTTGATAATTTCTAATTGATTTCCGCAATCTGTTTCAGTTGGTCCAACTCTAGAATCTGTATTTGGCGGCGTCCGTCCATGTCAATTAGCTTTTGGGACATAAATGACAATAGCTTTCGACTTACTGATTCTGGGGTTGTTCCAATATAACCCGCTAAATCCTTTTTGGTGATTGGCAGCGTAAAGACTCCGTTTTTTGCCTTCATTTTATCATGAAAAAGAATCAGGGCTCTTGCCAGCCGCTGTTCCACTTCCATTAAACTTAAATTACCAACTGACTCATCCGCTTCGTACAATTTATCATTTACTGCAAGTAAAAAGCGGTAAGACATGTGGGCATTATTCTCCATTGTCTTCAGAAAATCCCTTTTCTCAATATAGCAAATAACTGTGTAGCCCACAGCTTCAGCATTTACATAGTGTTTTCCATTTCAATTTGGTCACTCTTTTGTTGAAAAATCATTTTTAACTTGAGAGGGGTTTGGTACGGATGAGTATGATTGAATTGGCATTGAATGAGGTTGCTTGTTCCGGTTGTATTGGGAAGATAAAAAGAGGAATGCAAAAAGCCAATGGCATTGAAAAGGTGAGGATTGTTTCGGGAAGTGGAAAAATGCAAATTAACTTTAATGAAAACATTATTCAATCGGAGGATATAAATCGCAATCTTTATAAATTGACATTGCGAACATTTGATTAACTAGAGCTGCTATGAATAAGTAGTTTTTTTTGATAACACATCTTTATTAAGAACAAAAAATACGTTATAATGTATTATGCGTTTATGTGTTTTAAATCAATCCTGGGTAATAATTTTTCCTTCCAGTTAGATAATAACCAAAAGGGAGGAATTTTTTTGGAGCACAATCAGGATAGTAAATTTGAGGAATCCTTTCTTCCAATGACCTCGATTGGCAGCGGGATAGGAACTCTCGTGCAGCCGGATATTTATTGTTACACCGACCAAATCGTCAATCTTGTACTAGTCGGAAATCCAAGTGAGACGAAGGAATTTGTCCTGATTGATACAGGCATGCCTAAGTCAGCAGAAGAAATAAAGGAAATGGTCCAAGAACGTTTTGGCGAACAGGCCCGGCCGAAAGCGATCGTGCTCACACATGGGCATTTTGACCATGTTGGGTCACTGGTTATATTGCTGGAGGATTGGAATATCCCGGTTTATGCGCATGAACTGGAACTTCCGTATTTAACAGGGAAGAAAGATTATCCTCCGGGAGATCCGGATGTTGGTGGTCTTGTTGCAAAGATGTCACCGACATTCCCTAATCATGGCATTAATATCAGTGCACATGTTCAACCGCTGCCAGAGGACGGAACGGTACCAAATATGCCGGGCTGGAAATGGGTCCATACACCAGGACATACACCAGGGCATATTTCCTTATTCCGTGAACAAGACCGAGCGCTTATTGCCGGTGATGCGTTTGTAACAGTTAAACAAGAATCCCTTTATAAGGTAATGACGCAAACCCAGGAAATCAGCGGTCCGCCGAAATATTTCACACCAGACTGGGATATGGCTTTTGAATCGGTGAAGAAGTTAGCGGCACTAAAGCCGCAAGTCGCAGTGACGGGGCACGGACTGCCAATGAGTGGAGAAGAACTTTCGGAAAACCTAAACTATTTAGTGGAGCATTTTGCTGATATTGGCCGTCCTGAAAGTGGAAGGTATGTAAATTAAAAGTTGTCTTAATGGCTGCTGTCACAAGCAGCCTTTTATTTCTTTTTTTGCGTTCTTAATAACGAATGTATTAGCGTATAAATTTTTAGAAACACTGGTTAGAAACGGTACAAATTTTTAAGGAGGAAATTATGAAGTTCTGTTTATTCCTGCTAATTGCTGGTCTGTTGGACGCAGTTTTGACCCATTTTGGTATTGCATCAGGTTTCGTGGAAGAAGGGAATCCGATGATGAAGCATGTCATTGAAAAAAGCTGGTCCTATTTTTACATCATCAAGATTTTCCTGCCCCTTTTGCTGCTTGGTTTGTTTTATCTGCGGCCTTTAAAAGGGCGGATTAGAACGTTGTTGATTTCCACCTGTGTTCTTTATCTGTCTGTCCTTGTCTATCATATGGTCTGGATTGTCCTCTACCTTAATACCTCATCATGAATCACTTCTACATAGAAAACTAGACACTCCAAGTTTATTCAGTTAGTATCAATAAGATATGGAAAAACAAATAATAAGAAAAATGATATATATGAGAAAAGCGCAAGCGCCCTGGTCAGCGGCGTATGGCCTGGAGTGC
>NZ_BCVI01000044.1 GCF_001591665.1 Neobacillus soli NBRC 102451 | reverse complement strand
GTCGCTAGGGCGCTGGAGTTAGACATTTCTCAAAGTCAAAAATTTATACTTTCTTATCTTAAAATAAAGGAGTACTATATGTTAAATACGTTAAAGCCTTTTTTACAGGAAGCGTGGGAAAAGTCCGGGTTTCAACAACAGACTTCCATTCAAGAAGCTGCCATTCCAATGATTCTGGAAGGACGTGACATCATTGCTGAGTCACCGACAGGGACCGGTAAGACGCTCGCATACTTGCTACCACTGTTAAATAAAATCGATGCCAATCTCCCTTCTTTACAAGCAGTTGTACTGGCCTCTTCTCAAGAGTTGGTCATGCAGGTGTATCAAGAATTTCAAAAATGGTCCGAAGGCAGCGGGATAAGAGGCACTTCGATTATTGGTGGTGCCAACTTGAAACGGCAGTTGGAAAAATTAAAAAAGCGCCCCCATGTCATCTTTGCCACACCAGGACGTTTACTGGAACTAATAAAACAGAAAAAGGTAAAGATGCATGAAGTGAAATTGGTTGTTCTTGATGAGGGAGATCAGTTACTCATTCGCGAGCATCTTAATACCGTCCAACATATTGTAAAATCAACGATGAGTGACCGCCAAGTTCTCTTGTTTTCGGCAACCATGAAACCAGCGACTGAAAAATTGGCAAGGGAAATGACGAATGAGCCCGAAGTCCTAAGAATTGAAAAAGATGAACTCGCGTCTTCTGGAGAAGTGGAGCATATTTACTTTCTGTGTGAACCACGAGATAAAATCAAGCTGCTTGAAAAAATTGCCCGCATTGAGAATAGTAAGACGCTTGCGTTTATTAATGATATTGGTGAGATTGAAGTTTTTAAAGAAAAATTGCGCTTTAAAGAACTCTCAATTGGAATCCTGCATAGTGACATGAAAAAGCTCGAGCGCCAAGCCGCATTGAAGTCTTTTCGTGATGGAAAATTGAATATGCTGATTGCGACAGATGTTGCGGCAAGAGGCCTAGATATCCAAGGGGTTACCCACGTCGTTCACATTGACTCACCGAAAGATATTACACAATACGTGCACAGGACAGGCAGAACAGGAAGAATGGGTGCCAATGGCATAGTGATTTCGCTTGTTACCGAAAGGGAAGAAAGAGAATTGAAACAGTATTGCCGTGAATTAAATGTTCCGGTCAACAAACGAGTGTTTTATAAAGGGCAGATTGCCGAAGATGGCCAAAGAGATCAAAAGCTAAGACGTTAATGTCAGGCAGTGGAGAAAAATCCACTGTCTTTTTCAATGGAAAAGGGATTTCCCACTCGTTTCTTGAAATAGTAAATGAAGAAATGGAGGGAAGAATAATGGAAAATCCAAAACTGAACAAATGGCTTGATGAGTGGCTCGAGGAAGCTACGATTACCCAGATCCAAGAAAAACTGACGAGTGGTGAGCTTACTGCTAAAGAACTAGTCTTCATGTATTTACATAGAATTTCGGTTTTCGATAACGGCCTGCACGCAATTCTTGAGGTAAATCCTGATGCCTTGCAAATTGCCGAAGCGCTAGATGCGGAACGGAAAGAATCAGGTCCGCGCGGGCAGCTGCACGGCATTCCTATTTTAATAAAAGACAATATTGATACCAATGACAAAATGCATACCAGTGCTGGATCTTTGGCATTAAAGGACTCGATAGCTCTTAAGGATTCATATGTAGCAGAGAAATTACGTAAAGCAGGAGCGGTCATTTTGGGAAAAACAAATATGACGGAGTGGGCCAATTTCATGGCAATCGGGATGAAAAGCGGTTATAGCTCACGCGGCGGTCAAGTGTTAAACCCGTATGGTCCAGGGAAATATGATGTAGGTGGCTCTAGCTCAGGCTCGGGCGCCGCGGTTGCAGCTAATTTTGCAGCGGCTGCTGTTGGAACCGAAACATCAGGGTCTATCTTAAATCCATCTGTCCAAAATTCACTAATCGGGATTAAACCAACGGTTGGACTTATCAGCCGGAGGGGAATTATTCCTATTGCCCATACACAGGATACCGCTGGACCGATGGCAAGAACGGTTGAGGATGCGGCAATCCTTTTAAATGCTCTTTGTGGGAAAGATGAGGATGATCCAATTTCCAAAACAAACCAGCTCGAAGACATTGATTTTACAGAATTTCTTTTAAAGGAGGGACTTAAAGGAAAGAGAGTTGGAATTGCGTCGGTAGGATTCCTCGAGCATTTAAGTAAAGAAAAGCAAGAAGTGGTGACAGCGGCATGGGAAATTTTGAAAACCTCAGGAGCGGTAGTTATCGAGGGCATAGAAATTCCATCAGCACGGGCAGAGTGGAAGTATGATGTGTTAACGTATGAATTTAAACCAGACCTTAATGCCTATTTAAATAATCTGAACCCATCAATCAAGGTCAGGACCTTAGCAGACCTGATTGAATTTAATAAAAAGGATGAAGAAAAAATGCTTAAGTATGGGCAGGCTGTCTTGCTGGAATCAGAAGAGACGAGCGGTTCATTAACCGAGTCCGCTTATGTTCAAGCATTGGAGTTTGACAACTACCACGCAACACAGCAAGGCATTGATTTTGTTTTAGAAAAATATGACTTGGATGTTATTGTTTTCCCTAGCGATGAAGGCTCACATATTAGTGCCAAAGCAGGCTATCCATCCATTGCAGTCCCGGCCGGTTATACATCTTCAGGGGAGCCTGTGGGAATTACCTTTGCGGGAACTGCTTTTAGTGAACCGCTATTAATCGAAGCTGCCTATGCTTATGAGCAAATGACAGGATTTCGCACAGCGCCCATCTTAGTGCGGGAATAACTACGAATGTTTTCACAGATACTATCAATGAATTTCTTGAAAAGGAGATGGTAGGTGTGGGTAGAACGAAGCTAGGTAATGCCAATGCACAGCGCAATAACAACACTAAGAAGCCGATGAAAACAAGCTCTGAACTAGTTGAATTTACAACCGGGGAAGATTTAAAGAGAAACCGTCCAAATAGCAAATAAACAAACAACGCCTCCTGCCTTTAAGTCATACAGGGGGCGTTGATTTTTATAGGTCATCCTTCTTCAAGCAATTCCAGCGCTTTTCTTGTCGGCCCCTCAATCACATCGCCGGAATAGGAATACCGTGAGCCGTGACATGGACAATCCCATGTTTTTTCGGCGCGATTCCACTCACATTCACAGCCAAGATGGGTGCAAGTTGTATCAACAATATAAAGTTTACCGTTCTCGTCTTTATAGGCGCCAGCCCTTTTTCCGTTATGCAATACGACGGAGCCCTCGCCTTCTTGCAGTTCACCCGGATCCTTTTCGACAAGTTCAAGCTTTCCTCGAAGCAGGTGCTTGGCAACATCCGCATTGGTTGTTACGATACTTTTTAAAGCTGGATCGGCATTAAATCTTGATGGTGAATAAAGTTCCTTATAGGGATTATTCCGGTCCATAACATAATCGGTCAACAAATGACCTGCTGCAATCCCCGTTGTCATCCCCCATTTTTTATAGCCGGTAGCCACCAAAATATGCTCCCGCTCAGAGGTAAGCGGACCGATATATGGCAGCTTATCTAACGTAACCATATCCTGGGCAGACCAGCGATAATCGTAGCCCTTAATCCCAAAGACCTCTTCAGCGAACGCTTCAAGTGCTTCATAATGCTTCAGCGTGTCGATTCCCTGCCCTGTTTTATGATTTTCTCCGCCAATAATAAGTAATTTTTCCCCATTAAGTGGTGTATACCGAATCGAACGGGTGGGGCTGTCCGCGCTGATATACATCCCGCCTGGATAGTCTTTATCTGTTTTAATACCGATGGCATAAGATCTGTCCGCATACATTCTTGCAAAATAGAGCCCTAGTTTATCGTAAAAAGGAAAGTGGGAGGCAATGATTACATTATTGCACGTTACTCTTTTTCCATCCTTAGTAACGACCTTAGGCTGCAGATCATCATCTTCAATGTCATCAGCTGTTGTATTTTCATAAACAGAACAACCCGCTTTTACCGCTTCATCCAAAAGAGCCCTTAAGAATTTAAGTGGGTGGTATTGGGCCTGGTTTTTCATCATTAGGGCCGCTTTTGCAGGGATATTAAATGGGATTATGTCCTTTAAATCGCCATCGATGCCTAGGCTTGTATAGGCTTCCCATTCCGTTTTAAGCTTATCTACGTACTCATCGGTTGTGGCATACATATAGGCATCTTCTTTGCTAAAATCGCAATCAATCCCATGCTCTTTGACCATACCTTCAACGAATCGAATGGCATTCATATGTGATTCAAAATAGAGCCTGGCCTTTTCTTCTCCAAAATGATTCAAATATTCATCATAAACTAAGCCATGTTGGGCTGTTAATTTTGCAGTTGTGTGGCCGGTTGTCCCATTCAAGACACTGCCGGCTTCTATCAGGGCGACCTTTTTCCCTTCCTTTGAAAGCAAATAAGCCGCGGTAATGCCGGTAATACCTGCCCCAACAATCGCGACATCCACTGAGATGTCTTGGTTTAGTTTTTGAAAGGTGGGTAGTTCTATTTCACGCCAATACGTCTTCGGAAATTGTTGGTTTTTTTCAGAACTCATATACAGGCCTCCATCATTAAAATGAACTCCTGTTTAATTTTTCCTAAAATGAAAAAAACATGTGGGAAAGGTAATAATATTATCAAGAAATGAAAAGAACCCTAATTTTCAGGGTCCTTTCCTGAATTTATAGGGTCAATTCGAGAAGCGTCCTCCGAATTTAGAGCCTCTCTTAAGAAATAAAAGATGGTGCCACCGACAAATCCTAGACAGAGGACAAATCCAATCGTTGTGACCAGCCAAATAGCCGTCATTTTGTATCCCCCTTTTTAATGCTTAAGTGCCTAAAGGTCCTAAGCTTTTCTAAACTATATGCAGAAGGGGGAACAATTCTTCCAATGATTTGCAGCTTTTGGTCTAATCCTTTTTCTTCAGTTCTGAGTAATAATCAACTTTTTTAATATTGACGCCGACAAAAGTTTCAATAATCGACTGTCCTCCTGCAATTGAGAAAATCAATATGAACACGAAGGTCACACGCGGGAAAAGCAGATAAACGCCCCCTAATAATATCGCGCTCCAAATGCCGGCACACCAATAACACTTCAATAGATAACCAAACATCGAAGTGGGGACTTCTTTTGTTTCGATACCAGCATCCGTTTCTACCTGTACCTTTTTAACAAACGGTTTGCGGATAAATTCGGTAATTTTATCAAAAACAATTAAATGAGTTAATCGGTAGCTTGCTAAAATTAACATGATGTAGGTCATCCATGAAATGTCCCTCACTTTTTCATCCTCCAAAAAAAATCACATTGGGTTTTTCGTCTACCAAACTTATTTTTTCAGTTCCTTGTATATTTTGAGCCTGAAATCAAAATTATATATTCGGAGGAGGCGAAAAAATGAAAAAATCTTTTTGGTTTAGTTTTCTGTTCTTACTATCTCTTTTTTGCATACCAAACGTTTCATTTGCCCAGCAAATCTACACTGTTCAGCCAGGGGACACGCTTTGGAAAATTGCCGTCAGGTACCAGGTAGGAATTTCTGAAATAATTTCGGCGAACCCGCAATTTAAGAATCCAAATTTAATCTACCCTGGTGAGAAGGTAAACATTCCAAGTTATGACGCAATAAAGAGTATTGAAAGTCAGGTGATGCAGTTAACTAATCAGGAACGTGCAAAAAATGGATTAAAGGCACTTACTCCAGATTGGGAGCTTTCAAGGGTCGCTCGTTATAAAGCAAATGACATGCGCGATAAAAATTACTTCAGCCATACAAGCCCAACTTACGGCAGTCCCTTTGATATGATGAAAAATTTTGGGATTACATATCGTTCGGCTGCCGAAAACATTGCTGCAGGACAAACAACACCCGCATCTGTGGTCCAATCCTGGATGAACAGCTCAGGCCACAGGGCCAATATTTTAAGTAGCCAGTCCACCTATATTGGCGTTGGCTATGCAAAGGGCGGCTCACAAAGATACTACTGGGTACAGATGTTTATTTCTAAATGAATTGTAGTGGGTCAGGTTCTTAAAGCGAAAGCTTAAGGGGCTGACCCTTTCTACGTCTTAGGACCGATATAAAAATCAAGCTCAAGCGCAATTATGAAAACAAAAGAAAAAAGGTAAGATGAAATCAAGATAAAGAAAGGAGAGAAACAAAATGAAAAAATTCGGTTTACTTTTAGCAGGTGGAATTGCCGCAATCATCTTGCTGTCAACAATCGGTCCAATGGTAGGGTTACTCGTTAGCTTGGTGGTCCTGTATTTCATATTCAAACAGTTTTTAAAAGCTGAATCTACTGGAGGAAAAATTGGTCTTGGGATCATTGGATTCATCGTCCTAATGGCCTCAATCCACAATGCACCAGCCATCATTGGCGTCGCAGCAGCCTACGTGCTTTACCTTGTTTATAAAAATTGGAACAAAAACAAACGCACTGCTGTAAAGGAAGATGCTGACCCCTTCGTCAATTTTGAAAAACAGTGGAATGACTTAAAAAATTATTAAAATAAAGGGAGAGAATAAACATGACAAACTTATTTGCTAGAATTAAAAACACAATTACCGCGGATTTACACGAGGCACTTGATAAGAAAGAAAAACAAGATCCGATTGCCTTGCTCAATCAATATCTTCGCCAATGTGAGTTGGAAACAGAAAAGGTAAGAAAGCTGTTAGAACGTCAATACACACTGAAGGATGAATTTACAAGAGAATCTCATCAGGCAGTTGAATTAGCCGAAAAAAGGAAGTATCAAGCGGAAATTGCTTCTAAAGCAGGGGAAACTGAGCTATATCAATTTGCGGCAGCCGAGCATCAGCAATATGCAGACCGTGCCAGCCGCCTAAGTGCCTCACTGGAACAAGTAAACAGTCAGCTTGGGGACTTAGAAAGAAAATATGAGGAAATGAAGCACAAGCTAAAAGACATGCACTTAAGACGCATGGATTTAATGGGCCGGGAAAATGTGACACGTGCCAATCTTCGCATCAACCAAGTGCTTGATTCAAGTACTTACTCAGATAAATCTTACTCCAAGTTTAAGGACATTGAAAACTATTTGGACCGCTTAGAGCATCAAGTGAACAGCTCCTTTTATCGAAATACCATTGATGCAAAGATTGCCCAATTAGAAAAAGAAGTGAAATTGGAAGAAAGCAAGTCCATTTAATATCAAATATGGTATTCTATAAAGGCGTAGGTTTCTACGCCTTTTGGCTATAGAAATCAACCATACATGAGTTAACCAGATATAAAAAGGAGGGCTGGCCCGATGTTTAAAAATGCAAAAAATGATTATATAGGCTGGCTGGTCGTAATCGGTGTGGTCATTCTCCTTTTGGAATTATTATTTTTCAACAGTGGGCTTATATTCTCTCTTTTTATCGCTGGCGGGATGATTTATTTAGGCCGCAAAAGGGCCGGGAAAAAGCTTGGGAAAATCCTTTTTATTGGTGGGATCATCTTCTTTGTCCTTAGTATCGTCAATATGATGACCTTCAAATTTTTATTGTTAGCTATTTTACTGCACTTTTTTATTCAATTTTTAAATTCTAAAAAGCAACCCACTAAGATTTCACCGAAAATCAACACACCCGAACCAATACAGCAGGAAGAGACCATAATTAAATCGAAGCCGCTGTTTGATAATATCTTCTTTGGTCAGCAAAAAACTCCGATTGGTGTTTATGAATGGAATGATGTAAACATCCAGTCCGGCATTGGCGATACTGTCATCGATCTCAGTTATACGATGCTGCCAGATGGAGAAGCTGTGATTTTCATTCGTAATTTGATTGGAAATATACAAATTCTCGTTCCTTATGAGATCGATGTTAGTATCCACCATTCTTGTGGTGTAGGATCGACCACGGTGTTTGGCAATCATGAATCAAAGCTTTTTAATCAGGTGTTCCATTTGAAGACGGCAGGTTATGAAAAGTCCGCACACAAAGTAAAAATTCTTACTTCGCTCATCGTCGGGAATTTAGAGGTGAGCCGGATATGAGTACAACCCAGCGCCATATTGTCTGGAGTGTCGGCTTTTCTTTTCTGATAGCAATTATTGTAGCGGCGATTTCTATCTGGGTATTCCCATTAAGCAGCTGGTCGGAATTATGGGATCAACATTTCATGGATATTCCCTATGTGATTTTCGTTCCGGCATTTAGCATTGCAGCCGGAATTTTGTTAGGCGGGGCATCAGGTCTTTTTTGGCGTAAGCAGTTTCTTGCGATTGAACACTCCCTGCATCTATTGGAGGAAGGGAAACAGACAGAGATGAAGGAGAAACCTGCCATCTTAGAAATGCAAACGATTGCTGGAAGGATTGAGAAAATTGGCAAACAAATGTCTGAGCAAGCCAAGCTTTCGCAGCGCTTAGCAACAGAAAAAGTAGAAGACCAGGAAGAAAGAATTCAGGAAATTATTGAGCAGGAACGGAACCGGCTTGCCCGTGAATTGCATGATTCTGTCAGTCAACAATTATTTGCTGCTTCAATGATGATGTCGGCAATCAATGAAACAAAGCAACAGTCAGACGTGGATAATGATCGCGAAGCTAAACAATTAAAACTAGTCGAAGAGATGATTCACCAATCACAGCTTGAAATGCGCGCACTGCTTTTACATTTGCGGCCTGTAGCCTTAAAGAATAAGACGCTTCAGGAAGGAATTGAAGAGCTATTAATCGAATTATCTCAAAAGGTAGAGATGGATATAAAATGGAAGACGGAAGCTTTTCCGATGGATAAAGGAGTGGAGGATCATCTATTCCGTATCCTTCAGGAGTCTGTGTCGAACACCCTAAGACATGCGAAAGCGAATAAACTTGAGGTTCTGATGGTGAAACGGGATGACCTTGTCATTCTTAGGATTGTCGATGACGGAGTCGGTTTCGAAGTGAACGAGATGAAGGCAGGTTCCTACGGCATGCAAAATATGCATGAGCGGGCGCTTGAAGTCGGCGGTACGTTTAAGGTCATTAGTATGAAGAATAAAGGAACAAGGCTCGAAGTGAAGGTTCCGGTGATGATTAATGGGGGTGGTGCAAATGATTAGAGTCGTCTTTGTTGATGACCATGAAATGGTAAGGATTGGGGTTTCCTCTTATTTATCGGCGCAGCCAGATATTGAGGTGGTAGGGGAAGCGTCAGATGGAAAGAAGGGTGTAGAACTTGTCCTTGAACTTCGGCCCGATATTATTTTAATGGATTTAGTCATGAAAGAGATGGATGGGATTGAAGCCACAAAGCAGATCATTGAACAATGGCCCGAAGCAAAGGTCATTATTGTGACGAGCTTTTTGGACGATGAAAAGGTCTACCCTGCCCTTGAAGCCGGGGCAACCAGCTACATGCTGAAGACCTCTAAAGCGGGTGAAATTGCCAATGCCGTCCGCGCTACATACCATGGCCAATCCGTCCTTGAACCGGAAGTAACTGGAAAAATGATGGTGAAAATGCGCCAGAAGAATACTCATCTTCCGCATGAAGAACTCACCACTCGTGAACTTGAAATATTACTCTTAATGAGTGAAGGTAAAGCGAACCAGGACATTGCCGATGAATTATTTATCGCGCTCAAAACCGTCAAAACCCATGTCAGTAATATATTAAGTAAACTTAACGTCCAAGATCGGACCCAAGCAGTCATCTATGCGTTTAAGCATTCGTTAATTAAATAAATATGAGGGCCTTCCAATGCAAATTTTGGAAGGTCTCTTTTTTTTATAAAAAGTAATTGAAAATTCTTCTCAATTACTGTTATGATATAAGTGAAAATGATTATCATTACTAATGATATTGGGGGAACTACATAAATATGAAATTACTAAAAGTCTCAGGAATTCTATTGCTATCTAGCAGTCTTCTATTTGGATGTGCCAATACGGATAAAACATCTAAACAAGAAGGGGATAAAGAAACAAAAAATACGCACTCAATGGCCCTTGATGGAGTAACCAAAGAATACCGCGAGTATGCCATTGGCCAAATTGAAGAATTTGTTAAGGCAACGGAAGCGTTTACGACGGCAGTTAAAAATGGGGAATTAGATAAAGCGAAAGCGCTTTATGGACCAGCGCGAATGTACTATGAGCGTGCCGAACCGATTGCTGAAGTGTTTGGGGACCTGGATCCCAAAATTGATGCCCGCGAAGGGGAGGTTTCGGAAGCGGAATGGGGCGGATATCATCGAATTGAAAAAGGATTATGGATTGAAAATACAACAAAAGGATATGAAACATTTGCAGAGCAGCTGATGAAAGATGTCAATCTATTACGTGCGAAGGTAGATACGGTGGAAGTGACCCCGGACCTGTTAATTACCGGAGCCGTTGACCTCTTAAATGAAGTATCTACTTCAAAGGTTACTGGTGAAGAGGATCGTTACTCCCATACCGATTTATACGACTTTGCGGCAAACGTTGAGGGGGCGGAAAAGATTTATCAGCTGTTAACCCCGGCCCTAAAGAAAAAAGATGAACAGGTTTCAAAAGAAATTCAAGCCCGCTTCGATGATGTTTATGGCTTATTGAACCAGCATAAAAAAGGTGATGGCTATAAGCTCTATACGGAACTGACAAAGGCGCAAGTGAAGGAACTCAGTCAAGCAATCGATGCACTAGCAGAGCCACTATCTCAAATAGGAATCGTTACGGAGGCGTCCTAATTGACCAACAATTCAAACAGCTTAGATCCATTAATTGAAAAAAGGCTTTCAAGACGAGATATCCTGAAAACTGCTGGAATCGGCGGGGTAGGAGTCATCCTTGGCGCATCCGGACTAGGTGGTATCCTTTCAATCAATGAAAGCAAGGCATCAACCACTGAAACAAACGGGGAAGTCGTGCCGTTTTATGGGAAACATCAAAGTGGAATCACCACGAAAACACAAAATCATGTTTATTTTGTTTCCTTAGATGTTTCAACTTCAAAAAAAGAAGATTTGGTAAAACTGTTCAAGAACTGGACAAACGCGGCGGCATTGTTGACGAAGGGGAAGGCTATGGGAGAACTTTCAGGTAATGAATTTCTACCCCCAAAGGATACGGGAGAAGCGGCGGGCTTATCAGCTTCGAACTTAACGATTACCTTTGGCGTCGGACCTAGCCTTTTTATTAAAGACAATCAAGACCGCTTTGGTTTAAAACACAAGAAGCCGAAAGAATTGGCAGACCTTCCGAAGTTTCCGCTTGATGCCTTAGAAGAGGATTGGACGGGCGGAGATCTTTGTATCCAAGCTTGTGCCGATGATTTGCAGGTGGCTTTCCACGCAGTTAGAAACCTCATTCGAATCGCTAGAGGGAAAGCGACATTACGCTGGGCACAAACAGGTTTTCAGCGAACCAAGCAGGCAGATCCGAAAAATGAAACACCAAGGAATCTCTTCGGCTTTAAAGATGGAACCGTAGGCCCGGATGTAAACAGTGAAAAACAAATGAACCAGCATGTATGGGTTCAGCCAGGGGATGGTCCTAACTGGCTCGTAAATGGGAGCTACCTCGTCGTCCGCCGGATTCAAATGTTTATCGAGGTTTGGGATCGAACAAACCTAAGAGAACAGGAAAACACCTTTGGACGGTCTCGTGATAGTGGGGCACCATTAGGACAAAAGGATGAATTTGACAAGCTTGATTTTAATCATAAAAAAGAGAATGGGGAAGATTATATCCCTGCAAACTCTCATGTTCGATTATCACATGGAGACGGATCACAGCAGATTCTGCGCAGAGCCTATTCCTATTCAAATGGAATGGACGTGAAAACAGGCAGCTTTGATGCCGGCCTGCTATTCAAATGTTTTCAGCGGACACCAAGTAAACAATTTATCCCAATCCAAAATAGATTAGCAAAAATGGATAAATTAAATGAATATACAATCCACCGGGGAAGTGCCATTTTTGCTTGTTTACCAGGGACAAAACAGGGTGGTTTTATAGGAGAAACACTTTTTAACTAGTGTTTTCCCTTTACAGAGGAGAGAGATGGATGCAGCGATTAACTACCATATTTAAGCCTTTATTATTACTAACCGCATTTTTTGTTCTTTTACAAACAACCCAACCGGTGGCAGCTGAGGAAAACCATGATGAACTATTTGTGCTTATTGGTGATAGTTTAATGAAAGCAAAAGCTGGCGAGCAAGAGGTCGTTGCAAAAAATATGGAGCAGTTTGCAAATGAATGGAAAACCTTAAGGAAAGCGGATAGCAAACAGGCAAAAAAGGTCGATCAGGAATTTAAAAAGGTTCAAAGATTACTAGCCAAAAAGAAAGTAGAAAAAGAGGAACTTTCAAATAGCCTATCCTCCCTTTCAAGTGCGGTGGTTATGTATGAGGAGGAACAAAATCCTCAAGATAAGGAAAAAGGACGTGAACAGGTAAAGCAGATACTTCCACTCATAATCAATTTGGAAGCTGCGATCGAAAAACAAGAAGGTGCTGGTTTAAAAATTCAATACCAAAAATTATTGAACCAGTGGACTGCCTCTGAAAAAGCAGTCCATGATGAAAGTATTGCGACATATGGGAACATTGAAAAGTACATGGCCCTCATTCGAATCGCACTCACACAGGAACCTGCTGATTTGGAAAAGGCAGGGCAAAATTTAGAACAATTAACAAATGTAGTGGAAAGCTTTTTAGCGGGAAAGGTTTCAAAGCAGCTTGAAGGAAACTATACACTGACGGATTTATCCGCCTTATTAAGTAAAGCGGAAAAGCAGATATCACAAAATGATTACCAGAGTGCTAGTAAACAATTAAACGAAATCCTGACCATTTGGCCAATGCTGGAAGGAGATGTTCAGACTAGAGACAGCGGGCTGTATAGTGAAATTGAAACCAAGATTCCTACCGCAATCAGTATCTTAAATTCAGAAAATGTGAAGGCCCAAAAAGCCTCAGAAATCGTTAAGGATTTAAACAACCGGCTTGCCCCGTTAATGAGCAAAACCAATTACTCTTTCTGGGATGCGGCTCTTATTTTATTACGAGAGGGTTTAGAGTGCTTATTAATTGTCGCAACGCTCATTGCTTTCCTGAAAAAAATGGGGCAATCCTCCAAGCAAAAGTGGATTTGGTCCGGGGTAATCGCTGGTATTTTGGCCAGTGCAGTCCTAGCAATCATCATCAACATCGTTTTTTCACAAATTGTTGCCGCATCTAGCAGAGAATATATTGAAGGAATAACCGGCGTTGTTGCCGTTGTCATGATGCTGACTATTGGGGCATGGCTCCATAATAAGTCGAGTATAGGAAATTGGAATAAGTATATTAATCAACAAATGCAGCAAGCAATCGCGAAAGGAAGCCTTCTCTCATTTACGTTTATTAGTTTCCTGTCTGTTTTCCGCGAAGGGGCAGAGACGATTATTTTCTATGCGGGAATTACTCCTTATATAAGCTTGGCGCAGCTCGTAACCGGAGTTATTCTAGCGCTTGCCATTTTAACCGTTGTTGGCTTCGCAATCATTAAATACAGCGTAAAAATTCCAATCCGCCTATTCTTTAGTGCGGCAACACTATTAATTTACTTTTTGGCCTTTAAAATTCTGGGCATCAGTATTCATGCCTTGCAGGTTTCTAAAGTGGTTTCAACGACCACGGTTGAAAGATTGCCATTCATTGATTGGCTCGGGCTGTATCCAACATGGGAAACAACTTTAACCCAATTACTGTTACTACTTGTGATTATTACCCTTACCGTTGTGGTTAGAAAAAATGATGGTAAACAGATTATTCCTACTAATGTTTAAAATGGGCCAATTGGGCCCTTTTTTTAGTGGTTTGGAAAATTCCCCTACTATTCGAAGAACTTGTCTCATAAGTTTATAAAAGTGAGTTTGATATGAAGGGGAGTAAGAAAGTTGGCAATTTACTACAAGGGGATAATCTTTTTAGCAGCTGCGGCCTTTTTAGGGGAAGGGATTGAAATCCTGGTGAATATGATCCTAGCAAGGGAGTTGGGGTCACACGGGTTAGGGCTTTATATGTCGATTTTGCCATCGATTTTTTTAATTGTCTTACTGTCCAGCTTCGAACTGCCAGTATCGATTTCAAAATTCATTGCAGAGAAAGAAGACCGCTACCACCGAAATATTCTTTATCATGCGATTACGATTACGATTGTTTTCACAGCGGTCCTATTGTTATTAGCCACTGCAATCATCCCGTTTATCCCCGTATTTAACGGGTATCATCCCTATGTAAGATGGCTCGTATTGATCTTAATTCCGATTATTTCCTTCACCTCTGTTGCCAGGGGATATTTTATGGGAAGACAGCAGATGGGGAAAATAGCGGTCTCCAATTTTTTAAGAAAAACCATTCAATTAGGGGTTTTGTTTGGTCTATTTCGTTTCATTGCCTTTGACGCTGAAAAAGCTTTATTAATCGCAATTGGCACGCTGATTGGCAGCGAAATTATTGTATTCCTATATTTGATTTATATGTTTATTATCCAATTTCAACAATTGAAACGACAGCCTTTTTCTAATATGAATCGCAAGGTGGTACGGAAAAATTTAATGGCTGTATCCATACCAACGACAGGCTTACGCTTATTTTCAGCCTTCACCAATGCGATTCAGCCCTTCATAATTAAGGCGGCATTGGTCCGATCCGGAATGACAGCTACACTGGCAACAGAGCATTTTGGAATGCTGATGGGCGTGGCGATTTCGATAGGTTTTTTTCCAGCCTTTATAGCCCATTCTTTAATGGTTGTTCTCATCCCGGCCGTGTCCAAGATGCACTCACAACGGGATTTCCCGAGCCTGCAAAAGATGCTCCAACAGGTGATGATGCTCACCTTTGTTTACGGAATCGCGGCAGTGGCCATTTTCTACTTCTTTGCACCACAATTAACGTCGCTATTTTTCAAATCTGAAACACCTGCCCTTTATTTACAATTGCTTTGGCCTTTTTTCTTATTTCACTTTTTTATTATGCCGATGCAGGCCTTTCTGATTGGCCTCGATTTGTTAAAAGAAGCTTTCTTTCATATTGTTTGGTCGATTATCATATCGTTCGGCCTCATTCTATGGCTTGCTTCTATGCCTGAATGGCAAATGAATGGCGTGATTATTGGGATGAATACAGGCTCGGTTTTGCTAGCCCTCATGCATTATTTAACCATCTGCAAGAAAATCGGCGTATCCATTTTTATGAAAGGCCTCATTCAAAAACAAACTGGGAGATAAACGTTGAAAATCAACCAGGAAGTGTAGGGGATGTGGGGGCCTTTTCCGTCTAATAGGATATAGGTTATTTTTATGGATGGAAAGGACGGATCACATGCTTGAAGGATTTTCTCACTCTTTTGAGGAATTAGTAAAAGAACATGGAACAGCCATTTTTAAATATATTTTAACATTAGTAAAACATAAAGAACTTGCCGAGGACCTTTATCAGGAGGTATTACTGTCAGCCTATTTGGCATATCCTTCAATTAAGGAGCAATCGAAATACAAAAGCTGGCTGTTTACGATTGCGATTAATAAATGCCGTGATTACTGGCGCAAAGAAAATAAGTCAAAGCATTTTTGGAAAGAAGAGGTTTATTCTTACTCAGCCTCATTCGAACCATCCTCGATACCTGAGGAGGAAATCCTGCATAAGTTCTCTGCCCAGCAAATGGCTGAAAAGGTAAGTCTATTACCGGAAATCTATCGCAATCCTATCTATCTTTATTACTATCAGGATTTAACGCTAATCGAAATAGCGAAGAAAACCAATCTGCCCATGTCGACAGTGAAAACCAGAATGAAAAGGGCGAAGGAACGACTTCGTCCCAAAATGCGGTCCCTTGCCTGACGGCTCCATTCTTAGTCTGAAAATATTCGTTGAAAAGGGGAAGGTTTTAAATGACTGGAAAAGGAACAAAAAAGGTCCCGGTACAGCTACAGCCATTTATTTCAAAACAATATTACCAACGCTATACACCAATCGATCATGCGGTGTGGCGCTTTGTGATGAGGCAAAATCATTATTTTCTAAAAGAAATCGCCCATCCAGCCTATGTTAATGGCCTAATTGATTCAGGAATCAAAACTGAATCCATCCCAAAGGTAGATGATATGAATACGAGTCTTGCAAAAGTAGGCTGGGGGGCCGTGACGATTGATGGGTTAATTCCTGGGGCAGCCTTTTATGGATTTCTGGCAAACAGGCTATTACCAATTGCGACGGAATTAAGAAAGGTACAAAATATTGCCTACACCCCGGCCCCAGATATGATTCATGAGGCGGCCGGACATGCACCGATTTTATTAGATGAATCATACCGGGAATTTGTAAGAAAGGTCGGTGAAATGGGATCCAAGGCTCTCTCTAGTAAAGAGAAACTGGAGGTATTTATGGCGGTCCGCCATTTAACAATCGTTGCAGAGGACCCAAAATCGACTCCAGAGCAAGTGAAGGAAGCAGAAATGAAAGTGGCTGAAGCACGAAAGAAGGTTCAAGGTTTATCTGAAGCCGACCAGGTTTCGCGGCTTTTTTGGTGGACAGTTGAATATGGCTTAGTTGGCGAGCTAAGCAATCCTAAAATTTATGGGGCTGGTTTGCTTTCGTCGGTAGGCGAGAGCAAAAGCTGTTTAGCAGATGATGTCCGAAAAATTCCCTTTACCGTTGAAGAATGTGTGAAAACCGCCTATGATGTCACAAAACCACAGCCGCAATTATTTGTATGTAAGAACTTTTCCGAACTAGCGTCGGCAGTCGATCAATTTGCTGCAACGATGGCATTCCGGAAGGGTGGGACGGAAAGTCTCGAGAAAGCCTTACTATCCGATAGCATCGCAACGCTTGTCTTTTCATCCGGCTTGCAAGTAACGGGCACGGTAGCGACGATTTTGAAGGATGAGAATGGAGAGGCCGTTTATTTCCGTACAAAAGGACCAACAGCGTTAGCACTTGATAATAAACAACTGAATGGTCATGGCATTGAAACACATCGCAAAGGCTTTGGAACACCAATTGGTCGTTTAGAAGGTAATGTTGTTTTAGAAAATTGCTCGTTTGCGCAATTAAATGATTTAGGAATTATTAATGGAAGCTTAGCGGTGCTGAAATTTAAAAGCGGTGTAAACGTCTCGGGGGTCGTGAAGGATATCTTATTATCAAATGGGAAACCAATCTTAATCTCCTTTAAGGATTGTCAAGTGACCTATAAGGAGCAGGTCCTTTTTGAACCAGCATGGGGAACGTTTGATATGGCCGTTGGTGCTGCCATTACTTCCGTATTTGCCGGCGCAGCCGACCCAGATACTTATTTCAATTGGCCAGTAAAAGATGATAGCTGGGAAATAGTGGAGCAGCAGAGTTTGAATGAATTAGAAAATTTATATAAAGAAATCCGCACTATCCGTGAGGGTGCCGAATGGAATGAGCAGGGTTTATTCCATGTGAACGAGGTTTTAAGGATTTTGAATGAAAGCTATCCAAATGAGTGGTTACTGCGCCTTGAAATCCTAGAACTTTATAAAATGCACAATGAAAGTCATCCCAATGTCACTAGTTTAGTAAAGATGCTGAAAACCACTGACTGGGGTCCTTCCGTTAAACAAATGATTCAACGCGGACTAACTTTAATAAATAATAGCTAAAACAAAAGGAGCTTGGAATCATCCAAGCTCCTTTTGTTTTATTAGTCTTTGCTGGAAACAATCCCTAAAATACGAAGGATGCTGATGAATAGGTTAATAAAATCCAAGTATAAGTTTAAGGCCATCAAGGGGACATCTTCTGCTCTTACACCGTAATGCTTCATTCGGCTAAAATCAAAGAGAACATAGCCGCTAAAAACTAACACACCAATAAATGAGTAAGCGAGCATGCCTGTTGAGCCTAATGGGAAGAAGATATTAAAAATCGATATCGCTACTAAAGCTAGCAAGGCAGCAAGCAGGAATCCACCTAAAAAGGAAAAGTTATGTTTTGATTTTGTTGCGTAAATGGCAACCCCCGTAAAAACAACAGTCGTACTGGCAAAGGCCATGACAACTACGTTTGCGCCTACAGTAGCTAAGTAATAGGATACAATCGGATACAAGGTAACCCCTGATATAAACGTGAAAATGTAAAGGAATGAATATGAAATTGCCTTTTTCTTTCTAAAGAAGAAAGCTACTAACAGCATGACAAATTCTAGAATCGCTAATGGCATAAATAAACTTGGTGGTACAAATACACCTGCCATTGTGCCAAGGAAGGCAATCGCAAGCGACAGGGCAAACGTTCGTAAGACCGATGGCAAAAATTCAGTAGATGTTTGTGTATACAATTTTTTCACCTCAAAATTAATTTGTTATTAGAATATACGAGGAAGTGGTCAAGATGTTTCATTTTTTCTTGAAATTTCTTTATCTTCTTTTAATAAATCGCGGATTTCAGCTAAAAGCTCCTCTGAACGATCTACTTTCGCAACCACAGGGGCTAGCTCCTCTTTCTTTTTAAAACGGTTAAGAAGCTTTATAAAGAGGAAAATTGAAAAAGAGATAATAAAGAAATCCACAACGGTTTGAATAAATTGACCATATTTTAATGTCCCATAAGCAAGTTTACTAAAATCGGTTACCCCGATAATAAGCGCAATCAATGGCATAATAACATCGGCGACGAGGGAAGAAACGATTTTGCCGAATGCACCGCCGATAATGACCCCGACCGCTAAATCGATGACGTTGCCTTTCATGGCAAACTGTTTAAATTCACTCCACATGAATGGCACCTCCGGAAGATTAGGTTATTTCTTAAATATCCATTGTATCCTTTAACATAGTACAATTGCAATCGCTATGTTTTTCCAACATAGAAAAAAGAGCAGGAAGAACCTGCTCTTTTATAGGCTGTAAGAGTGTTGTCTAGCTCCAGCGCCCAGCGGCTAGTGGACTTCGCCCTTTTCCCTACGATAAGTCAACATCGGATCGCTTATCGCTCTCCGTGTTTCCTTTATCTCAGTCAAAGTGCTCCAGTCCATACGCCGCTAACCGGGCGCTTCCGCTTTTCTATTTAAAACGCCCAGTTTCCTTTTCTAAATACAGGTTCCGATTTACCATCGGCTGTAATTCCGTCGATGTCCATTTCCGCTGAACCAATCATGAAATCAACGTGGGTGAGACTTTCATTAAGCCCATTCTTCTCCAATTCTTCAGAAGACATAGTCTTGCCGCCCTCAATACAGAAGGAATAGGCACTTCCGATTGCTAAATGGTTGGAGGCGTTTTCGTCAAACAAGGTATTGAAGAAAAGAACATTGGACTGTGAAATAGGTGAGTCGTAAGGAACAAGCGCGACTTCACCAAGATAATGTGAGCCTTCATCCGTATCCACAAGACGCTTCAAAATCTCTTCGCCTTCCTCCGCTTTTACGCCGACAATTTTTCCATTTTCAAAGGTAATCGAAAAGCGGTCAATGATATTGCCGCCATAACTTAACGGCTTTGTACTTGCCACAGTACCGTTAACACCTGTTTTCAACGGGACAGTGAAGACTTCTTCTGTCGGCATGTTGGCCATAAATTCAAATCCCTTTTCATTCACGCTGCCGGCTCCAACCCAAAGATGTTTTTCCGGAAGCTCAATCGTTAAGTCGGTGCCAGGTGCTGTATAATGAAGCTTCTGATATCGTTTTTCATTTAAATAGTCAACCTTGGCATGAAGGGTTTCGTCGTGTTCTTTCCATGCCTCTACTGGATTTTCAACGTCGACACGAGTAGCTTTGATAATCGCATCCCAAAGCTTGCTTACTTGGGTTTCAGCAGGTTCATCCGGGAATACTTTAGCTGCCCATGCCGGTGATGCTGCTGCAATGACGGTCCAGCTGACTTTGTCTGACATCGTTGCTTTTCGGTAATTTTTTAACGCCGTGCCAGCGGCTTTATTGAAGTTTGAAATACGTTCAGGATCGACGCCTTTTAATAAATCAGGGCTCGAAGATACGACTGACATAAAGGCTGCGCCTTTGTCAGCGAGCTCTTCCATTTCTTTTGCACGCCAAACTGGGTACTCTTGGAAGGCATCATTCGGTGCTAAATCATATTTTGTTCTTGTAACAGTATCATCGTTCCAGTTGACAACGACATTCTTCGCCCCTGTTTCATAGGCCTTTTTTACAATTAAACGGACAAATTCAGCAGCATCGATGGAGGCATTGATGGCCAACGTTTGACCTGGCTGAACATTAACGCCTACCTTAACGGCCAGCTCAGCATATTTCTCAAGGTTTTTTTGAAATTCAGTCATATGTATAATCTCCTTTTTCAGAATCTTCCTATATTGTAGCCTTTTTAATTGGAAAAAGAAACCGAGAGCTTCTAGTCTAAAAACACAAAAAAAAGTAAAGATTTTCATCTCTACCCTAGCTTGCTACCATATACTTTTATATTAAAATAAACCCCTGCGGAAAATAGGACTAAAAATGTAATAATGCCTGACAATGAAGTTGGAGCCATGAACTGTGACAATTCCATTAATTCCACCGCCCTTATAATAGAAAACCTTTACAAGTTAATTATAATATTAAAAGGGTCAAATGTGAACAATTTAGTACAATTTTTTGACGAAATTTTGAATCTTTAAGATCCTTGAGAAATAAAAAAGCACAAAAAGTGCCTTTTCATGTTTGCGTTCCCATTTTCTGCTTTTCAAACGTATAGAACATGACCCAATAGATGACAGCACTTAATAAGGCAAGCAAAGCTAAGAAAATGAAGGTCCAGCCATATCCGATCCAAACGGTCATTGGAATGGATAGTGGAGCAATGGTACGACTAATGGTAAATCGTAAGCTTGCGGCGGCGAAATATTGACCCCTCATATGGTCAGGGGCAAGCCTGGAAACGAAGCTTTGCTGGAGCCCGGCCCCCATTAATTCAGCAAATGTAAATACAGCCATGGCCAAAATGAACCCCCAAATCATCGAGGTTTGGCTGAAAAGGACTATTGAAATGGCGTAGACGACTGAGGAGAGAACAAACACATTTCGTTCATAATATTTTCCCATCCATTTCGTTACAAAAACGGTCAAAAGGGCAACGATGAAACCATTCTCAGCAAGGACAATTCCAAATGCCTGCTCCCCTTTAACGGCAAATGACCAGTCCCCTATGGAAAAGAGAGTTTGACTTTTGATGACATCCTTAATATAAACAGGAATTAATAAGTCCAATTGCATAAACGTCTGCCCAGCTAAAACACCTGCAATGATAAAGAGCAGGAAGGTTTTATCTTTAATAATAAGCGCATAATCCATCAGCTGGTTTTTTAAAAAATAATACCATTTCCCGTCGCTTGAAATAGCCTTTTTTTGAACAGGGGCTGTTTCCCGTGTCCATTTGGCTAAAATCAACCCGAGCATTATGCATACAGCAGCCGCAACGAGCAGTAGCTGAAAGCGATAATGAACATAAAAAATAGCACCTAAAATCGGGCCTACGACAACCGCTATATTAATGGACGTATAAAAAATAGCAAATACATTGCTCCGATCTTTTTCGTCGACGACATCGGCTACCATTGCTTGGCTGGCAGGCCAGTAAAAGGACCCAAACACACCGGCAACCGCAAACGAAACAAACCCAAGCCATGGCGATTGAAGCCACGGTGAACTTGCGATGGCGAAGCTTAAGAATGAAAGACCCTGACCAATAGCAGAAAGGACCATCATCCGTTTCCGTCCAAACCGGTCGGCACAGTAGCCGCCCATCAAATTGGCAAATACGGAAAATACCTGCGAAAAGACTAATAATAAACCTGCTTTACTTTTACCGAACTCTTCTGCAAAATAAATCGTTAAAAACGGAAAAAACATCCAAAAGGTTATGTTCATCATTGCTTCACTAAACAAGCGAACCTTTAAATTTGGATCCCAATCCCTAATCCTCATACCTAAATCCCCGTTTCTCTATTTTCGTGCCTTTTTATCATACTATTCAGTCGGAAGTAAGTACAAGAAAAAAAGCAGGCACGTATGCTATATTTAACTTATGGAAATTCGAAAGGATGTTTAACTATGGTAAAAAGTATTGTCATTGCTGAAAAACCTTCTGTGGCACGTGATATTGCGCATGTGCTAAATTGTAATAAAAAAGGAAACGGGTATCTTGAAGGAAATAAATATATCGTTACGTGGGCACTAGGACACCTAGTTACACTTGCTGACCCAGAAAGTTATGATGTGAAATATAAAACTTGGAATTTAGAAGATCTGCCTATGCTGCCGGAGCGTTTGAAATTGACCGTAATTAAGGAGACGGGAAAACAGTTTAATACTGTTAAAAGTCAACTGGTTAGAAATGATGTCAATGAAATAATCGTGGCTACAGACGCAGGGAGAGAGGGAGAATTAGTCGCACGTTGGATTATTGATAAAGCAAAAGTCAATAAACCAATTAAACGCCTATGGATCTCATCTGTTACGGATAAAGCGATTAAGGACGGCTTTGCAAACTTGAAGCCCGGAAAGGCGTATGAAAATTTATATGCATCAGCTGTCGCACGTTCGGAGGCTGACTGGTATATCGGTCTTAATGCAACACGTGCATTAACAACTAGGTTTAACGCACAGCTAAACTGCGGCCGTGTTCAAACACCTACTGTTGCGATGATTGCAGCGCGTGAGGACGAAATTAGAAACTTCAAAGCACAAACCTATTACGGCATTGAAGCCCAAACAGCTGACCAATTAAAGCTGACATGGCAGGATGTAAAAGGCAACAGCCGCAGTTTTGAAAAAGAGAAACTCGATGCGATTGTAAAAAAACTTGGTAAACAAAATGCCCTTGTGACAGAAATTGAAAAGAAACCTAAGAAGTCTTTTTCTCCAGGTCTATATGACTTAACAGAACTACAGCGCGATGCGAACAAAATCTTTGGTTACTCTGCAAAGGAAACGTTAAGCATTATGCAAAAGCTTTATGAGCAGCATAAAGTTTTAACGTACCCAAGGACAGACTCACGGTTTATCTCATCAGATATTGTTCCAACCCTACCAGAGCGTCTGAAGGCATGTGGAAGTGGTGAATATCGCTTACTAACAAGCAAAATCTTAAAAAAGCCTATCAAGGCTTCTAAATCTTTTGTGGATGATAGCAAGGTATCCGATCACCATGCGATTATTCCTACAGAAGGATATGTGAACTTTTCAGCTTTTACAGATAAAGAACGGAAAATTTACGACCTGGTGGTTAAACGCTTCTTAGCCGTATTATTCCCGGCATTTGAGTACGAGCAGTTAACGCTTCGTGCAAAAATTGGTGAGGAAAACTTCGTTGCTAGAGGAAAAACCATTTTATCGCTTGGTTGGAAAGAAGTTTACAATAATCGACTTGAAGAAGACGATGAAGGTGATGATCTGAAAGAACAGATTTTACCTCGAATCGAAAAGAATGACACATTAAACGTCAAACTAATCGCCCAAACATCGGGTCAAACAAAGCCGCCTGGTCGTTTTAATGAGGCGACATTACTGTCGGCAATGGAAAATCCAACGAAATATATGGATACGAAAAATAAACAATTAGCAGAAACCTTAAAATCGACCGGCGGGCTTGGTACTGTTGCGACACGTGCGGATATCATTGATAAGCTATTCAATTCATTCTTAATCGAAAAGCGTGGCAAAGACATTCATATGACTTCTAAAGGTCGTCAATTGCTGGATTTAGTGCCGGAGGAGCTTAAATCTCCAACTTTAACAGCTGAGTGGGAACAAAAGCTTGATCAAATTGCACATGGCAAATTGAAAAAAGAAGTGTTTATCAGCGAAATGAAGAACTATACAAAAGAGATAGTTGCTGAAATTAAAGCAAGTGATAAAAAATACAAGCACGACAATATTTCTACAAAAAATTGTCCAGACTGTGGTAAACCAATGCTTGAAGTGAATGGCAAAAAGGGCAAAATGCTCGTGTGCCAAGATCGGGAATGTGGACATCGTAAAAATGTTTCCCGCGTCACAAACGCACGCTGCCCAAAATGTCATAAACAACTTGAGTTACGTGGTGAAGGTGAAGGTCAAGTCTTTGCATGTAAATGTGGACATCGTGAAAAACTGTCCGCTTTCCAAGCACGCCGTCAAAAAGAATCTGGCGGTAAAGTGGATAAACGAACTGTACAAAAATATTTGAAAAACCAGCAGAAGGAGGAAGAACCTTTGAACAATGCGTTAGCAGAAGCATTAAAAGGGTTGAAATTTGATTAACAGCATACTTAAGGGGCTATTCATAAAGATTAAATATCTTTATGAATAGCCCTTTTTACATAAATACGGGAGGAAAGTACCGGTTATTTATAGATTAATCCAATAATATCCAGTAAATGTCGTAAGTATCGAAGAAGTGGTAGTAAGTACGCGAAAAGATGTCGTAAGTATCGAAAAAGTGGTAGTAAGTACGCGAAAAGATGTCGTAAGTATCGAAAAAGAGGTAGTAAATGCGTGAAAAGATGTCGTAAGTCTCCCAAAAGGGGTAGTAAGTACTCACTTTGATGTAGGAAGAAGCCCAAAGGGCCACTTTCCTTTCATATATTATCCTGCTAAAGCAATATCGTGTTAAAATTCAGAAAATTTAATTGACAGGGAGGGCTTTCCTAACATATGATAATTATCATAACGATAGTATATAGAATAGAATGGAATGATCCCTATGAGGCATCCCCAAAGAATGGTTCAAAATACAATATTATTTATAAAAGAGGCTGGAATCCAAATCTAAACAGATAAGGAATCCAGCCTCTTTCTTTATTATACTAAAGTGGTAGAGGAGCGGGATATATGATTACGTTAACAGGTGGAAGCTTAACATTAGAGCAAATGAAAGAAGTTTTATTTCGCGGGCAAAAGGTCCGTGCTTCAGAAAAAAGTATGGAAGCAGTCAAGAAGAGCCGGGAAGCAGTAGAAAGAATCGTTTCAGAATCAAGAGTAGTTTATGGAATCACAACGGGATTTGGAAAATTTAGTGATGTTCTAATCGATAAGGACCATGTGCAGGATCTACAGCTTAATTTAATTCGATCCCATGCCTGCGGAGTGGGTGAACCTTTCCCGGAGGTTGTCGCCAAAGCAATGGTTCTCCTCCGTGCAAATGCACTCTTAAAGGGCTATTCAGGAATAAGACCGCTTGTCATTGAAAAATTAATCGAGTTAGTGAATAGAGACATACTCCCTGTTATCCCACAGCAGGGTTCACTTGGTGCAAGCGGGGATTTGGCCCCACTTTCCCATCTTGCTTTAGTTTTAATTGGCGAAGGAGAGGTATTTTACAAAGGTAATCGCATCGATTCCCTTGATGCCCTGCAGCAGGAAGGAATTTTGCCTGTGACCTTGGAGGCAAAAGAAGGTCTTGCCCTTATAAATGGTACCCAGGCGATGACAGCCATGGGTGTTATTGGATACTTGGAAGCCGAGCAGCTGGCCCATGAGAGTGAGCTGATTGCGTCAATGACCATTGAAGGGTTAAATGGTATTATTGATGCCTTTGCAGATGAGGTTCATGTCGCAAGGGGCTATCAACAGCAGATTGATACGGCTGCAAGAATCCGCCACTACTTAAGCGATAGTTTATTAACGACACAACAGGGCGAGTTAAGAGTACAGGATGCCTATTCGCTTCGTTGTATCCCGCAGGTTCACGGTGCCTCTTGGCAAGTCCTTGATTATGTAAAAGAAAAATTAGAGATTGAAATGAATGCGGCAACAGATAATCCATTAATTTTTGATGATGGGGAAAAGGTCATTTCCGGAGGAAACTTCCACGGACAGCCGATTGCGTTTGCCATGGATTTTATGAAAGTTGCTGTTGCAGAACTAGCAAATATTTCGGAAAGACGAATTGAAAGACTGGTCAATCCACAGCTTAATGACCTGCCGCCTTTCTTGAGTCCTGAACCGGGCTTGCAATCGGGTGCAATGATTATGCAATATGCAGCGGCAGCTCTTGTTTCAGAAAATAAAACACTTGCCCATCCGGCCAGCGTTGATTCGATTCCTTCATCAGCGAACCAGGAGGATCATGTTAGCATGGGCACAATCGCTTCAAGACATGCCTATCAAATTATCCAGAATGCAAGAAGAGTCCTGGCGATTGAGTTGATTTGCGCAATGCAGGCAGTTGAAATTCGTGGTGTGGATAAAATGGCCAGCCACACGAAGACATTCTATGAAAAAGGACGCGAACAGGTTCTTTCCATTAAGAAAGACCGCATTTTCTCTAAGGATATTGAAAAAGCGGCCGAGTGGTTAAAAACGATGGAATTTTCCCATTTTATTAAAGGTGTAAGTATGGAAAAAGGACAATACTAAGGGTCTTAAGATAGGTAAAGGGAAAAGGCGTGAAGAATTCACGCCTTTTACTCTGTCTGGCTTGGCAGCAAGCGGGCAGTATCTCCCCGTGCATCCTCTTCCTCGATTCTATTTTTAAAAGCCTCTTGGGTTACTATGAATTCTTCATCCCCAATTGCTTCCTTTACATGCTTTTCCGTTAGGCTATCCTTAGGGAAATCACCGGGATGGTTCTTCTTCTTATGCTCAAAATGTTCACCACGTGCCAAACTAAAACACCCCTTTCGTCTTCGTATGTAGCATCTCCAAACATAACTGAAATATTTACTATCCTTCTGCAAAAAAAAAAAAGCTATGTGAAAGTGATATCTAAGAAATAGATTCACTCTTCACCAGCTTTTTCTGTTGGTTTATCCGGTTTGCATATACGATCGAGGAAAAAACCAGCAAATACAATAAATACAATCGGGATGGAGTAATTTAAAACATGAATAAAAGTCATAGCGCTGATCAACAACCCTCCACTCAAATATTTGTAATATTAGGTATATTTGTATATTGCTTACATTATATGCTAATTGTCACAAAATAGACAAATATTTTTATCATATGCGGGTAGGAAGTATTGACTTGAATTTCTAGTCTCTTTCTTGGTGAATAAATCAATAACCAGAATTTTGGGGCATTTGTAGATATATGGGATAGTTTGTTTATAAAAATAATTGGAAAATTTAATTAAATCGACAAAATACAACACATTACTATAAAAGGACTAGGTATAATTAACTTATACTTTAAATAAAGTAAAAGAATGATTATGTTAATCGGTGAGAATAAGTTTTATATGACGACAGAAAAAGGCAAACCTTTTGAAAGAATGGGACGCAAAGCCGAGGATCTACGGCAAGTGGTAGACTTGCTATGATGGCCGGGCTACCTTGAATACGATTTTGTATTTTAGGAGTGAGAAGAATGTTGCTTACAGACAAAGAGATGGAATTAATCGATGAGGAATGGTTTGCACTTATTTTAGAAGCAAAAGGACTTGGATTAACCAAAGAAGCAGTTCGAAAGTTCCTAAATCAAAATGGGGAAAAAGAGTTAATTACGAAGAATGGCTAGTACATACAAGAACATAAAAAGCATTCTCCAAAAAGTTTTAACTTTTTGTGGAATGCTTTTCTTCTTTGAATAAAAAAACCAACTATTGGTTGTTATTTTGATTTATCCGCCACTTATTAAATTCAAGGTAATCGCGAAATTGCTCCTTTGAAACACCAGAATTCATCGCTTCCTTGACCAGATTCATCCAATCAGTATCCAAATCATCTTGGTTTATTTGGTCATGGATTAAACCCTCCACAGGAATTTTCAATACGGCTGCAATCTTTTCCAGAAATTTTATAGAAGGATTCTTTTGCAGGTTTCTTTCAAGAGAACTTAAATAGGATTTAGCAACGCCTGCTTGTTCAGCAAGTTCGGAAAGGGACATTTTCTTTTCTAAGCGAAATTTTTTAACGCGATCACCAATCATTGAGTCTCACACACCTAGTAATTTGTATTTATACGTTAATTCTACCAAAAAGGTTGGAAAAGTACCATATTAAGAACAGTGAAATTTTACAAAACAGTGAACATTAATAAATATTTAATATAGATGACAATGCTTAGTGAAATTTTGAAAAAATAATTAGATAGAGTTAATATAAAGAGTGTTGCCAAATGCAAATCTAAACTAATGTATAATATTTCTTGTTTAGCATTGTGCTATGTCGAACCATTTTGCTGAGTATACATAAAAATAATCAAAAAGGAAGGGGACCCTCGTAAAATGATTGTCCTTAAATCACAACGTGAAATTGAAGCAATGAAAAAGTCAGGAGAAATATTAGCAGCCTGTCATCAAGAAATTGCAAAATTAATTAAGCCAGGTATTACAACTTGGGAGATAGAAGAGTTTGTGGATAAATTTTTATTGAAACATGGTGCTACTCCAGAACAAAAGGGCTATAGAGGCTATGAATACGCAACTTGTGCAAGTATTAATGACGAAATTTGCCATGGCTTTCCAAGAAAGGAACCGTTAAAGGAAGGCGATATTGTAACTGTAGATATGGTTGTCAAATATAATGGTGCATTAGCTGATTCGGCATGGTCTTATGCTGTTGGTAAGGTTTCGGAGGAAACAGATCATTTATTAAAAGTAACCAAGGAAGCACTGTACAAAGGGATTGAACAGGCCGTTCCTGGCAATCGAATCGGGGATATTGGCCACGCCATTCAAAAATATGTGGAGAGTGAGGGACTTTCTGTTGTTCGGGATTTTATCGGCCACGGAATTGGTGCAGTGATACATGAAAAACCAGATGTTCCCCATTACGGCCTCCCAGGAAAAGGGGCACGAATTAAGGAAGGGATGGTATTTACGATTGAACCAATGGTGAATGTCGGCAGATACCAAACAAAGATGGATGATAACGGCTGGACGGCAAGAACGATAGATGGTAAATATTCAGCGCAATATGAGCACACCATAGCAATTACTAAGGATGGTCCCATTATCTTGACTGAACAGAAGTAAACACAAAACCCGTTATTCTATTGGAATAACGGGTTTTGTGACTCCTTAAGAGATTATAGAGCAATCTAGTGTTGATAACGCTGATATAGTTATCTGAATCCAGCTTCAGCGCCCAGCGGCTAGTGGACTTCGCTCTTTTCCCTACGATAAGTCAAAGAGCTCCAGTCCATACGCCGCTAAACGGGCGCTTCCGTCTCTTGTTTCTATTTTTTTCTCAAACTTCCAAGTTCTTCAACTAATGCCTGCATTTCATTTGGACTAAACGAATTCTTTTTTAGCACCATATCATAAATTTCCTTTAATTCCTCGTACATTTCTTCATCGAAGTGGGAAGGTTTAATCGCCCCAAGGTTTAGAACCTTCAATTTTTCCTTTATTTGCTCAATCATATATTCGACATTTTCAATCGATTTTTCTGATAAATTCATTTCGGTCACCCTTTCCGAATTAATAATCCCATCTTTTCATGTTAAAAACTATCTGTCAATACAAACCTTCCTGAAACTTTTGATGTTAGTGGAAAAGGGGCGGAGCTCCGCAATAGCGAATCCGTTTATCCAAATTTAGCGAAAAGTGAACATTCTTCACTACGAATTAGGAAAGCCTTGCTACGCTCACACCGCCTTTATTAGATGAAGAAGGCTAGTCTCTGGATTATTTTAAGTGTAGATGGTGGCGTAGAAACGCCATCATAGTTTTGGTTCCGAAAAGAATGGGTATAAAGATGGCGGAGGACTTGCATAGGAATCTTAGATAAAGCAAAATAAAGATGAATAGTGTTATTAATTTCTTTTTAAACGTTTAATGATAATTATTGTGGCAGAAGGAGAATTTAAGATGACTAAGAAAAATCAGTTTTGGAAGGGAATGTTACTCGGGGCTATCGCTGGTGGTGTAATTAGCTTAATAGATAAACAAACCCGTCAGGCGATGAAAGAAAACATTCAGAATACATCCAATAAGGTAGTCTATATTGTGAGAAATCCGGGGGAAATAGCTGATAAGGTTAAAGAAACTGCAGCCAATTTAAAGACAACTGCCCAGCAGGTAAGTGAGGATATTTCCTATATTACAATGAAGGTTGACGAATTACGGGAACTTACACCTCAGGTAACAGACATTCTCAAGGAAACAAAGGATAGCTTCTCGAAGAATGAGAAAGAACACCCCCTAGATGAAGTGTTGGGGGCGGAAGCAAAAGTTCAGTAAAAAGGAGGGGAAGAAAATGAAAAAGAGAGTGGATGTGCGCTCTTCTTTACTAAGATTGCTATGGCATCGGATTAAAGAAGATGATCTGCCTGGACTAAGTGCGCAATTGGCCTATTATTTTCTACTTTCTCTATTTCCTCTACTGATTGTTTTATTTTCACTTTTACCCTATTTTCCAATTCCGCATCAGGATATGCTTGGAATGATTAAAGATTTTGCACCAGCGGAAGCCATGGCGTTAATTGAAAAAAATATCCAAGATATAATGAGTCATCGCAATGGCGGCTTATTATCCTTCGGAATCATTGGTACCCTTTGGTCGGCGTCCAACGGTATTAATGCAACGGTTCTGGCGTTTAATAAAGCATACAATGTGAAGGAAAGCCGCTCGTTTATCGTCGCAAGGGGTACGGCTATTTTGTTAACCTTTGGGATGATTTTTGTGTTAATTCTTGCGATTGTTCTGCCGGTATTCGGCAGGGAAATTGGCCTGTTCTTATTTTCAAAATTGGGCTATACCACGGAATTTATCAAGTTATGGAATACATTAAGCTGGCTTGTTAGCGCCATTATTTTATTCCTCATTTTTACTGGTTTGTATTGGATTGCACCAAATGTGAAATTAAAATGCCGCAGTGCTTTTCCAGGGGCAATATTTGCAACCATTGGTTGGATTATCTCCTCGATTGGCTTAACTTTCTATGCGGGAAATTTCAGTAACTACTCGCTCACATATGGGAGTATCGGGGCAATCATTGTGTTAATGATTTGGCTGTACATATCGGCCTTCATTATCATATTAGGCGGAGAAATCAATGCTTTTTATAGTGAGAAGAAACGAACCCATTGCTAATACTTTCCTTCATGAAATTGGCTGGTCTGTCCAAACTATGATGGAGGGATAACCTCACATCAAGGGAGGTTTCAAACAATGACAAAGAAAACTAAAAAAGATGGCGGTACAAAGCAAAAGGGAAAAGGCAGTAAAGGAAATAAAACCTCGGGGTCAGCAAATGGCTCTAATGGTTACCACTAAAAAGAAAAGCGGAAGTCCACTAGCCGCTGGGCACTGGAGCTGGACAGTTTTCAAAGTTGATATAAGATAACAAGAGCCGGGTGAATAATTACCCGGCTCTTCCATGTGTTTACGCTTTTAATAATCGGAGGCTGTTCAAAATAACAAGAATGGTGCTGCCTTCATGTCCGATTACACCATATGGCAAATCCAGTATCTGAAAGAAATTAGAGGCGATTAAGAGCATGATGACCGTAATCGAAAAAATAACATTTTGCTTGATAATTTTATTCATTCGTTGTGATAGATGAATGGCATCTGATATCCGGGGCAGATCATTTTTCATTAGCACAATATCAGCTGTTTCAAGGGCTACATCGGTTCCTTCGCCCATCGCAATTCCGACATTGGCAATCGCTAACGCGGGTGCATCATTAATTCCATCCCCCACCATCGCCACTGTTTTATACTTTTTCTTCAAGTTCTTTAGTTCTTCCACTTTCACTTCTGGCAGGCATTCGGCAAAAAATTCATCGACATGGCTATCGGCAGCAATGGCACGTGCTGTCTTCTCACTATCACCTGTAAGCATAATCGTGTGGATTCCTTGCCTTTTTAAATGGTCAATAGCAAGCTTCGTTTCTTCGCGGACAACGTCCATTAAGGCAATCATCGCACTGAGTTCTCCATTAATTTCAATAAAGACGAGGGTATTACCATGGCTTGCAAGGTCTTTTGCTTTTCCATCCGCAAACTTGTCGGCATTTTCTTTCCCAATGAATGCAGCTTTACCAATTTTCCATTGTTCGCCGTTTATTTCCGCTTTCACACCCCAGCCCGGTATATCCTCCAGACTGTCAGGATGAAATAATTCTTTGTTTATGGCCCGTTTCGCATATTTGACAATCGAAAGTGCGAGCGGGTGGTTAGAATAGCTTTCAATCGAAGCAGCTTTCCAGATTAGATCCTCTTTTTCAAGCCCTTCTTTGACAATTATTTCAGTTACTTCCGGTTTCCCTTTTGTAAGTGTCCCTGTTTTATCAAAGGCAATCGCCTCTAAATGGCCTAGATTTTCGAGATGGACGCCGCCTTTTACCAAAATTCCATGCTTTGCTCCATTCGAGATGGCCGATAAGGTGGCAGGCATAATTGAAGCCACAAGCGCACATGGCGATGCGACCACTAATAAAATCATTGCGCGATAGAAGGATTCATGCCAGCCCCAACCTAAAAGGAAGTGTGGTAGGAAAAACATCGAAAATACGACAACAAGGACAACCTTGACATAGGTACCTTCAAACCGTTCGATAAATTGCTGAGAAGGCGATTTTTCACTTTGAGCCGATTGAACGAGCTGAATGATTTTATGAAAAAGGGTTTCATCACTGGCTTTTGTCACTTGAACGGTAATCGAACCTGTCATGTTAACGGTACCGGCAAAAACCTCTGCCCCACCGCCTTTGGAGACTGGCATCGACTCGCCTGTTATCGCTGCTTCATCAATATTTGTTTGGCCCTTAATGATGGCCCCGTCTGAAGGAACACGCTCGCCAGGCTTAATCAGAATATGATCACCCACACGAAGCGCTGAAACGGACACTTTTTTTTCGTAACCGTTTGTAATGAGCAAAGCCTCTTCCGGTTGTAGCTTCATCAAAGAGGATATTTCCTTGCGACTTTTATTCATCGTGTATGTTTCAAGTGCTCCGCTCACTGCAAATATGAAAATTAACACCGCACCCTCTGTCCAATAACCAATAATAGCTGAACCAACTGCCGCAAAGATCATCAGCATTTCAACGTTTAGTTCTTTATTTTCATAAGTGGCTTCGATACCTTGTTTTGCCTTAGCAAACCCGCCAATCAAAAATGCCAGCAGAAAAGCAACGATGGAATCAGCACCATTCCCATATTTATCAAAGAGCCAGCCAGCGACAATCAATACCCCACTTAAACCAGCAGCAATTAATTCTATATGCGGTTTTACTTTTTCCAAGAAACCAACCTTCTGGATACCCTTTGCAAGGGCTTTTGCCTCGGAACTCATTGGTTCTCCCCCCTAATTGAGAAAAATAATCATAATCACTACCCCTAAAAAACACGAAAGCTGTCATCAATTGATGACAGCAGGACTCAGGCAAGATCTTATCTTTTTCTTTTATCTTACCACACATTTTATGCTTAGGATATGAATTTGCTCCTATTATGAATTTTGCTGTTCGAGCCTTAGATAGGTCTTTTTTCCAAAGGTAAAGATGATGAATGATAGAGCTAGGAGCATCGTACTTATAATATAAAAGAAACTTACACTTTGGAAAAACTTTATAAATAAACCGCCGATAATCGGGCCGCTTAAAGACCCTAGGCTGAAAAAAATGCCGCATAACAAATTTCCTGTCGGCAATAAGTCCCTTGGAACTAAGTCAGTCATATAGCTAATACCCAACGAGAAGGTAGAACCGACTACCATCCCCGAGATAAGGAACGCTATAAATAGACCAATAAAGGAATGTTCAAAAAAACTAGCGGCAGTAAAACTGAAAAATCCAAGGAATAGGACTGTCATTAAAATATTCCGCCGGCCGTACTGATCACTTAACATCCCTAATGGGAGCTGGGTAATAATACTGCCAATCGCAAACGCGGATAAAACCAGTGAGACGCTGGAAACATCTATATTCATTCTTAAGGCATAAACGGGAAAACTACCGTTTAAGGAAGATTCTAAAAAACCGTAGGAGAAGGGAGGTAAGAAGGCGACCCATCCATATTTTAATGCCTTTTTGAACTGTTTAATCGTGGCCAGAAAAGAATTGATATGTACTTCTTGTTCGGGAAATTCATTTTTCAAGGTAAAAACAAACGCCCATCCAATTAAACAGAGAAGCGATGAGACAATAAAGGGCAGTGCTTCATTGATGAGTACGAGTGGTGTCATTAACGGCCCCGTTGCAAAACCAATCCCAAAAAACAAACCATATAGGGAAATATTCCGCCCTCGTTTTTCGGCTGGAGATGATGATGTAATCCAAGTCTGTGTAGCAAAATGGAGGGCGTGATCGCCTATCCCAATCAGAAGCCGGAGTGCAAACCAAAACCAGAATGTTTTCCATAAGGGGAACAAAGCTAAGGAAACGAAAACAATAATTCCCCCGAAAATGATCACAGGCTTGTAGCCAAATTTGCGCAGCGGCTGTTCCATAAAGGGAGATACAAGCAGAATTCCTATATAAAGTGCCGTGGCATTGAGGCCATTTAATGAGGAAGATACACCACTTTTTTCAAAGATAACGGCGATAAGCGGCAGGAGCATTCCTTGGGAAAAGCCGGAAATGGCGACAATACTAACGAGTATCCAAAAGCGAGAGTGATTTTTATTCATACATGTCCCTTCAATCCTGGTATTTCTATGTTTAAAATTGTTTCAAAATGATGGTAACTAGAAATTTAGCCATTTGCAAGCAAAATTTTGCTAACAGGTAAGTTTAGGGGGAATTGGGTACAACATATATAGAAGAAAAGTGAAGAGACAAGATAAAGAGATGGAGGGAATAAGGTGATCAATAAGATTTTTATGCTGATGACCTTCATTGGGGTTCCGCTATCAGTCATTGGGACACTAATGCATTGGTCAAATATTGTCTTATTTATTCTTTATTGTTTAACGATTATTGCTTTAGCTAGTTATATGGGGAGGGCAACTGAAAGCCTTTCGATTGTTGCCGGACCGCGGATTGGCGGCCTGTTAAATGCCACCTTTGGAAATGCGGTGGAGCTGATTATTTCTATTTTTTCATTGAAGGCGGGTCTTGTCGGCATTGTCCTAGCTTCCTTAACCGGTTCCGTGTTAGGTAACTTACTTCTAGTCGCAGGACTGTCTTTTTTTATTGGCGGCGTAAAATTTAAGCGCCAGAAATTTAATGTGTTTGACGCAAGGCATAATTCTGGACTGCTGATGTTTGCTGTAATTATTGCCTTTGTCATCCCCGAAGTTTTTTCGATGAATATGAGTGAGTCCAAAACCCTCTCTTTAAGTATCGGGATTTCAATTATTCTGATTGCCCTATATATTGCTGCCTTATTTTTCAAACTGGTTACTCATCGCGGAGTTTATCAGCCGGATACAGAAAAGGCGGCGCATGAGGAAGAAACCCCCGAATGGGGCAAAGGAAGGGCTATGGCTGTACTATTTATTGCCACATTAGTTGTTGCTTATATTTCCGAGCATCTTGTTCATACCTTTGAGTATGTAGCAGAATCTTTCGGTTGGACGGAGTTATTTATTGGGGTTATCATTGTAGCTATCGTTGGAAATGCCGCTGAGCACGCTTCAGCAGTGATGATGGCTTATAAAAATAAAATGGATGTCGCTGTTGAAATTGCTATCGGTTCCACATTACAAGTAGCTATGTTCGTGTTGCCAGTGCTTGTGATTATTTCTCTCTTCTTTGAGCAGTCAATGCCATTATTATTCAGCTGGCAGGAATTAATCGCGATGGTTTCGTCGGTGCTCCTGATGGTCGTCATCTCCAACGACGGGGAATCGAATTGGTTTGAAGGGTTAACCTTACTCGCTTCCTACGTTATTATGGGCATTGGCTTTTACCTGCTATAAACGACAAAGACTCTAGCCAATTTTGGCCTAGAGTCTCATTTTTTTTAAAAGCCTTAACATGTATACAAATGTACGGGGTAAAGCATCATTGCTGTGCTATAATATAACAGCATCTAATAGGGTTCAAAATCAATCGCTTTTCTATGGGACCATCAATCACCAACCTTCATGTTAATTAGAAACAGGAAAAACACGAGTGTTGAATTTCATATAAGACGGGAATCCCAACCTCCTTATTGATAATGAATAAATGGTTAGCAGATTGATTACGGCCCTCCTTTATTTAAAAGGTTAAGTATATTATAATTTAAAATTCGAATCTTGTAAATAATCTGATTATTACATTTTCATTACTTTTTAAAGGAGTTAAAAATGAAATTATTTATTCGTTTATTATTTTTTATTATTGGTTTAGCTGTTATGACCTTCGGGGTTTGTATGACAATCAAAGTAGCAGATATTGGGGTAGGGGCATGGGATGCATTTAATGTAGCCCTGACCGAAAAGCTAGGATTGTCGATTGGAAAATGGGTGATGATTGATGGGGCAGTTTTAGTCATTGTAAATTCGCTTTTATTAAAAAGAAGACCAGCCATCCTTTCACTTTTGACGATTATCATTATCGGTTCTTTGGTTGACTTTTGGCTGGTTACTGTCTTTGACTTATTTAAGGTGGAAGGGTTAATGGCTAAAATAGGAATGTTACTAGTTGGCATCTTAATCATTGGAATAGGAGCGGCTGTTTATTTGCAGGCGAAATTCCCGCAAAGCCCCATAGATAATTTTATGCTGGCAATAAAAGAACGTTTTCGTGTTAATTTAATGATGGCAAAAACGATTGGTGAAATTACCGCCTTAATTCCGGCCTTCTTTTTAAATGGGCCTATTTCGTACGGAACGATTATCATCACTTTTACAGTAGGACCTGCTATCCAGCTGTTTTTTCCATTCTTTGAAAAATCAATGCAGCGCCTTCAAGCAAAATATTGAAATTAATTGCTTGGATGGATAATATTTATCAACTCCGAAAAAACTACTAGCAGACTGAATTTTGCTATTAGTGAAGGGAGTTAAACAAATGAAGAAAAATATAGCTGTACTTATGACAATGCTATTAATGTTAACTTTTATCCCGTCTGCTTTTGCCCAAAAAGCTCAGGTGAAAAAGGACCCTGTAAAATATCAAGTTCCCGCCTCGGTGCGGAATATCTCAAAAGAAAATACGTATCCGAATTCAACGCAGGATCTGCCATTCTTGCAGCCGAGTGATTTAACCAAAAAGTTAATCAATTCTTCGAAGGTTAAAATCGAAAATCCTGATTTGATTCGAATGCTCAATGAGTCAAGTATTAACAGCACCCCGTTTGCGATTGGTTACCGTGCCATTGTTTACCTTGGCCAGTGGCCACTGAATTACGAATCAGCGGAGACATCTCCCAATTGGGAATTTCAAAAAATTAACACCAATTATTTTGATAACCGCGGCAGTAAAGTGCCATATCAATTTAAGTATGTTCAAGAGGCCCAAAAGTTTGTTAGGGGCGGGCTGACAGCGAAAATTGCTAATGCGGAAGATGTGAAAAAAATGATGCTTTTAAAAGCTATGGAAAAGACCCATTTTCCGCTCGCATTTGAAACGATTATCGGAGCAGGAACGAAGAATGATCATATTTATAACATTCCTGCCAATCGCTTAGGCTACTTATACGCGTATGCACCTGCTGTAAGTGAAAAAGGCAAAGTAACTTACGGTGAAGTTTATTTAATGCTAAAGGGAAATAAAAAGTTAATCGTCATTAAAAACGTAACATCACAGGGTATTGGTGCCTGGATTCCCGTCCAGGATTATGTTTCCTTTGGCTTTGCTTCATCGGAAAGGCCGCGATGAATTTTGCAGTTTGGGACTCCTCAGAGCGAGGAGTCTTTTTAATAATTGGGCAAAATAATAAGAATCCATTGTCAAAGTCAAAATAGTTAGGTAGGATGAAAACGTTAGGAAAGGAGTGAACGAACGTGGGCAGCCCGACAAATGATAAAAATTCACAGGTCAACTTTTTAAAGACGCGCTTAAATATGTTTATCGACGTGCTCGATGCCATTGATCCGGAAGATACGGATCTTGAGGATATTGACCGCTTAATCTCCATGCTTGATGACATGGAATCTAAATGCAGGGAATTTAATAACCGTGATGTGAGCGAGTCTGTTTAATGTGCAGGCTCTTTTTCTTTGGATGAAAATCCCTCCGACTTTTGTGTAATCGGTTGCAAGCTTATTCTTTAAATATAGTGACTATAGGAGTATAATGTACACGAACAAAAAGTTGTAAAATTTAAATAGATTGATTTTTTGGAGGGGTACTCGAATTGAATATTGAAAAATTTCAAGAAAGCATGTATAAGCTTGTAGTTGACACTTCTACTAAACTTCCAAAGGATGTCCGCCGGGCAGTTAAGGCGGCTAAAGAACAAGAAAATGCCGGTACGAGTGCAGCGATGAGCCTTGCTACCATCACGAACAATATCAAAATGGCAGACGACCAAGTTTCACCGATCTGCCAGGATACAGGTTTACCAACGTTTAAAATTAAAACGCCTGTTGGTGTGAACCAAATAGAATTAAAAGAGGCGATTCGAAATGCAATTGTTCTTGCTACAAAAGAAGGGAAATTGCGTTCAAATGCAGTTGATTCACTGACAGGCAAAAATAGCGGCGATAATCTTGGTATTGGGGTACCGGTTGTTAAATTTGAACAATGGGAAAAGGATTATATCGATGTCCGTTTGATTTTAAAAGGCGGCGGCTGTGAAAATAAAAACATTCAATACAGCCTTCCATGTGAATTAGAAGGCCTAGGTCGTGCTGGCCGAGACCTTGACGGTATCCGCAAGTGTGTCATGCATTCCGTTTACCAGGCGCAAGGACAAGGCTGCAGCGCTGGTTTCATAGGTGTAGGCATTGGTGGCGATCGTTCCTCCGGCTATGATTTGGCAAAAGAGCAATTATTCCGCTCTGTGGAAGATGTGAATCCAAACGAGGACCTTCGCAAGCTAGAAGAGTATGTGATGGAAAATGCTAATAAATTGGGAATTGGAACGATGGGCTTTGGCGGCGAAGCAACCCTTCTTGGCTGTAAAGTCGGTGTCATGCACCGTATTCCAGCCAGCTTCTTTGTTTCAGTGGCTTACAATTGCTGGGCATTCCGCCGTTTAGGTGTGAGCGTTGATGCTGCGACAGGTGAAATTAATGAGTGGCTGTACCAGGACGGTGAATTCATTGATTTTGCTGATGGCGAGGCTGAAAAAGAAACAGCTGCTTCCACTTCTGAAGACGTAATTACTTTAGAAGCGCCGATTACGGAAGAGCAAATTCGTGCATTGAAAGTCGGAGATGTTGTTCAAATTAACGGATTGATGTACACAGGCCGTGACGCCATTCACAAGTATTTAAGCGACCATGATGCACCAGTTGATTTGAATGGACAAGTAATTTATCACTGCGGTCCAGTTATGCTTAAGGACGAGGCTGGTGTGTGGCATGTGAAGGCTGCCGGTCCAACAACAAGTATTCGTGAGGAGCCGTACCAAGGCGATATCATGAAGAAGTTCGGGATCCGTGCTGTGATCGGTAAAGGCGGAATGGGACCTAAGACTTTGGCGGCTTTGGAAGAACATGGCGGCGTTTATCTTAACGCTATCGGTGGGGCGGCGCAATATTATGCCAACTGTATTAAAGGGGTCGACGGTGTTGATTTGATGCAATTTGGTATTCCAGAAGCGATGTGGCATCTCCAGGTAGAGGGCTTCACCGCTGTTGTTACTATGGATTCGCACGGAAACAGCTTGCATGCGGACGTTGACAAATCTTCTTTGGAAAAATTAGCTCAGTTTAAGGATGCGGTTTTTAAATAGGGTTTTTGTATGGGTAGGCGCTGGTTGGGCGCCTATTCTTTTTTTGCTCTTTTTTAAAATAGGTATCTGGTGTTTTGAAGGGGGAGGTTCCAATTAATATCCAGGAAATGTCGTAAGTTTTGTAAAAT
>NZ_BCVI01000043.1 GCF_001591665.1 Neobacillus soli NBRC 102451 | reverse complement strand
CTAGGAAATGTCGTAAGTATTGAAAAATAGGTAGTAAGTGGCCAAAAATATGTCGTAAGCGTAAAAATTATGTAGTAAGTTGCGCATACCTCAATTATCTTTTAATAAAATCGCACTAAAATTAATCTAATGAATTAAATAGACACAAAAAAGTCAATATCACTACCTAAAATGAGTAGGAATTTCTCAAACATTTGTTGAAAATATACTAAAAAATACTTAGGAGGAATGAATTTTGATTGAAATGGAACTTACACCCCCCACCTACTTACTTCAAGCCGAGGCTTTAGAAAGAAGGGTACCGAAAAATCATCAAAGGATGCAGGATATAAAGTCAAAAATAAGAATATTAAGATCGGGATATAACGGAGAAAAGACATTAAAATATTATTTGGAACAAATTCCGGAACACAAGTATCATATTTTTTACGGTCTCCGCCTTCCCACTGGAAATACCTTCTTTCAAATCGACGCACTCCTTCTTTCACCAAAAATAATCCTTATTATTGATGCTAAAAATCATTCAGGAACCTTACAGTTTGAAAAAAATCAATTGATTCAAGAGTTTGCGGGAAATAGAGAGGTTTATGAAAACCCAGTAGCTCAAGTAAACCGGCACAAAATTTCCCTAAGAAATTTAATGGAAAAATATAAAATACCTTTTATACCTATAGAAAATCTAGTGACAGTTTGCAAACCCTCTACTGAAATCGTCATAACCCCTGGCTACAAAGAAGCAGAGCAAAAAGTCATTAAAGCTTATGATTTATTAAATAGAATAGATGAACTAGAGGAAAGCTATAGTGAAAAAAAGATCAATCAAAAGACAATAACTAAAGTGAAAAATCTTCTATTATCACAACACGCTCCCCAAAAAGTCGATATTCTCAATTTGTTTCAAATGACAATAATCGAACTAATTACTGGGGTTCAATGCCCAAGATGTTTGCACATCCCTATGTATTATAAAAGAGCAAAATGGATATGTCCCGAATGCCTTTTGTTTTCAAAAGATGCTTTTATAAATGGTATAAATGATTATTTCTTGCTGATAAAACCCTCATTTTGCAATCCTGAAATAAGGGAATTTCTTCACATACCTTCTTCAAGGACAACTACAGCACAGTTACCCACACTAAACCTACCCTATAAAGGGACAAAAAGAGGACGAGTCTACTACCAACCAGAATTATTTCCTTTATCCACCATTAATGTTTCCCAAAATAAAACAAACACTATAAAAAACAAAAATAGGGGGAACATGGATGAAAAGATTATTGTGCATCCTTAGTTTGCTGCTCTTACTGATTCCAAATGTTACATATGCAACAGTGTCAAATCAGCCCATTCACTGGGGGTTTAAGAAAGGCGCAAACGAACAGCCGGCAGAAGCAGGTGCCCAGCTTGATCAGCTAATTGAAAAATACGGGGCATTTTACAAAAGCAACCCCGATTCCAAAACACTATATCTTACCTTTGATAACGGCTATGAACAGGGATATACCCCACAAGTTCTCGATGTCTTGAAAAAGGAAAAGGTACCTGCGACTTTTTTTGTGACGGGTCATTATTTAAATTCGGCGTCAGACCTAGTCAAACGGATGGTTAAAGAAGGACATATCATCGGAAATCATTCTTGGCATCATCCGGATATGACAACAATTAGTGATGAGAAAATTCGGGACGAGCTGGAAACCGTACGAGTAAAGACGAAAGAATTAACTGGCCAAAAAAAGATGAAGTATTTACGCCCGCCGCGTGGTATTTTTAGCGAAAGAACCATGCAGATTGCAAAGGAAGCAGGCTACACTCATGTTTTCTGGTCACTGGCGTTCGTCGATTGGAACATCAATCAGCAAAAGGGCTGGCAATATTCATACGATAATATCATGAAGCAGGTTCATCCCGGCTGTGTCCTTCTATTACACACTGTCTCGAAGGATAATGCAGAGGCCCTTGAGAAGGTCATTCAAGACTTGAAAAAGAAAGGCTATAAATTTAAAAGCCTTGATGATTTTCCTAAGAGAAAATAATTGTAGACTAAGCCGAATTTCGACGGAGATTCGGCTTTTCGCTGTGAATCATGCTATAATACGGGGAAAATATAAATCTAGAAACGAAATCCACGCTTCGCTGGAGAAGTGTTAACAATATGGAGTGAACAAAATGAAAACAGACCAAGGTGTCAAAATAGAACTGAATCAAACCTTTCCGCTGACCATTAAACGGCTGGGAATTAATGGAGAAGGTGTTGGTTATTTTAAAAGGCAGGTTGTCTTTGTCCCGGGTGCGCTTCCAGGCGAAGAAGTAGTCGTTGAGGCAACAGCTGTAAACCCTAAATTTGCTGAGGCAAAAATCAAAAAGATTCGCATTAAATCACCACACCGTGTGCAGCCGTTATGCCCTGTTTATGATCAGTGCGGCGGCTGTCAGCTTCAGCATTTGCAGTATGATCAGCAGCTGAAAGAAAAACGTGACATTGTCATTCAGTCACTCGAACGTCATACGAAGCTTTCCATCGACAAGCTTGATATCCGTGAAACAATTGGAATGGAAGACCCGTGGGGCTACCGCAATAAGAGTAGTTTCCAAGTTGGTCAAAGAGATAACAAGGTACTTGCTGGTCTATATGGCCTTAATTCCCATCAGCTAATAGACATCGACCATTGTGCAGTTCAGCATTCACAAACGAATGAAGCAACGTTAATCGTTAAACAAATTTTAGAAGAATTAAGAATCCCTATTTATAATGAAAAGTCGCGAAAGGGAATCGTCCGAACAATCGTCACCCGTGTCGGAGTACAAACCGGTGAGGTTCAAGTCGTGCTGATTACTGCCCAGCAAGAATTGCCGAAAAAAGATCTCATTCTTCAGGAAATCCAAAAACGACTCCCTAAGGTGAAATCAATTGTCCAGAACATCAATGAGCAAAAGACATCACTCATTTTTGGAGAGGAAACGCTCGGGTTAGCTGGTGAGGAATTTATTCAGGAAACACTGGGGGACCTACAATTTGAGCTATCAGCGAGGACATTCTTCCAATTAAATCCTCAGCAAACCGTAAAGCTTTATAATGAAGTAAAAAAAGCAGCCGCTCTGACTGGCAATGAAAAAGTAGTCGATGCCTATTGCGGTGTTGGAACAATTGGGTTATGGCTTGCTGACCTGGCCGGGGAAATTCGCGGTATGGATGTTATCCCCGAAGCAATTGAGGATGCGAAGAAAAGCGCTAAGCGCCATGGGTTCACTAATACCAAATATGTACCAGGAAAAGCAGAGGAAGTACTGCCAAAATGGGTTAAAAAGGGCTGGAAGCCAGATGTTATCATAGTTGACCCGCCAAGAACAGGCCTCGATGGCCAGTTAATCCAAACCATTTTGCAGGCAGAACCAGAAAAGCTTATTTATGTTTCCTGCAATCCATCGACCTTGGCAAAAGACATTCAAACCTTAAGTTCGAAATATGAAGTGAAGTATATCCAGCCCGTCGACATGTTCCCGCAGACGGCGCACGTTGAGTGTGTTGTGCAATTAATGTTAAAATAGTCTTAATATCTATATTAAATGAGAACTGCGATTGAATTGTCCTAAGCCCAATTTTTTTAAAATTGGGCTTGTTTTTATGTGATTAGGGAACAACCATTTAATTTTCAATTACAACATCGACAAAACTTACAAACTTCGGGTTGTGACAGGCACTCGAATTAATTGAAAAATAAGCAGAGTAGTGGAGGTTCTGTAGTGGACCTTCGCTTTTCCGTCTGCTTTTATTTCAACTTTTTCAATTAAACGATGAAGTAATGCGGGGGTTAATTCTTTAAAAACTACAAATACTTCAAGCTGTTTTTTTAGCTTATACAGGGAGGTTCCATCGTCCTTTGATTGAAGATAAGTCTCAAGTTCCTGAGCATTTTTTGTTAAAATATGGATTTGCATATTAAGATTATTAATGAAATCGGGTGCCTGCATTAATGCTTTAGCACTGGGGGTCAGGCACCAAAGCCATAGTTAATTCAATGGAGTTTAGAGAATAAAATTTTATTTTACCTCGCGGTATAATGGGTTGTCAATAAGAAGTTTGTAATATTTTCAAAAAAATGTTATAATAGTCTTATAATTATTTTTTCAATCGTATTCCGAATTTTTCTGTATTTTTTTTGCAGATAGAATTATGGATACGTTTTTTTAATATCCTTTTTTAAAACGAAGAAAAATTCAAACAGTTGTGTGAGCTTTAAAGGTAAGTAAGTTGAATAAAATTATCAATTTACTATCTAATAGTAACCGAGTTTTTATTATACAAGGAGGACTGGAATAATGAATTTAATCAATAAGAAAGTTACACACGAGCTTTTTGGCATGGGTAGTATAGTAAAACATAATGATTCTATTATTGAAATACATTTCGAATCGGAAAATAAAAAGTTTTTTTTCCCTGATGTATTTGGAAAGCACCTAACAATGCATGATAAAAGTGATGCTAATTCACTTGAAAAAATTATACAAAAAAAGGAATTGGAACGAAAGAAGGAAGAATGGAAGAAGGAAGAAGAAAAAAAACTACAACGAAAAAACCAGGAACTTCACTTGGAACATGAAAAACTTATGAAAAATCATAAACTTCATTCCGAATCACAAATGGTTTTTTGGTGTGACACAGAAGAGCAGAATAGTTCTTTTTCAGAGTGGAAGGTTTTTTCAGGCGTAATAAAAAGTGGAAATAACAAAGGGAAGCCAAACAAACCCATCCGCTTGCACCAAAATAGCGCTGTGCTGTTAACAGCAATAGATTCCAGCATGCCTGAAAAAGACAGACGTATCTTAGGTGTCTATATGGTGAATGAAGATTTTATCGGTAAGCTTTGTGAAGATGGATATATTCCTGCTCATTCAGAATACAAAATCCAACTTACAGAACAGGAATCGGATCAGATGCTTTTCTGGAAATATTATATAAATGAAAAATTCCCCCAAAAAATCACATGGAATTCAGGTAAATACCGTTATTTTGAAAATTCATGGATGGCTCAAATTTTGCTTGATATAGTTTCGTTGAAAAGTGACCCAAGGGAACGAGAGCTGGCACAACAATTTTTTGAACATTTTTGTAAAATGAATCAGATAACAGATCAAGAGTTACCAAAGCCTAATGGCGCATTAATGCGTATTTAAACGTTAGACCAAAGTAAATAAGAATGACAGGGGACTGACACATTTTTCTCACCTATTACTAATGGCGAATAGTGCCTGGTACTGTTTGCAAATAAAATTAAAAGTGTCTGACTAAAATAAACATTTCCCAGTAAAAATAAATACTTCCGATTCAGATCCGGTTTTCGTGAAAATAATATTTCCGATTTCCGGTTCTGATTCAATTTGATCCCGGTTTTTCCTCAATAGGAGCCCGGGACTTTTTTGGTATAATTCAATTGAAAATCAACAGCTATTCACAGTTTTTCCAAGATCCTTTGGAATATTAAACTCTATCTCAATCAAATTTTGTAATTCCGTATTTTCCGAATCAGATAAATAAATAAGTTTTGAATCAATTCCTAAAATGGACTGAGCTAGGTACATGAAACGCACCTGTGGCTCTCTAAGCACATCTTTTTCCTTCTATACCTACGCAAAGAAACAAGTCCCCAAATTGTCCTCCTCCATTTGGACGTATGAAGATATTGTTACTAAAATTATACAATATTCATAATTTGATTGATGAATTTGGGACAATATTCCTGGAAAGGGTTGATTTTAAGTCTTATTTGCATCAGACTTCCAGGAGATACAAGAAATGATAAATAAATTGACAGAAATAGTGTACATGGGATGTAAACCAAAGATAAACTCCAAGTCAAAATAAACTTTTCTGATTTCTTGGTCTTTCAGTACCCAGTGTAAAAGGAAAAGTTTTCAATGCAAGAATGAAAAGAAGCGTTAAAGTTATGCTCCTTTTTTAATTTTGGTGTAATTGTTCATTCATTTATATTTAGCCTCCTGGATATGTGAATCCAGGACTTTTATTTACGAGTTTTATTTGCGAATCTTTAATTAGCACAATTCTTATTAGAAAAGAGCCAAATTTTTATTTACAATAAAGTTAAGTTATCTAAATATTGAAATAACCGTTGACAATAGAAAACCATGATGCTAACCTTTTTATAAACCGTAGACGAGGGAGTAAAACTGTTAAACGATCTCTTAGCGAACCCGGGATGGTGTAAGCCGGGCAGATGCAGTGACAGCAAGTGGGCCTCAGAGGGCAAAGTGAACGAAATTACTTTTTAGTAGCTTAGACGCAGAGCCAGCGTTACAGGGCTAAGGGTGTGAGAGCACTCTACAGAGCGGATATGTACGATACATATCAAACAAGGTGGTACCGCAGGTTAACACTTGTCCTTGAATTTTTATTTAAGGACAGGTGTTTTTTATTTTTATAGGAACCTAAAAAGCTGCAAGTGCAGAAAGGAGGACATGCCATGGATGATAAATTTACGCTATATAACTTAAAAGTAGAGGTTGTCGGTACAGATAAACCAATGGTATGCAGGCATAAGGAAGGTGACTATTTCTTAGTTATTGGGGAAGACCTGATCTTCCCAGAAACTAATTCATTTTCAATGTATGCTTTAAGTGCAATTTTGCCATTACTGCCGGCAAAGCAGCGGCCATTACACGCTAAAGACTGGATGTTGTCTGATAGTCTAATAGCCTGCCCGGATCCAAACTGTGGTGCCAGATTTAAAATAACTCGCATCGGAACAAAAGAATTTAGTCATGCTGAATGCACAATAGAACCTATACATAAAGGAGGTAAACAATAATGGCAGAACGATTCGAATTAGCAAAAGATTATACGATAAGCAGAGTAATCAACGGCTGTTGGCAGCTATCGGAAGGCCATAGCTTACAAGAAAAATTAGATATGCAAGATGCCATGAAGGCCTTCCATATGCTTGCTGAAAGAGGTTTTACGACATTTGATTGTGCAGATATCTATACTGGCACGGAAGAATTCTTAGGTGAATTTTTAACGGAACTAAAAGCTGGTAGCACCCTATCACCGCATGATATTCAAATTCATACCAAGTATGTACCGGATATCAATTTGCTGAGTGAGGTCGATTACAACTATACAGAAAAAGTAATTGACAGAAGCCTCAAGCGTCAAAAACGAGAGGCATTGGATCTGGTGCAGTTTCATTGGTGGGATTACGATGTTCCTGGCTATGTTGAGACAGCGGTAGATCTGTTGAAACTGAAAGAAAAGGGAAAAATCCGTAATATCGCCGTTACCAACTTTGATACGAAGCATTTGAGCGAGCTCGTTGATGCCGGTATACCTATTGTGTCTTGTCAAAATCAATACTCGGTTTTTGATCGACGTCCAGAAAAGGAATTAATAGATTATTGTAAAAGCAAAGGAATTTCCCTGCTGTGCTACGGTACATTATCAGGAGGTTTGTTAGCGGAAAAATGGATTGGCCAACCATCTATTCAACCCGAAACACGCTCACACGTTAAATATTTTCAGGTGATTGAGGATACCTTGGGCTGGGATGGCTATCAGGAATTACTGTTAATGTTGCAAAGAATCGGTAAAAAGTATTCTGTCAAGGCTTCTCAGATTGCGACAAAATATATATTAAGCGGGCAAGGAGTCGGAGCATCTATTATTGGAGTTAGGAATAGCAGGCATGTTGAGTCCAATGCGCAAATATTTACTTTTGAACTCGATCGTTCCGATATCGAAGAAATTAAACAATTCTTAGATAACTATCCAATATTAGAGGGTGAACCTTTTGAGCTAGAGCGTACTGTTGGTTCGAAATATCGCGATATTATGAAGATGAATTTAAATGAAGAATAAGTGAGTGTATTTATAGCCTAGAATAGTGAGTTTAGTATAGGAGAGGGAGTTTGGATATGAATCAGAGACTTGAATTTAGGGGTGGCTGGGGAGTTGCGTTTATTCCAGTCTTTATTTTTCTATTTTTCTGCATACTGTATTTTATCGTCTTTAAAGCGTTTGAAATGTATGCTTTGGCAATGGGTGCTTTTGTCGCACTTATGATAGGTGCCATTTTTGTAAAAAAGGGTAACTACGATCTTTTCTGGGATTCAGTCTATGATGGCGTAAAGGAAGCTGTACCGATTACAATCCTGCTATTCATCATCGGGATGTTCTCTGAGCTCATCAAAACCACTAACATTTCGTCAGGTTTCGTATGGCTTGCAGACTTGCTGGGCGTGGATGGGGGATTATTCACGGCGTTTATATTCTTGGCAGTTTGTGTCATTGCTACTGCTACAGGGTCATCCATCGGGACCATGTTTACCTGCTTCCCTATTTTCTACCCGGCGGGAGTATTGTTGGGATGCGACCCTGCGGTTCTTGCGGGCGCTATTGTCAGTGCTTCTATTTTTGGTGATAATTTAGCACCAATATCAGATACCACCATCATCTCCGCAGGAACCCAAGAATACACAAAAAAAGAAGGTTTCGCTGAAGTGGGCGGCTGTGTTGCCAGCCGGTTGAAGTACTCCTTGGTCGCAGGGTCTATCTCTTTTGTGCTGTTCTGGATCTTCGGCGGCGGCGGCACGTTTGGGGTGGGAGCTTCGGAAATTCTTGCGAAGAACATGAATCCTACCACACTGGTTATGCTGGTTCCAGTAGTCGTCATGCTAATTGCAGCAATCAAAACTCGTAATATCTATATAGCTATTACTATAGGTATCATTTTAGGGACAATAATAGGTCTGGCGTTTAACCTTATAAATTTCACCAATGTAATCTCTGTCGTGGATGGAGCTCCAAAAGGATTCCTGACGGGCGGCATCAGCAGCATGATGGCAACAGTCACGCTGGTTATTTCAGTCTACGGTATTATGGGTGTGCTCAACGGTGCGGGAGTGCTTGAAAAAGTCACAAACGGCATACTTAACAGCAAAATGGGCAAGACGGTCCGAGGTGCTGAGTTCGCAATGATGTTAGGTATTTCGTTTACAACTTTAATCTTCGGCGGTGTCACCAGTGCATCGATGACGACATTTGGAAAAGTTCAGAATGAGATTGGCAAACGTGTTGGTTTGCATCCATACCGTCGTTCTTACCTGCTCGATGGCTTTGCTAATGCAATCGTGCTAGTCATACCTTTTTTAAGTGTTTTTGTATTTCTCGGTGCTTTGTTGACAAAAGGTTATGATTTTGTTGCACCACTTTCACTAACACAAGTAAGCAGCGGCATGATCTATTGTATGGTACTGTTCTTGGTTCTATTATCCTCTATTATAACGGGATGGGGCCGGGAATTCGAAGGCGCCGAAGGGAAAGTGGTTAGAAATCCTCAAGAATATACAAACCAAAGTGCTTCAATATAGAGGGAAAACCCACCAACACCCCATGCGTTGCCACATACACACCGCGCATGTCAAATGCGTGTCGCAGATAGTTTTGAAGGTGTAACCCAAAAATAAACATTTCCTATTTAGACCCCGATTTCGTGAAAATAAACATTTCCGATTTCGGGGTCTTTTTCATCCCCAACCCTTGTCCTGTCCTTTAGAAAAAGATTTGAAAGCCATAGAAGAAGCAATAAAGGAATTACAAAAATATGTAGATTTAATTACAGATCCCAAGAAAAAGTTACAGAATAAATATAGGGGGAAATGTTGTGGAGGAATGTGAAAATAAAGAAGTAAAATACTTTAAGAATAAAATAAAAGATATATCAATAGTAAAAAAATAAAAGATAAAAAAATCTATTCCATCTGCTTTTTTTGTTTATAAAAATACAATTCAGGAACGATTTTGGTTAAAATAAACATTGCCGATTTTCACAAATTATAAATGTCCAAATGTACTTGTGTTTGATAATAAGTCATTAAGCATGATATAAGTGTAGAAGAAGTGGAACATTTGGCTTTATATTTTTTGACCGAGAGTTGGAAGTTGTATCCATTGTGAGAGGATTTGAGTTTGAAATGATAGATAATTTTTGGCGTGATTTACCACGACCATTTTTTGTACTTGCCCCAATGGAAGATGTGACAGATGTTGTTTTTCGTCACGTAGTAAGTGAAGCCGGTCGACCGGATGTATTTTTCACAGAGTTTACAAACTCGGATAGCTATTGTCATCCAGAGGGCATGAAAAGTGTGCGTGGCCGTTTGATGTTTACAGAAGATGAACAGCCAATGGTGGCACATATTTGGGGGGATAATCCCGAATATTTCCGTCAAATGAGTATTGGCGTGGCAGAGCTAGGATTTAAAGGCATCGATATTAATATGGGCTGCCCTGTACCGAATGTGGCATCGAGAGGGAAAGGTAGTGGCCTTATTCTCCGCCCAGACGTTGCGGCAGAACTTATTCAAGCAGCAAAAGCTGGCGGACTGCCTGTTAGCGTGAAAACACGACTTGGCTATAACGAGGTTCAGGAGTGGGAGGAGTGGCTAACGAATATTTTAAAACAGGATATTGCAAACCTTTCTATTCATTTACGTACAAGAAAGGAATTGAGCCAAGTAGATGCGCATTGGGAGCTAATTCCGGAAATCAAAAAATTACGTGACCGTATTGCACCTAATACGCTGCTAACAATCAATGGAGACATTCCTGACCGTCAAACTGGGCTGCAGCTTGCTGAACAATATGGTATTGATGGCGTTATGATCGGACGAGGTATTTTTAAAAATCCTTTTGCTTTTGAAAAAGAACCAAAAGAGCATAGTAGTAAAGAATACCTTGATCTTTTAAGACTGCAGCTTGATCTTCAAGATCAATATGCGGAAGTACTGCCACGTTCAATGACAGGGCTTCATCGCTTTTTCAAAATTTATGTCAAAGGATTCCCTGGAGCTGCTGAATTAAGAAATCAATTGATGAACACGAAATCAACAGATGAAGTGCGTGTATTGCTCGATAACTTTGGAAAAGAATGTTGATGGGACCGAGACCGTGAAATAATATAACTCTTAAAAAGTTAGAGAAAAATGAATCACATCAACTCATGTGTACTTACTTTATTCAGTTTCAAGTTCCTTTGCAGCCGGCAACTTTTGTTTTGATAAAGTCTGTTTTCTGAAAGAAAAAGGTCTTAAGAATGTAATAAACCCACCAGCACCCTTGTGTTGCCAAATACACTCGGCACATGTGGAGTGCTGGACGTTGATACAATTAATTTAATAATTAGCAGATGGATGTCCAAGAATCTGTAAAAGATTCTCGGACATCCTTCTGCTTTTAGGAGGACTTCAACCGTTCGATTTTTTTAATACCATGTTTATTGTAATTTCCACAAATATATCCTCGACAGTTCCTTTAAAAATACATACCACGGCCACAAAGGGTCTTTTTATATTTGCTACATTCCCACTATTCGTGTCTTAGATTACTATACTACCCATGCCCGCATTCCAGGGCAGCCCTTAGTGAAAAACCTGATAGATTCGAAGGCACAAGTTTCCGTAAACAATCAAAAAAGGCAAACGCTAATAATAGCCTGAGTCAAATGGATAAATACGGAAATAATCAAAGTGTGACATCATATGAACAATATTCATCTTGGTAATACTATGTTGGCAAGTTTTTTTATACCAAAAATAACTCTGCAAAACAGGTCAAAATCCATGGACAATTGACAAATACTTTGAAAGGTAACCGTTAAATACGTCGATTCCTAACTATTAAACAAGTTTTATATCGGATTTTATCAATTAAAAAAATTTATTATTGCCAATAACCGGCAAAACTTTCACTAAGCAATGCTTAAAATTAAAACCAAGGTTTAAAAGAATCTATTAAATATTTTATAAAGACATCATCGTATTTATGCGCCTGGCAAAATTCCAATAGAAGATTCTTTTATTTGCAAATTGCCAAGCTTACCAGAATAGTAGATTTCATGAAGATGTTGGCATTTTTTGTAGGTGTTGCCCGATTTATGACTATATGATCTATGGCTTGGAGGGGGGTGATAAACCCGGGTAAGACATTAAGCCGTGAAAGGAGGTGAAAAGAGGCGATAAAGGGGCTAAAAGCGTTGCTGAAATGACTACTTAACTTAATCATCAGGGGGAATTCGAAAACAAAAACCTACATAAAAGTAGGTTATTTTCCAAGGGGGAGGAGAAATACTTTGAAGCTAAGAATTAAGATTGCCGCATTATCAACCACGATATTGCTTGCGATGTCTTCAACATCCGCTTTTGCTGCGGATCCAGGGCTGGATAAAATGCCTAACCATGTAGATCCTCAGTCTTGGGTTAACCAAAGCGCTTTGACATGGAACGATTTTAAGCAAGTTCCGGGCATTGACTGGAGTGACCCTAGTATTAAACCGGAAACAGAGCTTAGAGGGGCCTTGATCCTAGTCGACTTTCCTGATCAGGATTTTATCTTGTCCAAACCAAAGGGTTCAGATCCTGCGGGTAATCCGCAAGTCGACGGTGTTCCTCGTGAAAAACTTGGGGAATGGTGGAAGGACTTTCTAAATACTCCAAGTGCACAGAACAATTATCAGTCAATCGATCGCTATTGGAAGGAGAACTCTTACGGAAAATGGGGAGTAACTTTTGATTCTTACGGTCCTTATCGCTTGGATAAAAACGAATTTCAGTATGGGCTTGACAGCATGAACCCTGGTACCTTGCCAAAGAATTACCCAAGCGGAAACCTTTTCCAGGATGGCGTGAGTATAGCAACAGCTGACATAAACAAATCCGGAAAAGACTATGACTTTGTGTTCATTGTTCATGCGGGCTATGACGAATCAAGTATCTGGCAAGAGTTCGGCGAGATGATGTTCCTAAATCCAGAATCGGTGACTAACGAATTTGGGCCGCCGAAGAATTTACCAGGATTTGAAAATATGCCAAACTGGGCAAAAACTCGTTATGTTCCATGGACTTCCTATTTTGCAGCCAAAACAATTTGGTCTGCCGCATCAAGTGCAAAAATCAACGGCAAAACAATTCGAACTTCCATTCAAGGTGAAAGTGATGGCATGGGGGTATTTGCCCACGAATTCGGACATCTGAAAGGACTTGGCGATAACTACAACAATGCTTATAGCGTTCCTCCAGTACGAACATACGCGGGAACTTGGGAGATAATGTCCTCAGGATCACATATTGGCCCTGGCGATTATCATACACGCTGGATGGTTCCGTCCATCTATTCTACCGCCTTACCGGCACATCATACGCTGCGAAATAAGTTGAAACAAGGATTTATGTCTAATGATGAAGTCCTGCAGCTGAACAATGATGCATTAAAGACATCTGGACCGGCGTTTGCGGAAATTACCGCGCGTGCTGTACCGATTGGCAGTAAATTTGGCCGGACCGGGCTCCACGGTATCAACATCAGCATGAACGATTTAACACCAAGCAATTATCTTACTGGTGACTATCGTAACGATATGTTCAGCGGCAAGTACAATGGCTACACTATTGAAGTAGTCGACCAAGTGGGTGCGGATTCCTTCACAAATGATTCCGGTGTATTGATTTCCAAGTCAAGAACTGCGGAGACTGCGCCAAACGTATGGGTTGTTGATTCACATCCGCAAGATATTAATATACCAAACTATAAAAGACCTGATGGCACAACAGCCATGGTTACTGTAGGGGATTTCCGACAGCTTGCCGATGCTACATTCCATGCTGGGAATGGAGAAAAATTGGTCAGTGGAAAATACGATAGTTCCATTGGCAAGGATACAGTTGTCAGTGAGTACGTCGATCCGTACAATAAACTTCATTTCTATATTTTAGGAAACCATAGAGACGCTGAAGGCGTACTTCGTTATCAGGTTGCCGTCCGTAACACAGATAGTGCAGGCAGCTTTAAGCGCGGAGTAAATGTAAGCGATGGAGCCATACAACCTGCCGTTCCTGGCAAAGTGGCGGTTTACCATTATAATGTCACAAATACCGGCGAAGCAAAGGATATTATTCGATTGAACGCTTCCGCTGGTGCTGATTGGAAAGTTCAACTAGATCACAACGTAATAGCTGTGGAGCCTGGTAAAACCGTCGATGTACCGGTATACGTAAACATTCCGAAGGGCAAGACAGCTCCGGCTAATATTACTTTCACGGCCACTTCAGAGACTGACTCCAAGCAAATCGGTACAGAGACCAATCTTTTGCCGAGCAGCTTAAACGCAACCGGTCTAAGTTCTGTTGTTGAAAGCTTTGACAAGGCGGGGGCATTCAAAGCAGGAGCAGCACAAACTTTGAAACTTCATTTTGCAGGCGTTGCCCAATTTGAAAAGACAGGATCTGCGGATAAGATTGTCAAACAAATGAATAGTTTCAAAGTGCTGTTGGATCAACAAAAAAATACGAATGTTATCACTAATAAAGCGTATAACAGTTTGAAAGCGTATGCAGATGCAATGATTGAAATCTGGCAATAGGTTAGATTTACTGTTCATGATATACCTTCTGTGCCGGGGCACCCCGACACAGAGGGAAACAATCTAAAAGGGATTAGTAACACAAAAACGGTACTGTTGTTCATTGTGTTGAACACAACAATATTTGTCGTCATATCTTCAAAAGCATCGGGTGGAAGACCGGAACCTTTCGGTTATCAGTTCAAGACGGTTCTATCTGGGTCTATGGAACCAAAGATTAAACGGGTCCATTATCGCCATTATGCCGATTAGTGGACAAACCCATTTTAAAAAGGGGAAGCCGTTACCTGTAAAACAAGTGACGGCTTCCAGATTACTCACAGGAATGTAAGGTAAAAGGGCGGGGATGCAATACATAACAAACGGTGATCACAACAATGCACCGGATGTGAAACCTGTTCTTCCCAAAAATATCGCGGGTACCGATACAGGGGATACAATTCCCTATATTGGTTTATAAAACTACAAGTTATAAGCAGTTCAAAAATAAAAGCCCTGAAAAAGGGAAAAAACTTAAGGAGGAGTAAACATGGGTTTCAAAAAGAAATTAGGTATGGGAATTGCGTCGGCAATAATGGGGGTATCTTTAATTGGGGGGGGTACTTAT
>NZ_BCVI01000042.1 GCF_001591665.1 Neobacillus soli NBRC 102451 | reverse complement strand
GAACAATGTTTTCGAGACAAGGTATTAAGTATACCACCTCATTTTCAATCCGTCAATTACTTTTTCAAAATATCTTTATTTGAATCAGCAACAGGTATTAATATTACCTTATTGAATAAGATTTGTCAACCATTAAAATTGTTAACTGAAAGAAAAACAACCATATTTAATATGTCTCTCGTCCAGATTTACTATATTACTATTATATTTTAATGATGTCAACAAAAATTATACAAGAAGATAATAATACTATTAACAGGTGCCTGCATTTTCTGAAATGTAGCGGGGGTCAGCCTCTTTTCAAGATTAATCAGGATGAATAATTCCTTCTTCCCTCGCCTTAAAGACCGCCTTATGTCTTCCTGTGACCTCTAATTTCGAATAAATATTGGAGACATAGTTTTTAACTGTTCCTTCTGTTAAGAATAACATCCGGGCAATTTCACGGTTGGTAGCCCCTTTTGATAGGGATTCCAGCACCTCTATTTCCCTTTCTGTGAGGCCAAAGCTTGTCTTTTTGCGCTTTTCGGCCTTCGCTTGTTCCAAAGGGGTAATCCAATCTGCAATCAGCTGCCTGGCAATCTCCTGCGTAATCAGCGTTCCACCGTGATGAACAAGTCTGATTCCCGCTGCAAGATCTTTTGGATGGATTGCTTTGAGTAAATAGCCTTCCGCTCCTGCTGCCAAAGCTTCCCTGACGTACTCCAGCTCCTGAAAGGTGGTTAAGATGATCACCTTTACTTTTGGAAACCGGCTTTTAATTTGCTTTGTAGCCTCTACCCCGTCCATAATCGGCATATGAATATCCATCAGCACGAGATTAGGTGAATGCTTATTCGTAAGATCCACCGCCATTTTTCCATGCTCTGCTACCCCGACAATTTCAATATCTTCTTCCCCGCCTAAGACAATCGAAAGGCTTTCACGAATTAGTTCCTGGTCATCCACAATCAATACTTTTATCATTTTCTTCATTTTCCTCCCAAATCCGCTCAACTCTTACAGGTAAAAAGCAAGTGATAACGGTTCCTTCCTGTCCCTTCGACTCAATCTTCAATCCACCTTGAAGGGCTTCCAGCCGTTCCTTCATACCGGTCAGGCCAAATCCATATGTCTCCGCTTTAAACCCAATTCCATCATCCTTAATCGTCAAAACGACTTGTGAGGCTTCTTGATTCAGCGTTACTGTGATTTCATTCGCATGCCCATGGCGGACAGCATTCGTTAATGCTTCCTGAAGACAACGGATGAGTGTGGTATCTCCATGAAACGAAATAGTCTCGGGTGTACCAAAACTTTTAAAAATAAGTTCTATTTTAGTGTTTAATGCAAATTCTTGTGCGACATTTTTCAGCCGAGAGGTCAAATCCTCCTTTTCCTCCTGCGGAGAGATTTGATGGATATAGGTTCTTGTTTCTTCTAGAGATCTTCTCATCACGTCGCTTAACCGATTAACTTGTTCCTTTGCTTTTTGCGGTGATGCATCCAACAGGAATGATACCGCATCAAGTCCCATAATGACTGATGTAAATGTATGGCCTACTGTATCATGCAGGTCCCTTGCAAGCCGGTTTCGTTCCTCCAATAAGGTGACTTTTTCAATTTGCTTTGCGTATTCCTCTAAAAGGTGATTCTGCCGGCGGTTTTCGTCCAGCAATATTTGTGTCTTTTTCTCCGTTTCCAGAACCTTTGCGATGGAGATGCCAATACCGAAAAAAAAGAGACCTTCAATTACACCCATTCCAATCTGGTCCATGCCCAATGCGAGATACGTCAGAAAAGGAACAATGGAAAAACCCGCCCATAGAAACCACCTCTCCTTCCCTGGTCTGCTGTAAATACCTGCGCAAAGGGAAGGGTACGCCAAAAAGGAGGAATATTTCCCCAAAAGAAAACTGCCCACAACTAAAAATAGTCCGCTAAAGATAAATTCCAGCATCGGATAATTTAATCCCCTCGTGCTATTTACTTGCCCCCTAGACCATTGTGGAATCAGAAACGCAGAAAAAAACAATGCCATCAGCAGCCAATAAAGAGGAAAAGGTTTCAGGAATACAACCACAAACAATAAATGGAATAAAAACCATCCGACTCTCGTGATTTGTGCAGTTTTGTACACCCAGTGTGTTTCATATTGAAACGGCAGCATACAGGCCCCCCCTCATGCCTTCGAATAAAATCGACCCATTTAATCTATTCAACAAGACTCTCATTTTTTCCTTTTACAGAAGTCATTTTAGTCATATGACTGTTCTTGGTAATATCATGACGAAGCACACTATTGGTTATGACCGTTCCTGTTTCATAATGAAGATAGAAATTGGTTAAATAAGGAGAGATTTTCATGAAGCAGTTTTTATACCGGCATGGTTTAGTTTTATTTCTCGTTGTTATGTTAGGAAGAGGAATCATCGGAATGCTGACAGTGAAAGGAATTCAAATAATCAATCCCGGACTTTCTGTTCAAAAGGACCTAGGATGGTTAGTCATGCTATTATATGCAGCTTGTGCCTTCTTAGCAGTGAAATGGGTTAGGATTGATAAGGAAATTGGTTTAATCAAACCTGCTGCTAAGGAATGGATCGTTTGGCTGCCAGTACTGGTTATTCCGTTAACTTTAGGGCTTCATTTAGGTTTCAACACGACATGGGGGCATGTCCCGTTATTAATGATTGCCGCTTTAGGGGTGTCTATTAATGAAGAAATTCTATTTAGAGGTATTCTGTTACGGGCAATGTTACCATTCGGAAAAGCGGTAGCCATTATCGTTCCTTCCCTGCTTTTTGGAGCATCCCACTTAGGCAACATCTTTATTGGCGGTGATGTAACCTTTGCTCTGTTCCAGTTTGCTTGGACGTTTATTGCCGGAATGGCCCTTACTGCGATGCGATTACAGAATAAGAGCTTACTTCCTGCTATCGGATTTCATTTCATTTTAGATGCTGTTGAGTATGCGGCAACTGGAGAATACGGCGTTCACAGTACCCAATTTTCACTTGGATGGTTAACCATTTTTGTCCTTTTAAATCTTGCCTTCCTTGTTTATGCACTTTACGGATTAATGAAGGGAAAAAACAGTGCGTATATCGAAAAAAATGCTATTGAAGCAAAATAGTCGGGCTGTCAGGCACCACTCGTGGACAATTGTCCACGGACGTTGCCTGACACCTTCGTCTAAATCTATTTATTTAGTTTTCTGAAGTAGAAGTTCAAGAGCAGCTGATGAAAAAGGGACAAAAAAGGCGGCAGGAGTTTTCCGAGGGCACTGAAAAAGTCCCCCTAATTAATGGAAAAAGGTATAATTCCTTATATTTTTTTAGGGAATTATACCTTTTTCACGTTATAATTATAGTATCAATTTCAAACGGGTGGGTACTATGATACAACATCAAGAATCAATGATTTTCAGTCCATATATGAATCTTTATGATTTAATTGTTCCAAAAGATAATTTTTTACGCAGGGTTAACGATTTGATTAACTTTTCTTTTGTTTATGACGAACTTAAAGAAAAATATTGTCATAATAATGGTCGAAATGCTATCGACCCTATTCGCATGTTTAAATATTTATTTTTAAAGACAATCTTTGACCTATCTGATGTGGACGTGGTTGAACGTTCAAAATATGATATGTCTTTTAAATATTTCCTTTACATGGCTCCGGAGGAGCCAGTAATCGAACCCAGCTCTTTAACTAAGTTTCGTAAACTCCGTTTAAAAGATGTAAAACTTTTGGACATGCTTATCAATAAAACCGTTGAAATTGCCATCGAGAAGGAAATCATCAAAAGTAATTCAATTATTGTGGATGCCACCCATACGAAGGCGCGCTATAATCAAATGTCGCCAAGAAAAATATTGATGGATCGTTCTAAAAAGCTTAGAAAAGCTATTTATTCTATAGATGAATCTATGAAAGAAAAATTCCCCGTCAAAAACACCTCCAATGTTTTGGAAGAGAAAATTTCTTATTGCCAGAACCTTATTGACGTGATCGAAAAGGAAGAAAGACTTACCGAATACCCGAAAGTAAAAGAACAGTTAAATCTATTAAAAGAAACAGTTGCCGACGATATCGAACATTTGCAGATCTCAGAAGACAAGGATGCAAAAGTAGGTCATAAAACTGCTGATTCTTCATTTTTCGGATATAAAACACACATTGCCATGTGCGAAGAACGGATTATTACTGCCGCAACAGTAACTACTGGTGAAAAGAATGACGGAAAGCAATTAGAAACTTTGATTGAAAAAAGTATTAATGCTGGGATGAATGTTGAAACTGTTATCGGCGATGCAGCTTATTCTGAAAAAGGAAATATTGAATACACAAATGAAAATGAAATAAAATTAGTAGCTAAACTTCACCCTGCAGTATCCCAAGGTGCTCGAACAAAAGAAGACGAATTTGAATTTAATAAAGATGCGGGTATGTTTGTTTGTAAAGCCGGCCACATGGCTGTAAGGAAAGCTCGACAAGGAAAAAAAGGAGTAAGTAAAAATCAAGCTGATACCTACTATTTTGACGTAGAAAAGTGTAAACACTGTCCATTTAAAGAAGGGTGTTATAAAGAAGGAGCTAAAAGTAAAACTTACTCTGTAAGCATCAAATCTGAAGTGCATACTGAACAGGCAAAATTTCAAGAAAGCGACTATTTTAAAGAAAAATCAAAAGAGCGCTATAAAATCGAAGCTAAAAATAGCGAATTAAAACACAGACACGGGTACAATGTTGCAAAATCCTCGGGTCTAGTTGGCATGCAATTGCAAGGTGCCATGGCAATATTTGCGGTGAATTTAAAAAGAATATTGAAACTAATAGATCAAAAATAGGAGCAAAATAGCCCCTATGAATTAAAAAAGACGACTTAAAATTCACATTTGCGAATTTTAAAGTCGTCTTTTTAAGTCGTGCTTTAGAAATTCTTGAAAAACCGAAGGTTTTTCAGTGCCCTCGAGTTTTCCCTGCTTCCTTTTTTGTCAACATGTCACTTCGTTATAATTTTCATCAGGATATCAACATCTTCGCTCCAATTTTTCCCTTCAGTTTGTTTTTCCTGCAGCATAAGGCCGGTAATAACCGACATGTAGCAGAATAATAGTTTATATGGGTCCCCTTCGCAAAATTGACCGAGTTGCTGCCCTTTGATGAATAGTGGGATTAGTTGTTCAATAGGGACATTAGTTGAAAAGTGTTCGATTATTTGCTTCGCCTTCGGAGGAACCTCATCCGAAACACTAGCATGCTGGATCAGCAAGAAGGGATATTTATTACTTTCATCAAGGATATTTTGGGTAAGCGTTCTAATTTGTTCCAACGGTGTGCCCGGCAGTTGCTGAACATGCTGAAAAGCGGCATTTGCCTCTTCCATTGCCTCTTGAATGAGGGTAATAAATAGCTCTTCTTTTGATTTAAAGTATCGATAGGATAGGCCTTGACTGATTTCTGCCTCAGCCGCAATCATACTCATTTTCGTTCCGATAATTCCCCGATGAGCAAATACCTTTAAGGCCGCTTTTTTAATCTGTTCAATCCGTTTCAGGTGTATTTGATCCAGCTTTTGTTCATTTGATGGCGCCATTTCATTGTCACTCTCCATTATCTGGATATCATTAAGGAGTATATCATATTTTTAAACAGCCTTCGACAATGAGCCTACAGGTCGACCGTATCTGTAAGCATTGTCTGTTGTTTACTAACCTTCCAGAGCAGATTTGCAGCTTTCCTATCTCGGGCTGATTCAGACGGGAGTTCTGCTTTTTTGTCGGTATAGTATTGCCCGGTTTGATCGCTGATTTCGTCTGTCTCGGCCAGCCACACCAGTGTTTCCGCTCCCTGTTCTGGGCTGCGTGAAAACAGCTTCATTACCGCCATCGTTGCCCGTGCTAATCTCCCGTTATTTTGATTAAAATTTGTTGCCACCAGCCCTGGGTCAAAGCAATAGGACGTAACACCGGTCCCTTCAAGCCTTTTTCCAAGTTCTGCGGTAAATAAAATGTTCGCCAGCTTTGACTGCCCATACCTTAAGGTTGGACCACCCATTAGCTTCTTTAGCGGTTTGTAAAGTTGTTCAGCCCCCATGTCGTTAAAGTCGATTCCCTTCTTCGCCATCTTATGACCGTGGGATGCGGTAGTAATGATCCGGGCCGGGGCACTTTCCTTCAACCGATTAAGCAGAAGCATTGTAAGCAGAAATGGTCCAACATGATTGACAGCCCACGTCATTTCAAGACCGTCGTCATTTAATTGATGGTTCTCAAACAGCGCACCGGCATTATTAACAAGGACATCAATTCTAGGGCACCTTTCTAATATTTCGGCAGCCACCCGGCGGATTGATTGCTGGGAAGCCATGTCTGCTAAAAATACATCCACCGTTCCGCCCCCACCTGATGATTCTTTCATTTGTTTCGCTATCTCATTTGCTTTTGCTTCATTACGAGCGACGATTCCTATGTTTGCCCCACGAGCAGCAATTTCCTTAGTGGCAGCAAGCCCAATCCCACTTGTTGCTCCTGTTATAATCACATGTTTTCCATTTAAACCCCACTTAGAGGCCGTTATCATTTTTTTCATTGTTTAAAACTCCCCTCTTCAATTTTATAGAATGAACCGTTCATTCACTTATATTATATGTGCAATTGATAAAAAATGACAACAAGTGTTTAATTTAGTACGACAAATTTTTACAGAGTCCACCTCTATAGCACATAAACAGGATATATTATACAATTAATTAATATGACGCAAAAAAGTGTGGTGATTCCCTTGTTTAAACTGTTGTTAATTGAAGATGATGTAACATTATTTAATGAAATAAAGGATCGGTTAATCGGTTGGTCTTATGATGTGTATGGGATTACTGATTTTAACAAGGTCATGGAGGAATTTACGGCGATTAAGCCAGATTTAGTGATCATTGATATTCAATTGCCGAAATTTGATGGCTTTCACTGGTGCCGGATGATCCGCTCCCATTCGAACATTCCGATTCTCTTTCTATCCTCACGTGACCATCCGACAGACATGGTGATGTCGATGCAGCTTGGTGCTGACGACTTTATACAAAAGCCGTTTCATTTTGATGTGCTGATTGCGAAAATACAAGCGACCCTCCGCCGTGTTTATAATTACAATACCGAGCAAATCACCCTTAAAACATGGTGCGGGGCAACAGTAGATTATGAAAAAAATACCGTCAGTCATGCTGCTGGAACAGTTGAACTTACAAAAAATGAAACGTTTATCTTAAAAAAGCTCATTGAGCAAAAAAATAAGATTGTTAGCCGCGAAGCCTTAATTAAAAGCCTGTGGGATGATGAACGCTTTGTTAGTGATAATACCTTAACGGTCAATGTTAATCGACTGCGAAAAAAATTGGAAGAGCTTGGTTTGGGACGTTTTATTGAAACAAAGGTTGGGCAGGGTTACATCGCAATAGAAGAGGCAAATGGCTATGATTAAGAAATATTTAGTCGAAAGGCGCAGCTGGATTTTTCTATTCTTATTTATTCAGGCACTTATTCTTTTTATAGCTTACCTAGATACGGCGCTTCCCTTGATGCCATTCTTCTACATTTTCTTCCTTTCAACGCTTGTTTTTTGTATCTTTTTGTCTTTCCGCTATCATAAGGAAACAAAATTCTACAAAAGTATAGCGCAATGGGAGAACAATCTTGATTTAACCACTATAGCGGCGCCTGAAAGCCCGTTTGAAAAAATAATTGAACAACGCATTATCAACCAAACCGAGTTGCTTAAAAAAGAGGCTTCGGAAAATCTGCTGATGCTCGAACAGGAGAAGGATGACCTCTTAGCCTGGATTCATGAAGTCAAGACACCGTTAACAGCGATGCATTTAATGATTGAGCGCTTAGATGACGAACGAACGCGTGCCCAATTAACCCATGAATGGCTGCGAATCCACCTGCTGCTCGACCAACAGCTTCATCAAAGGCGCATCCCGTTTATGGAAAATGATTTATATATAGAAGAAACTGATTTAAAGGGGTTACTTTTTAAAGAAATTAAAACATTACAATCGTGGTGTATGCAAAAAGGGATTGGCTTTGAGGTTGAACTAGAGGCAGCAACCGTGCTTACTGATGCCAAGTGGCTTGCCTTTATCATCAGGCAACTGCTTACAAATGCAGTGAAATACAGTGAATCATCAGACATCGTCATTAAAAGCTATCAACACGATGGTCGTACAGTCCTTGAAGTAAAAGATTATGGGCGCGGCATTGATTCTAAGGACGTGCCGCGTATATTTGAGAAGGGCTTTACCTCGACAACGTCTCATCACGATAATGCTGCAACAGGGATGGGGTTATATTTAACGAAACGAATCGCCAAGCCGCTATTAATCCATATAGATGTCTACTCAAAACTTGTAGAAGGAACCACATTTACGTTAACCTTTCCCAAACGTAATGATTTCGTCGATATTGCAGGCATGTGACAACAATGTCACATGCTTTTCTGATTTGTTCGCTCAATCGAAGGATTGGATTCATCAGGCTATTTATAATAAGAGTATCGATTAAAAGGGAGCGTGTTGGTATGAAGATATTAGAAGCCAATAAAATTCATAAAAGCTACGGCAATAAATTTAATAAGCAGGAAGTATTAAAAGGGATTGATATTAACGTTGAAAAAGGGGAATTTGTCAGCATCATGGGTGCCTCAGGATCCGGGAAGACAACCCTGCTCAATGTTCTTTCCTCCATTGATAAAGTGAGCGGCGGAACCATCAAGATTGAAGGCAAAGAAATGACAGCGATGAAAGAGCGTCAGCTCGCTGAATTCCGCAAGCATCATTTAGGATTTATTTTTCAAGATTATAACTTACTCGATACCTTAACAGTCAAAGAAAATATCCTCTTGCCGTTATCGATTTCGAAAATTTCAAAAAGAGCAGCGAATGAAATGTTTAATGGAGTGGCAGCGGAACTAGGTATTTTAGACATCAAGGATAAATATCCGAATGAAATTTCCGGCGGTCAAAAACAGCGTACTTCTGCTGCAAGGGCGTTTATTCATGAACCAAGCATAATCTTTGCTGACGAGCCAACCGGTGCCCTTGATTCAAAATCAGCTTCTGATTTACTTAACAAATTAAGCGAAATGAATCAGAATCGTAAAGCAACAATTGTGATGGTGACGCATGACACTACGGCAGCTAGCTTCAGCGGCAGAGTCATTTTCATTAAAGATGGACAGATATACACGCAATTAAATAGGGGCGAACAATCCAGACAGACGTTCTTTAAAGACATCATGAAAACGCAAGGTGTTTTAGGCGGTGTCCCAAATGAGCGTTAATCAACTCATTTTTCGTAATTTGAAAAAGAATTTAAAAAATTATTATCTCTATGTGTTTGCGCTGATTTTTAGTGTTGCCCTTTATTTCGCCTTTGTCACCCTGCAATATGACCCGGCGATGAATGATACAAAAGACACCATGAAAGGTGCAGCAGCAATTCGGGCAGCTTCCGTTTTACTTGTCGCGATTGTTTCAATCTTTCTGTTATATGCCAATAACATCTTTATTAAACGCCGCAGCAAGGAAATTGGGCTATTTCAATTAATCGGGATGACAAAAAGCAGGATCTTCAGCATCCTTACTGCTGAGAATTTTATCCTTTATTTTGGTTCGTTAGTCATCGGGAGTTTTATTGGATTTTCTATATCAAGATTAATTCTTATGATTCTGTTTAAAATCAGCGGTGTGGATGCCATTGCTTCCCTCCATTTTTCTTCACAAGCGCTCATTCAAACTGTTGTGGTGTTTTGTGTTATCTACCTGTTGATCATGCTGATGAATTATGTGTTTATTAAGAGACAGAGTATCCTCTCTTTATTTAGAGTGGTTTCATCGACAGAGGGAAAAGTAAAAAAGATGTCGATCTTCGAAATCATCATCGGGATAATTGGTGTAGTTTTGATTATTTCAGGCTACTATGTTTCGACGAAATTGTTAAGCGGCAATTTTACCACGGTAACTGGACTATTTGGAGCGATGATATTTATTCTTGGATCGGTTATTATCGGCACCTATCTTTTTTATAAAGGATCGGTCAGCTTTATCTTTAATCTCATTCGGAAAAAGAAGGACGGTTATTTAACCATTAATCAAGTTCTGTCACTGTCCTCAATTATGTTTCGGATGAAATCAAATGCCTTGTTATTAACGATTATTACGACCGTATCAGCGCTTGCGATTGGGTTATTGTCGTTAAGTTATATTTCCTACTATTCAGCTGAAAAAATGGCTGAGAATCAGGTTGCCGGGGATTTTTCGTTTGTAAAACCTGAAGAAGCTGCGAAATTTAATCAGGTCTTAGAAGCGAATAACATTTCGTTTAATGAAAAACAGATTGATGTTATTCAGGTCGATGCGAATCTTAAAGAGATTTTGGGTAACCTAAATGGATTAATGGTCGATCCAAAAGCTATGACCATGCCGGTTATTAGTGATAAAGCGGTTAAAAATATCGATGTGGCTGAGGGAGAAACTATTTTTACAGGTTATAATGATTTACTGCAGAAATTTATGAGTCTAAAGGATTCTGGTCCTATCGGATTGAAGGGGCAAAACGAAACCATTCCTCTCCACTACTTAGGCTTAAAAAAGGATTCCGTCGTTTCCGGTTATTTCACCAATGGCGGCCAGCCAACTGCCATAGTCGATGAAACCGTGTTCGAGCTTCTTAAGAAGGATGTTAATCCAGCCATTCAAAAGGAATCCTCCATCTTTATCGGGATTACATTAAAAGATGAAGTGAACATTGAAAAGGCAAATGATCTGTTTAAAGAGATGTTCGGCAGTGAAGACCGTTTCAATTCTTCCCGGTTGGAAATCAGCAACGGGCAGAAACAAATCATGGGGCTGATTATGTTTATCGTAGGCTTTCTAGGTTTAACCTTTCTGATCACATCCGGATGTATTCTTTATTTTAAACAAATGGGTGAGGGTGAAGAGGAAAAACCTAGTTATACAATTCTGAGAAAGCTCGGTTTCACCCAGGGGGATTTGCTAAAAGGCATTCAAGCCAAGCAAATATTTAATTTCGGCATTCCGTTAGTCGTCGGGCTCTTGCATAGCTATTTCGCAGTTCAATCAGGCTGGTTTTTATTCGGGACCGAGGTGTGGACCCCGATGATCATCGTTATGGTCATCTATACGGGATTGTACTCAGTATTTGGTATCCTCTCTGTTCTATATTATAAGAAAGTGATTAAGGAAGCCCTTTAATCACTTAGGTGTTTGACCCCAGGCGTAAATTCACCGGAGGTCGGGCACCTTTTCTTGTCTTTTGCTATAATGATAATAGCTTGTGGCTATATCATTGTGAAAAGAAAGGCAGTAAATATGAAAAAGAGATTAACTTTTACCAGAATTGGAATTCTAGTAATTTTTCTACTTCTTCTCGGAACTTATAAATTAATGAATTCGAGAACCTTTCAGTTATTCAGCGGATTAACCAATCAAGTGGAGACGAATCAAAAGGTCGTTGCCTTAACATTTGACGACGGTCCGACTAATAATGTCGATCAAATTCTGCCGCTCTTGGATCGATATCATGCAAAAGCGACCTTTTTTCTTATCGGGAATGAGATTGAGCAATTTCCTTCAGAGGCTAAGAAAATTGTTGATGCAGGCCATCAAGTTGGTAATCACACCTATTCCCATAAACGGATGGTTTTTAAAATGCCATCCTATTATAAAGAAGAGATTGAGAAAACAGATCAATTGATTCGTGATGCTGGATTTAAAGATGAAATTGATGTGCGTCCACCAAACGGAAAAAAACTGATTGGGTTGCCTTATTACCTTAGTAAACATGATAGAGATACCATCACATGGAATTTAGAGCCAGATACCTTTTACACTACTGCAGCTGACAAAGTGGAATATGTGAAGGAACGAATAAAACCTGGTTCGATTATCTTGCTGCATCCGATGTATGACAAATCCGGGGAAGAACTAAAGACAATTGAAGGGATTTTACAAGCACTATCTGAGAAGGGGTATACCTTCGTAACAGTAAATGAACTTCAGAAATTAGGAAGATAATGCAACGGAGAGGGTTCTACTTCAACTTTAGGGCTCGAAAATCATGAAAACGTTTAAAGTAGAAGGGAGTTACCTAAACTTTATCCTTTATGCTTTAAAATTCACCGGAAAGTCCAAGTAGAGGTGGTCTACTTAGACTTTCTGGCTCAAAATCAACGAAAATTCATTTGGAGGGTCACACTGACACCAATATCAAATATTTACCACCCACTTATACTTCTTTTTGAAATGGATGTACCCGCTCCAGTGATTCCTTCCTACGTATTAGATGGACAAGTAAGTAAACTAGCGGTGTTGTGAGGATCGCTGCAAAGAATTTAAAAATGTATTGAGTCAAGATTAGGCTTCCTAGGACAGCTATTGGCATTGTTCCATAGAAGGCAATGGTTATAAATATGGACGTATCAATCAATTGGCTCAGCATGGTCGACGCATTATTGCGTAACCAAAGCTTTTTTTGCCCATGGGCGCTTTTTAATTTATTGAACACAAACACATCCAAGTTTTGACTCACTGCATAGGAAATTAAACTGGCAATAATCACCCGAAAACTTCCATTTAAAATCGTTTCGAATGATGATTGTTCTTGAAATACAGGTGCAGCTGGCAGATGAATCGCTATCGTAATAAAGATAAGCGCAAGGATTTGCATAATCAGCCCGGCCTGAACCGTTCTCCGCGCTTCTTTTTTCCCATAGACCTCAACGATTACATCAATAAGTGGATACGTAAAGATATAAATAATGACAGCGGCTGGCAATATGGCAAAATTTCCAATGCTAAAAAGCTTAACGGCAACAATGTTGGCTAAAATTAACAGGCCTACAAAAATTCCATTCAAGTAAAGTATCATGTCTTGATTCCTTCCCTTATCGATTATCGACCTTTTCTGGATAGAGGTCATGGTTCATCAAACGGAAATTGGCCATCTCCTCATACTTGGTGCCTGGTTTTCCGTAGTTGCACCATGGGTCAATGGAAATGCCGCCACGAGGTGTGAACTTCCCCCAAACCTCAATATAGCGCGGATCAAGTAACTGAATTAAGTCGTTCATGATGATATTGACACAGTCCTCATGGAAATCGCCATGATTCCGAAAGCTGAAAAGATATAGCTTCAATGACTTGCTCTCGACAATTTTTTTATTCGGAACATACGAAATATACATCGTTGCAAAATCCGGCTGATGGGTCAGCGGGCAAAGACTAGTAAACTCCGGACAGTTGAATTTAACAAAATAATCACGTTCCGGGTGCAGATTATCGACTGCCTCCAAAACCTCTGGTGCATAATCAAATGAATAGGTGGTGCCTTGATTCCCTAAAAGTGTTAAATCCTTTAATCCTTCTGTAGGCTTGCGGCCAGACATAAAAAAACCCCCTAGTAATGTGTCCCCACACTAAACCAAGAGAGTTTCTTCTGAACATTCTATGCAAACATTAGGAATATAAACCAAAAAAGCCACGTCCAATATGGACATGGCAACTAGTCATGTATCCATAGTTTTTTATAGAGGGTATCAGCTATGAACCTCTCCCGTTCAAGTCACGGGTACTTGCTTCCTATCTATCATAAAGAACTGTAAATAATACGTCAATATAAATTATTCCAAATGTACACGTGAGGTGCCTGCCACCTTTCTTTTGACACCACCCGATTTTGTCGAATCAAAAGGCAGACACTCCTCGGGTGGTGTCAGGCACCCCATCCAATCCTAAACTTACTTATTCTTATAAAAGCGGTCTCTGACTCTTTTCAAGCGGGCATGATACCTCAGAATATCCAGCCTCGCTTTTTCTGCTTCTGGGGCAATTGGTCTTAACTTTTCCAACTCCCAATATTCAACAATCACATCTAAAACTTGATCAAAATATTCCAATGGACCGTAGTTCGCCTCTTTGGCAATAATGGACATACGATCTTCGAAATCAGGCATCACGGTTCCAGGCATTTGAAAGTTCTTAATGACATGTCCTAAATGATAACAATAATTGGGTTCCAATTGCAGGTGGAATTTAATCACATCCCGGTAAAAGGCATAATGCAATGTTTCATCCTTAGCCAGACGGCGGAGCAGACTAGCTAAATCCTTATCATGCTGACCTGCGACTTTTGCGACATTATTATAAAACACCATCGTTGCCAATTCTTGCAAAGAGGTATATACCATGGTTTCAAAAGGCGTATGGTAATCGGGATTCCAGCCATTCTCAACCGTCTGTTTATGTAATTGATGGAGGCGTTTCGGATCTACATTACGTGTAATTAATAGATACGTTTCAAGCAGGTTTGAATGCTGGTCCTCCTCCGCCGTCCAAGTATGGACAAAATCTTTAATAACAGTTAACGATCCTTTAAAGGTTTGATCCAGATGTGAGGTGAACCAAGGCAGGTTCACTTCAGTCAAAAGGGCCGTCTCAACCGCAGTAATAACAGACGCTGGAAGTGTCACTTGGCTTTCATCCCACGGAACGCGGCGAAAATCCATTCCCTTATCCCATGGCAGGAAATCGTGATACCCCCAATCTATCTTTTCAGAACGCTTTTTATGTTCTTCATATAAATCTTTAAGTTTAGGTTCCAGCCTAAAATCCAAATCATTCGTTAACATCATAATCCCCCGTTGTTGGTAAAATTTATTTAGGTCCCCTGATCAACAATTCCCTTACAATGAAAAAGATCGGGTCGGCCATTCATCCACTAGACTATCCACATATTCAATTTTATTTATATCTGATATTAGTACCTACTACCAAAATTATAGCACAACTATTCTGAATTTAACCAACGGAAAGATTTAACAAGGTGTCAGGCACCCGTCCACTCAAATTCAATCAAACGTTTGATTAGTTTTTTTTCCCGAGAAATGGAATTACCAATAACCCTTATACACCCGGGAGTCAGCCCTTTTCAATCAAACGTTTGATTAGTTTTTTTATAGTAGCTTAATCAGGAGAAATAAAATTATTCGCATTAATATAGCCAGCACCATAAATGTTGTGATCCCTGTCCGTCCATAAATCTGCGCCATTCATAAGTAAGCCTTTTACTTCCTCCGGCGATAAATCAGGACGGTGCTGTTTCATTAAGGCTCCTACTCCAGCACAAATGGGTGTAGCCATTGAGGTACCCGATAAAACAAAGTAATCTTTCCCTACCCGATAGGATTTTTGCCGCTTATCCAAATAGGATTTAGGCGAACGTAAAGAGATAATGCTTACTCCTGGTGCAAGGATATCTGGTTTCTGTTTGCCATAAATGGTTGGTCCCCTGCTTGAAAAGCCGGCGACATCATCATCACTTCTTGTTTCTGCCGTATCTCGGTCATCCAATGCCCCAACGGTAATCACTTGATTGCTAATACCCGGGCTGGCAATTGTTCCTGCCTCTGGTCCTTCATTTCCCGCCGCTACAAATACGGTAATCCCAGAAGCCCATGCTTCCTCTACTATTTTCACCATCGGATCATCATTTTCACTTTCATAGGATTGTGCAGTACTGCCTACTGACAAACTGATAATCTCTATTTTATTTGCGGGATTATTCTCATTGTATTGAATACACCACTCAATCCCATCCATAATCGTTTCCCAAGAACCTGCACCCATTTTATTTAAAACTTTGACACCTATAAGATTGGCTTCTGGAGCCGGCCCGCTGTATCTAAAGGAAGAAGCGGCCCCATTGCCAGCCGCATCTCCCGCGCAGTGGGTTCCATGACCATTATCATCATAAGGGTCTGTTCTGTTTTTTATAAAATCGATAAAGCCGATAATTCTTCCAAATAGATCCTGATGCGGATAGATTCCTGTATCAACCACGGCAATCGTTACTCCTCTACCTGTTAAAACCGTATTATTTCTGACAATCTCTTTTGCGTTTGTGGATGGGACGGCCACATCTAGCAAGGCGCGAACTTCGCGATTTAAATAGACCCTAAGGATATGATTGCAGCTTGCGAGCATCTCCTCCAATCCTTTTGGGGTCACTTCAGCACTGCAGCAGGCAATCCTTGAGAAATCTCGTTTTATCCCATTGAAGAAGTGATTGTTCATCACTTTCTTTACCTCACTGCACCCAGCCTCATAACAGCCCTTTTCAAATTCAATAATCACAGGTAGCTTTTTCCCATATTTAATAAACCCATCAAACAGATTATGAAGAAAACACGGCGTCCATAAGAATGGTTGATACAGGTCCAATAATTTAACACGTAATGGTCTTTCCAACTTTTCGGCATGGGCTCGTACCATTTGTACCATTGAGTACCCAAACAACGCACATAACCTCCTTTCATACTTTTTTATAAGCTATGAGGGAGGAGGGAAATGGTAACGGTACTTGTCCATGCCCTATTAAAAAATAGCGTAACCCTTTATGGAACGAAATCTTACAATCTTTTAGTGGTGTCAGGCACCACTACTTAAGATAGGTTAGTGGTACAGGAAATTCAGAATATTTTAATTAACTAGAAGAGTTTTCCAAAATATAATACTCTTAAGTAATTAAAAGAAGTCGACTTGAATCAGGAATTGATTCATCCTCCCTTGCCAATCGAATTACTAATGGACTAGTAGCCATTTTACATTTCTTTGTTGCGGAGCTAGATTTAGCACGGATCGGATTCTATATTGCCCAAGTGGCAGAAGATGGCAAGAAAACGTTAGCAGCTCAAATTACGATGAGGAATGGATTGACCTTATGCTACTGGCAAAACAAATAGGAGTAACCCCAGAGGAAGTCAAAAGTTTCCTGCTTCAACCAAAATGATTGGGTGTCAGGCACCAATTCAGTGCACTGACACCACCACTAGTTTAAACACTAGGAGATAAAACAACAGCAAAATATCACAGCAAAAAGGTTGGCGGAAGTTAGTTTCCCGCCAACCTTTTCCACTTACTATTAGTGCCTTAATATTGGTGCCTGACACCAGCGGCAATCTAGCACCGTTCACGTCCAAGTTCTACAGCTGTTGTTTCTTCGCTGTTAAATGGAGAGATACGGAAGGAAAGTGTGAAATCTTCAAATTTACAACGGTATTTCTCTAATTGGTCTTGTCCACAGGAGTTACTGCCAAGTCCATTTTGTTTGTAGTCCAGATTTAAGACCACATAGTCTCGCGGCATTAACTCAACTGTATGCTTCGCTCGTTCTAGATCACTAACTTCATAGTGTGAAGCACTAAAATCAAACATCTTATCGGCGATAAACATGAGGCCATTCTTATCATGATTAGTAAGGCTGACCCAGTCACAATCGGAACGATTGCCGTTTTCCTGCGGCTTAACATAGTTCGTAAACAAATCGTCAACCGTCTTTTTGTATACTCCTAAATGATTCGCTTGCTTGGAATCGACATAGCTTTCTCCAGGACCTCTGCCGCGCCACTCGGTATCGCTGAAATCATTATTTAAGCGCAAGTTAACACCAAGACGAGGAATCATAACCGGTGCATTCTCCTTCATACCGGATGCAACCCCGTCGATGCTGCAAACAATATCTCCATCCGGATAGATGCTGTAATGATACTGAAGTTGATAATACCATGAGCTGTTTGTTGTACCATACAAGGCATCTGTATGCCATTCAAACACACCGTCTTTCAACTCATAACGAGCATCTTCGACTATTTCATGGCCAAGGTGCATGAAATATTTTGTCCGATAATCCGTCACATAGTACATATCATTATCAATAGGAGCACGCCAGAAATTGAACTGTGGTCCCTTCTTAATCTGTACTTTACCATTACGTGTTACCTCTTTTAACACTCCTTTGACACAATCAAAGGTGACGGTGAAATCATGACCACTAACAGTTACCAGTGCAGCTTCATTTCTAACTTGAAGCTCACCTGCAGCATGGACCTTAGGCATTTTTTCCTTGCCTGGAAGTACAAAAGAAGCATTCGCTAATTCGTGACCCTTCGCTGCCCATGGTGTATCTTGGTTTAGTGTATAAGAGAATACGAAATAATAATTGGCTCCGCTGACTTTCTCGATTTCACGCCCCACCGGCAGCTGAATCTCCGCTGTCTCTCGCCCAACTAGCTTTGGAAGGTCTACAGTAAATGATTCTAGCAATTTATCATCCTCATATAGTGCACAAGTCAAATCTAAATGGTTTAGTGATAAGAAATCATAGCGATTAATGAGTCGAAAAATCCCCTCTTCAAGATCAATACATTCAGTTTGAACTGGCTCAATGACTTTCTTGTATTCAAATAAACTTGGTGACGGTGTACCATCAGGCATGATTAACCCATCGATACAGAAGTTGCCATTTGTCGGATCGTCGCCAAAATCTCCGCCGTAGCGATAGTAAACCGTGCCATCCTCCGCAACGGTTTCGATACCGTGATCAAACCATTCCCATATGAATCCGCCTTGCAGCTTATCATGCTTGTAAAATAAGTCTTGATATTCTTTCAGATTGCCAGGCCCATTCCCCATGGCATGCGCATATTCACAAAGGATATGTGGCTTTTTTGTTTTTTCAATGACTTTCTCCATCGTTAGCCGGTCGTCATGACGCTCAAGCCATGTATACATCGTGCTGTACACATCGGTTACCTCTGCTTCACGATCACCCTCATAATGAACAAGTCGCGTCGGATCCACCTCCTTAGCCCTTTTTGCCATCGCCTGGAAATTGTGACCGAAGGCTGATTCATTCCCAAGCGACCACATGATAATACATGGATGGTTTTTGTCACGCTCAATCATCCGTTCAAGTCGAGAAACATGGGCCGTTTCCCAATCAGGATCGTTGCTGATCCAGTCATATTTTCCGGTTAGTTCAAAGCCGTGACATTCTAAATCTGTTTCATCAATCACATACATCCCGTATTGATCACAAAGGTCATATAAGTAATAAGCGTTTGGATAATGAGCAGTCCGAAGTGCATTAATATTGTTTTGCTTCATCGTCTTAATATCGCGCTCGATTTCCTCTTTCGTTACCACTCGCCCTGTTTTAGGATTGTAGTCATGGCGGTTCACACCTTTTAATTTAATCGCCACACCATTAACTAAGAATGTATCCCCTGAAACAACAATCGTGCGGAAGCCGACATGCTGGTGAATTACCTCAATGATTTTTCCGCCAGCATCCTTGACTGTCATATAAAGATGATATAAATTAGGCTCTTCTGCACTCCATTTCAAAGGTGCGGCAACATATTTACTAAAAGGTTCATCCGCCTGTTTTTCCTCACTAAACAGTTTCATACCATCCGGACCTATTAATTCATAAACAATCGTTTGGCCACGTTGTTCTGTCACCTTGACCGAAACCGATAGAGTCGCGTCACGATAGTCGCTATCAAACTCCGTTTTGACGGTATAGTCATAAAGCCCGACTGTTGGTTTTGTATACAGTTCAACATCCCGGAAGATCCCACTCAGCCACCACATATCCTGGTCTTCCAAATACGTACCGTCCGACCACTGGAATACTCGGACAGTAAGTGTATTACTGCCCTGACGGCAAAGATTAGTAATATCAAACTCAGCTTGAATCCTCGCGCCCTTACTATAGCCGGCAAACTCACCGTTTACATACAATTCGTAGGCAGAATCCACTCCATTAAAACGAAGGATTAATTGTTCTCCCTCAAGACTGCGGTCGAGCTCAAATTCACGGCGATAAATCCCAGTCGGATTATCTGTAGGCACCCGCGGCGGAATAATCGGAAAGTTATACCACAGGTCCGAATAATGCATTTTTCCGTAGCCTTGCAGCTGCCAATTGCCAGGAACCGTAATATCATCCCATTCGGTTGTATTCAAATCATCTTGATAAAAGCCATCAGGCCAATATTCAGGTGCTTCCAGAAACGTAAATTTCCATGTCCCATTAAGACATTGATAATAGTGGCTTTTTCCTGCACCACCCGTTTCCGCAGCTTCACGGGAAGGAAAGCTGACATAATGGGCACGGGCCTCCATCCGGTTCATTCCATCTGTATGGATGTCTTCCCATCTTTTCAACTTTTTCATACCTACACCTCTTTAAGATTGTTACTTTTTTGATTCGCTGATAAATAGCTTAGATTCGCTGATAAACCTATAAAATTCGCTGATAAATGATTTTAGCTCGCTTAAAATACCAAATAATTCGCAGGGGAAGTGTAATTTTACACCCAAAGATGACTTTTTAATGGTTTAATTTTTCGAAAAACAATAATACAGCTTTATTCTTTAACTGATCCACCCAAAATCCCTGAAATAAAATGCTTTTGCAATAGCAGGAAGAATATCATTATCGGAATCGTAGACAAAGTGGTTCCTAACATTAGTTGGCCATAATCAATTCGCGCCATCCCAATTAAGCTTGATAGTGCGACAGGCAGGGTAAACATTTCCTTGGAGTTTAGCGTAATGAGCGGCCAGAGTAAGCTATTCCATTGCGCCATAAATTGAAAGATCGCCACAGCAGCCAGTGCCGGTCTTGTCACTGGTAGAATGACGGAAAAGAAAATTTTTAATTCCCCTGCACCGTCAACTCGGGATGCTTCAATTATAGAAGTGGGAACCGCCTGCATATTTTGCCTCATTAAATAAATCGCAAAAGGCGCGGCAAGACTTGGTAAAATAATGGCTTGATACGTGTTTAACCAGTCAAATGCCACCATCATTTCAAATAGTGGAATCAATGTTACCTGGAATGGAATCATCAACGAGCATAAAATAACAAAAAAGAAGATATTCTTTCCTTTAAAGCGGTATTTAGCAAAGGCATATCCTGCCATCGCACTAATAAGCGTGCTGACAAAGGTATACACAATGGCAATGAACAAGGAATTCCAAAAGATTTTCGCGATACCTAATGACTCGCTAAGTGTTTGAAAGTTTTTCGCTAAGAAACCACCAGGGAGAAGCTTTGGCGGAACGCGAAAAATCTCACCTGAAGGATGAGTGGACCCAACAATCATCCAATAGAATGGAGCAATAGATAGGATCACACCGACGATCAATAAACTATACATCCAGATTTTTGTTGAAAGCTTCTTTGACGTAATCATTCCTCTGTGTCACCTACCAATTTCATCTGAACCCATGAAACGATTGCCGTGATGAGCACGAGTACATAGGCAATGGCTGAAGCATAACCAAAGTCAAAAAACTTAAAGCCTGTTTCGTATAAATAAAGCGTAATGGTCATGGTCGCACTATTCGGACCGCCATGTGTCAAAATAAATGGCTCGTCAAACAGCTGAAGTGTGCCAATCGTTGACATGACGACTGTAAAGATGAACACCGGCTTTAATTGTGGAAGGGTAATCATGAAAAATTGTTTTACCTTGCCTGCTCCGTCAATACTTGCGGCTTCATATAAATCGGCCGGGATATTTTGCAATCCTGCTAAAAGAATCACCATATTATAGCCGGTCCATCTCCATGTCATAACAAGAATCACAGAGACCTTTGCCCAAAATGGGGAGGTCAGCCACGGAATCTTGTCTACTCCGATGAATGAAAGGAAATAGTTTACTAATCCAAAATGCTCGTCTAATAGGATCATAAAGACAATCGATGCCGCAACAAGTGCTGTAATCGCCGGCATGAAATAGGCAATTCGGAACAGTGCCTTTGCTTTAATCAGGGATGAATGAAGTCCGACAGCAATTAACAATGCCACAAAAATCATAATCGGTACTTGGATGATTAAGATTTGAAACGTATTTAACAGCGCTTTATAAAAAACCGGGTCATGAATTAAGCGCGTATAATTAGCTAATCCAACAAACGATTTCTCGATACCCCGCACCTCTTGAAAGCTTAGGATAAAAGAAGAAATGACCGGATAAACAGTAAAAATTAAAATTAATAAAAACGCCGGAGCGATAAATACATATGGAGCAGTTTTGGGAGTCAACAAATTTCTTCTAGTTTTGGTGCGATAATTTGCCGCGGTGCTTACTACCTTTTCTGTTTCTTCCACTAATGGCACCTCCCTGAGCTGATGGAATACTTCCATTGATAGAAATGAGAGGAGCAAAACCGCCCTCTCTCATTCTAAAAAGCCTTTTATTTAATTTCATTTTCAAGTTGTTTTTGAGCATCTTTTAAGGCAGATTCTACAGATTTATTTTCCAATAATATCGCTGCTTGGGCATTAGCCATAAGACTGCTGGCTTTTGCATAATTTTCGTTTAGGTGAATCTTTGGGACCTCGTCGACAATATCAGCAACCTTCTTGAAAATCGGACTATTATTAAAGTACTCGCTATTTGCCGTAAACTCAGGTGCACTATAGGTTTCCTTTAAAGACGGGAAAAGTCCGTATTTTTCAAAGCCTAACATTTGTGAATCTTGATTTGTGGTAAAGAATTCAACAAAGGCATAGGCAGCCGATTGATTTTTGCTAGTAGCAGGGATTAACAAGGATGAGCCCCCTACATTTGCATATCTAGTGCCGCCCTCTTTAAAGCTTGGCAAGAAAAATACATCCCATTTTCCCTTTAAGTCCGGTGCTTGGTCCATAATGGAACCCGTATACCAGACACCATAAGGAACCGTTGCCACCTCTCCGTTAACTGTAGCCGTAACAATGCCATCCCAGCCCTTGTTATTTAAGATTAAATCCTCATCATGGAGCTTTTTGATGACAGTCATGGCACGAACCGCTTCTTTTGTTTGGAGTGCAATTTTCCCGTCCTTATCAAAATAAGAAAGTCCTTGCTGCTGCATCATCATTTGAAAGACGCCATCATAGTTCGGGATATCAATTGGCAGCATCTTTTTACCAGTTGCTTCCTTAACCTTTTTCCCTGCTGCTATATAGTCATCCCACGTTTGGATAGAATTCGGGTCCACACCCGCTTTTTTAAAATAATCAACGCGGTAGAATACTCCCGCAGGACCAATATCCCATGGGGCTGCGATGAAGTTACCGTCTTTATCCTGAACAGATGCTACCTTTGCAGGGTTAAACGCTTCTCTGTACTGGTCATATCCAAGCTTGTTCAAGTTTAAAAATCCTTGCGGAAACTGGTGGATATAGCCGGGAATTCGCTCATCCTCCATTAACACAACATCCGGCAGCCCGGAACCTCTTGCGGCGAGGCCAACGGTTAGTTTTTCATAAAGATCGCCGCTATTGAAATCCTCCACTTTTACTAAAACATCAGGATATTTCTTCTGAAAACTTTCAACAGCTGCCTTCATCGTTGACGCAGCAACATCCCAGCCCCAAACGGTTATCGTCCCTGCTGGATGTTTGGAATCCCCTGTTTTCACTTTATCCCCAGATGATTGATTGGAGCAGGCGGATACCACTAAAAGAAGCATGGCAAGCAAAATAGATAAGTACTTTTTCATGTTGGTCCCCCGATTTTTATAAAAATAATAAAGTATAAATTTTTGACTTTGAGAATTGTACAGCTCCAGCGCCCTAGCGGCTAGTGTCCTTCGCTCTCCTCCCTACGATAAGTCAAGCACGAATGCGCCTCCGGCTCTTCGTGTTTCCTTTATCTCAGTTGGAGCGATCCACAAGGAAGGCTTCGACAGCATAATCATCGCTCGAAGAAAAAGCGTTAGCTTTTTCGAGGAGGCCATACGCCGCTGAACAGGGCGCTTGCGCTTTTCTATATTTTACTTAACAGTTTCGCATGCTTGTGTCTTTTTTAAATAGGAACGCCAGCTGATACACCACTTCTCAGGGTTTTCAAGGAAATCCTGCTCGTCCATTTTATGAATCGTACTAGTATGCGGAGCCGTTTTAACGATTTCTGGATTTTCATAAGCTTCTTGTGAAATTTGCTCTAGTGCATGAATGTATTCATCTAGGTCCTCTTTTGAGTAGGACTCCGTCGGCTCAAGAGTGAACGGCTGTTTTACGATATATGGATGATGGCTTGTCCAGTAATGAAGACCGAAATCTGTCATTCGTAACGTAACATCCTCTGTCGTCACTCCCGTTTCCAAAGTCATCTGCTCCCAGCTATAACGGACCTGTTCAAGACGGTGGCCCAAGACATAAGGTGCACTTGCACCACGAATTGCTAAAACTTTATGGTACATGTAATTATTGTTTAACACGGCAATTTTCGCGACTTCCTTCAGACCATCTGCTCCAAGGGCGCGAATCCAGGCATACGCACGTAATACCGTTTGCGCAACACCGTGGAAGGAACGAACCTTGCCTATGGAATGCTCTAGATCATATTGAAGCGAATATCTGCCGTCATGATGTTCCACAATTGGCGCCGGCAAGAATTCCTTCAATCCCGCGATGACCCCAAGTGCTCCTGTTGCTGGCCCGCCGCACATATGCGGAGCCGCAAATGTTTTGTGAAGATTGAAGAAACACATATCAAAGCCTGCTTCTTTTGCTCTTGTCATTCCTAAAAGACCGTTAGCATTCGCCTGATCATAGAAGCAAAGACCGCCAGCTTGGTGAATAATATCGGTAAACTCTTTAATCCTTGGATTGAAGATTCCTGTATCTTCCGGGTTTGCCACGACAAAGCCCGCAGTTCTTTCCGACACGGCTGCTTTTAACTTTTCAATATCAGGAAAACCATTTTCATCCGGATGCAGGGTGATAATTTTATAGCCTTTTACAGCTGCTGTTGCTGCCTGTGAAGGATGTGAGAAAATAGTAGTAATAATTTCATCCCGCTTTTCCCCTTCTCCTCTCGATTCGTGATACTTCCTTACAATCGATGCCATGGCAAACAGTGCTTGCGTGCCGCTGCTCGGTTGGAAGGAGAAATAATCCATTCCTGAAATTTCTCGCATACATAAATCGAGGTTGTGGAAAATCTCTAGCATTCCTTGAACGGTTCCTTCGTCTTGCAATGGATGAAGCTCCATCATTTTCGGATCACGAACTAACAGTTCATTAATTTTGGGGATGTATTTCATCGTACATGTTCCTTGGCCGATTTCTACGTTAAAATCAGAACCAAGCGTTTCCTGTGACAGTCTTAAATAATGGCGCAACACACGTGCCTGGCCAATTTCAGGAAGATTCGGCTTATTCCTTCTCTGCATCGCTTCAGGAATAACCGATGTCCCATCACCTACAGCTAAGGCAACATCGTTATTTACCGGCGGCAGCTCCACACCCTTTTCCCCAGGCTGATGGAGTTCGAAAATGATTGGCTCATTCCATTTTGCTTGGTGAAAATCACGGGTTTTGCTCGTACGCTTTATCCTTTGCATATCAAAAAACTCCTCTCTATTTCGTTAAAATCTCTTTAATCGATTGAACAAGATGGTCAATATCCTCTTTCGTATGAACCTCGGTTACACAAAATAGTGCCGACTGACCAAACTCAGGGAACTCTTGTGAAAGATCTTTTCCGCCAAAAATCTTCTTCTCGATCAGTCTTTGATTAATCTGTTCGACCGAAAGTCTGGTTTGATTAAAATCAACGATAAACTCTTTAAAGAATGGTGATTCCAAACGAGAACCTGTTACACCGGTAAGTTGATTTAATTGCTGCACCGCATATTGACTATTTTGCATAATCGTTTGGCCGACTTCCTGCATTCCTTCTGGTCCAAGCAGTGCTAAATATACACCGGCTGTGATTCCCCATAAGGCAGTCTGGGTACCCACCGATTCTTTTCCTTTTTCTCTTAAGGCAAAGGACGTCCGTTCATAAGCGACATCGCCAAAACCGTATTCCCCTTCTTTTACGGTAGGAACAATCCCAAACAATCTTGATGGGTACTCCTGAACAAATTTCACCTCATCACGAGTGGCAATAAATCCAGCTTGACCGCCGCTGAAATTCATGTGCATGCCAAGCGGCTGTAAGTCCCCGCAGACAATATCAGCACCATAATGGCTTGGCGGTGCCAAGACTCCAAGTGAAATGGGATCGACCCCGACTACCATTAGAGAATCATTTCCCTTTAACAGCTTCGAAATCTCCGGTCCTTGTGCCTCGATAAACCCAAGATAGGATGGGTTTTCAAAATAAACAGCAGCAACGTCATCTGTTAATTTTGCTTTTAAATCCGCTAAGTCCATGGCGCCTGATTGTGTATCAAATTGAACAAACTCGAATTGTAAATCCGGTGTTCCGTAATTAATCATGATTTTGCTGCGTTCCGGTGCAACCGATTTAGCAAGCAAAACTCTATTCCTTCCGGTTATCCGGGCTGCCATTCGAACAGCGGTAGCTGCCGCTTGTCCCCAATCGAATGTCGGTACATTGACAACATCCATATCGACTAATTCAGCTACTAAACTCTGATACTCAAATAGTGCCTGAAAACGGCCATGATCCTCATACGGTTCCCCAGCATACGCCGTTAGAAATTCAGAGCGTTGATTGATTTCGTCACAAACAGCGGGAATAAAATGCTGCCAGCAGCCCGCCCCTAGAAAATTCAAATTTTCCTTTGTACTGGTGTTTTTATTCAATAGCCCTTCAATATGGCGTCTCAGTTCATACTCCGTTAAAGAAGGAGGAAGCTTCATCTCTTCCTTGAACTGCAATTCTTCTGGTATACAAGAATATAACTCCATAATTGATTCCGCGCCTATTACCTTTAACATCTCAGCCTGTACTTCAGGGACCATATTTGGTATATAAGGATGTACCTTTTGTGACATGAAAATAACCTCCTATTAGTCATTACCTTGTTTTTTCTGAAAAATTTACGCCAATCCGCCGCCATCAACGATTAAATCTGTACCGGTAATCCATGAAGACAAGTCACTTGCCAGGAATAATACACCCTTCGCAATGTCTCTTGGCGTTCCAAGTCTTTCTAACGGCCGGCCTTTTGCAGATGATACTAAGAAGGCGTCTTCTTGCTGGTTTAATTGCTTCGCTTCACTTCTTAACAGCGGTGTATCCGTATCCCCAGGACAAATGCAGTTCACACGAATATTTTGCGGTCCATGGTCAATTGCCATCGCTTTTGTTAAATTCACCACTCCAGCCTTCGCTGCACAGTAAGCGGCTGCTTGATCTCCGCCTTTTAATCCCCAGCCGGAGCCGGTGTTGATAATACTGCCTCCGCCGCCGTTTGCCATAAGCGGAATTAAATATTTTGATAGAAGATAAACCCCTTTTAACGATACATCGATGACTAAATCCCATTCTGACTCTTCTAAATCGACAACCGTTTTTCTTCTGATGACACCCGCGTTGTTAAATAGGACATCAACTGCACCGTAATTCGCTTCAACAAAATCTCTTACTGACATGCAATCATCGGCATTTGTTACATCACAGCGAACAAATTCAACCTTAAAATCCTTCTCTTTTAAGTCGGCAACCGCTTTTTGCCCATTGGCTTCATTAATATCTAACAAAATCACTTTAGAACCAACTTCCCCTAAAAGCGTTGCCGTCGCCAAACCGATTCCAGATGCAGCGCCTGTTACCACACAAACTTTATCTTTTAATCCGAAATAATCTTGATTTACCATTCTCATTCCTCCATCTATTTGTTTACTTTTCCAGCAATAAGTGACCCAAAATTAGGAATACACTTGATGTCCAGGTAAAGGCAGGGTCGCGCAGGCCTTCTCCCGTTAGGGCATTAAAGTTTTCGGCCATGCCGGATGTAGCTGCCATCTTACAAAAGCGCTTCGCTATTTCGAGGGCTAGCTCCTTTTCCCCGGATGCAATCAATCCGTCCACTACCAGCAATGTCGTCGGCGCCCAAATCGGGCCGCGCCAATAGCCATCATGCTTGTAAAATTGGCTTTCCGGAAGCTCCGTTGCCAATCCATGCTCAGTTAAAAAGCCCTTATGTTTAATATCATCTACTAATCTAGTTAGAATTTCCGCCGGCAGCCGTTTTCCAAGAATGAGTGGAATAGATAAAACGAGACTGTCCGATTCAATGACTTCATGGCTGCCTGAGCGCTTTGCCGTAAACTGTTTTCCATCCCAGAAATGATCGATCATTTTAGATAACAGTTCTTGTGATTTAAGCATCCATTCATTGGCTTCATCCAGTTTTCCAAGCTTACCGGCTATTTCTGCCAGAACCTCGATTTGCAGCACTAAGAACGAAGATAGATCCGGGCTTTCCACAGGGGTTCCTTTGTGAAAAATCGTGCTGTTATCCCAGCCGCTGTCATTGCCGTGATTATATTGCGGGATTCCATCGAGATCATCATCCCTGTAGCGAAGCCACCACTTTGTCCACTTGACAAGCGGTTCATACACTTCTGCCAATTTTTCAAGCGTAACAAACGCAGTATTCTTCATCAGGTGCTTTAAGGTCCATCCGTGAATCGGTGGCTTGCAGCAGTTCCATAATGCCCATTGATCATTTAAAAAGTCTGGTAATGCTCCGGAATCATCCTGTTGATCAAAGAAAATACAAAATTGATCCCAGGCGAGCTCGGGCTGGTGCTCGCTTAATGCCATTGCATTAAAACAATGGTCCCAGCTCCAAATATTCGTCATCCAGTTTTTCGACATATACATTGCTGGTCTAGTTAATAATCCATCTGGTTTCACCACACATGACCAAGTAATATACGATGCCAAATCATGCCCCTTTTGAAAGCTGGAAGGAACCTGCAGCGTGTTCTCCTGCCACTGTTGATAGTCATTAGCTGCCTGTTCCGCATTGTCACGAAAGGGCATTTCAAGTGCATGATCGTGTTGAAACATAAGCTGATATTCTGAAATAGCCATATCAAATGTCTTGCTTATGGGATTGGGGTCACAGTGCACCGTTATATGCTTGCTTTTATCTACTTCAAAGGGGGCATCCACATTCAGATCGCCTTCTAATGGAATAATGCGAAAGCGCCGTTCCTGTAAAAAGCTATTAATCTCCCAAGTTTGATCCGGAAAAGCCAATGCATAATCATAGGAGCCTGTTATCGCCGTGAGTTTAACCCCCACATCCGCTCCTTTTATTCGAATCGTCCGATCCGAACTAAAGCAGCATTCAACGATATCAAGACTTCCATCCGTTGCAATAAGCTTTAAAACATGGGGGGCCCATTCCACTTCATAATCAATCTCTTGATTTCCTCGAACAAGTTCTATTTTAAAAATCGCTCCATCTTTCTCATCTCCACCGCGGATATGACGGATATATAATGATTTCGGGTCTCTATTCCGGCCATACAGTGGAGAAATGACTAGATAGGAACCATAACGGCTAAATGGAAGCTTCATATTTTCAACCTTCATTGCTTTTTTCCTCCTACAAAACTCACCCGATATAATTATTTCAAACCAGTTGTTTGTGCACCCTCGACAATTTTCTTTTGTGCCAGGAAGAATATAACAAGAGGGACAATACTAATTAAGAAGGTTACGGCCATGATCCCGCTCGTATTCACATCATGAACACCTTTAAATTGCGCCAGCCCAAGGGTCAACGTATATTTACTTTGATCATTTAAGAAAATCAGCGGACCCAAATAATCATTCCAGCTTCCCAAAATATTGAATACCGCAATTAACACAATGACCGGCCATACCAACGGCAGATAGATTTTGTAATAAATTTGGAACACATTTGCCCCGTCTATTCTCGCCGCTTCATCCAATTCTTTCGGAATCGACATGATGAATTGGCGCAGCAAGAAGATATAGAAGGCAGAACCGAACCATGAAGGAATAATTAATGCCTTCAACGTATTAATCCAGCCAAATAAATTAAACTCCATATATTGGGGAATCATCGTTACTTCCCACGGGATCATCATTGTCGCCAGCAGAATAATAAAGAGACTGTCTCGCCCTTTAAATTTAAACCGGGCAAACCCGTAAGCAACAAGAGTAGATGAAACAATTTGTCCAATCGTCGTAAGTGCCGTTACAATCAAACTATTAATTAAGAAAAGATTAAATGGCTGGCTGTTCCAAGCCTTTGCAAAGTTTTCGAAATGCCATTCGGAAGGAAATAGTTTTGGCGGAAACTGACTAAGCTCTTCCGGCCCCTTCAGTGATGTCATCACCATCCAAAAAAACGGCAAGAGAAATAACAGCGAAAGAGCAATTAATAGGCCATATACGAAACTTTTTCGTACACTCTTTTTCCTTTTCATACGGCAGGCACCTCCATTTCGCTCATTATTTTTCGTTCTTCACTTCATTTTCGTAATAGACCCACATGCTTGACGATTTAAATACGAGTAAGGTGAGGGCTAACACAATGAGGAACATGATCCATGCATTTGCCGATGAATAACCCATTTTGAAATACTTAAACGCATTTTCGTAAACATACATCGCATAGAAATACGTGGACTGAAGCGGTCCCCCGCCCGTTAATACCAGTGCGAGCGTCAGCTGTTGAAACGCACCGATAATCGTCATAATCAAATTAAACAGAATCGTAGGCGATAATAAGGGCACGGTAATTTTGAAAAACTGAAAGATTTTTCCCGCGCCATCAATTTCTGCAGCTTCGTATAAATCTTGGGGGATGTTTTTCAATCCTGCTAAAAAGATCAGCATCATCGTCCCTTGCCCCCATAAACTTGCAATGACCATTGCAACGAGCGCCCAGCTTGTGCTATTTAACCAATTGGGCCCTTCAATCCCAATTAAGGAGAGTAAATAATTCAATATTCCGTATTCTCCATCGAAAACCGTCCCCCAGATCATAGCAAGCGCAACACCGGAAATAACAGAGGGGACATAGAAAAACGTGCGAAACAAGGAGCTTCCCTTTACCTTTTGGTTTAATAAAATTGCAAGTAATAATGCCAGAATAATATTTATTGGAACAAAAAACAGCGCAAACTTCACTGTGACCCATAAAGAGTGCCAAAACAGCGGATCATCCGTAAACATAGTGATATAGTTTGAGAATCCGATAAATTTCCTTTCGCCGACAATCGGCCAATCAAAAAAACTAATCACAAACGAAAACAATAATGGCCCTAGCGTGAAAACGACAAAACCAATGATCCAGGGGGCAATAAAAAGATACGGAATGAGTTTTGTCCATTTATTTCTCCTCTTTAGTTGGATTGACGAAGGTGTGATGTTAACACTTAAGTCTGATTTCATAAATACCTCCCTCTCCTTTTTTCTAAAAAGCTCTACACCGCTTTAGAATGTAGAGCCCCCATACTTTTTATTTCGCGATATATTTCTCCGATTCTTTCACTGCTTTATCAAGCAATGGCTTCGCATCTTGTCCAAGCATAGCCGCATTAATGGCAGCAGACAGGTTACGGTTTACTTCATTCCAATTTTTATTTAGTAAAAATGCAGGTGTGTTTGTTGCTTGTTCTAACATCGTATAAAACGGCTTATATAATGGATCTTCGTTAACTTTTGTTACCTCAACAACACTTTTACGAACAGGTAAATCAGCTGTTCTCATCTTAATTGCTTGTTCAGAAGAAAAGAATTTCACAAACTTCCATGCTAAGTCCTTTTGCTTTGAATCCTTCGCAATGGAAATCGAAGAGGAGGCGATTAACCCTTTTACCGGCTTAGAACCGAATGATGGAGTCATTGCTGTTCCGAAATCAATTTTTGCATCTTTGTATCCTTGAATCGGCCAAATTCCGTTTATTAACATCCCAAGCTTGCCTGCTTTGAAAATATCACTTGCGCTTTGTTGGTTTTTCCCACCGGTTGAAACAGCGATGCCGTCTTTCACCATATCACCATACAGTTGCAGTGCTTCAACTGTTTCCGGGCTATTCATTGCCCCATCAATTTTCTTTCCGTCTTCGCTAATAAAGCTGCCGCCATTACTCCAAACCAATCCTTGCAGATCATACGTATCTGGCTCAGATGATACGGCAAACCCATATTGTTTTTTGCTTTTATCTGTTAACTTTTTCGCAATCTCTCTAAATTCATCCCATGTCCAGCCTTCTTTTGGATAAGAAATCTGGTACTCATCAAATAGTTTTTTATTGTAATAGACAACCATTGTCGAGAAACCGGCAGGCATTCCATACAGCTTGTCGTCTACTTTAGAATAGTTAAACAATCCTTCGTAAAAATCGTCCATTTTAATATCGGGATCTTTCTGTGCAAATGAGTCAAGTGGTTCAAGTGATTGATGATAAGTAGTGAAATCCCACATATACATAACATCCGGGGGATTTTTTGCTCCAAACGAAGCGGCGATTTTTTGATCAAACCCATCTCCGTAAGCCTCTACCTGCACTTTTACATCTTTATTTTCTTTTTCAAAGGCTTTAGCAATATCCTGTTGAATTTTCAATGTGTCCCCTGTATCCCAAGTCGCAAAGCGTAGAACAGTTTTTCCATCCTTTTTCCCATCAACAGATGCATTGTTTGAACTGCATGCACTCATGACAAGGACAACTACTGCTAAAATCAGCGAAAACCACATATTCTTTTTCTTCATAGGACCCCTCTTTTCATTTTTTCTAATTATTAAAAATATAACCGCTTTCATTTTATCTTGTCTGAAAGCGGTTAAACACATCTATTTGTTTTGAAATTCGTGTATTTTTGGACTATTCTTTCTCTTTATCGTCATTTTGTTAGCTTCTCATCGTCTTTTTGTTGGATTCGATAATAAGATGGGGGAAAACCAGTACACCGTTTAAACCACTTACTAAAATACTTAGCATCTTGAATTCCAATCTGCTCACCAATCTCCTGAATGTTCACAGTGGATTCTTTTAATAACTGTTTAGAAAGCTGGAGTCGTTTCTTTTCAATGAAGGAATGGATACTCCCGCCCATTTTTTTCTTAAATAAGGTGCTTAAGTGACTCCTGCTCATGCCCACTTCCTCAGCAATGTCTGATACTGTCATAGGGTTTGACAAATTTCTTACGATATACTCCACCGCATGTAAAATCACCATTGGATAACGATGCAAGTGCCCGTCCTCACGCTCGGCATGATGGAACCCCCTCACGGATTTCATCCATTCTTCCTTCCCGGATAACGGGCCTGCATGAATCCAATTCAAATCCGGTCGCACCACCTTTGTTTCTGTTAAATAGGCTAAAAATTCCTGGTGAAAAGACTCATCAATAAAGAAATAGCTCAAATTTGTTCCAAAGGTCAAAGGGACGAATTTCGGTGATTGAGTAAACATCTCCTGACCGGTTGGAGGCATATTCTGAACGAAATAGGCAAAATAGGAATCATTCATCCAGCTCCATTTATCCCTGAACAGCTCGTCCAACCTTTGTTCAAAGTCATTTTTATACCCGCTCAGCCATAATAGGAAGGGTTCTTGGAATCCAGGAAAATCTGAATTCATTTTTTTCGGTGTTCCCAAAATTTCTTTTTGAAAAGCAGTTAAAAAATGCTCTAGTTCTTGATCATCAAATATCGTTTTTAATAAATATCCGGAAGCGCCTAGCTTTAACCCTTCCTGCGCATACTCAAAATCCCGATGACAACTGAGTAAGAGAATTTTCGTACCAGGTGCATGGGCTTTTATTTTCCGAGAAAATTCTAGTCCATTCTCCTCCGGCATGACGATATCGGTAATGACAATATCAGGGTGATGGTTCAAAAATTCCTCCCAGCCACGTTTTCCATTCGGGGCATCCGCCACAACGGTCATACCGAACTTATCCCAATCAATTGTTGCCCTCAACCCCCGGCGAACAATCGTATCATCATCGACGATTAAGACTTTAATGGCTGCCATGTTCATCATATTCCTCCACCCACCTTATTGGCCAAGTTATTGTAATAGCTGTCCCTTTACCTACCACTGAATCAGTATTGATTAAAAAGTCCTTCCCATAATGGATATAAAACTTCTGATATACATTGTAAAGCCCAATTCCACCCCGTACTTTCTCATTTGGCTTTGTAAATAATGTTTTTAGCTTTTCCTCTGATATTCCTTTTCCATTATCCATGACGACAAGTTGAAAATATCCATTGTTCTCTGTAAATTCCAGATTAATATTTCCTGTACCATCCTCAAAAGCATGGAAAAAAATATTTTCGAGCATGGGCTGTAAAGTCATCCTTGGAATCAACCCTTGTTTAAGATTCTCGTTCATATTCACAGAAACAGTAAAGTTCGGTCCGTACCTTAACTCTTGAATGGCAAAGAAATGCCGAATCGCCAGTAACTCTTCTTTTATAGAAATCAGTTCCATATTGAAATTTAAATTGCCTTCTAGAACCTTCGTTAAATGCAGAAGCATTTTCCCAATCTCTTCATTCCCATCTATTCGAGCTTTCCACTGAATGGTATTTAACGTGTTAAACAGAAGATGCGGGTTAATTTGGTAATGAATCGCCTTCATTTCCGCCTCGCGCTTGGTTGCTTCTTTCTCCCGTACTTCCTCCATTAATTGTCTTATTTTTTCAACCATCCGATTAAAGTGTAAGCCAAGTTTCCCAATTTCATCCTTTGTATCGACGGACAGCTTTGTATCAATGATTCCCTTACTTACTTCATCAATGGCAAATTTCAGCTTCAAAATTCTTTTTGTAAACCGACTGGAAAAGACATAAGAAAGGATGAGGGCAAGTATTAATGCAATCAATATCCCGATTGAAACTATTTTAAAAATCACTTGAGAAGATTGATAAAACTTATCCCGTGGTATGCGAATTTCAAATTCCCAATTATTGATTCTAGTGTGTTCCTTCCAAATGATGTCGTCCTTCTGATTTTCCTCGGCACTTTTCGAATGATAGAGCAGTTGGCCTAGTTCATTTCGTATCGTAATTCTAGAATGGAGGTCCTTCTCCAATACTGTCATTAAGTCAAATAAATCGTCTATATCCGTTTCAATTAATAGATAGCTATTGTTTAAAACGCCGTAGGAGAACTTCAAGGGAACAATTAATCCAAGGACATGATGGGATGTATGGTTTTTATAATAGGACGGTTGGTAAATCCCGATCTCCGAATCGCCACTCCAAATGGTCCGCTTCCAAATATCCTGTTTTTTCAATTGTTCCACATTAAAATCATAGTCTCCGTAGTAAAAATCTGAAGAAGTTATGACATAAATCCCACGAATGTTCGCCTTTTTATGGGCCTGCAAGAGCCTCTCCAAATTGTTTACCACTTTGAAGTCCTCATATGTTTGCGGCTGTTGATGCTGCAAATTAACCGATGTATTATCTGCTAAATACTGCTCTATTTCAGCAGCACTATAATACATATCCTCCAATATCTGCTCGAGCTGGGTTTTAATCTTTTCTCCGGCGAAATGATTATAGTTCGACAGCTTTCCATTCACCACTTTAGACGATTGATCATATGCGATAACTCCCAATGTTAACAGCGGAATCAACGCGACCACTAAAAACATAATAAACAGTCTTTTTTGCGTACTAAGATTAAGCATAAACATCGTGTTCCCCCAAGTCAGCTCGTCAATATATACTAACAATACTCGATGAAGGCAATGCCTGTCACCACCTGAAATTTGTGGAATAAGGGGAGGTTCTATTACAACAGGCACTTGCCCACCTCTTAGTGAGAAAATAAAACTGGTGTCAGGCACCAATTAAGTGCACGGATACCACCAGAAATTCAAATACTCGGCGAAAAAAATGACAAAAAAAAATAGCATAGAAAAAAGGTGTCAGTCACGGCTCGTGGACAATTATCCACCATGTTACTTGACACCCTTTTTTACGTAAAATGAGGTGCCCTGGGACACGCTCTTTACGTTTTATGATCTAGTTTTTCACTTCTACTTCCTTTTGTGCCTTTTTCAGATAAGACCTCCACGTTATTGCCCACTTTTCGGGATGATCAAAGTAATCTTGTTCATCTACTCTGTGAATGGAGCTATTATGCGGAGCGCTTTTTACTTTTTCTGGGTTGTTATATGCTTCATTTGAAATTTGTGTTAGTGAAGCAATGTATTCATCTAAATCAGCTTTAGAATATGATTCTGTTGGTTCAAGTGTAAATGGCTCTGGCACAACATATGGATGGTGGCTCGTCCAGTAATGATGAGCAAAGTCAGCCATCCTCCGCTGTACATCCTCTGTCGTCACGCCGGTTTCACGTGCTAGTTGTTCCCAACTATAGCGTACTTGTTCCAATCTACTCCCTTTAATATAAGGAGCACTCGCACCTCTAATTTTTAATATTTTGTGATACAAGTAGTTGTTGTTTAAGACAGCAACCTCAGCAACTGCTTTCAAGCCCTCTGCACCCAACGTGCGGATCCATGCATAGGCACGTATTACAGTTTGGGGAACACCATGAAAGGATCGAACCTTGCCAATACTGTTTGTTAAATTATTATTTAATGAATAATATCCAGCATCATGCCGAACGATAGGACCTGGCAGGAATTGTTTAAGCCTTTCTACGACGCCAAGGGCACCTGTCGCAGGACCACCACAGGCGTGCGGGGTTGAAAATGTTTTATGAAGGTTAAAGAAGCACATATCAAAACCCGCTTCTTTTGCCCGCGTTATCCCCAAAAGACCATTAGCATTTGCTTGATCATAATAGCAAATCCCCCCTGCATCACGGACAATTTTTGTAAACTCTTTTATTTTCGGATTATAAATCCCCGTATCTTCTGGGTTCGCTACAACAAATCCTGCTGTTCTTTCAGATACAACCGCTTTTAATTTGTTTATGTCCGGGAATCCATCTTCATCTGGATCAAGCGTAATGATTTTATACCCTTTTACTGCCGCAGTTGCTGCCTGAGAAGGATGAGAAAAAATCGTCGTAATCATCTCATCCCGCTGGTCTGCTTCACCATTTGCTTCATGATAGGCCCTTACAATGGATGCCATCGCAAATAATGACTGCGTTCCACTGCCCGGCTGGAAGGAAAAATAGTCCATTCCTGAAATTTCTCTCATATAAAGATCTAATTGATAAATAACCTCCAGCATCCCCTGAACAGTTCTATCGTCTTGCAGTGGATGTAAAGAAGCCATTTTGGAAGACTTCGCAAATTCCTCATTTACTTTCGGTGAGTATTTCATTGTACATGTACCTTGACCAATTTCTACATTAAAATCTGCACCAAGTGTTTCTTGAGATAGCCTTAAATAATGGCGCAACACCCGATTTTGAGCTATTTCAGGAAGCTTTGGAGCTTGTTTTCTTATTAAATGTGAAGGAAGATTGGATACACCGTTTCCTACAGCTTTTACAATCACAGGATTAGCGGCAGTTATTGACACGCCTCTTTCTCCCGGTTGATGAAGTTCAAAGATAATAGGCTCATCCCACTTTGCTTGATGAAAATCACGAACGCTTCTATCTCTTTTTATTTTTTTCATCTTTTCGCATCCCTTCAATAACAATTCATTTATTTTCTATGCATGCTTGAATAGTAGAAACCAGTTTGTCGATATCTTCTTTTAAGTGAATCTCTGTTATACAGAATAATGCACATTGTCCGAGCTCTGGAAAATCTGTCGAAAGATCCTTCCCTCCAAAAATACCATTTTGAAGTAAGTATTCGTTAATTTCACTTACTGTTCTTCCAGTCTTGTTGAAATCTACAACAAACTCTTTGAAACTACTCGAAGTAAATCGTGAAGCCTTTAAGTTACTAATTTCCCCTAGTTGTTTTCTGGCATATAAACCGTTTTGAATGACGGTTTGACCTAGTTCATACATGCCTTTTGGACCTAATAAGGAAAGATATACGCCGGCAGTAATTCCCCATAAGGCCGTTTGTGTTCCTACAGATTCTTTCCCTTTTTCCCTAACCGCAAAGGATGTTCTATCATAATATACATCTCCGAATCCATACTCCCCCTCAACCTCGGTCGGAGCTATGCCAAATAGCCGAGATGGATATTCTTGCACATATTTAATATCATCATGCGTGGCAATAAAACCGGCCAGACCGCCGCCAAAACTCATGTGTAGTCCCAATGGCTGTAATTCACCACATACAATATCAGCTCCATAATGACTCGGCGGTTCTATTACCCCTAATGAGCTCGGATCAACACCCACAATCGTAATTGCGCCCTGTCCCTTCGCGATTTGCGAAATTTCCTCGCCATGTTCTTCCAAAAACCCTAAGAAGGAGGGATTTTCAAAATAGACAGCGGCAATATTTTCAGACATCTTCTCTTTCAAATCTTTAAGATTCAATTGCCCTGATTGATCCTCATAATCCACTAATGTACAGGTAATATGAGGCGAGCAATAATTTTTTATGACTTTCAATTTATCTAGTGAAATTAATTTAGGTAAAAGCACCTCATTACGACCTGTTATTCTTGTAGCCATGCGGATGGAGGTAGCTGCTGCTTGGGCCCAGTCAAATGTTGGAACATTAACTACATCCATATCAACAAGCTCAGCAACCAAACTTTGATATTCATATAATGCTTGGAATCGCCCATGATCCTCATAAGGTTCTCCAGCATAGGCAGTTAAAAATTCAGCGCGCTGGTTGATTTCATCACACACTGCAGGAATAAAATGCTGCCAGCAGCCTGCACCTAAAAAATTTAAATTGTCACCTGCGCTAATATTTTTATTCATAATATTTTCCATATGTCTTCGCAATTCATATTCAGAAAGCCCATCTGGAATATTCATTTCTCCTCTGTAATGTAGTTCTTGTGGAATCCCATCAAAGAGGACATCTATACTTTTTACACCAATCTCTTGTAACATTTCTTCTTGAATTTCTGGCACCATATTTGGGATATAGGGGTGTACCATAGTTTTTTGCTTTTGCATTTTATTCGCCTCCATTTTAGTGTCTTATGCTAAGCCGCCGCCATCAACTGTTAAAACGGTTCCTGTTACCCATGATGACATTTCACTTGCGAGAAACATAACTCCCTTTGCGATATCATTTGGCGTGCCAATTCGCCCAAGCGGACGATTGACGCCAGATGAGTGGAGAAAGGAGGTCTCTTCCAAGTGTAATTGTCTCGCTTCGTCCCTTAGAAGGGGGGTATCAGTATCGCCAGGACAAATACAATTCACACGAATATTGTCTGTCCCGTGATCAATAGCCATTGCTTTTGTTAAATTGACTACTCCGGCTTTTGCTGCACAGTAGGAAGCCGCCCCATCTCCACCCTTTAAGCCCCATCCAGAGCCGGTATTAATAATACTTCCCCCGCCATTTTTGGCCATCAATGGGATGGCATATTTTGATAATAAAAACACACCCTTTAAGGAAACATTCAAGACTAAATCCCATTCTTCCTCAAGGTGGTCAACTACATTTTTTCTTCGAATGACACCTGCATTATTAAACAGAATATCTAATCTACCAAACATATCCTCTGCCCTTTTAACAGCATTTTTACAATCGTCATTTGAGGTGACATCACACCAAAAGAAAGTTGCTTCTGACCCACTTTCAGTAATTTCCTTTACCGCTTTTAACCCTTGCTCCTCATTTATATCAAGCAGAACAACACGGACCTTCGCCTCTCCCAAAAGTTTAGCTGTTGCCAATCCTATTCCAGATGCTCCACCGGTAATGAATGCTACTTTTCCGGCTAACTGCATTAATTCTTCGTAGTTCATCATTTGACCGAAACACTCCTTATCTCTTCAGTTGATATTCAGCTACCAGTTGATGAATCCTACGCCAGTTCTCCGCCATCAATCGGGATATGCTGACCAGTGATATAAGCAGCCTCCCGGGATGCTAAAAAGGCATATAGACCGGCTACTTCTTCAGGAAGAGCATGCCTTTTCAAAGGAATTTTTTCGTTAACCTGTTCCAGCATCTCCGGGGTATATTCTGCTATCTGCATTGGTGTTAAAACATATCCTGGGCAAACTGTATTAACCCGTATCGTCGGTGCAAGCTCTAATGCCATAGTTCTGGCTAAGAGATTGACACCCGCTTTCGATGCATTATAATCTGCATAATGCGGATGTCCAACCAGTCCATTCGTTGAAGCTGTCATTAAAATAACCCCCTCCCCTTGAGACAGCATCCGTTTAGCTGCTTCTTGGGCAGTATAAAAAATTCCATCCAGATTAATTCCGAGTACTTTTCTCCACTGTTCCGGAGTGATATCGATAAATTTAGCTCTTACACTTATCCCGGCGTTTGCAACCAGGATATCTACTCCGTTCATCAAAGAATCAATTGTTTCGAAAGCAGCCTTAACTTGATCCGCATTACTGACATCGGCTGCTATTCCATAATTAATTTTCGGATACTCCTTGAGAGTACTGTGGAGTCGATCTTCATTAATATCCAATATAGTGACAACAGACCCTTCTTCCGCAAATCGGATAGCCGTGGCGAGACCGATTCCACTTGCTCCTCCCGTGATAACTACACGCTTATCTTGTAGACTGTCAGAATATTTTCCTGCGTTCAAATTATCATCACCTATCCTTCATTAAGTACGTTGGCCATCCAACCTTAACTTTTTGTAATGGTTTCGTCAGCTGCATGCTGGGTCGTTTGCCTTCCGCCTATCCCCAATAATCTAAGGATGACTTCATTTGTGAGATTTGGGACCATCTCAGCAGAGTACTGTATTTCCATTCGCTCATATCGATTATGGGCATCGTAGCCATATGGGCCGATATTGACAACAGGCACATTAATATCCCGGATTGCTTCATAATTCACGTAATGCTTTGTACCCCAGCCTGGATTGTTTTCAGTCACTGCCCGAATCCCTTCTTCGTTATCACTTAATGCAATACAACTCATATCACAAACATATGGGAAGAAATTTCTTGTTACAATCGGATATGGGTAGTGTGGCTGCACCGCCTCAACAGCACCATCCAATGCCATCAGCAAATTTTGTTCCCGTTCATTTTTTCCAGTCATTTCAATCCGGGGTGAATAAAGGGATGAATAAAACAGGATGATTGCCGGGCTCTTGTCTTTCATCCAGTTCCATTCTTCCTCCACGACCCGTGCTGCGAACATTCTTGTATCTAATGTTTTATCTAAAAGCAGCTTTGCTTTAAAGTGATCCATATGCTCCGAAAAGGCCTCACCATGCTGGTCGACAAGGAGCTTTTGCATGTCCTCATAGATAATGACCCTTGTTTTCCACGGCAATTTGGAAAATGGCTGGCCGCTTTGTTCACAATATTTTCGGTGTCTCATTTCCAGGGTACTTAATGCACGACTATACGCCAGTTCTGCTTGATCCTTAAGCTTAATCAGGACATCCCTTGGAGACCAAGAGTGGATAAAGAAATTAAAATAAACATAGGCAGATAATGCTGTTTGGATCGTATAGGTCGGCTTAAAATCCGTTTGCTTTAAGGAAACAGGCGGGACGGTGGTTTCTCCTAATGATTCATCACATAAATCAGGATTGTAGCTTATCTGTCTTGTCAGCTCGGCAGCAAGAAAGTTAGGGTCCAGCCCTTCAAAGCAGGATCCCGCATGTGTTTCAGAACCGGTAATGAAGAAGGACGGAAGCAGTTTGCCGACTGTCCCTTTATAGATATATCGGTTTGGATCCCCAACAAATCTTGGTGCGACGAAATCCGAATTGATTAGTGCAAGATAATCCAATTGATGTTCATCTCTCCACCGCTTGAAATCCCCTAGAGCGGATAAAACGCCATGAGAACTATCCTCCTCGTCACATTCTGCTAATAAAACGAGGTTACCTGCTAATTGTTCAGGATGCTCGGAATAGTATTTTAATAGATAAAGATGACTTGCCACACCACTTTTCATATCCAAAACACCACGACCAAAATGCCACTCACCGGAATCTAAGTGCTCCTTTACAAGATTTGGCAAGGATTCATTAGATAGCGCTTTCACAAGTTCGTTTGGGAAACACGCTTTTTCCTTTAATTTTCCGTAATCCTCAATTCCCACGGTGTCCATATGCCCCATTAAGATGACAGTTTTGTTACTTATCTCCCTTGTTCCCTTCACTAATGCCAGCACATTATACCGCTCGATTTCATCATGCTCTGTTACCGACTTAATCACATAGGAAGGATTTTTTTGAAAATAGGGCAAGGATCCTATCAGTTGATACAGACTGTTTGCCATATCAATCTCACCAATGGTATTAACAACACTTTCTACTTCTACTAATTCATTCGTTAATTTTAATACTTCTTCACGGCTAGAAAGCATATCGTCTTACGCTCCTTCAATATATTGAAAAAAGGTTAGTAGAATTAATATGAATAGAAAATGGCCACTCCCATTCTTCCTCTATAAAACTTGTTGTAGAAATCGGCGTGTCCGCTCATGCTCTGGCTTGGTAAAGAAGACAGAGGGGTGGCCTTCTTCTATCATTTGTCCATCTGCCAGCATAATCACCCGGTCTGCGACTTCGCGTGCAAATCCCATTTCATGCGTCACAATAGCCATCGTCATTCCATCTTTCGCCAAATTCTTCATCGTCTCAAGCACTTCTCCAACAAGCTCAGGATCTAAGGCTGAAGTCGGTTCATCAAACAACATTACATCTGGCTCCATCGCCAGTGCCCTGGCAATCGCTACTCTTTGCTTTTGTCCTCCGGATAATTGTTCGGGATATTGATGTGCCTTTTCCACCAGCCCCACTTTTTCCAAAATCTCCATTGCCTTTTCAATTGCAGCTGGCTTACTTATCTTCTTTACATGAACTGGTGCCTCAATCACATTTGCCAGCACTGTCATATGCGGGAACAGATTAAAGTGCTGAAATACCATCCCCATATTTTCCCGTACCTTGTTAAGATCTGTTTTGTTTGTGTCGATTAGCTGTCCATTAATCTCGATTTCTCCGCTATTTTTTATTTCTAGAAAATTAATGCATCTTAATAAGGTGCTTTTCCCCGAACCACTGGCGCCAATCAGTACCACTACTTCAGATTTCTTAATTTCTAAAGAAATATTTTTTAAAACTTGTAGTCCGTCAAACGCTTTGCATAAGTTTTTTACCTTGATCAAACCCTTTACCTCCTTTACTCTTCCCTACGTCTAATTTCTTCTCAATTTTATGAAGGATTAGTGTGAAAATAAGAACAAGGAATAGATAGTACATTCCAACCACAAAATACGTCTCAAACGGCATATAGTTCTCAGCTTGGGCAGAAAGAGCATTGTTAAATAATTCTGTAACAGCAATATATGCTACGAGGGAGGAGTCCTTTAATCCAATAATAAATTGGTTTCCCAATGCCGGAATGGCTCTTTTAAAGGCCTGAGGTAGAATAATACGGCGCATTGAGAGTGCATATGGCATCCCTAAAGAGCGGGCAGCTTCCATTTGTCCGCGGTCAATCGATTGAATCGCTCCCCGAAAAATTTCAGCGATATAGGCACCGGAGTGAATCCCGAGCGCAAGTGCTCCAGCTGTAAAATCACTTAGCACAAACACACTTGATATCCCATAATACAAAAACATAAGCTGTACAATCAGCGGAAGTCCTCGAACGAGGAAAATATATATATCGGCTATTTTTTCTAGGATGATCATGTTAGAAACTTTAAAAAAGGCAAAGATCAACCCGATTATCATTGCAATTAACAAGGAGACAGCTGTAAGCTCTACGGTAGTAACAGTCGCTTTAAGAAATGCTATCCCATGGGTTTGGAAAATAGAAACAATACTCTCTACAAAATTCATGGTTATTGAACCCCCTTAGGAAAATCGACTCCTAAAACACCTACTGTTATTTTTCTAGGAGATTCTTACCGAACCATTTCACGCTTATCTTTTCGTAAGTGCCATCTTCAACCATAGATTTAATTGCTTCATTTATTTTTTTCAAAAGCACGGGATTATCCTTATTAACCGCAATGGCGATTTTTTCTTCTTGAAGAATTCCGCCAACATCCTTAATTTTTAACCCTGATTCTTTCATTGCTGAAAATCCAACGATTTTATCCGTTATAACTGCATCAACACGTCCAGGTCCAAGGTCTTGTAGCGCATACACATCACTTGGATAACTTTTTATGTCCTTCGTGTATCCCTCGGCAACTTTCTTATACGTACTTGCTTGTACAACGCCTATTCTTTTATCCTTCAAGTCTTCTTTAGACTTCAACGTATTATTGGTATCAGCTACAAAAATTTGTGCGCCGGAAATATAATAAGGATCTGTAAAGTCAACTTGTTTCGCCCGTTCTTCGGTTGCCGTCATACTGCCGATGATTGCGTCATATTTCTTTCCTTTTAGACCTTGAATAATCGTTTCCCATGGATTTGTTACTGGATTAGCATCCAACCCAATCCTTTTCGAAATTTCCACGCCGATTTCCACATCAAAACCAGTTAGTTTGCCTTGGTCTTTATAGTTTAACGGCTTTAGTAATCCACTCATGCCAAAGGTTAATTTCCCATCACTTACTAATTTCATTTTCTCGCTCTTTTCGTCTGTCTTTGCAGAACCATTAGATTTATTTGAACCACAACCACTTAAAGCAAAAAGGAACAGCAAACCAATAAGTAAAATTAAGGACTTCTTCTTCATTTTAATTCACCCCATATAAAGTTATTTGTCTCATAAAACTTTGCTTTTAAAAATTGACTTAGATAAAAGGTTTTCGTCCTAAATGTTATGTTCGGTTTCTCTTAACCATCTTAAATCCTCCTAGCTTGGCTTCATGGTCCGCGTGCCCGCATGTTCCCTGGGGGTTCAATCCCATATATCTGGTAGAAATAATTAACTTTGCTGCTCATCCGAAACCCCTTCATGTGTCAAATCTCCTTTCTTCCTGTTTTTTTCGTTGTTTATAATTTCACTAAGTGCTTCAATTAAAGCGTCAATATTATCTCTGCTATGAATTTCTGTTACATAGTATAGTGCTGATTGACCATTCTCCGGAAACTCCATTGAAAGATCCTTGCCACCGAAGATCCTTTTTTCTAGCAATCTTTCATTAATCGTTTCCACAGATAGACCTGTTCCATTAAAGTCAACAATAAATTTTTTTACAAAAGGTGAGCTGAATCTGGCGCCTTTTACCCCCGGAATTTTATTCAGTTCCCTAACTGCATATTGACAATTTTTCATAATGGTTTGACCAATCTCGTACATTTCATTTTGACTGAGCAATCCTGTTGGAACAGTACTGACTAAGTGCGGGGGTAGCTCATTGAAAAATTTCTCTTCGTCTCCTACTGCAATAAATCCCACTTGACCACCACGTTGGTTCCCATTCATTCCAAGCGGGTGGATTTCTCCACAAACAATATCTGCACCATAGTGGCTTGGCGGTGCGAGTACGCCTAAAGAGGTAGGGTCAACGTTAACAATAAGCAGTACCCCATGTTCCTTAATGATTTCTGCAACTTCACTGCCCTGTGATTCAATAAATCCTAAATAGGCAGGATTTTCAAAATAGACCGCGGCCGTTTCCTTGGATACTTTTTTCTTTAAATCCTCTAAATCTAGAAGACCCGTATCTTTGTCATAGTCAATAAAAGCAAACTCTAATTCTGGAGAGCCATAATAGCGAATAATTTTAAATCTTTCTGGGGAAACTATTTTTGCTACAAGAATCTTTTTTCTCCCCGTGATACGGGAAGCCATTCTAATCGATATAGCTGCTGCTTTTCCCCAATCAAATGTGGATATTTTTACACTATCCATTTCTAATAACTCAGCTATCAAACTTTGATATTCAAAAAATTCCTGAAATCGCCCCTGAACCGTATAGAACTCTTCCGCATAAAAGGTTATGAATTCTGGTCCTTGATTCCCTTTATCATAAATAGGTGGTATATTATTCTGCCAGCAACCAACTCCACGGACGTCAGTATACTTATCAACGCTGACATTATTTTTATTTTTTAGCGATTCCTCAAAATATGGTTTTAATTCAAAGTCAGTTGGGGCTTCTAATTCGCTCCATTCTCTTATGAAATGGAATTCTCCCTGTGTGCATGAATCCGATTCCATACTTGGTTCAGCGTTAATTCTCAATAACATTTCTTCATTTTGCTTATGCATTATTGTTGGTATATTTGGACGCTCCTTTTTTGTCATACTTACCTCCCTATTTGATAAAGCAAATCCTTTAAAGTTATCTATATAAACTACAATGCAAAATACGTGCCAACTTAAAAAGGTTGGAAAATCAACAAGTTTTTTAAATTGTCCAATTCAAGATTGACACAACTGACAAAATATTGACACTTTTGCAATTATTCCAATTATTTCGTACAATAGATACCAAGTGGTTGGTCCCTATTTTTCAGGCACGTATGACATCCTTGTAACTATCAACCGATACTTTTTACTTTTAGTGAACGAAAGGTCCTGAAAGTGAAAAAATTTGGGAGGGGATATATTGCCTTCAATAACTTCTATCACCAAGGTTATTCATACATTTGCCGAGTTTTTACAGATAGAAATTGCTTTTTTCAATAGTGAGGGGGGTTTGACTGCTACAACAGAAGAGTATAGAAATAAGAAAGGAAATCGTGTTCATTATGCATTTTTTCAAAAACTACTATATGAACACCCTGTTAAATTTGTCCATAAGCCAGGTCATATGCATATGTGTCAAGGCTGTCATTTCCAAAATAAATGTCCGTCAACGGCTGAAATCGTGCAAAACATAATGGTAAACGGCACCAATTATGGATACCTTTCTTTTGTTAGTTTTACCCAAGACGGTCAAGAAAAATTGATTGCCCGTAAAAAAGAATATAATTACTGGATATCTAAATTAACAGATATCATTACGAGTATCCTTCACGAAACAGGCGGAATCCCAAGAAATAAGAAAAAATTTGAAAAAACCGACTATATCCTTGGGAACAGTCCGGCAATGCAAAATATAAGAGAGCTTATTAAAAATATAAAAAACAGCACTTCCTCCATCGTTATTACTGGAGAAACTGGAACAGGGAAAAGCTTACTAGCCAAGCTCATTCATGAACAAAGCATGATTCAAAAGGGAGAATTTGTCGAAATAAATTGTGCCAGTATTCCAGAATCCTTGTTTGAAAGTGAATTATTTGGATACGAAGAAGGAGCATTTACTGGCGCAAGAAAAAAAGGGAAACCAGGATACTTCGAGATGGCAGATAGAGGAACACTCTTTTTGGATGAGATTGCTGATCTTCCTCTACATCTTCAGCCAAAGCTTCTAAAGGTATTGCAGGACGGTTTAGTACAAAGAATTGGGGGAACAAGCCCCAAAAAGGTGAATGTCCGAATTATTTCAGCCGCCAATCAATCTTTGGAAAAATTAATGGAATTAAAACAGTTCCGTTCAGACCTCTATTACAGGCTAAACGTCATTCAACTCCGCTTAGCACCATTAAGGGAAAGAAAAGAGGATATCGAGGAGTTACTCCCATTTTTATTAGACAAATTACAAATACGTACTGGCAAGTTCAATCAAACGTATAGTAAAGGATTTTTAAAGAAATTAAAGGATTATCATTGGCCAGGGAATATCCGTGAGTTGGAGAATGTCATTGAGTACAGCATGAACATGGAAAAAAGCACCCAATTAACAGAATCATCACTACCCAATTTTTTGGTTAGGGAACCGGGGACTATGCCCTCCAACTCTCTTAAAGAGCATGGGGTATTAAAAGAAGCAGAAAAAGAACTCATCATTCAAAAACTCAATCGATATGGTTATGATCATGATGGAAAAAAGCAAGTTGCAGACGAATTGGGTGTCAGCGTAAGAACATTGTATAGAAAAATCGATAAATACCGCATAACCTTTCCATTTAATTAACAATTATCCATTGCATTTAACGTGCAAGACTTCCAGAGTGGCGATTTATAACGATTGGCCTCCATGTTATCCAGACGAAAAACCCTTGCGAAACAAGGGTTTTTTTTCATTTATTTTCTATAACCTATGGATAGTGCTGACACTGTTTGTAATCTTAAATAAACAGCTTCCAATTGGGAATACTTCTAATAATTTAGTTGAAATTGGGAGGATTTAAAATTGGGAATTAATAAAAATGCATTATCCATTTTCGCCCTGGGCGGCATAAATGAAATCGGTAAAAATATGTATGTGATCCAATATGGCGACGATATCGTGATTATCGACTGCGGAGGGAAGTTTCCTGATGAAAGTTTATTAGGAATTGATTTGATTATCCCTGATATTACCTACTTAGAAGAAAATAGGGACAAAATCCGAGCTTTAGTGGTGACACATGGACACGAAGATCATATCGGCGGTATTCCTTACTTTTTGAAAAAATTAAATGTACCCATTTATGCGACCCATTTTACTTTAGGTTTAATTGAATTAAAATTAGATGAGCATCGTCTGAAAAGGGATACAAAGCTTGTTACGATTGACGCAGATTCGAAGCTTGAGTTTGGGGAAATCGGTGCTTCTTTTTTCAAAGTCAGCCATAGTATTCCTGATTGTCTCGGTATTGTTTTTCATACACCCGAAGGGAACGTCGTCCATACCGGCGACTTCAAATTTGATTTAACCCCCGCGAATCACCAATATGCGGATATTCATAAAATGGCCGATATCGGGCAAAATGGTGTCTTGGCTTTAATATCTGAAAGTACCAATGCTGAACGCAAGGGGCTGACGCCATCAGAACAAATGGTAGGCGGTCATTTGGATGAGGCATTTATGAAGGCGGAGGGGAAAGTGATTGTCTCGACGTTTGCTTCGAATGTGAGTCGTGTTCAGCAAGTTGTCGATTCGGCTTTAAAAACAAATCGAAAGCTTGCACTGCTGGGTCGAAGCATGGTAAATGTCGTCTCGGTTGCGCTGGAACGCGGCTATCTTAACGTTCCGGAAGGGATGCTGATTGAACCGCGAGATGTGGAGAGTTTGGATTCTGGTAAGGTAGCCATCCTTTGTACAGGAAGTCAAGGTGAGCCAAATGCTGCCCTTGCCCGCCTCTCTACCGGCAACTACCGGGATGCAGCCATTTATCCGGGTGACACCGTTATCCTAGCGGCATCGCCCATTCCAGGAAATGAGAAGGACGTTTCCCGTATCATTGACAACTTATTTCAGCTGGGTGCCAACGTCATTTATGGCTCAGGCAGTACAACCGGAATGCATGTTTCTGGGCACGGCTATCAGGAAGATTTAAAGCTGATGCTTACCTTAATGAAACCCACCTATTTTATACCGATTCACGGTGAATATCGAATGCTGCACCATCACCGTTTGTTAGCCGAGTCCGTTGGAGTAGAGACTGGAAATACGTTTATTATTAAAAACGGTGATGTGGTTGATATTGAAAACTCCGTTGCCCGTCAGACTCGGAAAGTGCCATCAGGGGAAACGTATGTAGATGGAATCAGTGTTGGTGATGTCGGAGCCATTGTGCTGCGTGACCGCAAGCAGCTATCAGAAGATGGAATGCTGGTCATTGTTTTAACGCTTAGTAAGGACGAGGGGCAGATTATTTCCGGACCCGATACCATTACTCGTGGCTTCGTGTTTGTAAAAGACTCCGAGGATCTTATAAAAGAGGTAAACCTTCTTGTCAAAAAAACAGTTGATAGCCTGCAGGAAGAAAACATTCGCCAATGGAACGTCATGAAACAAAGTATAAAAAAATCCATAGGCCAATACCTATTTACCCGCACCAAAAGAAAACCAATGATCCTCCCCATCATCATTGAAATTTAAATGGTTTCATTAAACGGTGTCCAGTCTACCGCTTAGTTAAGTTAGAAAGTTGCAGGGAAGTGTAATTATGCAGTATTTAAATCATCTAATTGAACATTACGGATACTTTGGAATTATTATCGCCTTAGTTGGCGGGATTATTGGACTGCCGATACCAGATGAGGTTCTGCTCACCTATGTAGGTTATAATGTTTTTCAAGGAAAAATGTCTTATCTCCCCTCGCTGTTATCAGCATTCGCCGGGGCATGCGGAGGCATTTCACTCAGTTATTTCTTGGGGATCAAATTAGGGCTGCCCTTTTTAAAAAGGTTTGGACCTAAACTTCATATTACAGAAGAAAGAGTGGATCGAACAAAAAGGTTATTTGTGAAATTCGGCCCTTTTCTATTAGTTATTGGCTTTTTTGTTCCTGGGGTACGGCACATCACGGCCTATCTTGCGGGGATTAACAGCTACACCTATAGAAAATTTGCCCTTTTTGCCTATATTGGGGCAATGATCTGGTGTTTCTCCTTTATTACACTTGGAAGAGTACTTGGCGAGAATTGGATTATGGTTGAAACCTATCTTTCCAAGTACAGTCTCTATCTTATTCTCGCTTTACTTCTCGGAAGCGCAATTTTTTATACCTATTGGAAAAGAAAAAAGGTACTAAGGAATGTCTCATAAGGTAAACGACGTGAAAAGGGCGCCCCCCACTGAATTTGGCGCCCTCTTTTCGCTTATTCACAAACGGATGGTGCCTGACACCATTAGTTTTTAAGTTCAATTGTAAATCGTTGATCATTGAAGCTTTCCTTTGTATAGACCCGTTCTATGTAGTGCATTTCTTTATCTGCCATCAATAAAACAGTCGAGCTTCTCGTCCCGTAATTTTCCCCCTTGATAAACAGCGGCGAGAGCATCCTTTCCAATTCAAAAGAAACCCCTGTGTTCGGGAGGCGTTCATCGGGAGCAACGTCTGCATTTTGGAGGAGAATTAAAAGCTCCTCTACAAGATTCCCCTGTTTATCGCTAATGATTTGGGTCAAGCCCGCCTTACCTTTTTGCACTTTTGGCCATTCGGTATTTAACAAATGATTGCTGACACCATATATGCCAGGCTCAAGCCTCTGCAGCTTCTGTCCCATATTCGAATAATAATATAGTTCATTCTCATCCCCAGCCAAAAGATTATAGCCGGGGTACAGGTCCTTGTTCACAGTTAGAGTTTGCATATAATCTTTAACATTTCCTTTGTATTTCAGGGCACCCGCCACCAATTCGCCACGTGAACGCTTGCCTTCCGTTACTTCCTTTGGGTTGCGATAATTAGTCAAAGCAGCGAAACGCCCGGTGCAAGTAACCCCCACCCATGTGCCCATCTTTTCTAAATCCCGTCCTGCGAGAATGTCAGGACTGTCCTCCCAAAAATGAGCCGAGGCGGTCGGCCTTTGTAAGGATTCATCCCGGTTTGCGGCCACGATGAACTTGTAGGATGGATGAACTTGATAGGCAAATAATATTAAGCACATTGACAATCACCGCCTTAATTAAAAAATGTAATCAGCTTTAATTCCTTTTAGTGGTGGGACCTGCCAGCGGTGGAATCCTTTTTCCGCTTAAGACTCGTTACGCTTGCTCATCATTTTTTTGATAATTCGAATTTGCCCGCGATGGCTTAGCTCGTCTTCAAATACATGAAACCATTTAAAGTAATTGTTTGCAGGCCGGTTCCACCAGAAAGGAGTTTGCTCAAATAACCATTCATCAGGCAGAGTTTTAAACATTTTGATTGTTGTGTTCCGAACCTCGGTTAACCGGTCCAGGTAATAGTCAATCGTATTCCCTTTAATTTGCTCTCTTGCACTGCTTCCTAAGTCTAAGCCAGGATTCAGCCGATTTACCTCTTCATCTGTTAGATCCCTGCTCTCAAAGGATATAATTTGATACGCCTTTTCAACATCAGCCATATGCGCTAACAGCATTCCGATTGAATTTGCCTGGTCATCATAAAGGAAGTCTAACTCCTCCATCGTTAATTCTCTCACCGCATCTATCGTCGTAACTCTTGTGTAATTCATCATCGAAACCAATTTGCTGAACTCTAAACCCAAGCCAGCTTTTTGATCAATCAAATATAATGTTTCCATTTCCATTGACCGTTCAACCCCTTCATTTGGAAATATAATACTCAACTATTATTCGGCGCTTTTTTAGAAAACCCTTTTTATTTGTGAAAATCCCATGGGTACTTGATGGCAGCTAAAAATCCAAAAATTAAATGTTTATCCCTTCTGCTTTTTGTATAAGCTATTTCAGACATGTTTGTTGGAAAGAAATTTGGAGGTGTTTTGATGTCAGAGCTTGAGCCCTTAGAATATGAAACGGGAACCGCCATTCGCGATTATGACATTATTGAAATTACGCAAACAACGAATGGGTATGATGTGATGCTTGACATTAATTTGGACAGCGGATATTCCTTAACAAGGACCAAGTTAGAAATCACCAATGAGGATTTATCAGGCTATGAAACAACTGAGGTGGAAGAAGGTATTAAATATGCCTTAGGGTTTTTCGACCAGAAATGAACGAACTTCTAAGAGCACATCAACAAAATTTGTGTTAAACTAACCAACGACGGTTAGCCGAACGTACAATAATAATGGAGTGGTTGTGGTTATATGAGTAACGCTAAAGGGAAAGGCGGAACTGGCAGGGGAACAGGCAAGAAGGGCTGGAATCGCTGGCAAGCAGGTGCCAACAAAGCAAAAAGTGCCAAACCATATGTCAGCAAAAGTACCAAAAAATCAGATGAGGCAAAATCCACTAAGTAAAAATGGTGTCAGGCACCACAAGTCTGTCCGCCCACAGCGGACAAATGTCTTTTCGTGGTGCCTGACACCTTTCTTTTTTACGCTTCTACAACGTTTGGTTGTTGGTATACTTCGGTTTCTAATTCTCCTGTTGCTTTGCTTGTTAGGACTCCGGCTGTCATGGCACCGCTGACGTTTAGGGCTGTACGGCCCATGTCAATAAGGGGCTCAACTGAGATGAGCAGACCAACAATGGCAATCGGCAGGTTCATGACGGATAAAACGATTAAGGCTGCAAAAGTTGCCCCGCCGCCAACACCTGCGACACCAAAGGAGCTAATCGCTACTACTAGAATAAGCGTGAGAATAAAGGTCGGGCTTGTTGGATCAATGCCCGCAGCTGGTGCAACCATTACGGCTAACATCGCCGGATAAATCCCTGCACATCCATTTTGACCAATCGAAAGTCCAAAGGAGCCGGCAAAGTTGGCAATCCCTTCTGATACTCCAAAGTCTTTTGTTTGTGTTTTGATTGTCATTGGCAATGTTCCCGCACTTGTCCGTGAGGTAAACGCAAAGGTTAACGTTGGCAAGGCCTTTTTCACATAATTTACAGGGCTTAATTTTGCAAAAGATATTAATAGTAAATGTACAATGAACATAAGAATGAGCGCCACATAGGAAGCAATAACAAACTTCCCTAATTTCGCAATCGCTTGGTAATCACTTGTCGCAGTTACCTTTGTAATGATGGCAAGAATTCCATATGGCGTAAGACGAAGAATCAGCGTGACAACCCTCATGATAACCGCGTAAAGAGTGTCAATAATCTTCGCAAAAAATTCTCCATGCTGTGGGTCCTTACGTCTGACCCCAAGGTAAGCAATACCGATAAAGGCCGCAAAAATAACAACGGCAATTGTTGAAGTGGGGCGTGCCCCTGTTAAATCTTGAAACGGGTTACTTGGAACTAATTCGATGATTTGTTGCGGGATTGTCATATTTTGAACCCCGACCACTTTTTCCTCTAAAAGGGCATTCCTTGCTTTTTCCGCATCACCGGCATTTAGATGGATGCCGTCAAGACCGAAGCCTAAGGCCGAACCAATACCAATTGCCGCAGATATGGCCGTCGTCGCAAGCAGAATACCGATAACGAGAAAACTAATTTTCCCAATATTTTTAGTCAGCTTTAATTTTGTAAAGGCCCCAACAATTGAAATAAATACAAGCGGCATCACAACCATCTGCAATAATTTTACATACCCGTTACCGACAATACTAAACCAGTCGATGGAACCTATTGTTACTTCATGTGTTGTACCGTAGATTAAATGAATAATAAAACCAAAAATAATACCTAAACCCAATGCAGTGAACACACGCTTTGAAAAGGAAACATGCTTTTTCTGCATCATAAACAAACCAAAAATGAGTAATAGTAAAACAGCAACATTGACGATGATAAGAATGGTATTCATTGTTTTCCTCCCTAGTTAATTTAATGAAATTTTAATACACATATTCCTATGAGTCAAGTCGGATTTATAATTATTCTGAATTTTCAACATCCTCAATCAATCAAACGTTTGATATTTTATACATATGCCAGGCGAGAACTTCATATATCTTGTCCAGTATACATATTTAGCCTTCGTAATAGAAAAAACAGTATTCAAAAAACCCCCTGATTTTCAGGAGGTTTTGAAATTAAAATATTTTATGACCTGGATTGCTTAATTACTCCGATATCGTTCCATTCGGATGAACAGCATCCCTAAGCTCTCTTTCTAATTCTTCCTGATAGATGCGCTTCTCTTCCGATGTCCATCCAAGAACATCTTCCATCAACTCCATGACGGCCTGTTTCCACTCATGAACCCAGTGAATATTGAAAAATAACGCCCCGGTTCGGCGGATAAAAAAGTCCACTGGTTTTACAATCATTTCTTCCTCTAATCCATAAATAATTTGAACATACACCTCAAGCGGCAAGCCGTATTTGTTACTTCTGTCAAACGTCTTGGCAATTTCAAAAATACGTTCAATATTGGAACCATAGCGATGTACTAGCCTTTGGTATTGCCCCAGCGTTAATCCACATAACTCGCCCTCTTTTTCCTTTTCCTCAATGTATGAAACAAAATTGGCGGATCCATGAAAATGTCCTCCCGAAATAGGTAAATGCTTCGTTTGACAAGCTTGAAAATTGCGGGCCTTTTCGTTCCGAAGGAGATTCACAACTAAGTCGACCACAGTTTCTGCCATTTTTCTATACCCGGTCAGCTTCCCGCCTGCAATCGTAATCAGCCCAGAATCGGATGCCCAGATTTCATCCTTTCGGGAAATTTCAGAAGGATCCTTGCCTTCTTCATAAATAAGCGGTCTTACCCCTGCCCAGCTTGATTCAACATCTTCTACCTTAATAGAGGCCCTCGGAAACATATAATTAATCGCTTGAATAATATAAGCCCGGTCTTCCACTGTCATTTTCGGATGAATTGGATTGTTGCCATAATACGTGTCTGTTGTTCCCACATAGGTTTTCCCATCTCTTGGAATCGCAAATACCATACGGCCATCCGGTGTATCAAAGTACACCGCCTGCCTTAGAGAAAATCTCGATTGATTTATTACCAAATGGACCCCTTTTGTGAGCCGAAGTTTTTTCCCTGACAACGAATGATCTTTGCCACGGAGCGAATCCACCCAAGGGCCCGTCGCATTAATGACTTTTTTCGCGTAAATATCAGTAATCGTACCATTTAATAAATCCTCAACTTTTGCACCAATCACTTTTCCGTCTCGATAAAGAAGATCAATCACTTTCGTATAGTTTACCGCTTTGACACCATGTGCAACTGCCTCCTTTATTACTTCGATTGTTAACCTGGCATCATCGGTGCGATATTCTACGTAATACCCGCCGCCTGTTAATCCATCCTTTTTAATGAGCGGCTCTTTCTGAAGGGTTTCATCCGGTGAGAGCATCGTTCTTCTTTCCGCTTTTTTTACACCCGCTAAAAAGTCATAGATGCGCAGGCCGATAGAAGTGCCGAACTTTCCAAACGTTCCGCCTTTATGCATAGGCAGGAGCATCCATTCTGGGCTGGTTACATGGGGACCATTTTCATAGACAATCTTCCTTTCCTTCCCTACTTCTGCAACCATTTTCACCTTGAATTGTTTTAAATACCTAAGGCCGCCGTGAACCAGTTTCGTCGACCGGCTTGATGTACCGGCAGCAAAATCCTGCATTTCGACTAAGGCCGTTTTCAAACCCCTTGTTACAGCATCTAACGCAATCCCAGCGCCTGTTATTCCGCCGCCGATGACAAGCACATCCAATTGTGCTGAAGCCATTTCCTGTAGAAACGTTTCTCTATTTGAACTTGAAAATTTATAAATTTCCACTATGAATACCTCCAAATAGGATAAAAAAAGAGACCACACAAATACAATGATAATAAATCCATCGCTTTGTTTAGCCTCACTGGTTTCACCTGTCAATTATTAACTTAAATGTAGTGTATCATGAATAAACGTTATTTAAAAGCCCTAGCTGCGTTTACTGCCTTTTTCCACCCCGTATATAGATTATCTCTATCCTCTTCAACCATATCCGGTGTAAAGGCATGATCCATATTCCATTGCGCAGCGATTTCTTCCTGGCTCTCCCAATAACCCACAGCTAATCCTGCTAAATAGGCAGCCCCCAATGCTGTCGTTTCTTTTATTTCCGGACGTTCCACTGGAACATTTAACATATCACTTTGAAATTTCATTAAGAAGTTATTCGCAACAGCGCCGCCATCCACACGTAAAGCTTTCAATGAAATACCTGAATCTGCTTCCATCGATGTCAAAACATCTTTCGTTTGGTAGGCAAGCGATTCTAGTGTGGCGCGTACAAAATGTTCTTTCGTTGTACCACGAGTTAAGCCAAAGACCGAACCACGTACATCACTATCCCAATATGGTGTTCCTAGCCCAACAAATGCTGGAACGACATAAACACCATCTGTAGAAGTTACACTACCTGCGTATTTCTCGCTCTCCTCCGCATTTCTAAACATACGAAGCCCATCACGAAGCCATTGAATGGCAGACCCTGCAACAAAGATACTTCCTTCTAACGCATACTCTACTTTTCCATTAATCCCCCAAGCAATCGTTGTTAATAAACCGTGCTCGGATTTTACTGCTTGTTCGCCGGTATTCATCAGCATAAAGCAGCCAGTTCCATACGTATTTTTTGCCATTCCTTTTTCATAGCATGCTTGACCGAATAATGCAGCTTGCTGGTCACCTGCAACTCCTGCAATTGGAACATTACAGCCAAAGAAATGGTAATCAACGGTTTCGCTGTAAACTTCAGAAGATGGGCGAACCTCAGGAAGCATCGAAGCAGGAACAGAAAGAATATCCAATAATTCTTCATCCCATTTAAGTTCATGAATATTGTACATCAATGTTCTTGATGCATTGGAGTAGTCTGTTACATGGGCTTTTCCGCCAGACAGTTTCCAAATCAGCCATGTATCAATCGTACCAAATAGCAGTTCTCCACGCTCCGCCTTTTCTCTTGCGCCTTCCACATGATCTAGAATCCATTTTACTTTTGTTCCAGAGAAATAGGCATCAATTAAAAGGCCTGTTTTATCTCTAAATAATTGGTCATAACCTTTTGCTTTTAATTCTTCACAAATATCTGCGGTTTGCCGGGATTGCCAAACAATCGCATGATAAACAGGATTCCCTGTTTCTTTATCCCAAACAACGGCTGTTTCCCGCTGGTTGGTAATTCCTATTCCGGCCACTTGCTCTGGCTTTACATTAGCCTCAGCTAAACAGGAAGCCATGACCGCTAGGATTGAGCCCCAAATTTCATTGGCATTATGCTCTACCCAACCTGGCTTTGGGAAAAATTGTTGAAACTCCTGTTGTGCTGCTTGTACAATCTTTCCTTCTTTATTAAATAGAATCGCACGTGAACTTGTGGTCCCTTGGTCTAAGGATAAAATGTATTTTTCCATCGAAGAGCTCTCCCTTTTATTAACAGTATAAGCTTGTATTTATTATTAAGTTACTTTTTGACTGCTTCAATCTGAAAAATAGCAGAGGTATAGTCCTTTTTAATTAACGGCAGTGTTAACCCCATTTGCATCAGCTCATCACCGAAATACCTCTTTTTACCCTTGTTCACTTTGTATTTCTCCAGCGGATTTAACCCTCGCAATTTTAACCGAAAAAAAGGAGGATTCGGTGTCGCCAGTATTTTATAGTAAAAAACAACCGCATGTTCCTGATTAGGTGCAACATACATCCACGCTGTATCCATTCCATCAAAGGGACTTAACAGCCTGAATTGGTCACCAAAACCGACGAGGTCCTTAATCTGATGATATTCGTTAATTTCCGTCATGATGACTTTCTTATCATCACTGCTAAGTTTGTCGATATTTAATTCAAATCCCAAATTGGCAGCCATTGCCACATGGCATCTCATTAAAAGCGGTGTTGTTCTTCCTACCTGATGATTCGGCACATCGGATACATTGGCCCCCATCGTAATGGCTGGATAGACAATGCTTGTTCCGTATTGAATCTTCAATCGTTCGACCGCATCCGTATCATCACTTGTCCATGTTTGCGGCATGTAATAAAGCATGCCTGGGTCAAAGCGGCCGCCTCCGCCAGAGCAGCTTTCAAATAAAATCCCCGGAAAGCGGGCCGTTAATTTTTCCAGAATTCGATACAAACCAAGCATATAGCGGTGGGCCGTTTCCTTTTGCCTTTCTGGAGGAAGTGCCGCTGAACCAACTTCGGTCATATTCCGGTTCATATCCCACTTTACATAGGAGATTGGAGCACTGCGAAAAACGCGGGTCAGTGTTTCGATTAAATAATCACATACTTCATCTCGGCTTAAATCCAAGACTAATTGATTTCTAGACAGTGTCCGATTCCGCCCTGGCACATGAAGACACCAATCAGGATGCCTCCGATACAAATCGCTGTCAGGTGAAACCATTTCCGGCTCAACCCATAAACCAAATTGCATCCCCTTTGTGTGGAGATAATCAGCCAACCCCTTTAAACCATTCGGTAATTTTTTCTTATTCTCATACCAATCACCCAACGAGCTTTTGTCATTATCACGCTGCCCAAACCAGCCATCATCTAAAACAAACAGCTCAACCCCCAGTTCTTTCCCAGCATCAGCAATACTTTTAAGTTTTTTTTCATTAAAATTAAAATAGGTAGCTTCCCAGTTATTGATGAGAATCGGCCGCGTTTTGTCCCGATATACACCACGGCACACTCTCGTGCGAAGCAATTTATGATAGGTTCTCGACATTCCGCCAAGTCCATCGGCGGAATAAACCATTAAAGCCTCAGGAGTTTGAAACGTTTCCCCCGGCTTCAGCAGCCATGTAAAATCAAACGGGTTTATGCCGACGCTAAGTCTAGAAGTTTGAAAGGGGTCTACCTCAATCGAAGCTTGAAAATTCCCACTGTACATTAGGGTACAACCGAAAACACCGCCATACTCTTCGTTGGCATCTTTTGAAAGCAGCGCAATAAAAGGGTTATGCTGATGACTGCTTGAGCCACGGGCTGATGAAATTGTTTGAATTCCGTGGTGTAGCGGCTGTCTTTCGATGTGACGCTCGCGCCCCCAGGTTCCATGAAGATGAAGCCAATCCCAATCTGACTGATGAAAGTCGACCGACATACTCATACACTTATATATTTCAACAGCCTGGCAGCCAAGGTGCTCAAAGGAAACGGATCTGGTAATCACATCAAGTTCACGGTAGATTGTATAGTGTAGATTCATCCCAACCCCCAGCATGGAGTCTACCATTGTTATCACCAAGCTGTCTGCCTCAGTATCATCTTCGACATAGGCTGAAGGCAATCCTTCGAGAGGGCGTTTGCCTTGAAATATTTCATGGGAATCATAAACAAATTCCGTAATGGTTGACCCATCGGGAGCACGGATCTGATAAGCTGGCGTCCTGAAATCCCCGTTTCCAAACGCGGGATACTCCTGCGGCAGCGTATCAAGTGAAAAGTTTTTATCGTTTGGTTCCGTTGTCGGTGAAAACGCCCTGCCCTTAAAGGAGAGAATCGAACCTGGCTGCAGCGTCATCACCCGTTTGCCCCAATACAAATGAGCAGGATACTTCCCATGGACAATCTGAAGCAAATAACTAATCTTGCTATTGTGTAAATGAAACACCCGGTCCTCCTCATTCCAATCAATCGGCATAGAACCTCACCTCTCCTCAATTCTTGGATAACAAAACAAGCATAAATCGTTCTTCTAATCATATGACTCACCTTACGCCAATAGGCACAGTGGGAATAAAAATAATGGTGTCAGTAATGGTGGTACAGTAATGGTGGTACAGTAATGGTGTCAGGCACCACTCGTGTACACTTGTCCACCAGGGGCGGACACCCGGTTCATTAGAATAGTTTTTCTTGTTCAGCTTTGGCTAGGTGTTCTCGCAGTGTTTCGATGAATGTTTTTAATGCTTTGGTTTGGAAGGCTGAATGGGTCAGGATGGAAAAGTTCCGTTTAAAAGGCAGTCCCTTCACTTGAATGATCCCTACGTAGCCATGGGTCAGTTCTTTTACAATAGCCCAGCGGGATAACAGCGAAATTCCAAGCCCTGCCTCCACCGACTCCTTTATCAACTGCGTGCTCCCAAATTCCATGATCCTTTTCGGTGTAAACCGATTCATTCGAAATAGATTTTCGGCAGCCTCCCTCGTACCTGAGCCCTCTTCCCTTAGAATCCATGTTTCCTCCGCTAATTCTGCAAGGCTGATCTCGCCTTGCCTTTTTAAATAGTGATGACGCGATGAAGCCACGATGACCATTTTATCTTCAGAAACCACCTCTGAATTTTGACTATCATCCTTCAGAAAGCCTTCAATAATTCCGATATCTAATTGATGGGTATTCACCAGTTCAATGATTTCCTTTGTATTATAAATCTTGATGGATGGGCTGATGAGTGGATATTGCTCCTGAAGCCTAGCAACAATATGCGGTAGTATATATTCGCCAAATGTGTAGCTCGCACCAATGGCGATCGGTCCGCTCGTGTTATTGGTTAAATCATCGACTAAATACTGCATCTTGGTATAGAGTGCCAATATTTCTTTCGCATGATGGTAGACAATCTCACCCGCCTTATTTAACCGAACATACTTATTATTTCGTTCCAACAATCTTGTTCCAACGGATTCCTCTAATGCCCGAATATATTGGCTGACTGCCGGCTGGGTCATGTGAAGCTCTTCTGCCGCTTTCGAAAAGTTCTCTTTTTCAACAACTTTTATAAATACCCCCAAATATTGGTCCATATTTAAAATTCCCCTTCCGCTCCATCAACATAGTTACAAAACACCAATGACCTTTACAGCCTTTCTTTTAAAAATAGTATCATGTATTCAACTTTACTTATCATCTATATTATATATCATTATTTTCCTTATACATAAAACAGGTGTATGCTGATTATAGAAAAAAATATACGAGGTGATCTTAATGGGGAGCCAAAGTGCAAGAACGTTATCTTTACGTAATGAAGCCGACCTGCAGCAACCAAAGCCTGCGCCCAAACCTTCTCCGGGTTTATGGCTGGCAGGCATCGCCTTTACTGTCATTATTGCGGCATTGGGTTATGCGTTATCCAAAATACCAGGTTTTGATCATGTTGGACCGCTTGCCTGTGCCATTGTGATTGCCGTCTTTTACCGGCAATTCTTCGGATACCCCGAACAAATACGAGCGGGGATTCAATTTTCTTCCAAGCGTTTTTTACGGTTCGCAATTATTTTATATGGGTTAAAGCTCAACATTGATGTCGTTCTCCACCAAGGACTGGGACTGCTTGCACGTGATCTCTTTGTTATTGCCTTTGCGATAGTAACCACCGTATGGCTCGGCAAACTATTAAAAGCGGAGTCTTCTTTAGTCCTACTACTTGGTGTTGGTACAGGTGTATGCGGTGCGGCCGCGATTGCTGCTGTTTCACCGATTGTGAAAGCAAAAGATGAGGATACTGCGATTGGAGTGGGAATCATTGCCCTTGTGGGGACGATTTTTTCAATTACGTATACAATCCTAAGGCCAATTCTTCCGTTGTCGGCCATCGATTACGGAATATGGAGCGGGACTAGCCTTCACGAAATTGCCCATGTCGCCTTAGCGGGTGCTCCGGCAGGTCCGGATGGGTTGGCGATTGCCCTCCTGGCAAAATTAGGCCGCGTCCTGCTGCTTGTTCCATTATGCTTTATCCTGATGTATTGGATGAAACGGAAAAATACCGAAGAAACAGGTGAAACAAAAATTGAATTTCCTTGGTTCCTTATCGGTTTTATTCTGATGAGTTTGTTTGGAAGCTATGTGCTTGGCAAATCGATTCCGATTTCAACAGGGGCATTAGACAGTATTTCAACAGCTACAACTTTTATCCTAACTGCAGCAATGGTCGGCCTCGGATTGAACGTAAGCCTGCGGGATCTCCGGACAAAGGCACTTCGGCCGCTAATTGCGATGTGTATTATATCAGTGATCCTTTCCGTTCTCACCTATTTTATTGCCTAAATAGGAGTTTGCTAGTTTAATACACTGGTGCCTGACACCATCCAAAAGAAAAGGACACCTTTCATCGATAAGGTGCCCTTTCTTTTGGCTAAAATTCTCGCTGGTGCCTGACACCTAAAGTGTTACTGTAAAAACAGTTCCCTTTTCCTCTTCACTTTCAACAAAGATGGTCCCTTCATGCATTTCTACGATTTTTTTCACGATGGAGAGTCCTAATCCGCTTCCGCCTCTTGATCGATCTCTTGCCTTATCTGCCTTATAGAAGCGCTCAAAGATATGGACTTGGTCCTTTTTGGAAATGCCAATCCCCGTATCGGAAACCTTCACAATCGCTTTGCCGTCAACTTGCTCGAGCTTAATACGAATCCTTCCCTGAATCGGGGTGAATTTAATGCTATTATGAAGAAGATTTGTCCATACCTGACTCATTAAATCTTCATCCGCTACGATGGTGACCTTGTCTAGCAATACATCCATATTCATTTCTTTTTCAATCCAATGGGGTTCACATGCCAAGATGATATTTCTTATTTGCTGGTCTAAGCGGTAGCTTTTTCGTTCAAATGGATGGTGCTCGGATTCCAGCGAGGTTAACTTTAGAAGATTTTCACTTAATTTCGATAATCGTTTGCTTTCCGTTTCAATAATACTGAGATAGTGACTCCTTTCCTCATGCGTTAGCTGATCATATTGAAGGGCGCGTGCAAAGCCCATGATTGACGTAAGCGGCGATTGAATTTCATGGGATACATTAGAAATAAACTCCTGGCGCATGTCTTCCATTTGCTTTAATTGCTTTGCCATATGGTTGATATGATCGATTAGCGTGGTAAACGGATCCTCCCGTCTCAGCGTTTCAAGCTGTATATTAAAATCTCCCCTAGCTATTCTCCTCAAGGCATCTATTATTTCTTGAAAAAGATGGCGCTGCTTGGAACGGATGATTTTAGAAAGGCTATACCCGGCACCTCCAAAAATAAAAAAGCCAAGAATGGTCGTTATCAGGTGCCTACTATAATTGAAGGTTTCAATACCAAATAATTGATAACAATAGGAGACAATAAAGTAAGCCGCTGAAAAACTCACAGTGATCATTACTAAAAAGATGAAGAAACCATAGATATGCCGGAAACCTTTTCTGCCCTTCATGATTTTACCTCAAGCCGATATCCTAACCCCCATATTGTTTGGATACGAAACGGGAACTCCACTTCTGAAAACCGCTCTCTTAATCTTTTGATATGAACATCGACGGTTCGTTCGTCCCCTTCATAGTCATAGCCCCAAATATCTTCAATAAGCACTTCTCTTGAAAACGTTTTTCCAGGATAACTTGCCAGTTTAAACAACAGCTCAAATTCTTTTAACGGAATTGTCAATTCCCGATCTCCAAAAGAGATTTCATGTGCTTTCTGATTTAACATAAACTCCCCAATATTTAATGTTTGTGAAGTGGTTATTTTATAGCGTTTTAATAAAGCCTTTACCCGAGCAACTAACTCAATCGGGTCAAATGGTTTAACAAGATAATCGTCCGCCCCAAGCTCAAACCCCTTTACCTTTTGGGCCGTTTCACCTTTAGCCGTTAGCATTAAAAGGGGGATATCGCTGAATTCCCGCAGCTCGCGGCATAACTCCCAGCCATCCATGTTTGGCATCATGATATCAATGATTGCTAAATCAATCTTTACTTTTTCCATTAACTGTAATGCCTTTAGCCCATCGGAAGCTTCATACAAATCAAATCCTTCCTTTTTCAAAAAAAGCTGGACCAACTCGCGAATATTGGCATCGTCATCGACAATTAGTAATTTCGCCATTTATCGTCATTCCTTCCCATTCTACAAACAGGATTATACACAAAATATATGAATTGAATATGAACAAGGGTAGGAGTCGTTCTCTCAACATTTTAAAAGAAGGTACATCTCAGTGTATGGAGATATACCTTTTTGTGGATCTAAAAGCCAAAGCTATTTAATATCATACAATTTACATTTCTCATAAAAACTAGTTTTTCCTATTTCCAGCAACTTAGCAGCTTCCTGCTTATTTCCATTCGTCACACCTAGGGCATTTAGAAGTGATTGTTTTTCAACTTGCGCCAGCGTTTCTTTTAATGGTTGAATCCGGTGTGAGGTTAACGTCGTTGGATTATTGTTAATTGCTATGGTTTCGCTTACATAATTACTCTTCGTCTCTTGATCTCGTAAATATAATGGCAAGTGGGCGGGTTCAATCGTTTTTCCATCTAAAACATTGATGGCCCGCTCAAGCACATTCTCAAGCTCGCGAATGTTTCCTGGCCACGAATGCTGCATGAGCCTTTCTTTCACTTCCGCAGATAGCCCTATCCCCTTGCGAAAAAATTTCTTTTCTATTTTTTTTAGCAGGCTGATGGAAATCAACGGAATATCGTCCGTTCGTTTCCTTAAAGGGGGGATTTCTATTTTGATAACATTTAGGCGGTAGTATAGGTCCTGGCGAAACTTTCCATCTTCGACTAACTTCTCTAAATCCCGATGTGTGGCCGCAATAATACGGACATCGACAGCAATCGATTTTTGTCCACCGACCCGCTGTACTTCTTTTTCCTGCAAGACCCTTAAAAGCTTGCTTTGCATTGTCAGTGGCATGTCACCGATTTCATCGAGAAAAAGAGAGCCATTATTAGCAATTTCAAACTGCCCCTTCTTTCCGCCCTTTTTGGCCCCTGTAAAAGCTCCATCCTCATAGCCGAACAGTTCAGATTCTAGTAAATGCTCGGGAATAGAAGCACAGTTTATCGCAACAAATGGTAAGGAGGCACGCATGCTATGGTTATGAATCGCATGCGCAAACAATTCTTTCCCCGTGCCGGATTCCCCAATCAAGAGAACGGAGGAATTGTTTCCAGAAATTCTTTCCGCCAGTTTTTTTGTAGCAAGGAATGTGGAGCTCTTCCCAATTAAATGATTGAAATGGTACTTACCTTTCAAATCCTTTTCCACTTTTGTTTTATAATACTTCAGTTCTTCGACAAGATGCTGAATTTTACTTTTATACATCCGCCATTCCTCAGGGCTGCGAAACATTACCGTTCCCAACGCCCCTACTATTTCTCCCTCAACAACTAGTGGATAACGGTTTGCTATCATTTCACTTCCGTTTATGGGGTGAATGGCGGCGAGCTCTTTTTGGCCTGTTTTAACGACTATGTGCATGCGCGTGTTTTCAATGACCTCTTGAACAGGCCTTTGCAGCGCCTTTTCAATCGTCGTTCCTAAGAATTCACAATACGCTTCATTAATATGGAGAATAATCCCGTCACGGTTGACCACAACGATTCGTTCAGCTAAGAGATTAATAATTTGCTTATGCCATTGATAGGGGATTTCATCCATTCCTTGGTCCATTCTCTTCCCGCCCTCGTCCGAATATTTAATTTAATTATAGCAAAAGTGGTCCGATGTATGTTGTCACAAAATACTTCCAAAAATGAAAGAGTCCCATTCGAACGAACCGAATAGGACTCTCTCGCCATAAATTATTGAACTGTGTAGCCACCATCTAGAATAACAGCCTGGCCTGTAACCCCTCTTGCTTTATCACTAGCTAAAAAGACGGCATAATCGGCTATTTCAGTTACTGATAACAGCCTTTTTTGCGGAACAAGCGGGAAGAATACTTCCTCAACGACATTTTCCACACTGACATTCCTTGTTTTGGCCAAGTCTTTCAGCTGATTTTGAACGAGTGGAGTATCCACATATCCCGGACACAAGGCATTTACTGTAATTCCGTGGGCAGCACCTTCCAATGCCGCTACCTTTGTTAATCCGATGACACCATGCTTTGCACTATTATAGGCAGCTTTTCCGGCGAAACCAATAACTCCGTTGATGGAAGCCATATTGATTACTCTTCCGAATCCCTGTTCCTTCATGAGTGGGAATACGTTTTTGATTCCGATAAACGGTGCCGTTAACATTACTTTTACGAGTAATTCAAATTTTTCAGTCGGAAATTCTTCAATTGGTGCCACATACTGCAGTCCTGCATTATTTACTAAAATATCCACTCTTCCAAACGTTTTATACGCATGCAAAAGGCTATTTTTATAGGCTTCCTCATTGGTTACATCACAAGGAGCGGATAGTGCCACAAAACCTTGCCCGTTTAATTCCGCGGCTACTTGATCGCTTTTTTCCTTATTCATATCTGATATAACCACTTTTGCGCCTTCCTTTGCAAAAGTCTTCGCAATTTCCAATCCAATACCACTTGCAGACCCTGTAATAAAGGCTATTTTTCCTTCCAAGGACTTGTTCATACTAACTCTCTCCTTTAATGACTAAGACAATATACAAATCTTAACGTGCAGCGTTTTTATACAATACCAAATAATGTGTAAAGACCGATGATGAAAAATACGGCTACTGTTTTAATGACCGTAACAGCGAAAATGTCGCGGTACGATTGCTTGTGTGTTAATCCTGTAACAGCAAGCAAGGTAATAACGGCTCCATTATGGGGAAGCGTATCCATACCGCCTGATGCCATGGCAACGACACGGTGCATTACTTCTGGTGGAATATTAGCTGCGGCAATCGCCTGATTGTATTTATCAGCCATCGCACCTAGCGCAATTCCCATTCCTCCAGACGCAGATCCTGTAATCCCGGCCAGTGAACTGGTGGTTACCGCGCCGTTAACAAGTGGATTCGTAAAGGTACTTGAGATGCCATCACTGATTTTTGCAAATCCCGGCAGTGAGGAAATAATCCCGCCAAAACCGTACTCAGCCCCAGTATTCATCGTTGCAAGCAATGCTCCAGCAATACTTAGATTTAGTCCTTCTTTAAAATTAAGGGTTACGCGTTTCCAATCAAAGGCAAGTGACGTGAGGATTCCGACGACTAGTGCCATTTCAATCGCCCAGATGGCCGCAACAGCCGGAACATCGACCGCATACGCCTTTAATCCAATCGCGGAAAAATCAAATCCATTCGGATACCATTTTGGGATGTAGGTAATGAAAAGTTTATTAGAAACCCCTACGAGAATAAGAGGCACAAAGGCCAAAATCTGTTTTAAAACAGTTTGACTTGAAGTGACATCGGCGACAGCTACTTCCTTTTCATCGGCTATTGTCTTTTCCAACACAGCCGCATTTTCTGAACCGAATCCGTAATAACCTTCCCCTGCTTTTGCAGCCTTTTTCCTTCTCGTCTCTAGGTAAAGCAAACCAAGTCCTAAGACAAAAATAGCTCCGATAATTCCAAGTGTTGGCGCCGCATAAATATCTGTTTTAAAGAAAGCGATTGGAATAACGTTTTGAATTTGCGGTGTACCTGGCAGGGCATCCATCGTGAACGTAAACGCCCCAAGCGCGATTGTACCTGGAATAAGTCGTTTCGGGATATTTGCTTCCCTAAACATTTGAGCGGCGAATGGATATATAGCAAAAACAGCTACGAATAAACTTACTCCGCTATAGGTTAAGATTGCGCCCAATAAAACAATGGTTAACATCGCCCGTTTCGCACCAAGCAGGCGAACAATGGTCTTGGCAATCGATTCGGCAATCCCTGACATTTCGACTACCTTCCCGAAGATAGCTCCTAATAAGAAGACAGGGAAATATGATTTAATAAACCCAACCATTTTTTCCATAAATACGCCGGAAAAGAACGGTAAAACGTGGCTTGGATCGATGAGTAAAACAGCTAAGAGTGCACAGATAGGCGCAAATAAGATAACAGAAAAACCACGGTAGGCGACAAACATTAACAGTCCAAGTGCAAGAAGAATAACAATTAATTGCATTTAAATCCCCCTTTGATATTTTTTGTAAGCTTTGCAATGCTCTTTATAGGTAAGCGTTTGCAAAATAGAACTCACCTTTATTTAAATGCAAGTTTTATGCCAAAACTATTACTCTTTAAAAAATTTTAATATTCTTTTAATTCTACAAGTGTGAAGAGTATGTCTAAGTTTCCAAATATATTTTAATTCAAAACAAGTGCGTAACTTTGGGCTTGGTTTTCCGAAAGTCCGGAAAATATTAGGTACTTCATTCCGTAAAAATGGAATTTTCCACTTTTACGGAATGGTTTTTATCTTAAATAGGGTTGAGGAATCCCATTACTTTTCCATTTCAACGATTGTTGCAATCCCTTGTCCGCCGCCGATACATAGGGCAGCTAGTCCATAACGGGAATCCCTGCGTTTCATTTCATGTAGCAAGGTGACCAGCACACGTGCACCGCTGGCACCAATCGGGTGACCTAATGCGATAGCGCCGCCATTAACATTGAGTTTTTCATTTGGAATCTGCAGTTCACGCCCGACTGCAAGAGACTGCGCTGCAAATGCTTCGTTTGCCTCGACAAGATCGATATCCTCCATTGTTAGTCCGGTTTTTTTAAGTGCCTTTTTCGTTGCTGGAACTGGCCCAACACCCATAATTTTCGGATCAACTCCCGCTGTTCCATTACCGCGGATGACTGCAATTGGTTCGATGCCCAGCTCAATTGCTTTTTCCCTGCTCATAAAAACTAAGGCAGCCGCACCATCATTGATTCCTGAAGCATTTCCTGCTGTAACTGTTCCTTCTTTCTTAAATGCTGGCTTTAGATTTCCAAGCTTTTCTGCCGTTACTCCGGCGCGCGGAAATTCATCTGTTTCAAAAACAATTGGTTCACCCTTTCGCTGTGGAATCACCACAGGAACAATCTCTTCGTTGAATTTCCCTTCTTCAATTGCTCTTTCCGTCTTTTGCTGGCTCCAGGCAGAGAATTGATCTTGTTCTTCCCGGGTTAATTCGTACTGCTCAGCAATGTTTTCCGCCGTAACACCCATGTGATAGGAATTTATGGCGCATTGTAGACCATCCTCGATCATACTATCAATAATTTTCCCATCCCCCATCCGGTACCCTGTCCGACCTTTCGGGAGTAGGTATGGTGCTAAACTCATATTTTCCATACCGCCAGCTACTACAATCTCAGCCTCGCCTGTTTGAATTGCCTGCGTTGCGAGATGGACTGCCTTTAAGCCAGATCCGCAGAGTTTGTTAATTGCCATGGATGAAACTTCAATGGGCAAACCAGCTTTGATTGAAGCCTGACGGGCAGTGCCTTGACCAAGACCAGCCTGAAGAACGTTTCCCATTATGACCTCATCCACTTGTTCTCCTCTGACACCCGCCCGGTTTAAAGCCTCCTTGATGACGAGCGCACCTAACTCAGGGGCCGGGATATTACTCAAGCTTCCCATGAAACTACCAATTGCTGTACGAACAGCGCTTACAATCACAACATCATGCATACATTTGTCCTCCTGTACTTTTTATGATGGGTTTATCTATGAAAGTTGACTTTTATCCCACAAATTTGCTGCTCATTTTAGAACTTTGTAAGTTTATCAGCGAATTTGTAATGTTTATCGGCGAATTCAGCCTGTTTATCAGTGAATCAATCATGGATGTTCTTCCGTTATTTTATTGAAGGATTTATTTTAAATACTGCCTCTGTTTTTTCCTTAACAGTCTCAAGGTCGACACCTTCTTGTAGTTCTTCAATAATCAATCCTTCTTCGGTCACACGAAAAACAGCTAATTCCGTTACAATCATGTCGACAACGCCTTTTCCAGTCAGGGGTAAACGGCATTGTTGGAGTATTTTTGATGATCCACTTTTCGCCATATGCTCCATCGCTACAATTACTTTCTTTGCCCCTGTTACCAAATCCATTGCCCCACCCATGCCTGGAACCATTTTTCCGGGAACCATCCAGTTCGCAAGGTTACCGTGCACGTCTACTTCCAGGCCGCCGAGCACAGTCACGTCCACATGTCCTCCGCGAATCAATTCGAATGAGAAAAGACTGTCAAAGAAAGCACCGCCACGAATAATCCCTGCTGGCTGGCCGCCTGCGTTGACCAAATCGGGATCAATGTCACCATCTAAAGGTCCAAGGCCGATGTAGCCATTTTCAGATTGAAGAATGACGTTGACGTCCGCAGGCAGGAAGTTTGGCACCATCGTTGGAAGCCCGATTCCAAGGTTTACTACATCGCCGTCCTTCAATTCCTTTGCAACCCGGGCGGCGATAATTTGTTTCGGATTTATTAGTGTATTGATCATTATTAACAACCTCCCTGAACGAAAATTTTATCAACCAGGATTCCCGGCGTCATTACCTCATCCGGATCAATTTCCCCGATTTCTACAATCTTTTCTACCTGAACAATGACAGTGTCAGCTGCCAATGCCATTAATGGGTTAAAATTACGTGCAGAACGATGATAGATTAAATTTCCGGCTTTATCAGCTTTATATGCTTTAAGAAGGGCAACTTCGGCACGAAGCGGTTTTTCAAGCAAATACTCACGTCCATCGACGGTAATTTTTTCTTTGCCCTCCTCAACAACGGTTCCCACACCCGTTGGAGTTAGTACACCGCCAAGGCCCGACCCTCCAGCACGAACACGTTCTGCAAGTGTCCCTTGGGGAACCAGTTCCACATCCAATTCACCAGCAATCATTTGCTTTCCTGTTTCCGGGTTCGTTCCGATATGGGAAGCAATGACCTTCTTAACACGTCTATTTACAATTAAGGGACCTACGCCAGTTCCCGTGAAGGCGGTATCATTTGCAATTAGTGTTATATCCTTCACCCCTGATTCAAGCATCGCAGTCACAAGCTCTTGTGGTGTACCTACCCCCATAAATCCACCTGCCATAATAGTCATTCCATCAGTCAGAATTGAAGAAATTTCCTCCATTGAAGTAATTTTATTCACTTAAATGCACCTCCTGAAATAGTTAAGTGGAACCTTAAAATCCCGTATAGCTATTTATTATGCAAGAATTGCGCCAACAAAAAAGGATTAAAAAAGGTGTCAGGCACCACTCGTGGACATTTGTCCACGGGTGGTGCCTGACACCGAAATGGCGAATAAATAACAGCCAAAACACCTAACTTGCCAATGGTAATTTTATCTCGACCAGTGTTCCATCTTTGCTTTTGCTTTTGTATGTAATACTGCCATGGTGTTGTTTAATAATTTTATTGCAGATCATCAAACCGAGCCCAGTCCCTTTTTCTTTTAAACTATAAAAGGGCTCACCTAAACGGGGAAGTAGTTCTTCAGGAATTCCACAGCCTTGATCTTGAACAGAAATGATACATTCATCATCTATCCCTTTTCGCAGGTTAATTTGAATCTCCCCGCCATCCTCCATAGCCTCGATTGCATTCTTAAGAATATTAAGGAAGACTTGTTTTAATTGATTTTTCTCACATGTAATAAAGAAGGGGGATTCCTCCACACTCAAATTAAACTGAATATCGTTCATAAGCGCCTGAGGGGAAAGAAGCTCAAGCGTATTTTCAATGATTTCTCGTAAATTCGCCCGGTTCAGCTGCACAGCTTGAGGTTTTCCCAACGAGAGCAGCTCGCTTGTAATCATTTCAATCCGTTCTAATTCACTAAGCAGCAACTCATCAATCGAACTATTTTCCTTTTTATAAAGCTGCATAAAGCCTTTTAGGGTGGTAAGCGGATTGCGAATTTCATGTGCGACCCCTGCCGCTAATTCCCCGACAATTGATAGCTTCTCTGATTGTAAAAGAATTTCTTCTGCCTTTTTCCGCTCCGAGAGATCCCGGCTTATTATAACAATTTTTTCAATAGCACCTTTTTCTCCCCGTACAGGCATACACCGGGACTCAAATTCAATCCAGCCACCTTCTTTGTGATTCAAACGAAATTCCATCGATTGGGATTCTTTTTTTTCAAACATCGACTTTATTGAATTTTTAAACATATTCACATCATCTGGATGAATGAACTTATATACTTCAGCATTTTCCAGTTCAGTATACTGGAACCCTAAAACAAGGTGGTGGGAAGGAGAAAAGTAACTAATCGCATGCTCTTTATCAATCACCATTATAAGATCCGACGTATTCTCAGCAATGAGACGGTACTTAGTTTCGCTTTCTTCCACCATTTTGTACATGTCTAATAACCTAGTATTTAATCTATGCAGCTTCATATATGACTCAATTAGTAAAACCCCTATGAATGTTCCTAACATCACAAACAGTAGATACTGAAAATGAAAGAATGGTTTATCCCTAAAAACGTTGAAAATGAATGGCACAGAAATCACATAAATGACTGCCATAGTCCCAAATAGAATAATACTTTTTTTCACTGCCGAAAACTTTGAAATAAACACATGAAGGACTGAAAAAGTAATCATGATTGTTGCCCATCCGATAATGGCTGGGTACCAATGGCCGCTTGTTAACAGCCTTGTCAGCAAGGAAAATCCCCCGGCAATTAATCCTGGCACTGGTCCAAGATAGGCAAATGTCAGAATAACAGGGGCATACCGGATGTCGTAAGAATAATCATGCTGGTTGAATGATAGCATAACGAGGATTGAGGAAACTATTCCCGCATAAATGCCGACCCACAGGTGAATCCGTTTAAGTGGTTTTAGTTTAATAAACGAGCGGATGACTAATGGTGTGCTTACCATTAGTGAAAAAATTGCGAGATTCATAATGTAGTCTAAAAGGATCAATTGGTTCACACCCACGCTTAGTAGTTTTCATAATATTTCCTTTTATCATAAACCAGAGTTGGTACGATTACCATAGCCAATACATGCTTTTGTTTGGAAATTTGGTCCAGTCAAGGTAAGGTTATAAAAAAAGAAGTATCAGAGAGTGGAACTGCCCCTTGATAGTCCTCTAGTCTCATTTATGAACAAGTTTCTAAACTATTTATTTAAATCGTTGTCACATCTATTCACCCTTTTTCGTCTTGAGTTATGAAATAACCTAGGGAGGCTATCTTATGACTCAAAAATGGGATATTGTCATTATTGGTGGTGGATTAGCAGGATATGTTGCAGCTAATTATTTAACTAAAACCAATTCATCTATATTATTAGTGGAAAAAGGAAAAAATGTTGGTGGAAGGGCTCGAACAAACAAAATCCATCAACAGTATTTGAATTTAGGCCCGCATGCCCTTAATAAAAAAGGAAAAGCAAGGTCCATTCTCGAAGAATTAGGTATTAACCTGAATGGAAAATCACCCAAATTAGGCGGTATATTAATTGAAAACAATATCGAATATGCTGCTCCCTTTGCTCCTTTCGAACTTTTTACAACGAGTCTTTTGAATGGGAAAGAACGGATGGAGTGGGTCGCGGTTTTGTTCAAAGTAATGAGCATAGATCCTGAAAAGTTAGCAGAGCAAACATTCCAACAATGGGTTAAGCAAGCAGCCCACTCTAAAAAAGTGGAGTCATTACTATATATACTTGGCAGACTGGCAACCTATTGTCATGCTCCTGAAAAGGTGAGCGCTAAAGTAATGGTATCGAGTATGAAAAATGCGCTGGGTGGCGTACTTTATCTAGATGGCGGCTGGCAAACGATCATTGACCAGCTTCACAATAAAGCCATCCTCTCAAGTGTTCAGGTTCAATCGCATACTGTTGTTAAACAAATTGATTCCGCTCGGCAGGATGAATTTAAATTAGTTCTATCAAATAACGAAGAAATTCTTGCGAAGTATGTGATTTGTACAACTGGCCCGCACGAACTTAATGAAATGTTAGTCGAAAAGTATCAAGACAGCTTTTTTGCCCAAATAACGGCTATAAGAGGCTCAACATTAGATGTTGCTTTAACAGAGCTTCCTAACCCAAAGCGATTGTTCGCCATGGCCGTCAATGATCCTCTTTATTATTCCGTGCATTCAACCTATGCCCGCCTCTCTGATGATACAAAGAGTGCCATCCTTCATGTATTTAAATATCATCATCCAGATGACACACACGATGGAACAAGTGTTAAAAACGAGCTTGAACAATTTTTAGAAAAGCTGCAGCCAGGATGGCAGCAATATGTGATTACAAAACGTTTTATCCCTAACATTTCGGTGAACCAGCGCTTACCCCAAATAGGTGATGAGCAAAAGCTGCAGCGTTCTAAAACAGAAATTCCGGGATTATATATAGCAGGAGACTGGGCTTCCTCTGACTCCATTTTGGCAGATGGAGCAGTCAGCAGTGGAAAACAAGCAGCTGAAGAACTCATTTTAATCGAAAAGAGGAAAAATGGTGCAGATTACGAAAGAAGATTACCTGCTTTTTAAACCATTGTTGTTTTCACTAGGATATCGGATGTTAGGTTCAGTAGGGGAAACAGAGGATTTGGTCCAAGAAACGTTTCTAAAAGCTTACCAAATTAGTGAGGAGAATATAGAGAATAAGAAAGCCTATCTCTGTAAAATGATGACGAACCTCTGCCTTGATGTATTTAAGTCTGCACGGTACAGACGGGAAAAATATGTGGGACCATGGAACCCTGAGCCGCTATTACTAGAAAAATTGCATGCCTTGGATCCATCTGAAATGATAATCCAAAAGGAAGGATTGAGTATTGCCTATTTACGAATGATGGAGCATTTGGCACCAGCTGAACGAGCAGTCCTCCTTTTAAGAGAGGTATTTGATTTCCCATACTCAGAGATTGCTAACATTATTGAAAAGAAAGAAGAAAACTGTAGGAAAATTTTTAGCAGGGCTAAGCAAAAGATTTCGCTTGTCGAAGGTGAGAGCTTAAGCTTTGAGGAAAATAAGTCAATGATTAATCGCTTTATTGTAGCGTTTCAAATGCAAAATACGAACGCCTTATTAGAACTACTATCTGAAAATGTCACACTATTTTCTGATGGCGGCGGAAAAGTCACGGCTGCTGTACGTCCAGTCGTATCCATAGCCAACGTTTTAGCCTTATTATACGGAGTCGTAAAAAAGACCCCTAAAGATTCTTATTTCGAAGTGAAGAATGTCAATGGTCAACCAGCAATCGCGATATACATGAATGGCAAGATTCAAAGTATCCTTAGTTTTTTAATTAGTCATGAAAAAATAAACGAAATGTATCTAACAATGAATCCTGATAAATTACCTATTCATTAAAAAGACCAAACTGTCCCTAAAGGCAATTAATGATACCCTTTAGGGACAACCTCATTTACTTATGGTACGGTTCACCGCACTCCCCTTTAAAAACTAAGCCATTAATTCACCTGGCTGCTTTGTTTCCTGCCGCTGTTCCTTAATCAGAATGCCTCCAATTAAACCTATCATCGAGAAGATGACCGGAATAATAAAACCATAGTGGTAGCCCACGCTAGCTGAAGACGTAAGGAAATGGTCCAATACCTTTCCAAAAATGATTGGCAATAGGACTGCGCTTAAAAAACCGCCTGTATTCGCAAATCCCGAGACCACACCAACCTCTTTCATCGCAAACGATTGACGAACGACCACAAAAGTTAGGGCACTGGCACCATTTCCATAACCCATGATTAAAAAAAGAATAACGAGTAAAAAGTACGGCGGCTTTCCGCTAAATATGAAAAAGGCGATCCAACTTAAAAAAACAATGATGTGTACCACAATATAGGGCCGTTTGATTGAATCTAGACGACCCGATATCCAACTGGTCAGCGGTGCACCAATGAGTGCCCCAATAAGCCCAATCATAATGAGTTGGCTTGCATCCGAACGGGTCAATCCATAGACATGCATCCCATACGGAACAGCCCATGAACCAATAAAGCCGACATATGTTCCAACAAGGCCAAAATGACAGAAGAATGTCGCCCATGCTTGACGTTCGGAAAATATCCGCCGCAACATGACTAAGGTCTTTTCCCGTTTTTTCTTCGGTTTAACCTTCACTGATTGTTCCTTAAATAGGTGTTTTGGTTTTTTCACAAGAACAAAATAAAGAAGCAATCCACAAAAACATAAGATAATTCCTGTTATAAAAAACGGCGGCCTCCAGCCCGATATGGCAATCAATAAGGAAAATGGAACGGTCGCCACTAAGAACCCAAGACTTCCGGCCATTCCTGCCAGACCTAGCAATCCAACAAATTCCTTTACTTTAAACCATTGGCTTAAAATCAACACCAAATTGACCCAAATGGCCGCATCCCCCATTCCCACCATCAATCTGGCAAGTAGGAGTACAAATTCATTCGGTGCAAAACTATATATTAGCGTACCAAAACCAGTAAGTACCGCCCCGGCAATTAGAAAAAGGTTGGGGCCAAACCGGTCAGACAAGATTCCAATCGGAATTTGCAAACCAGCGTATGCCAAAAATTGAATACTTGCCAGCAATCCAATCGTTGATGCAGAAACATGGAAATCCTTCATCAATTGATCTGAAATTAATCCTGGTGCTGTTCTTTGACTGACAATTACTAAATACGTAAATAATACGGTCGTAAAAACAACCCATCGATACCTGCTATTTTGTTTTTCCAATCGCCTCTACTCCCGATAACTTTTAGTTTTTTACCATTATACTCTATATTTTTTCAAAAATGGCTTTATCGATTCGTGGATGCGTTTTCATTACTTAGAAAGTTTTCCCTTTGTAAAAATATGATGATTTTTTTACCTAGTATACTATTTATACTTGATATATTTTTTATATCACTTATAATAAGTAATTAAGGTAGGTGTTGACGATGGAAATTTGCCCGTATTTACAATACTCATTTGAAATATTAGGTAAAAAGTGGAATGGATTAATCATCCATTATCTTTCGCTCTGTCCGGATGGGATGGCCCATTTTTCTGAAATAAAACGGGACCTTCCGGATATTACGCCAAGAGCCCTGTCATTAAAACTTTCGGAGCTCGGCGAACACGGATTAATTGAAAAAAAAGTAACCACGGAACCTTCGGTAATTATTTCGTATGAATTAACGGAAAAGGGACGCACTTTGACATTGGCACTCGAACCAATTCAGCAATGGGCCCTAAAATATAAAAAACAATAATGAAATGAGGAGACTCACATGACAAACAACAAAATGATTTGTGACTTAGAAACCGGCGTATGTGGTGAAGTTGGAGAAGACGCAATGGAATTAATCGATTTAAACCAACCTCAAAAAAAGATTACTCTTTATTATGTAACGGACCCTATATGCTCTCACTGCTGGGCACTTGAACCAGTATTACGCCGTTTTGAAGCGCAGTATGGACAATATTTTCAATTCCATCCGGTGATGGGTGGATTGCTAAAGGATTGGAATGGCTTTGCTGACGTGGCCAATGGGATTGGCAGTCCATCGGATGTAGCCGGACATTGGAGAGAAGTTGGCGAGCATTCCCGTATGCCAATCGATGGTACATTATGGCTCGATAATCCTGTTCAGTCCTCCTATCCCCCTTCTCGAGTATTTAAAATCATTCAGCAGACGAATGAGCAACTGGCGTGGACCTTTCTACGCCGCGTACGAGAAGCTGTGTTTGCTTTCAATGAAAATATTGGGGATGAACAAGTATTAATTAACATCGTCAATCAACTAGGCCTTGATGGAGAACAAATCGTGAGGGAATCCGGCCTTTCAGACGGACATGAGCTCTTGGATCAAGATTTTGCCCTTGCAAGAAGTCTTGGTGTGCGCGGCTTCCCAACCATCATCATGGTAAACGCAGAGAATAAAGGCGTCAAAATCGTCGGCGCCCGTCCGCTGGAAAACTATGTATCGGGACTTGAACAAGTTCTGGGAGCAACAGGCGAAGTAAAAACACAGCCATTACCTCCACTTAATAAACTTCTTGAAAAAGAAGGCTTATTGTTCTCAAAAGAAATAGAAGTCATGTACGACCTCGAAACACCCGGAGCGAATGCATTTATACAGGATAATCTATCATCCGAAGAGTACGAACTCAAGGAAATCCTTGGTGAAGCATATATAGCCAAAAAATAATAAAAAGCCGTATCGATTTATAGTATCGGCAGGATCAACTAAAAAAAGCGAGAAGCACACAAAAGATGCTCCTCGCTTTTTCATATCAACCACCCAAAGTGTCCACCACACGCGGACAAATGTATTTCAATGGTGCCTGACACCTTACTCAACTGCTTTAATATATCCGATTTTTTCTACAATTTCCTGTCCTTGTGGGCCACGCATCCATTCTAGGAATGGTCGAATCGTCCGCTTGGGGTTGTTCTTCACCGTGATTGCATAAAGTGAAGCAGTGAAGGGATATTTACCGCTTGCAATATTTTCGGGACTTGGTGCAATTCCATTGATTGCAAGCAGTTTAATATCCGGATTCGCTTTCATTCCTGTTGCAAAGAAGCGGAATGAAAAGCCAATTGAATTGTCGTAGTTTCGGTAGTCAGCCACTTGTTCGATGATCCCTCCCATCCCTTCAGGAACATCTTCCTTCAATGGTTTCATAATCGGTGTTTCACCCATAATTTTCTCCAAAAGCGTTTGACTGCCTGAATTTTCCGGCCGCTGGAAGGCAATAATTCTTTTATTGTTCCCATGGAGCTCAGACCAGTTTTTTACTTTGCCAGAGTAGATGCCTTTAATCTCGGCAACTGTTAAGCTATCCACTTTATTTCTATGATTGACAAAGAAAACAAACGCTTCTTTTCCAATTGGCGTCATTACCAATTCTTTCCCCTGCTCCTTCGCCATTTCCCGCTGCTCCTTCGATGGCTCTGCCCCAAAGTAAATATCAACCTCCCCTGATAACAGGCGTTCATACGCATAAATGGTATTGGTAAAACTGACGACTTCCCTGCCTTCACCAGTAAACTTATTGATATTTTCATAGGCTGCATTGGCAAAGGCAGAATAAACTGGAAACGCTGCTTCTGCCCCGTCAAGAATCGGCATTTCACTCCGCTCCTTGATGGTAAAGGTTGACGCTGTTCCGAGTTTTGGCAGTTTATTATCAGGGTTAGCTACTTCATATGGCGTCAAGTCCGTACTAGAATAACCGCCCCCATATTCAAAGCCATAGGATGGCAAGACTGTTTTACTCCGCTGCCATTGAACAGCCGCACCTGTACCCATTGCCAGGATGAACACTGTCATAACAGACAGGAATTGCTTCTTATTGAAGGTAGGACGTGCAATTTTTAGTAACACGGTAAAAATAATTCCTACTACAAAGGAAAGCTCATAGGCTAACGGAGCCCAGAGATACAATCTTCCTTCTCCCATAAACGCCGCGAAAAAATAAATAGGTGCCAAAGCGAAATGAAAAATACAATAATACAACCATTCGTCCGCCCCATAAAACCCGCCAGTAATCAACATAAACACAGCCCAAATTACGGCTGTATATGCTAGCGGGAGATGGAACAGGATGAACCCCCCACTACAATGGTCCGTTTGCAACAGTCTTTTGCTAGCAAAAAAACCGACAAGACCCCCGCCTATGATTAAAGGAAGAAGCGAAGTGAGCATTAAATTATTTATTCCTGCCATCATAAGAACGATTGATAAAATGGAAATTCCCAGCGGCGCAATACCAAAATACAACAGCAATTTCAATAATTTTCTTCCCATTAAAGACACTCCCTCTAATATACTATTCTGCCAATATGACTTAGTGTAATTTTACACTTTTAGGATTCGGTTTACAATAGTACTTTTTTATTTAAACTGCCCCCTATCTCCAAAAACTAAAAAAGACCCTTCCGCTAAGCGAAAAGGCCTCCAATTCTATCTATTTTGATAACATCGTCAGGACTGTATCTAACAATACATTTACGCCTTTTTCACAATCTTCCCATGTGGTTAGCTCTTCCTCACAATGGCTTTTACCGTTTATACTTGGCACAAACAGCATCGCCGTCGGGACATAACTGGCAATGAACTGCGCATCATGTCCTGCGCCGCTGACCATTCGCTTATTGGAATACCCCAGCGACTGTGTAGATTGTTCTAATAGATTGCAAATTTCTGGGGCGAACCAAACAGTATCCCGATCCCATAATTTCGTCGTCTTGACTTCGCAGCCCTCATTAACCCCCAAATTGGGAAGTCCTTGGATGATATCTTTAACGGTATTGACGATTTCCATATCTTTGTGCCGTGCCTCCAGGGTAAAAACAACCCTGTTGGGAATAACGGTGTGGATACTCGGATACACGTTTAACCTGCCAATCGTAAATACCAATTCTTCATCTAAATCACTTAAGCGCTTGCGGATTTCGTTAATTAAATTATTGGTTGCAAACAGGGCATCTTTCCTCATATTCATCGGGGTTGTTCCAGCATGATCAGACTCCCCTGTTACCTCAATTTCATAGCAGGCCATCCCAACTACACATTCAACGACACCAATTGAGAGTGCCTCCTTTTCAAGGATCGGACCTTGTTCAATGTGCAATTCTAAAAGGGCTGAGGCCTCTTTTAAACGATTCTCTACATCTCCTTCATAGCCGCTCGCCGTTAGGGCTTCTCCAAAGGTAACTCCCTCTGAATCTATCTTTTTAAGCATGACTGATTTGTCAAATTTGCCTGAGAGCACACCTGATGCCATCATCGAAGGCTCAAATCTCGCCCCTTCTTCATTGGTGAAATTAACAATCGTAATTGGTAGTTGCGGTTTGATTTGATTTTCCACCAGGGTTCTAACCACTTCTAAACCAGCTACTACCCCTAAGACGCCATCAAAGCGGCCGCCCTTTTTTACCGTATCGAGATGGGAACCTATCAGAATTGGCGGTTTATCTTCGGTGCCTTCAAGGGTGGCATACATACAGCCCATATCATCCACCTTAACCGACAGCCCTAATTCCTCGCAGCAAGACTGGAAGTAGCCCCTTACGCGACGATCTTCTTCAGATAAAGACAAACGTGTGACCCCATTGTTTTCGGTCCGGCCAAAGTCAGCAAATTGTTCTAATGTCATCTTAAGCCTTTCCCCATTAATCAATAACTTTTGTCGCGGCATTAGTAAACACTCCCCTTTTAAAAAATGAGATACGTTTGTTTCCATTGTTTAATAAGTCTCATGGAGTAATAATGCGTAAATGATGTTTGCAAGGAACCTTAAACGGCCTTAAGTTTATTTCGTTGTCTCGTCATCCCGGGACCTAAGCAATCAATTTATGTAAATATTCAGTCAACAATTTAATTATACACCATAACAGATGACTGTCATTAGACAAAACATCAAATCTTCCCCCTAAATTGTTTTATAGTTTGTATGATTCGATCCAGCAGATTGGGGGAAGTTTGGGGAGGATTCAAAATAAAAAGGGTCAGTCCACCACACGCGGACAAATGTCCACGGGCGGTTCCTGACACCATTACTTTATCACCATTACCTTTACCAATACTATTCAATACCAATGCTATTATTTTTTCTTTGCATGTTTACGCATGTCGAAGGCTACGGCGACGACGATGATTAGGCCTTTAACGATGTATTGAATGTATGGGCTTACGCCAAGGAAGGCAAGTCCGTAGTTGATGATTTGGAAGATGAGAACCCCTGTGACAACGCCTGGTACGGTTCCAATCCCACCTGATAATGAGACCCCGCCGACGACGCAGGCAGCGATTGCATCAAGTTCGTACATGTTCCCTGTATTATTCGTCGCACTACCAACACGGCCAGCCTCCAGCGTACCGGAGAAACCGTATAAAAGACCGGCAATCATATAGATAAAAATTAGATTTCTAGCTACGTTAACACCGGAAACCTTTGCCGCTTCAGGGTTTCCGCCGATTGCGTACATGTTTTTACCAAGCTGTGTTTTATTCCATACGACCCAAATAATGGCTGTCGCTATAATCGCATAGATTACGAGATAAGGAATTTCATATTGACCAACGGGAATTCCACGTTGAGCGAAAGTGGTGAATTTTGAGCTTAGTCCGCCGATTGGCTGTGCCCCATAGGGCGGACGGTCAAAGTAAATCGAAGTCAGCCCGTACACCCCAATCATCATACCTAAAGTGGCAATGAATGGCGGCACGTGAAATTTCGAAACAATCACACCATTTAATGTGGCGACAAGACCTGTTGCGGCCATCGCAATTAAAATGGGAACAAATAGCGGTAATTCCGGAAGGTTTGGATACATTTTATAGGCGTAATCACCCGCTTGTAAAAGGGAAGCAGAGATGACGGCAGCTAGGCCAACCATTCGTCCAGCAGAAAGGTCCGTCCCTGCTGTAATCAAGATACCGGCAACCCCAAGGGCAATAATAATCCGTGATGATGATTGACTTAAAATATTTATTAGGTTGGTCATCGATAAAAAGTCTGGGGAAGCAATGACAATCCCAACGACCAGAAGTACTAAAACTACGTAGATAACATTATCAACAAGCCATTTTGATACATTGGATTTTTTTGAAGCCTGAGTATTCATTTACATCTCCTCCTAATACAAAGCTGCTAGTCGCATAATTTCTTCTTGAGATGTAGCCTGAGTATCGACGATTCCAGCTGCTCTTCCATTACTCATTACTAAAATTCGGTCGGTTACACCCAGAAGTTCCGGCATTTCGGAAGAAATCATGATGATTCCCTTTCCTTCCGCAGCAAGCTGGTTAATCAGTTGATAAATCTCGAACTTTGCTCCTACGTCAATCCCTCGTGTTGGTTCATCAAGCAATAAAATGTCCGGTTTTGTCAGGAGCCAGCGCCCGATAATCACCTTCTGTTGGTTACCGCCGGAAAGACTGCCAATGGACGTTTTTTGGGTAGGGGTTCTTACATTCATGGAATCAATCACCCATTTGGTGTCATCATAGACTTTGCGGTCTGAAAGAAAGACACCTTTACGATATTGAGCCAGGTTAGCGATAATAGAGTTAAAGCTGATGCTAAGATCTGGATAAATACCTGTGGTTCTTCTTTCTTCTGTAACAAGTGCAAAGCCATTTTTAATGGCACGCTGTGGTGAATGATTTTTCACCACCTTGCCGCCCAATTCAATCGTTCCGGATTTCAGCGACCTCATTCCAAATAATGCTTCAACAACCTCAGTCCGTTTCGACCCAACCAAGCCAGCAATTCCTAAAATCTCACCTTTTCTAAGCTCAAAGTTAACATTATAAAATGATGGTTGATTTTCTGCTGTTAAATCAGTAACCTTTAATATTAAATCCCCTGGTTTATTAACTTTTGCAGGGAAGCGCTGTGATAGGTCTCGACCAACCATCAGCTTAATAATTTCATCGGTTGTTAATTCTTTCGAGCTTTGGGTGGCAATATACTGACCGTCACGCATAATCGTCACTTCGTCAGAAATCTTCAAAATCTCTTCCATCTTGTGTGAAATATAGATAATGGCGACATTCTCACTTTGGAGTCTTCTAATGATTTTGAATAGATGATCCACTTCATTCTCGGTTAGTGAAGAGGTTGGTTCGTCCATCACAATAATTTTTGAATGATAAGAGACCGCTTTGGCGATCTCCACCATCTGCATTTCAGATACTGAAAGCGTACTAACCTTGCTGCGTGGGTCAATATTGATATCTAGACTTTTGAATATGGCCAATGTATCCTCGTACATTTTCTTCTCATCGATAAAAATGCCCTTTTTCGGAAAACGCCCCAGCCAAATATTATCCATCACATTTTGTTGACGTACTTGGTTCAGTTCCTGATGTACCATGGAAACGCCATTTTCAAGCGCTTGTTTAGAATTAGCAAAGGCCACTTCTTTTCCTTCAAAAAGAATTTTGCCCTCGTCCATGGAATAAATGCCGAATAAGCATTTCATTAACGTCGATTTTCCCGCTCCATTTTCGCCCATTAAGGCGTGAACCGAACCGGGCTTCACTTTCAGGGAAACATTGTCTAATGCGAGTACCCCAGGGAATCTTTTTGTAATATTTAGCATTTCGAGTAAATTGGTAGAATTGGATTCTGACATGAGCGAACCTCCTCGCGGAACCATTTAAAAAATGAGATGCTTCTCATATTAAATTTTTTTAAAGTACAGATTTTTAATTTATGAACGGTGTCCAACTTCAAAATTGAAGCCATGCCCCGAACGAAGGAAAAGCATGATCTTTTCCTTCGTTCGAAGAGCGCCAAGGGACTGAAATTCCAGCCCCAGGACAAGGCGCTTCATCATTCCTTACTGTCTATTTATAAGCGTCTCTTCCAACCTGGATGTTATCTTTTGTGACAATAATATAAGGAACACGAACCGCTTTGGAATCGTCTAGCTTCCATTCAGTACCGTCTAAAACATCTTTGCTCTTTGCTGCATTTGCCGCTAGATCAATTGTTGCTTTTCCTTGGTTTTTCGCGTCATTCAATACGGAACCAACCATTTTGCCTTTTTCAATCATTTCGAGGGCTTCTGGAATCGCGTCAACTCCGACAACAGGCATGAACTTATCACCAGTGAAGTATCCTGCTTTTTCAAGTGAAGCGATTGCTCCTAATGCCATGCCATCATTATTAGCAATAACGAATTCAATTTTGTCATTATATTTCGCTAACCATGCATCCATTTTTTCCGTTGCTTTCGTTGCATCCCACATACCAGTATCCATGGCTAATTCTTCTACATCGATTCCTTTTTCTTTGACAGTGGAAATAGCAAATTTCGTACGGGCCTCTGCATCCGGATGACCTGGTTCACCTTTTAGTAGCACGTATTGGATTTTACCATCTTTATTTTTGTCATATTTATCTTTGTTGGCTTCCCAAGCTTTTGCGATTAATTCACCTTGAAGAACACCTGATTCTGATGAAGTTGTTCCAACATAGTAAGCTTTATCGTAGCCTTTTAATACGCTGGCATCCGGCTCTTTATTAAAGAAAATAACAGGAATACTCTTTGGTTTCGCTTTGTCAATAATCGTTTGAGCAGCTTTTGGATCAACAAGATTGATGGCTAGCGATTTTGCTCCTTTGGCAATCAGTGTATCAACCTGTTCAATTTGTTTTGATTGATCATTTTGCGAATCGTTAAGCATTAAATTTACTTTTCCCTTTGCGGCCGTATCCATGGCACGCCGGACATAAGACATAAAGTTGTCATCAAACTTGTAGATGGTTGCACCGACTGCTGGAAGGTCGCCGTCCTTGCCTTTTCCAGAATCAGAACCGCTGGTTGAACTGCTGCAGCCTGTTGCTAATAGAATACTAGACGCAACTGTTAAAGATAGAATTAAACCTTTTTTCTTTTTAAACATGTTGTCATTCTCCTTTTACTATTTAGTAAAGACTTTGGTAAGCAGCTTCTAACAACGCTTAACTCAGCCTTAGTGTAAGCCCTTACAAATATGGTAGCATGGGGAGATTCTTTGTAATAGTTCCAAAGAATAGCACATTATTGCGATTATCTAGATTATTTTGCAACTGTTATGTAGCACTCCAGGGACTCCTCAAAACAATAAGACCACATCGCGGGGCGAAGCGGCCAATTGTAGTCTATAAAAAGTGATTGTTCCCCTAACCCACAGTCGCTTTGCGAAAATCAGTTGGGGATAAACCTGTTTGCTTTTTAAACACACGGCTAAAATAGTTCGGATCCTTGTAGCCGATTGAAAAACAGATTTCCTTTAAACTTTTCCCTTGATCGACCATTTCAATTTTTGCGTGGTTAATCCTTAACTCCGTCAAATAATCAATAAAGGTCATCCCAAACCGATCCTTAAATAACTTGCTAAAATAAAACGGGCTAAGCTCTACATACTCGGCCACTAATTCCAACGTAATCGAATCTGCATAATGATTTTCAATATATTCCTTTGCTTTATGGAGCATTCCCTTGGCGTGATTGTTTCGCCACACCTGGACATGGTGGACGACTGCCAATAAATGGGCTTTTCCCTTTTCAAAAATCACCGCCAGATCCTCTGTCACATCGACCGCTGGCATTCGTTCATAACTGATGCCTAAATCATGGAGCATACGGGAAACGAGAATAAACAATTCATCAAATGACTTCTTCACCAATGATTCTTTTAATTCCTTGTTGGCGGCAAGCTTCGTTGCAAACGAATCAAATATAAATAAGACTTGATTGACATCCCCCTGCCGGACGGCATCTAAGAGCTTTTTCTCAATTTCCAGCACACCTGATACTGAAGGGATTTCGCCAGGTCCTTGTTTAACAGCAAACAAATACCTTCGAGTCGGAGTTTTTAAAAGTTGCTGTAATGCCGTTACCGCTTCATGGTAGGATTGATTTAGCTCATGGGCATGGTTGTAGGGGAGGCCGACCCCAATCCTTAATTCCGCACGAATTGGAATATTACAGAAATGGCTATTTAGATTTTCAATGACCTTCTGTGCGGTCGTTTTATAATGGATTTTCTCCATTGCCTTTTTATAAAGGAATAATACTGGTACTTGTGAATCCGTTATCGGTCCAATCATCATCTCTTGTTTTTTCACCACTGATTTAAGGACATCCTTGAGCCATAGATACCAATTATGTTTTTCACTTGCCGACAGTTCAGCTTCCCCCATAGGCAGAAGGGAAAAAAGCATAATATAACCAGAGGTAATTTCCACCCCTAACAGCTGACCCCATTCATCAAAGGTAATATCTTGAACTTGGTTCAATAATAGGGATGAAACCCATTCCTTTTGTGCAATAGAAACAGCACGGTCCAAATTTTCCCGCAAGCTTTGCCTCTCCTCCACTAGCTTGCGCTCCTCCTTGATTTCGTCCGAAACCCGTTGTAAGCCCGCAAGAATGTCCTGCTTTCTGCTTGGTTTTAGAATGTATTCCTTGACCCCCTGCTGCATTACTTCTTTCGCGTATTCGAACGTATTAAAGGCGGAAACCATAATGAATCGAATGCTCGGATCAAACTTTTTAATCGCTTTAACAGCTTGAACTCCATCAATTCCAGGCATTTTTATATCCATAAAAATGATATCCGGCCGATGTTCTTGGGCCATTTCAATGGCTTTTCTTCCATTAGGAGCCTCGCCAATCACGATTACATCCTCTAAAGAGCCGTTAATGATTTTGGTTAAGGCTGTCCGTTCTAGGACTTCATCATCAACAATTAGAATTTTCAACATGCGCGCTTCCCCCTTTTGCAGCTTCAGGAATTGTCAGTCTGAAATTTGTCCCTTGCATAGGATCTGATTCGATTTCAACCATGTCATTTCTTAGGTAAAAGAGCTGGAGCCTCCTAATCACATTTTTCACGCCAATCCCTGTCGAGTGACCTTTTGTTTTTTCAGGTTCGAATACCTCTTCCGTTTCTGTTCCTGCTGCGTAGTTTAGCAATCTATTTTTAACAGGCTCATCCATTCCACCCCCGTTATCAATGACTTCGACGTGAATTCGGTGTTCATGACGGTAAATATGGAGGCGGATTACCCCATTTTCTTCATAAGATTCAACCCCATGGATGAAGGCGTTTTCAATTAATGGCTGCAAAATTAAACTTGGCATGTCAATATCTAAACAATCATCCTCGATATCTGTTATAAATTTAATCCGCTCTCCAAAGCGTGTTTGCTGGATATAAAAATATTCCTGAACAATTCTTACTTCATCCCTGAGTGTGGAAGCTTTATCAAAATCACTAAGGTTATAACGAAGGATTGCTGCAACCGCTTCAATCAATCTAGTTGTCTGTTCCGCTTCTTCCAAATAGGCCATCTTTGAGACCGTATTCAATGTATTGAAAAGGAAATGCGGATTAATTTGATTTTGCAGACTCCTTAACTCCAATTCTTTTAAAAGCTTATCTAATTCTGACTTTTCTTTAATTTCCGTAACGAGTTGCCGTAAATTCGCCCGCATCTGGTTGAAGGTTTCTGTTAAGGGCTTTAGTTCGTCCTTGGTCGTAATTTTTATATCTTCGCCCGACAGATTCCCTTTTGAAATTTGCTTGGCAGCCTGTGATAACAAACTGATTGGCTTAGTAATCCCGCCCGAAATCCATAACGCTAATAAAGTACTAAGGAAGAATGCCGCAGCAAAAAGGGAAACAGACATCAGTTTATAATTATGGTTTTGCATTTCCATTTGATCATAGAACTTTTGATAGTCGGTCAGTTTATTATTTAACAGTGCCAGTGTGCGGTCTTGGAGGAAAGCGGCAATTTTCAATACTTCATTAAAATGATTCGAGTAGTGGTTAATATCGTCCTTTTGAAAAGCACTAACAGTTGCATCACATTCATCCAAAAAGCTATCAATCATATTTTTATAATTAATGAGTGTTATATCATTGGTGTCCATTTTTTGATAAAGATTCTTTTGATCCTTTATCAATTTTACCTTTTCTTTTCGATAGTCTTCTAGATAGGATTCTTCCTTATCTAAAATATACGCATGCAGTTTTTCCGTAATTAAATTACTTCGTTGCGAGATATCATTTAACAAGAGAAATCGTTCAAAGCTTTCATCATATTCTATTACAAGTTTTTCACTGCTATTGTAAAAGATCAACCCGACTGATGTTAATAGAACGACAAGGACGATGAAATACAGCAGCAATTTCGACCGGATTCGAAATAACATCAGCGGTTCTCCACCTTTCTGTCCAGTTGACTTACAGGTAAGTCAACTATTCTCAGAATTCGGGTATCCGTATGAACAACCGAAGGCACTGACTCTCCTTTGATTAGATCAATCATCATTTTCACTGCACTGTAACCCATTTCAAACGGCTCTTGAACAACGGTGGCCTTGATGGTTCCCCTTCGTATGTAATCAATGGTTTCGGGGAGTGTATCAAAGCCAATAATGTAAACTTGGTCCTGTTTTTTATATTTCTCGACCACCTGAGCAATTCCTATCCCATCTAAGGCACTTGTTCCGTAAAAGGCATTGACCTCGGGATGATCCTTCAATATTTGGTAAGCCTTTTCCGCCGCTTTTACTCGGCTAATCTCCGATTCTTCTACATCGATGATATGGATTCCTTTTTCTTTTTTTACCGCATCCTTAAAACCCTTCACACGCTGCTGCTGATGGTTCGCATAAAAACTTCCCGTAATGATTGCAACGTTGGCTTTACCCAGTTTATCCGCGATAAGTGCCTTTCCGGCCAAAAATCCCGAATAATAATTGTCCGTTCCGATATAGGCCATCCGGTTACTATTTGCTGCATCCGTATCAACGGTAATGACAGGAATCCCACCGGCAACCACCCGATTAATTAACGGTGTAAATTGTTCGTCACTCAATCCCTGTGTCATAATTCCATCGACTTTTGAGGCCGCTGACATTTCAATTGTTTTTAAATGATCATCAATATTGGCTTGCTTCGGCCCCACATATTCGAGCATAACTCCATAATCTTTTGCTGCCGTTTGGGCGCCTTTCTCAACAAGGCGCCAATACTCATTATCAAGCTCTTCTGGAACAAGCACAAAATGATAATTATACTTTTCTGCCGTTGCTTGTTTGTCAGGTAAATCATGGGTAACGACCTTATATCCATAAACGATCGAAAATGAGCAGCTCACAAGAAAAAATAGCGTGCCAAACGTATAAGCCATAATAGATAACCTGCTCATAAAACATCCCCAATCCCTCTGCATAACTAGCTAAAGATATTATACGGAACAACCCCAAAATCAACAATGGAAAATATCCTGACATTTTGTGGCGCTACTATACGGTGTCACTGTGTGGAGTAACTATGTGGTGTCAGGCACCACAAAAAGACACTTTAGCCTTTTTGTCCGCCTCAGGCGGACAAAAAGCTCACCAACGTTTTTGGTGAGCTGCTACTTAAAAGCTACTATTCCTTAGGATGAGTTCGGTTGCGATGATTACCTTTTTTGCTGTCTTTCTGCCTTCGATTCTCTCCAAAAGTGTGTCAACGGCGCTTTCGCCCATGAGTTCAGTGTAAACCTTGACCGTGCTTAAGGATGGGAAGACGTATTTGGAGACACTGATGTCGTTGACACCGATAATGTTGACACGGTCTGGAACAGCAATCCCTTCTTCCAGTAATGCCCTGAGTGCACCGACTGCAATCGAATCATTCCCGGCAAAAAATGCGGTTGGCAGGTTGTCGCCATGTTCGTGAATCGCCTTCTTCATGAGGGAATGTCCATCATCCACTGAGAAGGTGCCTTGGTACATATACGTCTCATTCAATAATCCTTTTTCATCTAAATAGCGCCTGAATGTCCATTCCCTTTGGTCATCGATGACGGAAGTTTTGTCTTTAAAAACTTCTCTTCCGCCGATATAGCCAATTTGTTTATGACCCTTTTCAAGAAAATGATTAAGTACCTTCATCGTTGCCTTTTCAAAGTCAATGACAATCGAATCAAACCGCTCTTCATCCGGAGAGGTATCAACAAAGACGATATTTTTAGTAATCGAAACCAGCTCACCCACTTGCTTGTTACTAAATTTCCCGATGGCGATAAGTCCCTTGTTATCGGCCTCTTTCAAATCCTGATAATTATCTTGAAAGTATTTATCCACGTGAATATTATGATGACGGCAGCGGTTTTCTACCCCGAGCCGGATCGACATGTAATACAAATCTTCTAGTTCTTCCTTTTCGGTATACCATTGCAGAAGGGCAATTTTTCTCGATTCTTGCTTGCGGGCTGGTTTCTTTTTATACGATAATTCTTCCGCCGCTTCGAAAATTCTCTTCTTCGTTTCATCACTTACAGAAAGTGTTGTATCATAATTCAAAACACGGGATACAGTGGCAATCGATACCCCCGCATTTTGTGCAATATCTTTGATGGTAGCCATAATCAATCTCCTACTGTATTAGCAAAAAAACGATACACTGTTTTGGAATAGTATACTTCCTCTGGGTTTAAAATGACAGAGGGAAACTCGGGATGATGGATAGCATCAGGAAATCCTTGCGTTTCGAGGCAGACACCCAAATAGTTTCTTGCTCTGACACCTGCTATGGAATAAAGGCCTGCTAAATAATTCCCTGAATAAAGGACAACACATGGCTGATCGGTGGTAATAAGCAGCGAACGACCGCTTTCCTCATCGCTAAGCATAATTGTATTTTCACCCTGTTTTGTAAAAACAAGCGGGTGATCGTAACCATTACCCGCAATCACATTTTGCGGATGAGACGAATTTATCCCAGAACCCAGCCTTCTGCCATGCTTAAAATCAAAGGGGGTATTTCTAGTACAGAGCATTTTACCAGTAGGGATTAAATCTTGGCCTAACTCTAAATATTGATTGCTGTCTAATTGAAGAATGTGTTCAGAACAATCTCTTTTTAAATTTCCACTTAAGTTAAAATACGAGTGATTCGTTAAGTTGACAACCGTTTTCTGATCCGTTTTTCCTTCATAGCTAATTTCGAGTTCATTTTTATTGTTTAGCATGTACGTAACAGTGGTGTCTAACTTACCAGGATAGCCTTCTTCTCCATCTGGACTCTGATAAAAGAACTTCAAACCGACAGCGTTTTCTCCCTCAACTATTTCGGTTTGCCAAATCACGGAGTTAAAGCCCTTTTTACCTCCGTGTAAATGATTGGGATAATCATTGTCTGCAAGCCGGTATTCTTTACCGTCCAACTCAAAGCTGGCACCATTGATTCTCCCAGCTACACGTCCTACAACTGCTCCAAAATAGGGGGACCATTCTGGATAGTCTTCAAAGTTTTCAAATCCCAGCACAACATTTTCGAGGTTTCCATGACGGTCAGGGACGATTATTTTAGTAATGACACAACCATAGTTAAGGCAAGAGACCGTCATGCCGTAATCATTGACTAGGGTATACTCCGTAATGGGCTCACCCTTGTAAGTGCCGAATATTTTATCTATTATTTCCATCGATTTTCACTCCATTCAATAGATCCTGGCCCCTTTATCCAAGCCTTTACTACAAAAGCCAAGGTATTTACGACATAATTTAAGAGATATTCTTCAAAAATAAGAGACTATCCTACAAATCTAAGGACTTATTCTTCAAATTTTAGAGCCTATTCTACAAATTCAAGGACTTATTCAACAAATTTTAGGTTCCATTCTGCATTTGCACCTATCGCTAACCTAGGATAAGGATTGAATGAATCGCTGGAATCCTGCCGTACCTTTTTCATTCTTCTTAAACACTCCAGCATCCTCCAGCACGCGCAAAAACTTCTTTCCAACTTCTTCTCTTACCTGCGATTCTATATTTACCTCGTTTGCCACTTCGTGGTAGCGCGCCTTTAACTCATCAGCCCAGTTTAAATGATAATCCGCAACAACCGCTCTTTTTCCCAGAATGTATTGAGCCACTTCCGCCAGTTCATCCTTTAACCGTGCTGGTAAAACAGCCAGCCCCATTACCTCAATTAACCCAATGTTTTCCTTTTTAATATGCTGAACATCGGCGTGAGGGTGGAAAATGCCAAGCGGATGCTCATCACTCGTCCGGTTGTTACGAAGAACCAAGTCCAATTCAAATACATCCCCATTTTTGCGTGCAATTGGTGTGACTGTATTATGCGGGGCCTCTCCAGTTCTGGCCAAGATCCCAAGACCCTCATCACTGTAGGTTTTCCATTTTTCAAAAATATGTGAGCCAGCTTCAACTAACGCGTTAATTTGATTGGAGCGCAGGCGAATGACAGACATAGGCCATTTAACAACAGCGCACTCCACCTTCGGATACCCAGCCATTTTAAATGTCCACTCATCTCCCGCCTTCGCCATCGCAAATTGATAATTCCCGCCTTGATAATGATCATGGGATAAAATCGAGCCGCCCACAATTGGCAGGTCCGCATTTGAGCCGACAAAATAATGCGGAAATTGTTCAACAAAGCTTAACAGCCGTAAGAAAGATGTTGAACTAACAACCATATCGGTATGTTTTTCTGACAACACAATACAATGCTCGTTGTAATAGACATACGGTGAATACTGCAAGTACCACGTTTTTTCTAATAGACTAACTCGAATCATCCGATGATTGGAGCGGGCAGGGTACCCGATTCTCCCCGCATATCCTTCATTTTCTACACAAAGCAAGCATTTCGGATAGTCCGTTTTCTGCACCGACCGCTCGAGCGCGATACTTCTAGGGTCTTTTTCCGGTTTTGATAAATTAATCGTAATGTCTAGTTCGCCATATTCTGTTTCAGTTTTATACTCGATATTATTACGAATTCGCTTCATTTGAATGTAGTTGCTATTTTTACTTAACTCATAAAAATACTGCGTCGCCGCTTTTGGGTCTTGTTTATATTTTTCATAAAAAAGCTGATTAACACTGGAAGGACGTGCAAGTAAACAATTCATAATTTTGCTTGAAAAAATCTCCTTCTCATCGAAAATAGCTTCGATTATTCCTTGCTTGCAAGCGTAATCAACGATTAACTCCAATAAATCAGGAATTTCATGGATGGCAAACTCGGTTGTTTCCACTTCCTTAAATTCCGCTAGCTGTAAAAGCGAAAGAATTTGATTACGCGCATATATTTCGTCTTCCCGCTCGATTAATTTGACAGCAAGTGCCCGATTGATTAGTTCTTGAATTAGTTGATAAATCATCATAATCGCCTCTATTTCTGATATCCATTAGGGTGGTGCTGATGCCAGTTATAGGCATTGCTAATCATTTGATCAATCGATGTTCTCGTTAGTTACCATCCCACTACCTTTTAAATCGCTGCTTTCAGTTGGATTTCTTTTGCCCCATCACCGATGCTGGCTACATAAAACTCTGCCTTGTAGCCAATTTTCTCAAGATAGGCTGCACCAACATTCGCAATAAAGTTTTCAACCTCTTCATTTTCTACAATCGCGATGGCACAGCCGCCGAATCCTGCACCCGTCATCCGCGCACCAAGAACTCCCGGTTGTCTCCAAGCCGCTTCTACTAAACTGTCAAGCTCAACCCCAGTAACCTCATAGTCATCACGTAGAGATACATGTGATTGGTTAATCAGTTGTCCAAAGGCCTTTAAATTTCCTGCCTTAAGCTCTTCAAGCGCCTTAATGGTTCTCACATTTTCATAGACAGCATGTTTTGCCCGTTTGCGGACAGTTTCATTGGTAATGAGGTATTGATTTTCATCAAACTCTGCTTCGGATAACTGACCAAGAGCTTCAATTGGAAGCTTTTGCTGCAACAGTAACAGTGCCTCTTCACATTCTCCTCTTCGCTCATTATATTTCGAATCCGCTAATTCCCTTCGCTTATTCGTATTCATGATTAAAATTTTGTAATCTTCTAGGTGAATGGGTGCGTACTCATATTTCAGCGTTTGGCAATCTAGTAAAATTCCTGCATCCTTCCTACCCATGCCAATCGCAAACTGGTCCATGATGCCGCTGTTCACACCAATAAATTCATTCTCTACTCTTTTGCCTAGCTTGATGAGATCAAGTCGAGGAATTTCTAATTGAAACAGGCCGTTTATTAGCACCCCGGTTAGAAGCTCAATAGAGGCTGATGAAGAAAGTCCTGCCCCATTTGGTATATTGCCTTGAATGACACAATCAAACCCGGATGGAATTTCATATCCCGCCTCAAGAATGTAACGAATCATTCCTGTCGGATAGTTAGCCCAATTGTGCTCTTTATCATAATTTAGCTCGTTTAAATCTAATTCAATGATTCCTCTTTCAGGGAAGTTTGTTGAGTACAGGCGAATAACCTTGTCCTCCCGTTCCCTAGCTACTGCATAGGTTCCGTAGGTAATCGCACATGGAAACACATGACCTCCATTATAATCGGTATGCTCGCCAATTAAATTAATCCTTCCAGGAGCAAAAAAGGCTTTTCTTGGTAAAACATGATACATATCTAAAAATATTTTGTTCAATGTTGTGACGTTCATATTATGGTCCTCCAACCCTATCAATTAAATAATTATCGGTAACCCTATTTTACGTCCATCAGTAAAACAATTCAATTATTTTACTAAATTTTTTACTAAATTCCAACAAAAAAGGACGGCAGGCTATTCCGTCCTCTTGTTTCATACAACTAATCCTTTTTACCTTAAATATTTAGATTCTATTAATGATAAATTCAAATTCCATCATACTGGGAAAAGACGCTATTACGGGTGGTGTCAGGCACAACTATTCAACATATTCGAGGTTTAGGTTTGATTTGTCGATTAGTTGAAGATCCTTTGGAATTCGCAAGTACAGGATGCTTTGCCCGCCGGAAAACTCCGAATGGTGTGAGAATAACGAATCCTCTCCGGTAAATTGGTTGACCGTAAAGACATTATTAAACGTTGTGAATTCAAGTTTTACTTTCTTTGGATTTTTTAAGAACAATGTATTCCCCGCTAATTCTAGACGAATCGGGTGCGTCAGCTTGGTAATATCCATCCCATTTGCACTAGCTCTTGTTTTATAAAAAATGGCTTCAATTTTATCATCATTTGAATTCTTTCTATCAACAAATATCTGTGTATAAAAGTATTCGTCGTTTTCAACGGCAATATTTAACTTTTGGTCTTCAAAGCTGAGATCCCACTTTTTATCGATATATTTGCTGTCCACCGTATCAATTCTCCCGGCTACAGCCGCATCGTATAAATCTGTACTTTCTTTATTTAGTTTTTCGGTATTAACCTTTTTCAAGTCAGCCATTCCTTTAAAAGGATGAACCATATCGATGCCCGCACAGATTAGTAGGACTGCCAGATAGCCGCCTACTATCCAGCGCACCCGATTGCTATAGACGTATTTCCCTTTTTTGTTTACCGACTTTTTCATAAATATGGCCATAAAAGCAACGATTACAATGACAAGAATAATAAGAAAAGGTGCGATCATAATCATTGTTTAACCTCCATTCTATTTGAAAAAACCATGCTGCTTGAAAAAAGCAGACCCGCAATAACGATAATCTTGACGATAAATAAAAGGATAGATGACTCCGTAAAAATAAAGTCATATACGGTCGACACAAGCTTTGCCGTCCCGGTACCCTCGACAATGAATGCCCCGAAAAATAAGGCTGGCAAAAGTAAAGCGAATGCTTTATTTATTTGAATCAGCGTTCCGACCCAATAACCTAACGCACCTAAGAGGAACACGTAGCAGGTAGTCGAGAAAATGCCCAATAGCCATTCCATTGGGGCAGCCATTATACTCGTGCCGTTAAGATATTGCGCATCAACAAAGAAATACATGATTACTTTCATTAAATAAGAGGACATTATCGCCGTTACCCCGCCGATGACGCTAGCCGTCAGTAAAAACAAAGCATTCGATAGATTACTGCTGACCCTATTCGTAACAAAGACAAAATCGTCATTTCGATAAGCCTTTGTCGTAATAAGGATGGCGATAATAAAACTCCATAGCATCGTAAAAAAGACAACAATATCCGCTGAATAATAATGGACATCCATTTCCAAACTTTCACTGCTCGAACCCATTGACCCGACACCATTCAATGAAAAGAAAATGGCTAACAGCTGCAGTGCGATAAGGGTGGTGAATACTTGAATATATGCCTTCAGCTTATAGGCATATTGTTTTTTCACCACATCTGTCAGACGAACCTTAGTTAAAGACATCATCAATTCCCCCTGTCGTTTTACTAGTCAAATAAACACAAAGATCACTAGAAGTAACTGGTGTGAGGACGACCCCCGCAGTACGGGCCGTTTGCCAATCCGCTTCGGAAAAATGATTCCTAACAACGACATACGACTGATCAATACCTATGCTTTTTGTAAAAATAACCTCTTGATTCTGTGTCCATTCATCAACGACAGCCGTCTTCCCTTGAAGACCGATGGCCCATTCCTTCAAATCGGCTACCGGCAGATGAAGATACTCTTTCCCATCTTTGATAAGGAGAATATCTTCTAATAAATCCTCAATCTCATTCAAATGATGGCTTGAAATAATGATTGTGCGGGGATGGGCAATATAGTCCTTCAATAAGGCCCGATAAAAATCTTTCCTTACCGCTGCATCCATCCCTGTCGTCGGTTCATCAAAAAGCGTTAACGAACATCGGGCAGATAATCCTAAAATCATATGAAAGGTACTTTTCATTCCCTTCGAAAGCCCTTGATAATGCTGGGATGAGTTGAATGAGAAATAATCAAATAGACGGTTGGCCAGCTCATCATCCCAATTTTCATAAAAGCGGGCTGCCGCTTGTAAAATTTCCTTTAGATTTAATGCTGTTGGAAGATTCATTTGATCATGAATAAAGATGACATTGGCTGAAACCGTTAGATTGTTAAAGGGTTTTTCTGCTAAAACCTGTATCTCCCCAGAGGTTTCCTTCATAAAACCGGCTATAATTTTTAACAGCGTAGTTTTCCCAGCCCCATTTCGGCCAATGAGCCCGATAATTTTATTTTCTTCTAGTTTAAACGATAGGTTGTTTAAGGCTTTGGCTCCCCCATAAGCTTTCGTCAATCTATTACACTCGATCACATTCATTGCTCTACCTCCCCAATGTCTGCCGCTTTGATCATTTCGATTAATTCCTGTTTGCTCACTTTCAAACGTTCAGCCTCCAGGACAATTTCCGTTACTAACCGTTTTAACGTTTGGTTTTTCCGCTTGTCAAGAATCATTTCTTTGGCGGTGCTCGCCACAAACATCCCAAGCCCGCGCTTTTTATAAAGAATATTTTCATCTGCTAATATATTGAGACCCTTAGCTGCCGTTGCGGGATTAATATTAAAAATCTCCGCCAGCTGATACTGCGAGTAAATCTTTTGATCACTTTCAAAGTTTCCATTTAAAATCTCCCGCTCCAGCCACTCAGAAATCTGCAAATAAATCGGCTTCGTCCCGTCCAGATTAAGAATCAAACGTTCTCCTCCTCTCCAAATATAGTGCATTAGTGTTGTAATGTAGTATATTATAACTGGAAATAAAAAGCAATAGGTTTCAAGCACATTTCCATTTCTATACACATCAGGTGTCAGGCACCACAAAAGATAAACAAAAAAACTGATTCGACGAGGCGAATCAGTTCCTTCCTAATTATTAATCATCATTTTTATCATACCTTCTACAAGTACCGGAACTTCTTCAAATGCACTTTTCATATGGAGACGCTCTGTTCGTTTGTGGGCGTCTTTCCCGAGCGGGCCGACATTTAAGACAGGAGCTTTAAGTTCTTTCATTGCATCGAATGGGATGCTGTAGCTGGTGCCCCATACCGGGGTATTTGATTTGAAAACCGTCCATCCTTCCCCATCATCCTGATAATTTACATAGCTTAAGTCGCTAATCCCATTAAAATAGTGAACTTGCCGAACGGCCAAATCAAATCTTGCAGGACCTTGCTCCTTAAGGTAGTCCACACATTGTATAACAAGTTCATCATTTGAAGAGTTTACCGCTGGATAATAAGGCGGTGCAAACAGCAAAACCATCGCCGGTGCAAGTTCCTGACACTGAATCATTAAAGTATCTGCAATTCGGAAGGATTTCTCTCGGTCATCCCATTCAGGATGTGCATGAATGGCAGCCTTGATTGCTTCGACAAAATCCGTTCCAAATTTATTAATCGCATGCTCTAGTAAAACTTCATAACGTAATACACTCACTTCACCAACTGGGTCGACAGACTGCTCTTTGCAGACCTCCATATACTTCTTGTTGCAGGATCTAGCGGCGTTGACGGCAACTTTTTCAAAAAGATCCATGATTTCTTCCGCATTCCGCTCCATTAAAAACACATTATACAATGCTGCTGCACGGTATGGTGTTTGAACAGAGTATTCAAGTTTTAAATCCTTTTGTTGAAGTGTGACCGGAAGCGGGGTTGTTTCACCTCTCACTGTTTCTTGCAAACTCATATTCCACTCCATCCTCTGCGTCAAAAACGATGCAATATAGGGTGCTGTGATTCCACTGAGAGGTTCCCCAACATGTGTCTCTTTCCCATAGAAAAGTGCAGATGGCATAATTTTACCTATGGAACCTGAATATACATAATAATTTCCGTCGCCCGGTTCTTGTGTAAATACCGGTTCTCCGTTCAAGAAAAGCTTATAGGTGAGATCATGCTTTTCCTTTATTTCTAATAATTTCGGTACCGCGGCACGCATACCAGACGAATTTACTTCCTCATCTGGCACGGTTAACAAAAGAAGATTCACCTGCCATTGTTCGACCGTTGCTTTTTCGATTAATCCCATATGCATAACAAGTCCCATTTTCATATCCATCGTGCCTCTGCCGAATAAATATTCTCCAGATTTAAGGTCCTTTTGGGCATCTTCTGGTAACTCATTCATTCTTCCGTGAAGCAATTTAGTCAGCTCTTCCGGCTGATATGCAAAAGCCTCCAAATCACCATATTCTTCTGTATTTACTGTATCAAAGTGACTAATAAGAACGATGGTTTCTTTGGCATCAGGATGTTTATATAAAGCCGTTAAGAACCGCCTGCCCTGATCAGCATCGTGAAGTTGTAAATGATTAGGATTGGCCTGAAAATAGCCCACCCCTCGCAGTTTGGCTTCTACTTTCGAAGGAAAATTACGTTCACCCTCTGTCAATGTCATGCTTCTCCAGCTCACTACTTCGCACAAAAGCCCACGAAGTTCCTCAGGTGTCCCCCAACATAGTTGTGTCATTACACGATTACCCCTTTAATTAATTTACAAAATAGCAACTTGAAACTGTCCGCCTGGGATGGACAAATACCACCAACTGTCCACGGATGGTGCCTGACACCACAATGTGACACACAATGATGACACCGCAATGACACCACTACGACACCACTATCGAATGTCTACGTGGTTATTTGTGCTCATTTTGTCCTTTTTATTCTTAATATAGTAAAAGATGTAGCATAGAGCTAGGAATCCTAATCCTACTAGTAAACCGACTAATTGGGTCGGGTCAAAGGCCAGGAATATTAAGATAGAAACACAGAATACGATACAAACAATTGGGATCACTGGATAAAACGGAACTTTGTATTGTAAATCCGCTAATTTGCCGCCAGTTTGCAGATATTTTCTCCGAAACATCAGCTGTGATAGTGCGATACCAATCCAAGAAATCGTAACAGAAATGCCGGCAATAGACATTAACAATACAAACACAGTGCCCGCTGCAATGAAGCTAGTTAGCAAGGATAATAGAGAAAAGGCCATTGTAAACACGAGCGCAGCAAATGGAACTTTACGTTTTGATAGTCTTCCAAACCGTTTAGGCGCCATTCCATCTTGTGCCATCGCCCACAGTAAACGGGTCGACGCGTAAATACATGAGTTTCCAACCGATAATATCGCTGTTAGAATAACAAAGTTCATAATATCTGGAGCAAAAGGAATTCCTGCCATATCCATAAGGGTTACAAATGGGCTTTCCAATAAACCCAATTCCTTTGCTGGAAAAATAGCGGATAAGATAATAATAGAAGCAAGATAAAAGACAATAATTCGAAATAGGACATTTCGGATTGCTCGTGGAATATTCTTTTGCGGCTCCTCACTTTCCCCTGCCGCAATTCCAATCAATTCAGACCCTTGATAGGAAAAGATTACATTCATCATCGTTACAAAAAGAATGACAAAACCTGCAGGGAATAAGCCAGATGGTGCTAGGTTATCTAAAAATGGTGCGGGACGGCCAGCCAATGGAATGATTCCAAAAATAGCTGCGAAACCAATCACAATAAAGAAAATTACAGCAACAACTTTAATACCGGCAAACCAATATTCCGCCTCGGCGAAGCCTTTGGTTGTAAGAGCGTTGAGGACAAATAACAGTAGGATAAAAACAGCACACCAGACCCAGACTGAAACATCAGGAAACCACCGTTTCATGATCATTCCTGCCGCGGTAAATTCAACCCCAGCCGTTGTAGCTGAACCAATGAAATACATCCATCCTAACGAAAATCCAGCGGAAGGACTGATAAACTTACTTGCATATGTTTGAAATGAGCCCGTTACAGGCATGTGAACAGCAAGTTCCCCTAGGCACACCATAACCAAGTATAAAATAATCCCGCCAAATAAATACCCTATTAAAGCACCACCAGCGCCTGCCTGATTAATGGTATAGCCCGCATTTAAAAATAACCCTGTTCCAATGACTCCTCCTAACGAAAGCATAAACAAATGACGACGTTTCATTGATCGATTTAGCTGATTCAGCTGACCCTCTTGTTCAACCATCCCTCACACACCCCTTTTATATTCGCAGTCCGCCGTGTTCCTAAAAACGTAGTGACAAACAGCTTAAACCGCCATCTAATTTTCGGAATTCAGACATATCTAGCTCAATCGTCCGATATCCAGCCTCTTTAATTTTTTGTTTCGTTTGAGGAAAACCTGCAGGAATGATGACAAAGTCATTCACACGGATACAATTAGCTGCATACTCCTCTTCCGGCGGAACGATAATTTTTGTATAGGAATGAAAATCTGGATGTTCAATAAATTCACCAGCGACAACAATCGTTTGATTGCCAAGATAAGAAATACCTGTTTTGAGATGAAAGACCTTTTCTAGTTGAACAATGGTCGCCTGGTAATGTTCCAATTCTAGAATTCTCTTTAACTGTTCAGCCCCTGCCAAATTGGTTCTCGCAGAAAGTCCGATATAAAAGTGGTTATCAATTTGTAAAATGTCGCCTCCGTCTAGAGTTCCTGGTAGCTTGATATAATAAATGTTTTCATAATGGGACTTTATCGCCGGCTCCATTTCGAAAATTTCCCCGTTACGAGAAGGTGCTCCGGGATTTGAAATAACGGCAAACTCAGGTGTCAGCACTGCCGTATCTTCTACAAAGGTGGAGTCCGGGAAATCCGCATGACTTGGCAGGACTGTTACCTCGACCCCACAAGTTTTCAGGGCTTCAATATAAGCCTCATGCTGCTCTAGTGCCTTTTCTAAAATAGGACTCCCCAGATCAGAAGTCGTTAAGCCATGAATATAGCTTTCTCCAGGTGCTTTGACTATTGAATTTTTAAACATAATTTTTCCTCCTTCAATTAAGTGCGGATCACAGGACATGTGAGACAGGTCGGACCGCCTGTACCTAAATAAGAGATTTCGTTGCCTTCATATTCATAGACTGCTGCCCCCGCATCCACTAATTTTTGCCTCGTGTAAGGGTTTCCAGAAACTATCATACAAATTCGCGGTGCTAAGGCAAGGACATTGCAGCCCAGCCGATGATATTCTTCATCAGGAACTTCAATCAGTTGAAAGCCGCGCTTGATCAGCATTTGTCTTAAAAAAACTGGCATTAATCTCGAATAAACAACAGCCAGGTTATCATCTACGATACTAATAAAAGACATGAGATGAAGACATTCCTCTTCCCCTTGGTCATGCGGAAGCTGTACAACAATGCATTCGTCCACTACATCTTTGGTAATCTTCTTAATTTGGCGGATCGCTTCATCATTCGTCCGATAGCCACGGCCGATTAACAATGTACGATCATCCAGCCAAACCAGATCTCCTCCATCGGCTACTGCTTCACCAGTAAGTTCACCTAATATAGGAATATCCTTTTCTTTTAAAAATTGTTTATATGCTTCGGCTTCGGGCTGACGTAATTTTTTTCCTGATTTTAAAATAATTGCACCCTCTTTCGTGAATTTAACAGGATCATGGGCATAAAGAGAATCTAATCCAACACGTTCGGATGCGGGTAAATATTCAATATGATCAACATGCTCCTTAATAATAGAAAGAAACTGTTCAAATTCTTGCTGTGCTTTTGTAAAATCAGGTTCATGAATATAGTTGAACTTTTTCCATTCCTTCTTTAAATGTTCTTGACTAAAAAAGGCGTCTTTTGGATGTTTTACGATAACAGTGTTAAGTTTTTTATACATGGATGCTGCCAAAGCAACTCCTCCTTTACTTTTCCACATAGTGGAATGCATTTCCCCTGACAGGAAAACTTATAATATGATATTATAGTAGCGAGTATTGCATGTCAATAAATTTTGAATTTACTGAATACTAGTTTTTGAAGTTTTTTTAAATATTGAATCTGGAAAGGAGATGCCTTTATGCAAACCATCGACCGGGCTATGCTTGTGATCAAAGTTCTCGTTGGAAATGAAACAAAGAAATGGTTTTCAATTACTGATTTATCTAAGGAGTGTGACTTACCTGTAAGCACGATGCATCGACTTTTACAATCAATGAAACAGCACGGACTTATCCAACAGGAGCCAAATCTAAAACTTTATTCAATGGGGAACACCTGGTTAGAATATGGCTTGCAGATGTATGATACCTTTGATTTTGTCGGGTTAATTCGCCCCGAAATGGAAAAATTAATGCTTGAGGTTGAAGAGAGTGTTTATTTTAGCAAACCAATGGGATTAGAGTCATTAATCGTTGAAAGAATTGACTGTCAGCAAAACCCAATCCGTATTTATGATCAATTAGGATTACGCATTCCACTAAACATTGGAGCAGCAAATAAAGTCATCTTAGCTCATATGCCACAAAGCGAAGCATTAAAAATCGTCAATGGTTTAGTAGCTGAAGGTGATAGAGATGCGTTTTTAACTGGATTAATGCAAACAAGGAAAAAGGGCTATGAGGAGAGTCACGGGGAGAGAACAAAAGGCACTTCATCAGTAGCCGCCCCTATCTTTAATCAAATAAATGAACTAATTGGGGCCATCAGCATCGGCTATGTCAATCTAAACATTACTGAAGAAAGACATAACTTCCTAGTAGAGAGTGTCCTCAAGTACAGCATGCGAATTTCCGCTAAACTACGATCCAGATAAGGTTACTGGTGTGCGAACAATTAAGGTGTCAGGCACCACTCGTGGACAAATGTCCACGAGTGGTGCCTGACACCCGTTAATATTTTTTCTTATTTGTTTTGTTTACCCAGGCATGGAAGGGCTGGTAGGTATTGGGCGGGACCACCCGGACCATTGGGATACTTCGTTGGTCAACGGGTAAGGCAATTTGTTTATAGATAAATTCATCGTCAAATCCAATTTTGGCGGAATCTTTATTTGTGCACCCATAGTACACTACTTTTAGTCTTGCCCAATAGATGGCCCCAAGACACATGGGGCATGGCTCACAGCTCGTATAAAGCTGGCAATCTTTCAATTCATTGTTATTCAAGTACTTACTTGCGGCTCGAATTGCTTTAATCTCAGCGTGTGCGGTCGGATCTTTTTTTGTCGTTACTTGATTACGCCCCACACCTATAATCTGTCCGTTTTTTACCACAACAGCCCCAAAAGGACCACCACCGTTTGTGACCACATTTTCGTAAGCAATATCAACTGCCATCTTCATAAACATTTCTTCTTTCATGAGCTCCCCCATCCTTAACGACATATCCTTTTACATAAAGATATTATCTTATTGGGAGAAAAAGAATTGTAAATTATTTACAGATATCAAAAGGTGCCTGACACCCGAGGCGTTATTCTGTAACGCACGGGTGTCAGGCACCTTTTGTCTTTGATATTAAATGACTTTATTGTCTTCCCTTTCAACGTTCGATAGAGAATGTCCGGCCTTTTTTTTATGAACCATATAGGCAAGACTGATAACGACCAGCCACGGAATCCCTATATACAATGTCATTTTAAACGCATCGACAAACCAGGTTGTTACAATAATACTAAGCATTAATCCGGCACCTAAAATGGTTAAGTATGGGAAGCCCCACATCCGGACAACTAACTTGCCGCCACGCCATTTTTTCCTAAAGAATAAATGAGTGACAAAGATCATAAACCAGGTAAACATAGCACCAAACATTGAGATTCCCATCATTACCAAATAGGCTTTATCCGGAGTAATTGCATTGATTATAGCTGCCACAGCGATTCCCACAGTGGATAACGCTAAGGCATAAGCAGGAATTCCCTTTTTACTTAAATGCCCAAATTTCGCTGGTGCATAGCCTGCACGGGAAAGTGAGAACATCATCCGGGTGGTTATATAGAGCTGACTGTTCATGGCAGATAACGCAGCTACCAAGACTACAAAGTTCATCACACCTGCCCCGCCAGGGACATGCATGAATTCAAACACTTTTACAAACGGGCTTTCATCAATTCCAGCTTTTTTCCATGGAACAATAGCAATCATTAGTATTAGTGTGAAAATATAGAATATTATCAAACGGAAAACAGTTGCCTTTAATGCTTTTGGCACCGCCACTTGCGGGTCTTTTGCTTCCCCTGCGGTAACCGCAATCATCTCAATACTAAGATAACTGAAAAGAGCGATAACAACAGCTACCCACATCCCCGAAATTCCATTCGGCAAAAAACCGCCATCATTCGTAAGATTTTGGAAGCCAATATGATTTCCACCAGTTGGACCAAAGACAACATAGGCTCCTAATAATATAAAAATAACAATGGCAACAATTTTTATCATTGAAAACCAATATTCAACGCTTCCAAATAAGTTTACGCTCGTTGCATTCACATAAATAAGTACGGCTGAGAAGATGAGAATCCACAACCATCCTGGCACGTTTGGGAACCAGTAACCCATATAAACGGCTACGGCTGAAACCTCTACTCCAACGGCAGCAACAATGCATGCCCAATACGAATATCGAACAACATAACCAGCCCATGGATTGATATAATGCTCTGCAAACGCACCAAACGATCCCGATGTTGGATGAGCAACGGTCATCTCTGCTAAACATCCCATTAATAGCAAGGCAATGAGCGCACCAATTCCATAACTGATTAAAACACTCGGACCTGCTAGTCCAATCGCAAAACCGCTTCCTAAAAATAACCCAGTTCCGATTGCTCCCCCTATCGCAATCATCGAAATCTGGCCAGTAGACAAGCCTTTCTTCAACCCCTGCTCGCGCTCCACAATCCTCTGAAAATCATTCTTCCCACCCACAAAACTTCCCCCTCGTCCCCTATCAATTTATAAAACTAGTGCTATGAAAATGGTGTCAGGCACCACAGAAAGACACTTGTCCACGAGAGAGGGACACCCGTTATCCCCAACGGTACCTGACACCCCTTTATGCCACGACTTCGCGTTCGTTTTTAAATTTTTTGTATTGTTCTTCTTTCATGATAGTTTTAAGGATTTGGACCATTTTCCAGATGTCATGGTAACTAGTGTATAGGGCAATTGGCGCTAAACGGATGACATTAGGGGCACGGAAGTCCGGTGTAACATGTTTTTCTTTTAACGCTTTGCAGATTCGGGCAGCTTCATCGTGTTCCAGGCAGACATGCCCACCCCTAAAACGATCATCGCTAGGATTCGTGATGGCAAATCCCATTCCCTGCAATTCATGGTCAATTAGATCCATCATGTAACGTGTTAGACTTAAAGATTTCCTGCGTATGTTTTCCATTCCAGCTTCATGGAAGATTTCCAATGACCCTAAAATCGGTGCTGCACTCAGCACATGCGGGGTACCAATTTGGAAAGCACCGGCAGTTTCAGCTGGGGTTAGAACATGCTCCATATCAAATTGCTTTTCTTTTTTCGAACTAAACCATCCCGTCAATCCAGGGAGTGTTCCAAAATGCTTTTCATGAACAAATAATCCGCCAACACTGCCTGGGCCGCCATTCAAATATTTATAATTACACCACATTGCAAAGTCCACTTCCCAATTGTGTAGTTCGTGCGGAATGGCACCTGCCGAATGGGCAAGATCAAAACCGATAAGGATGCCACGCTGATGGGCCTCTTTGGTTAAACGTTCCATATCTAGCATCTGACCGCTGCGATAAAGTACTGATGGCATTAATATAAGGGCTACTTCGTCTGTCATAGCAGCAATGATGTCTTCTTCGTTAATGGTACGTCCATCTCTGCTTTTCACTCGAATAAGATCTTCCACTGGGTCGAGGTTTTTCAAACTAATTTGACTTTGAAGTGCATAAATATCAGATGGAAAGGTTAATTCGTCCGCTAAAATTTTCTTCCTTTTTCCATCAGGGTGATAAAATGTGGCAATTAGCTGGTGGATATTAGCGGTGATGGATCCAGTTGCAATGACCTCCACTTCCTTGGCTCCAACTAAAGGCGCAAGCTTTGCTCCAATTTTTTCAGATAAGTAAAACCAAGGCTGCTTCCCGGTCATCCAACCATCGATTCCATGTCTTTTCCAGTCTTCAAGCGAGTTTAGCAGTGTTTGCTCAGCCCGTTTCGAGAGCAAGCCTAATGAATTGCCGTCCATATAATAATGATCATTTTGAAGATAAAATTCGTCTCTAAACATTGTTAACTCAGCTTTTTCATCTAGTGATTCTGCATAGGACTCCGACGTATTAAATGTATACGCTTCCATTTTAAGTAAACACCCTTTCTCTTTTTTGCATCTTACTAATTGGAGAATACAATGATTTTGACATGGTGTCAACATTTATTTTCAGAAAATTAACACTCATTGGATAAAATTCATATAAAATTATTTTACTGGTATAATCGATAAATAAAAGTAAATTGGCTATTGGAAAAGAGCGTGTATGTAGTGAAGAAAGAAATCGATGGCCGGACGAAAAGAGCCTTACTGACAAAACAAAAGCTGCTAAATGCCGCAGGAGACATTTTTATCGAAAATGGCTTTGAAAAAACGACCATCTCGCAGATTATCAAAAAGGCTGGGATTGGTTATGGGTCAGCCTATACTTATTTTAGGGGAAAGGATGACATTCTAATCGCCCTAATGGATGATGTGATGGAGCAATTCTATACGATAGCAGAACAATCATATGACCCTACATCTTTGCCGGAAGCGAGAGTCATGATTGTTAATCAGGTCAAACTTTTTCTCAGTTTGGGTGAATCTGAAAAAAGGATTTTACGAGTATTTTACGAGGCAAAAGGATATTCGCAAGCCGTTGAGGTAAAGTGGAAGTCGATTCGGGAGAATTTTGTCAATCGAATTGAGGAAGACATCAAACATGTCCAAGCAATTGGATTAGCGAAAACAACTGTAAATTCTAAGATCATTGCGAAAAGCTGGTTTTTCGTCAACGAAATGTACCTATGGGACATCGTAAACAACGATAGCTATCCCTACTCTATCGAAGAAATTGCAGGGAATATTACAGAGACATACACAACAGGGTTATATGAATAAAGGTGTCAGGCACCGCAAAAAGACAAATGTCCACGCGTGGTGCCTGACACCCATAGTTTCTGTTTAGGATACACGCTTTAAGTTCTTAAACTGCCCTTTTGATAGAACGGTCCTTTCTAGTCGATGGGCCATGATCCCAGCTAATGCCGCTAAGATAATATCCTTTGGCAGCGGGACAACCATCCATAGCCATGCCATTTTATATGTAAATCCTTCTGGAGCTGTAAACCAAAGTTTATAGGCCAAGTACATCCAATTTGTGCCGAAAACGTAATTTACGCCCATTCCGATTACAGCCGCAATAATATAGACAGTCACACTCTTTTTCTTTTCTACAATTTTTCCGATAATAAACGCTGTAAAAATATACGAAATAATAAATCCAAATGTTGGACTAAAGATAGTTGATGGTCCTGCACCAAATTTAGCAAAAACAGGAACCCCCACTAATCCAACTAGCATATAAACGGTCATCGCGATTGATCCTAATCGGCTGCCCAGAATGGCTCCTGCTAAAATGGCAAAAAAGGTTTGCAGTGTAATGGGGACCCCTCCCACGACCATAAATGGAACAAAAGAGGTTATGTTAGCCCCAATCGCCATAAGTGCCACAAACATCCCCACAAGTGTTAAATCCAGAGCTCTTAATTTCCTTTCCATTCTCCCACCCCAAAGTAAATTGTCTTAACTTTAAAGTAAATGGTCGAGGGGTATATTGTCAACCAAAATATTTTTTAGGTTAACAATAACTATTTATATCTTAAGAAAGGATGGCTATGACCTCGTGAGGCAGATTAATTTATTATGGACTGTTTATTCTTAAATAGTAGTAATTTTTTACCTTTCACAAAAGCATAACTATTATGATTAGTAGACTTTCCTATGTTCCAAGAATTCTTTAATTAACCGAATATAGGTGGAAAGGATAAACAAAGAGTTAATGCTTGAACTCTAAAAAAGAAAGGGTGTCAGGCACCACAAAAGGACATCTGTCCACGAGGGGTGCCTGACACCAACTTTTTTACTTCATTTCGAGATCGGTTAGGATGGCGTAGCCGTTGTTTACTTTTATTTTTGCTAATATTTCGCCTTTGGCAGAGGCTTTTTCCCATTCTGTTCCTGTGTTGTCTGCCACGTAATATTTGTCTAAGCTGTATTGGATGAAGGCTACCTGTTCCTCATTCGTATTCGTTCCAATATAGTCCAGTTTTCCGGTTAGGTAAATTCCCTTTTTTGGTTTATTCAGTGTGACTTTGCTTGGGGTATCGATGCCGTGCTTTTTCTCTAACAGCACATACACTTTTAACTCGCCCCACCGGTCTTTCAATTCATTGACAACCCCTTTTTCCACTAATTGTTTTGGAACTTCTTCTGCCTCATAGCTAAGGGATACATAATCTCCACGAAATAGATCAGATGGGTCAACTGGTTTAGTTTGGAGAATAATTTCTTCCCCTGTTAACAATGTATAAACAGGTGTAACGCACATGCCTAAAAGAATCAGCACTGGCACCGAACAGGCCAATAGCAACTGTTTCGTTCGTTTATTCATGCACACCCACCCCTTTTTTTCTTTGCCTCTCAAAATAAAAACCGAAGCCGAGCAGTAAGAATCCGCCTAAGATAAACACGAGTGATTTGGGCAGAAAATCAAAGGAAATATCCAGGTAAAAGCGGAAAATTAGCACGCAGAGGATGATGATACTTAGCAAGCTCCCTCTTTTAATTAGGTACAAAACAAAGAGTAGATAGAGAATCGAAAAAGGAATATACATCCAGTCAATTGGCCAGTTTTCCCCGAAAGATAACACAAGGGCAGCCACTCCATGAACGATGTATCCTAGGACAATATAGATGTCCCTAATTTTTCCCTTTGCAAAAACAAGAGCTACACCTATTCCTAGATAGATTAGACCATACAGATAGGGTTCATCGTTATACTCGTACCGGTTAAGAATGAAACTTATCACTGTTCCAATAAAGGCTAGCGACAGCAAACCTATGACAAAACCGGTTGCTTTTGAAAAATGAATTTTATCATTAAGCAGGTAAATGGCTGCAATAAATAGCAGCGTCCAAAATGGAATACTTTCGCCCTGGAGATAGCGTTCATCCATCATCGACACGAACACAAATAGTGATGCTGCAAGGAGAATCCATTTATCCCGCAATACCCATGCTAACGGCAAAATTCCAAGCGACCACCATAAAAAAGCAACCTGAAAACTTCGTCCCAGATGAAACATTTGCTCGACAAGGAAAATCCCTGCCCCGAACACGAGCACACCTAAATAATAAAGACCTTTTGATGTTTTCGGGTAGTTCTTTTCCATCTTATAACCAGCGAAATTGCAGCCGATGAACAGACAAAGTATAAAAAGGAATTTGACTGTTTTCCCGATTTCATCCCAATTGCTGGCGATAAAACTGAGGATCCCGGCGCCAATCAAAATAGAACCGACATACAAAAGTGTTTTTGTAAAAGAAAGCATCTGCACCTCGTATATCTCTTCTATTTCCGTGGCCTTTCCCGCCGGCAGAAGCTCTGACTCTTCTAAAAATTGTAGTTCCCGCTTCAAGAATTTCAACTCATTCTCCTTGACCAACCGCTTAGCCAACCATCCCACCCCTTCCAGCGTTATATTAATTGAGCTTATGCCCGCTCAATCATATCAAACCGTATCCATTACAATTAAATTATTCGACAAATATTGTAAAAAACCTCCATATCCCACACAAAATCAGCGTAGCCCCGCCCCTTAACAACAAAAAAAGGAGTGCCTGACACCCTGAATCGAGTGTTAAGCAACCCCTCCCATCAACCGTCCACCCCACACGGACAAATTGCGCAATTTGTCCACGAGCGGTGCCTGACACCATGTTATGTAACACCACATTATCTTCGTCCGTAATTGACCGAGATGGTGCCATGGTTTTCTTCCATTTGAAAGCCGCGCCATCCCTGGCTGAGTTTTTCTTTTTGGGCCGCAATATCGGCCATGTGGATGGTAGTAATTTCCTTCCATACCGGAATGGCCCCCTCATTCCCTTCCGCCAATTCCTTGACAAATATATAACGGAGCCGGCCGCCATACTTTTCCTTCAACGCCCCAATTTGCATGCCTTGTGCAAACTTATCCTTTAAACTTGGAATATTAAACGGCGCCACTGTACAACAAATATAGCGGAATTTATTGTTCTGCCGGCCTAGTTCCTCCATGATCAGTTTCGCCAGTGTCTTTTGGAGCCCGTTCCCACGGTATTCCGGGAGGACACTTGAAATTTCCTGATAGATGACCCTCGGCAGCTCCCTCTCTGCTAAACCGAGATCCCAGCCTAAATGCTCTTCATCTAGCGGAGGAACGAGCAGCGCCCGAAAGGCAATGAGTTCCCCGGCGGCGAAGGCGCCAATCATTAATCCGTTTCCAGTTAATATAAATTGAAACTCTTCCTCCGAAAGCGGCTGCAACACCCATTTATCCTCTAACTGAAGAACCACCTGTTCCTGCAAAAGCAAAATATCCCGCAAATCATCTACCGTTAATTTTCGGACATAAAATGGAACCTCAATATTCCCGCCGCCCTGCTTAACAATTCCTTCAAAAATGCAATCCACAAATAGCCCTCCTTTTAATAAACACTATCCCGAAAAACAGTTAACTCCCGTAGCTTTTCTTCAATGACCTCAATTCCTAATCACGGCTTCGCGGTTAAGCGAATAAACGGCACATCGTACACTAAATTTCCGATATCCTTGGAAAACTTCAAAGGACCTGTCAACTCCACTAGTATTAACTTTTTTTGAAAAAGCAACCCGGAAACCTGCCGCCGAACCGAAGGAGGATTCAACCATAGATCCGACCTGACATTCTATTCATGCGAGCTTGGCTTAATGGGCTAGCTTTACGGCTGGATAGATTCCGCCGCATTTCATCAAGTTAATATTTACTATATCAGCAACTTTTTCGCTCCTAAATCAGCAATAGAAACAATATGACAACAAAGCTGTTTTGATTGAATCTATGGTTTTTTCACTTATGCTCGCAACAAGGTTTCCGCAAGAATACGCGCACCAACGTCGAGTGCTGATTTCTGGAAAGTCATCTTTGGATGATGTAATCCCGGCTGAAGGTCGGCCCCAACGCCAATCATTGTCGCTTTCAATGCAGGATTCTTCACGGTATAAAAGTGAAAATCATCACTCCCTGAGGTAATAACCGGCGGGGCAAGGCCCTCTTCCCCGACAATGTAACGGATGGCTTGATCGGCGATTGCCTCCGCATCTGCCGAAACTTCAGCCCCAGGGGTAAAATCAATCCATTTCCAATCCATTTCCACTCCGTAGAGGTTTTTCAAGCCGTTCAACCCATTATCAATACTGTCTTTGAGCTTTTCTAAAACCTCATTTTTTTGGGCACGAACATCAATAGCAAATTCAGCAGCACCAGGGATAATATTTAAATTCTCTCCGCCTGTCATGATTTTTGTCAGTTTAGCAGAATAAGGCTCGAACGGTGATAGATAGATAGATTTAACAAATTGATGTAACGCCACAACCACATCGATTGCATTTTTCCCTTGATGCGGTCTTGCACCATGTGCATCAGCACCGATGACTTTCCCTTCTAAAAAGATACCAGCGCCGTGATGGATCGAAGGGGCAACCTTGCCCATCACAAGTTCTTCAACAGGTCGAAGGTGGACACCAAACAAATGGGTCACATTGTCCATCGCCCCCCGTTCCATCATCGCAATTGCCCCGCTCCCCTTTTCCTCAGCAGGCTGAAAAATAAAGCGCAGTTTTTTATGAAGCGGTTTGTTTTTTAAATAGAGAAGCGCACCTAGCACCATTGAAATGTTGGCATCATGCCCGCATGAATGGTTTCCCTGCCAATTTCCATCCACTTCCTGCCAGAGGGCATCAATGTCCGCCCGCACTGCAATGACTTCATCACCTTCGCCAATTTCGGCAATTAGGCCAGTTACATCAGAGAAATGGCGGTATGTTACACCAAGTTCGTCCAGAATAGCTGCAATCGTTTTTGTAGTTTTAAATTCCTTCCAACTAACTTCGGGATGGGCGTGAAAATGATCAAACCATGCTAGTATTCTTTTTTCAAAATTTTCCGTCAACATAAAACACTCCTATCCTTTCAAAAAAACTAATATACAAATAGTACATCAAAACAAGCTAACGCTTCAATTCTTTTCAGTAATTTCAAAATCCTTTTAAATTTGGTTTTTAACAAAGTAAAATAATTGATATTGCATCCAAAATCCACCATTATTTATCCCGTTTTTTCAAATGGATTTTTAAAATAACCAAAGTTTCGACAAAATACCTTTTGACACCCTGAACATTTAAAGTTATATTAAGATAATTAAATAGTTATCTGAATCTTTTGAATAATGGTTTAACTATAGGAGGAATATTATTATGGAGAAACGTCAGCAGTTTAGTTCAAGGTACGGTTTCATTATGGCAGCCGTTGGTTCTGCAGTCGGATTGGGGAATATTTGGCGATTTCCAGCCGTTGCATATGAAAATGGAGGCGGAGCTTTCTTTTTACCCTATTTATTCGCCCTATTAACCGCGGGAATTCCCATCTTGATTATGGAATTTACGATTGGTCATAAATATAGAGGATCGGCGCCACTTTCTTTCTTCCGCTTCAATAAGAAAGCAGAATGGCTTGGCTGGTGGCAGGTGCTAATTTCCTTTGTCATTTGTACCTATTACGCCGTCATCATTGCATGGGCGGTTAAATACGCTATTTTTTCAGTCGGTACCCAATGGGGAACAGACCCTAATAAATTCTTGTTTGGAAAAGTATTAAAGCTATCCGCAAAGCCTGGTGAGATTGGCGGGTTGGTTCCTGGCGTTGTGATTCCATTGCTATTTGTCTGGACCGTTGCACTGTTTGTTCTATATCGTGGTGTTTCAAAAGGGATTGAAAAACTGAATAAAATCTTCATTCCCACTCTTGTCATCATGTTTATGATTATCGTTGTTCGTGCCTTAACCCTAGACGGAGCTGTTGAAGGATTAAATGCCTTTTTCAAGCCGAACTGGGATATGATCTTAAACGGAAAAGTATGGATTGCCGCCTATGGGCAAATATTCTTTTCTTTATCAATTGGATTTGCCATCATGATTACTTACTCTAGCTATCTTCCAAAGAAATCAGATATTAATAACAATGCGTTTATTACAGCCTTTGCCAACTCTGGCTTTGAGCTACTAGCTGGGATCGGGGTTTTCGCGGCACTAGGATTTATGGCAAAACAGCAGGGAGTACCTATTGATGAAGTGGTTAGCAGCGGAATTGGGCTAGCTTTCGTGGTTTTCCCAAGCATTATTAATGAATTCCCAGGCCTGAATGGATTATTCGGTATATTGTTTTTCCTTTCGCTAGTTTTTGCCGGGATGACATCACTCATTTCCATTGTAGAAACGTTTGTTGCCGGAGTTCAGGAAAAATTCCATGTATCACGGACAAAGGCGGTATTGATGGGCGGGCTAACAGCAACTGTCATTTCTTTACTTTTCGCAACAAATGGCGGCTTGTATTTCCTTGATGTAGTTGATTATTTCATCAATAACTTTGGGGTCGTAACCGCTGGATTGGCTGAAGTAGTTTTAATGGCTTGGGTCTTTAAAGGCTTGGGTGGGTTACAATCACATGCTAACGCCATTTCCGACTTACGTACCGGGGCATGGTGGAAGGTATGTCTTGGGGTTATAACACCACTTGTTCTAGGGTTTATGATGTTTGACAACATCCGCCAAAACCTACAGAAAAATTACGAAGGCTATCCTACATCGCTTATTATGTGGGCCGGGCTGCTAGTCGTGGCGGTGACCCTAGTTGCAGGAATCCTATTGTCCAGAAAGAAATGGAAAGCTAATGTAAGTTTAGACACTGAAAAGGAGGTCGCCTAACATGTCAGGAAGCGCAATTACAATGATGATTGTGGGAATAGTCATCATATGGGGCGGTCTAGCCGCAAGTATTTACAATGTCGTAAGAGTTTCAAGGAAATCATAATCGAAGATCACATTAAAAAGGATTGGGCGACATTTTTCGCTCAATCTTTTTTTGTGCTTGAAAATAATGTGGTGTCCATTGATGTGGTGTCAGGCACCGCGAAAATACAATTGTCCACCCACGGTGGACAATTAGATTGAAATTGGTTCATGAACCGATGCTTGGTGGAAAAATTAATTGAGTGCTTTTCCATTAAACGATAAAAATCGACAGCATTTTTCGGGAACCACAACTTGCCCATTCCTTGACTTCTCCATGGAAGGTATTACAAAATAAGGACTTTCAAATCTAAACCTACAATATCATTAGCCTCCCCAAGAATCAGTAGACTTTTATAATAGTTAATTCCTCCTATTAATTAATCTTTTAATATAATAGGTAATTTTTCGAGTTCTGAAATTTTTGTAGGACGAATATTGATTTATACTTTGGTATTTTGACAAAATATCACGAAAATTGAGTTTACAATGAGCTTGTATTAAAATTTTACGAGAATTTTGGGGGTGCAGTATTTTGGCAAGAATAAAAAAGCAGAAATGGAAAAGGAATTTAATGGTTATGACTGCCATAACCGGTCTAGGCTTCTCGACGTTCTACCCTGGACTAAGTACTCCAACTTCAGCGGTCGGGCAGCCTGACCAGCCACTGCCTCAGGAAGAATCAGTCTCAGTTGTTCAACTAGAGGTTCCTAATCAGAAAGCTAAGGATAAGCTGCTTGAACTGGGTATTGACCTTACCCACAGGGCTACTGAACACAATGGAATTCTTGAAGTGGATGCAGTTGTTACACCTTCTGAGATTGCCATGTTAAAGACATTTGGTATTAAGGTGAAAGACACTCTAATCACGGAGAAGGAATGGAATGCTAGAACGGCAGAGCGGCAGGCAGCTGCGCAAGTCGAAGCAAGTCTAACTGCTAGCGAGGATACCGTTAAAATCCTCCGCGCCAACCATTATACAAATCAATCTGAGACATTCCTTTATGTCGAGGCAAAATCTAGTGCTGGCACTACAGCAAGCACGGCTCTAACGGCTACCTGGACAGAGAACGGCGTTGAAAAATCAGCAACACTTAACAGGTTTGAGGATTACGGAGAATATATGTATCACTGGTTTGAAGTACCGGTTAGCGCCGTACCTTCATCTGTAAAAGTAACAAGTAATTTAGGTGGAACGGCTACCAGTGCTGTTACGCAGTGGCTCGGTGCGGACAAGCCTGGTAACCCAAAAAAACATTATGTCAAAGATTTTGTGGACCATTATATGGATCCAACAGAATTATATGAACGAGCTGAAAAACTAGCGAAAGAGTTCCCTGACTTGGTAGAAATCATCGAAATGCCAAATAAAACAAATGGATATAGACGCCTTGCCCAGGCTCAAATGGGAACTACTAACAATACATCTGTTGTGGTGACATCTAAAGCATGGGGACATGAAGGTGGAAATGATGTATCGGTAGAATTCAAGATTCCTGCAGCTAATAATGCTTCACTGAAAGTCACTGTAGTGGGTAAAAATATTTTAGTAGATTTAGCTACTGATTCATCAGGTAAAATAATAACTACTGCAAAACAAGTGGTCGATGCCATAAACTCTGATGCAAAACAACTTGTATCCGCGACCACATATCGCGGCAACGCTGGTGCGGGAGTGGTTGCACCAACAACTGCGAAGTTAACTGACGGATTAAAAGCCCCAGCAAACATATCCCGTGATCCATTTACGGTAAAAGCGATTCGCATCGGAAAACATCGTGATGGTTCAAAACCAGGTGTGCTAGGGTACGCCCAAGAACATGCCCGTGAATGGGTAACCCCTCTTGTAACGATTGAAACAGCAGAACGCCTGCTTCGCAACTATAATAGCGACGGCGAGACAAAGCAGCTAGTCAATAACCTTGATATTTTCCTTGTACCATCTGTGAATCCCGATGGAGCCCATTACAGCTTCTATGATTACAATTCACAGAGGAAAAATATGACAAATTATTGCGGACCAGCTGAGTCAGATCCTGGGTATCGCACTTCCTGGGGAGTAGACTTAAATCGAAACCACTCTGTCGGCTCAGCTTTTGATGGATTTGTCGGTGCCTCTACAACACAATGTAGAAGTGGCACATATGCAGGACCAGCTGAAAACTCTGAACCTGAAGCAAAAAACCTTGTCTGGCTGGCTGACAAATTTACGAACATTAAGTTTGCGATGAATATTCACAGCTACGGCGGTTACTTTATGTGGTCACCAGGTGCGTACGATCCAGACCGCAAGACACTTCCACGTCCAACTGCCGGCGAAGAGGCATTTTACTGGGCCGTATCGGATATCATGTTAAACGACATTCAGGACCACCGCGGTACTGTCATTCTCCCAAGTCGTACCGGTCCAGTTCCTGATGTTCTCTACTCAGCAGCAGGTAATTCCGCTGATTATCTATGGTACGAAAAAGGAATTTATGCCTGGGATTTCGAAGTAGGGGCAGATTTATGGAATAAGGACACGAAAAAATGGCAAGGGGTTGGATTCCAGCCAGCTTTCTCTGAAGGCCATGAAGAAGCGATGGAATTTTCCAACGGCCTGATTGGAATGATTAAAGTAGCGTATAACAACGCAAAAGACCACCAGCCGCCTTCCACTAAAGCGGTACCTGGCAATGGTAAATTCCAAGGCCCGGTTGATGTAAAATTTGATACAAGTGAAGCAGCAACCATCTACTATACTCTTGACGGCAGCCGTCCTACTTTTGAATCGGCACATATTAAATTAAGCGGTACCCGTGAAGGTGCCGAAACATTGAAAGTTGCTAAAACAACTACCATCAACTGGTTTGCCGTTGACGCCGCTGGAAATATTGAGAAAAATTACAATCCACTCGGCAATGGGAAAAACTATAACTCTGTAAGCATTACAATTAAATAACTTGTAGAAGGGGTTGACCTTACGGGGTCAACCTTTTTATTTGCCCCCTTGAAATTAAAGCTAACTTCCATTTTTAAAATAAATAACCCCTCGATGCACCAAAAAGGCCTGATTCATCGCTGAACCAGGCCTGTTCTTCATTTTATTTTTCAAAAATCGCATTGGATAATAGGCGGAACAGGTAATCAGTATGGTCACGGAAGCCTGCCTCCAAGCCAATCATGGTCACGTCTTTATCCTGCTCTTTGACGATAACAGCCTGACCTTTGGCAGAGGTGTTACCTCTCCAATGGCCTGCCACGAAGAAATCGTTCGTATTTGCATAGGCCGCGACAACCTTATCATTTCCAGTATTGCTATACCATGTTGGACGATAGACAAACCCAAGATCATCCTGACCATAACCAGCTGTTAAACCAGTACCGTCATAGTTGACTTTTACGATCCCATTACTATTGGATCCTCCCGCATTAATGGTGTCATCCGTTAAACCGAGTGTTTTTGTGGCCTGTGAAGCACTCGATCCTACTGCAACATACTTTCCACCTTTGCTAACAAAGTCTGTAATGTTCGCTTTTAACTTTGCTTCTTGTGCCTTGTCCTGTAAACCAAATTCCTTGTTGGCTGCGCTTAAGTTTGAGGAAATCAAGCTAGCTGTACCACTATAAACAAAGGCATCAAAACCTTTAAGGCCGTTTTCGACTACTTCAACTGGCGACACTTCGGCAACGTCGAAGCCTAGTCGTTCCAAGGCAAGCTTTGTACCGCTGTGGGACTGGACTTTACCCATCCCGCCGTCTTTAAAAATAGCCACTTTTAAACTAGATAATGCAGTTGCACCAGTTGGTACTTTTGTGGTACTTTCAATCTGCAATCCGGATGCTTTCACAGCAGCAGAGATTTTATTCGCAACTTCTTCTGTGTAGAAGTTGCCCTCTGCATCACGTTTTACTACAACACCTTGTTGAAGAAGAGTATTTACTAGCTCAACAGCTTTGACGGAGCTGTTCGGAATCATAAATGGACCTTTGCCGGAAACCGAACCTTGTTCCGTAATTTTATTTACCTTAGTTGTGGTCACATCAACAGAACTTTGTGTAGCCACTGCTTTAAAGCCCCAAAGCTCCGGTAAACTCCATGCAGAAATATCATACATTGCAGCAATATCGTTGGTAATATCTTCTCCAGCCCAAAGCATCGTATTAGCTAAGCCAGCCTTTGCCTGATCCATCTTAACGATATACGTCCCTTTGGGATAGGATTTTCCATCCACAACAAATGCTTTCGGCGCTTGAACCACATCAATGTCGTTGTTGATTAAATGATTAACCGCCTTGTTCGTTACTGTCGGATCCTTTTCATCAACTGGAAGGATATAGGCTTTAGGGAAGAACCCGTCCTTATGGAATGGATGATCAAAATTGATGCCCCGTTTAAACATTTCAATTTGGTCGGTAATCATTGCTTGTTTGTTCTCTGTAGCAAAATTCAGAGCGCCTATTATGGCATTGTACATCCAGCGGACACCATCCCAATCATTCGTTGGTGTTTCTAACGTATGACCGTAAGCTCCATGGTACATTGCATACATTGGTGTGAAAATTGGGGGATAATCATCCCATCCATCTTTGTCATTCCGCTGAGGAACGTAGACACCCTTCATGTTTTGATATAGGTTGCTACTTGAGAATTGCCCCTTATTCTTCATGATGTTTGCTTCCATCGCTTCTGCCTGCTGGTACGCCCACTTGTTATATAGATCATACTCATAGTTCGGATTATGCGGCGGTGTACATGGTTCAATTAAGCCTTGCAGGTTTGGACTGTAATTTTTCACGTACCCATGCGTATCTAAAAATACCATCGGGTTCCATTCTTTAATAAGCCCCACGGTTTCTTTCGTTTCTGGCTGGGACTGGGTGATAAAGTCACGATTCAAGTCGATTCCTTCCCCATTAAAACGGGTAGCATCCACACGTCCGTCTGGGTTTTGCACGACATTAAAAATGAGAATGTTATTTGCCAAAATATTTTTCGTCTCTTGATCATTTTGTGTTGCAAAACGTTCAATTAACTGAAGAATGGCGTCACTCCCGGCAAACTCTGTACCATGAATGGAACCGTTGATCATGATTGGGACTTTAAAATCCTGATTGTTGGCAATCCAATCCTGGGCTTTCCCCGGATTTTTAAACATTTGTTTTCTTAGAGCTTGGAATTTTCCAAACTTCCCTTGTGTAGTGGGATCTGCGATGGTGACCACGTACAAAGGATGTCCATCCGCAGATGTTCCGCGTACCTCGACCTTGATCCGATTTGATTGCTTCTCAATGTCCTTCAACTTGGAGCCGATTTGCGAAAATTTTACAAAGTCATAGTTTTCACTATTAAACTTGCTCCCATCCTGCTCTTCGTATACATTGACGTTTGTCCATTTTGGACCCTCAGCAAATCCAGTGGTCATCGGAATAGTGGTAAGCAATCCTACAGCCAAAAGCCCTGCAACTGTCTTTTTCTTATTCTTCTTCATTCATATCCTCCTTATTATGTATAAATACTATCTATTATGAATCTTCACTAAGTTATATTTACTCTAATATATTAACCAACAAAACACCATCCTACCTTTCTCCTAACAAAGCAATCAATAAAAGTCCTAACTAGGATAAAAGTAATCCAAAATCCCACACACTATTATTCTATGAACCAGGTAAGATATTATTACATGTTAATGAAATGGCAAATCAACATTGTCCACCCCAGGAATATAAGTGTCCACAAATGGTGTCAGGCACCACAAAAACACATTTGTCCACCCACCGTGTACACGCTGACAGTGCCTCACGCTGATGGTACCTGACACCCAATGTTATTTCTTTCGGCAGTTTTTGCAGACTTTGATGGTTTGGTTTGTTTCTGTTTTATGTGGATATAGGAGTTTTACTCCCGTTCGTCCACATAGTGGGCATGTCCCCCGTCCATTTGAAGGCAGGTAGCTGATTGTTTTTCCCCGGTTTCTCTTTGCCATTTCCATCCATCCCTATTCATAATAATTCTTGTTTCTTTATCTAATGTTGGACAGGGGTAAAAATTGATAGGCATATAATTGTTTTTTGGCAGAGGAATAAAGGAATTTTGTCCCGCGACCCTTATTGACCCTATATTGCATTTTTACCCATCTTTCTTCATACATTTCAAAGAAGGTCAAATACATTCAATGGCTGCACGACAATAAACCACTTTCCATAAGATAACAATAAGATTCGAACCTAAACTTTTTTAAATGGAAGGGAAAGATGTGGTGCTTTAATATGGAAAAATCCGAGGATTGTCACCATTCATTTCAAAATCTTCAGGAAAATAGAATGTCTTTTGAACAGGTCTTTGAACGGATTGTTACATTTATGAAGATGGAGCCAGGAGGGAATCACCGCCTAATGGTGGGAACAGATTCCCAGGTTCATAGATTTCAAACCATTTTTATCACTGGAATTGTCATCCAAAATAAGGGGAAGGGTGTCTGGGCGTGCATTAGGAAAGTAATTGTACCAAGAAAAATGACCCAATTACATGAGCGGATATCCCTTGAACTGTCATTAACTGAGGAAATTGTTTCCCTGTTTACAGAGGAAAGAAAAAGTGAATTAATCAATATTGTGCTCCCCTATCTTTACCATGGAGCAACCTTTACAATGGAAGGACATATCGATATCGGGGCCGGCAAACGAAATAAAACCAGGGAATTTGTTAAAGAGATGGTGACGCGAATTGAATCCATGGGTGTAGAACCGAAAATCAAACCAAACGCCTTTGTTGCCTCAAGCTATGCAAACCGTTACACAAAATAAGGGTGTCAGGCACCGTGAAAGGACAATTGTCCACAAGTGGTGCCTGACACCCTTATTCCCTCATTAAACATTCTAATTCTACTTTTACTGTGGTGCCCTGGCCAATTTTGCTTTCGATTTTCATGGTGCCGTTATGTTCTTGGATGATTTTATTGCTGACGGTTAAGCCCAATCCGATTCCTTTATCCTTAGTTGTATAGAACGGAGTCCCCAAATAGGGGATAACACCAGTGTCAATCCCGATGCCTTCATCATTAAAACTAATCAGGACTCGATTGCCTTCTATTTTTTGAACATCAATATAGACGTTTCCGCCATGGGGCATCGATTCAATCGCATTTTTCAAAAAGTTAACAAAGACTTGTTTCAACTGATTAGGATTACAAAGTAAATCAATATCGTTATTTTGATAGTGGTTTTTGATTTGTACATTATGAAGAACGGCTTGCGGATAAAGGATATAAACCGTGCTATCCAAAATGGAAAAAAGATTTCCCCATTCAAATCGAATAGCTTCCGGTTTAGCCAGCGACATAAATTCATTTACTATCATATCAATCCGGTCTAACTCGTTCATGATAATCGACAAATAATCTTCTTGCTTTTCTTTATTGGTTGTACTTTTTAAAAGCTTTGAAAACCCTTTTAAGGATGTCAAAGGGTTTCGTATCTCATGGGCAACTCCAGCCGCTAACTGGCCAATGATTGAAAGCCTGTCTAAATTACGGAGCGCATCATCATTTTTCACTCTATCGGTAATATCCCTGCCAACTGTGACATAGGAGTCAATTTCCTTTTGTTCATTAAATATGGGGGAAATCGTCGTCTCAGAATCAATTACCTTACCATCACCAGTTCGCAATTTAACTTGAAGCAGTTGAGGTTCTCCTGTTTCGATTAGTTTTTGATAAACTCTTTCAAAATGGTCTTTTTCCTCTGGTAAGATTAGATCATATACAGTCCGGCCTACTAATTGCTTTGGGGTATACCCAATCCCTTTTTCGTGGGAGGGAGACGCATAGACAATCCTTTTTTCCTCTTTCGAATACAACTTGATCATATCAGATGTATTTTCCGTAATTAATTTATACAATTCACGGGTTCTTTTCAATTCTCTTTCGATATTTTTATTTTCTGATATATCACGGTAAATGGCAATGATGGCGATAATTTCTCCTGCTGAATTTCGGAAAGGGGAATAGGAAACCGCTATATCAATAATTGTTCCATCTTTATGTAGACGCTGTGTAACTATATTATGGAAGGTTTTGCCGAGTTTGACAGCCCCTATTATATCCTTCACTATGTCGGGATTAGGAAATTCCGCTAATCTTCTTCCAATGACATCGTCCTCAGTATAGCCGAAAATTTTCGTATACATATGATTCACCCGAATGAACCGGTTTTCCATATCGACAATACATATTCCATCTGCCGTACAATCAAGAAAAAGGTCAATTAATTCATCAGGGTTAAAAATAACAGATTCATTTCCTTTTCCAAAAATAGGGAAACACTTCGACATAGAGATCTCTCCAAACACATCAATTATTCCTTCAATCTCCATTTTACAGAATTTTAAGATAAAGAAAAGATTTATTTTTCACTTGGTGTCAGGCACCACAAAAAGACATTTTCACTCATTTGTCCACCCTGGGAGGACACTATTGGGTTGTAGATGAAACAAACGCTCGGACCATGTTGGTCCAAGCGTTATGATGATTGTTATTCTTTTGTTTTACAATGCAGCTTCTATCTCTTTAGCCATTACTTTCATAGACTTTAAGCCGCCGCCGCTTAGGTACCAAGCATCCGCGTCTAAGTAAACAATTCGATCATTCTTGTAAGCTGATGTTTTCTTAACCAGCTCATTTTCAACGATTTCCTTGGCCCCAATTTCCCCGCCAACAGCTGTTGCGCGGTCTATAACGAAAAGGACGTCGGGATTTTTCTCCTTAATATATTCAAATGTAATGCTTTGACCGTGAGTAGAGACTTCTATTTTCTTATCCGCCGCACCGAAGCCAAATACATCATGGATAAGACCGAAACGGGAACTTGGGCCATAGGCGCTCACTTTTCCTTCATTAGCTAAGACAATAAGCCCTTTTTGATTGAGTGTGGACGCCTTTTTGTTTAACTTTTCAACACTAGCTTCAATATCTTTTAATTCGCTTGCAACCTGCTCTTCTTTTCCAAAAATTCCTCCAATCAGGTTCATATTTTTCTCAAAGGAATCCATATAATTGGTATAATCAATGCCAACATAAACGGTTGGAGCAATTTCCGCGAATTGGTCATATAATTCCGCCTGACGAGTGGAGATAAAAATAACATCTGGCTTCAGCGCATGAACAGCTTCGAAATCGGGCTCCTTTAAGCTGCCGACGTTCGTATATTTTTTATCGGCATATTTTTTCAAATAGGAAGGGATGGTTGCCTGCGGGACACCTGTGACCTCGATACCTAACTCATCTAGGGTATCTAAAACACCGAAATCAAAAACGACCACTTTCTTAGGATTTTTTCCAACTACTGCCTCCCCGTATTGATGCTTAATCGTCATTTTCTCTGCTGTTTCCGCTTTATTGGAAGATGCCGTTTTCGCCTTGCCGTCCTCGTTGGAGCCCCCTCCACATGCTGCTAAAACAAAAATCATCGTAAATATCAATCCCAGTAAACTCCACTTTTTCATCTGCCCATCTCTCCTTTTTATGAATTAAAATAAACACAGATTCTACAGTTATCCATTTCTCTAATCGGAATATCCATATCGTAAATTTCGCTCAAAGCCTCTGACTGAATAATCTCTTCCGTCGGTCCGTCCCTCACGACCCTGCCATCCTTCATCGCGACAATCCGGTCCGAATAAACGGAAGCAAAGTTGATATCATGTAACACAATAACAACGGTTTTTCCAAGCTCATCCACCAGCCGGCGCAAAATTTTCATAATCTGAACAGAATGCTTCATATCCAAATTATTAAGCGGTTCATCTAGCAAAATGTAATCTGTATCCTGGGCAATCACCATCGCGATAAAGGCACGCTGCCTCTGTCCGCCTGATAATTCATCTAAAAAGCTATCTTGCATTTCGGTTAGGTGCATATACTCAAGTGATTGCTCGACAATCCGTTCATCCTCTTCAGTCAAATGACCTTTTGAATATGGAAATCTCCCAAAAGAAACAAGCTCACGGATAGTAAGGCGGACATTCATATAATTCGACTGCTTTAAGATGGATACTCTTTTGGCAAAATCCTGTGATTTCAACTTGCGAACATCCGACTTGTCAATCAGCACCTCACCCGAATCGGCATCAAGCAAGCGGCTGACCATCGACAGCAGTGTTGATTTACCCGCACCATTTGGCCCAATAAATGAGGTGATTTTGCCAGGCTGAATAGTGACAGTCACATCTTCCACAACCGACTTCTTCCCGTAAAACTTCGATAATGTCCTCACTTCTATCATGCCGTTTTCCTCTCCTTCAGTAGTAAATAAATGAAATAGACGCCGCCGATAAAGTTAATAATCACACTCAGTGTCGTTGAAAAAGTAAACACTCTTTCAACTACCCACTGTCCGCCGACTAGAGCGATGACACTCATAACCACAGCCCCGCTAATCAGCACTTTATGTTTGTAGGTTTTGAAAAATTGGTAGGACAGGTTGGCGACAATTAAGCCAAAAAATGTAATCGGCCCGACGAGTGCCGTCGAAATCGAAATAAAAATCGCCACAATCACAAGCATTTGTTTCACAATCGTATCGTACGGAACACCGAGATTAATCGCCATCTCGCGGCCAAGCGACAAAACATCAAGATATTTTACAAAACGCCACGCATAGATTATCACCAGCCCAACAATGATAATCGCGATCCATACCAAATCCGAATTGACATTATTAAAACTGGCAAACATCCGATCTTGGACAATTTGAAATTCATTCGGATCAATTAGCACCTGGAAAAATGTTGAGATACTTGAGAAAAACGTGCCGACGATAATCCCGACCAGCAGTAAAAAATAGATCGATTGCCCGCCCTTTTTAAATAAAAATCGATATAAAAGAAGGGCAAACATGATCATCACGGCAACAGAAAGTAAAAAGTTGACCTGTTTATTGACGACAATCAGATGGGCAGACCCCAAAAAGAAAATAATCACTGTTTGTAAGAGTAAATAAAGAGCATCGAGCCCCATAATGCTCGGTGTTAAAATACGATTATGGGTAATCGTCTGGAATACAACCGTCGCATAGGCAATCGTAAACCCTGTAATCACCATGGCAATCACTTTTATCGCCCGTCTTGGCAGGGCATAATCAAAACTGCCATTTAAATCATGAAATAAGTAAAGAATACAGCATCCCGCAGCGATCAAAGACAATATGGTCATTTTCATCGAATTACGCATAGGCCTTTCCCCTAAATAAAAGAAAGAGGAAAATCCCACTGCCGATGACGCCAACCATGAGACTAATCGAAATCTCATATGGATAAATAATCACCCGGCCCAAAATATCGCAAACCAGCAAAAAGTTTGCCCCTAAAAGGGCGGTATGTGGCAATGTCTTTTGGAGGTGATCGCCTTTAAAAATGGAAATGATATTCGGAATAATTAAGCCAAGGAACGGAATCACCCCGACAGTCAGCACGACTGTTGCCGTAATCAAAGCAACAATCGCCAGTCCAACGTTAACGACTCTTCGGTAAGAAAGACCTAAATTTTTTGAAAAGTCCTCCCCCATTCCGGCAACGGTAAAGCGGTTGGCATAGAAATACGCAATAACTAATATCGGAATACTTATGTATAGCAGTTCATAGCGCCCTTTCATGATCATCGAAAAATCACCTTGAAGCCATGCCGACATATTCTGAATGACATCCGCCCGATAAGCAAAAAACGTTGTCACAGAGGACAAGATATTTCCAAACATCAGCCCGACAAGTGGAATAAAAATAGCATCCTTAAACTTAATGCGATCAAGAATTTGCATAAATAAAAACGTCCCCGCAAGTGCAAACGCAAAGGCAACCGCCATTTTCTCCAGCATGGATGCATTCGCAAACAACAACATCGAAACGAGAATTCCGAGACGAGTGGCATCCAAAGTTCCCGCCGTTGTCGGTGAGACAAATTTGTTGCGGCTGAGCTGCTGCATAATCAAACCGGCAATACTCATCCCCGCCCCTGCAAGTAAAATCGCCACAAGCCTTGGTACCCTGCTGATAAGGAATATTTGTGTTTCCTCGGATTGAACATCAAGGAGGTCCATTGGTGAAATGCTGCTTACTCCAACAAACAGTGAGACCCCGGATAGAGCAAGTAACGCAAGAAATAAATATCGTTTCTTCATCGCTGTCCCCAACATTTCTCTTTTTCTAGTGTTTCAAATGACATTGAAAATCATTATCATTTATTCTTATACTTTTGATTATAACAGTACTAATTTTTGTGTCAATGCTAATTGAGAATTTCTATCAATAAAAACGTCGTAGTTGAAACAAAGGGTGACCTAAAGGCTAATATCATCTAAAAATGGGGAGAATAACGAGGTGACGAATCTATATTAAGGAGGGTGTGTATCTTGGAAGCATCTTTAAATATTGGCGATGTTGCACCTGTGTTCTCATTACCTGCAACAACAAAAGAAAAGATTTCATTATCAGACTATAAAGGGCAGAAGAATGTTGTTGTCGCCTTTTATGGGATGGACTTTACACCCGGCTGAATCAAGGAAATCACCTCTTGGAAAGAGAACTATAAACGATTTGAACAATTAGATGCAGAAGTGCTAGCCATTAGTGTCGATCACATCCATTCGCATAATGTCTTTGCCGCAAGCCTTGGAACACTGCCCTACCCGTTATTGTCGGACTGGCATAGACAAACCGTTAAAGACTACAAGGTGTTTAATGAAAAAGGGGAGGTAGCGGTTCGATCTGTTTTTGTTGTGAATAAAGAGGGAGTGATCTGCTTTACAAACACCTCTTTTAAAGCCGATAAAAAGGAAGATTATGAAGCGGTGTTTATGGAGCTTGAGAAATTGGTAAGACAATAATAGAATGAATGATTGTATTTTTTCAGAGATCAGCGAAAACTCTCATCCATTAGCAAGTGAAGGACCTTTCCACTAACTGGATCGGTCCTCTTCAATGTCCGGATAAAATATTGCTTTTCCAACTCATATTGGACTTCCTTAGCCACATAGATTGGGCATAGGAGGTGGTGTATGGAGTGAAAAAAGGGCTATTGGCAATTGTCTTCCCCTTTATCTTTTTACTCTCGGGATGCTTCGGTGACCCGGTGCAAGATGACTTACTTAATTATGTGAACAAAGAAATGAAGAACGCGGGGAAATTGGAAGCCGCCGCAGTGGCTGCCTATGAGAATGTCTCGGGGGCAAATTATCAGGATGACCAAGCGATGTACGACGCGTTAATGAACGATATCATCCCCAAATACCGAGAATTTATTAAAGAGCTGGATTCTGCTAAGATTGAAACGGATGAGGTCAAAGACATTCACGAGATTTATATTAAGGGTGCGGACACCCAGTTTAATGCCTTTGCTAAAATTGTTCTGGCCTTAGAAGAGCAGGACGCAGGTATGATCCAAGAAGCCAATGACATGCTGGCAGATGCAAGGAAGCATATTCGAGAATATCAAAGAAAATTAGAAAAACTCGCAAAGGAACATGATGTGAAAATTGAGAAATAACATCATCTTCACATAATATCCGCCTCTTCGGCAAGCCTACCTGATTTTACTCTGCAAGACATAATCGTGGTCAGTCCCCAATGTGCAAATAGGAAACTGCCATGGGGGACTGTGTCCATTCATCATATTGACCAAGCGGAATTCCCGCCGCTTTCACCGTACCCGCGGCAATTCAAGATAGGTCAACGCTCTCCAAATCCATTCCAATGGGCCGAACCGGAAGAACCGCAGCCAAATCGTGCTGAAAATCAGCTGGATTACATAAATGACTACGCATATGTAAAGGGTTTGTAGATACGTCAGATGATTGTTTAAATGCAGCACCTTCCCAGCCAGTAAGATTAGCGCTGTTTGCGAAACATAGTTTGTCAGCGCCATCCGGCCATAGCTTTTTAAAGGCGAAAGTATTTTTTGAAAAAAGGGGATTTGCACCAGTAAAATCAACAGACCCGCATAAAAGGCCGAGACAATCGGACCGATTGTAATCCCAATCCTTAAAAACTGTTGCATTTCTAGGAAATTGACTGTCGTAGTAGCCTTACCAAACACAAATGGAGCATACTGATATTGATAGATTAAACCGGCCATACTCAATAAAAACATAATGCCCGTAAAGATAGCTATCTTTTTCAAGTGGCGTGGAGTCCCTTCAAAGACGCAATATTGCCCGGCTGAAATTCCTAATAACATCAGTGGAAAAACCATGAAGATTTTTGCCGCAAAAATACTAAAAACTAGCAGCATTACTGCGCCAAGCACAAGGTTGATCACTTTATGTACCTTGTAAAAAGGTAAAATCATCAGCCCACAAATAGCGTAAACCGTTAACGCTTCCCCTGGGTGAAACCTTACGTGGATCAGGCCAAAAAGGAATAGCACAGCGATTCGCCGTAAAAACAAGACATAACCATTTTTCCCTTTAGCATTGGCTCGTGTAATAAAAATATAAAACCCAACACCAAATAAAAAGGTAAAAATCGTATAAAAGCGGCCCTCTACAAATAAATATAAAAACCTCCAATAGGCCGCATCCACCGAGCCCGATGCAGGCGGATTAACAGACAACAAGGGAATAATATTAACCAGAATAATCCCCAGCAGCGCACCCCCCCGCAAATAATCAAGCACATCAATTCGTTTATTTAATTTAACCGAATTCATATTTAAACTCCCGCCTCGATAGTGTCCATCATAGGTGGACATTTGTACATCTATGGTGCCTGACACCATTCATTTGATTTCATTTTACCTTATTATTTTGGGTTTTTCTCTATGAAAAAGGATTGATCCGGAGTTTTTCCAAATCAATCCCATCAAAAATATTCTATGTTTCTTCTAGCAAATATTCGTAAAGGCGCCTGCCAATTCTACTAATCGTTTGTGTGCCGGCAGACACATCATTAAGTTTGTCCATTAATACCGCTATATAGGCAGTTTTCCCCCGGTACTTGATGACAGCACAATCATGCTCGACACCTGGGAGACCGCCTGTTTTATTAGCGACAAATATCTTATCAAGGTCCATCATCGCGGGAAGTTTATCAAGAAATTGCTGATTATTCATCATCTCTAAAGCGGCCTTCTTACTTTCCTTCGCTAGAAAAGAACCTTCATTTACAGCCTTGAGACATGTAATCATATCGATCGGACTTGTAAAATTATCCCAGCCGCGTTCTATGGCCTCAAAGTCCATCATTTTCCGGTTAAGCACGGTATTTGATAGTCCCAATTTCTCCATTGTTAAATTAATTGACTCCATCCCCAATAGATCAATCAGCATATTCGTAGCCGTATTATCCGAAACGGTAATCATCAAGGTCATTAGGTCTTTGATTGTCATCCTTGCATGACCAGAAAGTGCCTGTAAAACCCCTGACCCGCCCACTTTATTCGTAATGGCAGTCACTTCGTCCAGTTTTATTTTCCCCTGATCACTTTGCCGAAGTCCTTCAATTAAAATCGGAACCTTGATCACACTTGCCGATTGAAAGACTGCCTCACTTTGATACAAAAATTGCTCATTCCCTATCTCAATGGCCAACCCCAGTCTTCCATCACAACCAAGGAGCTCTTCCTTTAGTTTCGTTTCTAATTTCAACATTGGTTACCTCGAAACGGCAACCTGTGAAAAATCCTGGCCGCCGGTTTTCTTTTTGTCGTACAAATGGCAGGCAACAAAATGATTCCCATCCAACTCCTGCCAGGTAGGTTTTTCCAACGAGCAAACCTCCATGGCCATCGGGCACCTTGTTCTAAAAACACAGCCGCTTGGAGGATTGATTGGGCTTGGGAGTTCTCCTTTTAAGATAATCCGTTCCCGCTTATCCTCAATATCCGGATCAGGGATTGGGATCGCCGAGAGCAAGGCCTGGGTATAAGGGTGCATCGGCTTGTCATATAACTCACTTCTTGATGTTAACTCGACCAAGTGGCCCAGGTACATGACCCCGATTCGATCACTTATTTGTTTTACCATGGAAAGGTCATGGGCAATAAACAGATAGGTTAATCCTTTTTCCTTTTGGAGCCGCTGCAGCAGATTGACCACCTGGGCTTGGACGGAAACATCAAGGGCAGAAATCGGCTCATCGGCGATAATAAATTCCGGTTCTAAGGCTAGGGCACGTGCAATGCCAATCCGCTGTCGCTGCCCGCCGCTAAATTCATGGGGATAGCGGTTCGCATGATCCTTATTTAGACCGACATCTTCTAATAATTGATAGACCCGCTTTAACCGGTCCTTTTTATTAGGATACAAGCCATGCACTTCCATCGGTTCAGAAATGATTTCACTGACAGTTGACCTTGGATTTAACGAGGCATACGGATCCTGAAAGATCATTTGCATTTGCCGATGAAAAGCAAAACGTTCCTTCGTGTTAAGGGATTGAACATTCTTTCCGTTAAAAATTACCTCACCCTCTGTCGCTTCATAAAGCCCGATGATTGTCCTTCCTGCCGTAGACTTGCCACAACCGGATTCCCCAACAATCCCAAACGTCTCCCCTTTATGGATATGAAAAGAGACACCATCGACCGCTTTCAGGATTTCGCCTTTCCCTATATCAAAATGCTTCTTTAAATTGTTTACTTGCAATAGAACTTGTTTTTCCATTGTTATTCCTCCGTCTCGCCCCAGTAGCGTCTTGCTGCACAAAGTTCTTTTTCATAAATGGTTCCTGCCAATGAAATAATTTCAACCGTTTTGCCTGTATTCGGGGAATGAAGCAGTTTGCCATCACCGTAATAAATACCAACATGATGAATACTGCCTTTCCCTTCCTCATAGGCAAAAAACAACAAATCCCCTGGTTCTATTTCTGATACATCGACAATTTTGCCGGCCTTCGTCTGATCATCGGCATCTCGGGGAATCACGTAGCCATTTGCTTTACACATCGAATAGCTAAAACCTGAGCAGTCATAGCCATAGCTGCTCATTCCGCCCCAAAGGTATGGCAGGCCAAGAAATTGTTCCCCTGCAGAAACAATGTCCCTTCCTGTCCCTTTATACCGTGCCGCCAGCGATTCATAGACAACAATATGATCCCAGCTCAGTTCAGCTGTACCTTCTGGAGTTTTAACGACTACCTTATCGCCAGATTCACTAATTAGCGGTAACGTCGTTTGAAAGGATAGTTCCAAATTCTCTTCTTTTAGCAAAATTGCCTTTGGCCTCGTTACAACGGCGACCGGGCCCTCTTGCAAATTCCAATCCGGACCACACTTTACTAACTGCGCCATTGGAACCCAGCCAGGGTAGCCGCTGCTATTTTTCTTTGAAGGCTGGTCTGGAATCACGATATGGGCCCATGCCTCCTTCTCTTCTACCAGCAAAACCTCTTGACCATATAAGAGCTGCGTCTGCACAAGGTTTTGGTCGCATAAGCCTAACCGGGTTTCATAAGTTAATCCGTTTAACCATGCATCGAGGTTCACCGGGTTGGTTACCGCATCCCAATCCATTTCCCGAGCGGAATCAAAAGATGTCCAAACTGTTGCCACCGGGACATTTACTAGCCATTTATCCAACTGAAACTCCCCCTTCCATCTTTACCTGCTTAATCCCAAGTCCAGGTGCCTCTGAGAGTGTAATGAATCTGCTATTATATTGAATTCCCCCATCGACAATTTCTCTGGCCAGCATCAGCGGCGCATCGAAATCATAACGGGTGATATTTTGCTTACTTGCAGCGAAATGGGCTGCGGCCGTAATGCCAAGACGGGTTTCAATCATACTGCCCACCATGCACTCGACACCGCAGGTTTCTGCCAATTGATTAATAATCTGGGCCTGATAAATTCCGCCCGCCTTCATCAACTTGATATTAATTAAATCAGCACTTCTTGTTTTTAATACTTGAAAAGCCTGTTTAGGTGTAAATACACTTTCATCCGCCATGATGAGCGTATCGACATGATCAGTTACCTGTTTAAGCCCCTCGATATCATCCGCCTTCACAGGCTGTTCTACCAATTCAATCCCTAAGCCGCTATCCTCCATTTTGCGAATCGCGCGGATGGCATCCTTCGCTGTCCAGCCTTGGTTTGCATCTAAACGGATTTTAATTTCGGTGCCGACTCGGTTGCGCACCTCACGGATTCTTTCAAGGTCGGTGGCAATATCGTCTTTGCCGACCTTCACCTTCAGAACATTAAATCCCTTTTGAATATAAGAAACGGCGTCATCGCCCATCTCCTCCGGTCCATTCACACTGACCGTAAAATCCGTTTCTAATTCCTTTTTATGGCCGCCAAGGAATTGATAGAGCGGCAGCTTGCAGTACTGGGCAAGACAATCATAGAGCGCCATATCGACCGCTGCCTTTGCACTGGAGTTTCCTACTAGACTTGTTTTTAGTCCTTGAAAAATTAATTCATAGTTTAACAGACTTTTCTTCTCTAGAAATGGTTTGATGACATGATGGATGGCCGATTCAATACTTAAGAGGCTGTCACCTGTGATGACGACTGTCGGCGGTGCTTCTCCCCAGCCGACAATCCCGTTATCGCAGCTAACTTTTACAAAAATAGCCTCTGCTGTTGTGACGGTCCTTAGTGCCGTTTTAAATGGTTTAATAAGGGGAACGGCCACCCTAAATGTTTCAATTTGCTCAATAATCATCGTTAATCCATCCTTTACAAAATGCCGCTTTCGACAATTAGTCTTTTTTCAAAGGTATCCATAGCTGCCTTCACGCCAAAAGGGATTGATACATGTGGATTACAGTGCCCGATTTGGAAACCTTTTAAGGCAGGTTTGTTTGCCAACTGAAGATAATGGCGAATGACTTCTTCAAGCGTTAGAGATAAATCTCTTTTGGAGGTACAGTCACAAAAGTCTCCAACCAGGATTCCGTTCGCATCTTGAAGCTTGCCGGCCATATAAAGCTGATTCAGCATCCGGTCCACTGCCCGGGGTTCTTCATTCACATCTTCAATGAACAATAGTTTCCCTTTTGTGTCAATGTCAAATTTCGTGCCAAGTGTACTAACTAATAGTGACAGGTTTCCACCCACCAGTGCACCGCTAGCTGTTCCATCAATTAACACCTCTATTGGAGAAATTTCTTCGCCATAGGTTAATTCCTTGGGATCAAACAACTGTAAAAATCCGTCTTTTGATAATCGATGCGTTCCTTCCTTGCCAATATCAGACCCTAACATTGGACCATGGAAGGTGACAAGACCGGTTTGTTGCCGAATAGCAGTATGTAAAAAAGTAATATCACTATAACCCCAGAAAATCTTGGAGTTCTTTTTAATCATGTCATAATGAATATCAGAGGCAATTCTTCCTGTTCCATATCCCCCGCACGCGCAAATGATTGCTTTTACTTCTGAATCCGCAAACATGTCATGTAAATCTTCGAGCCTTTCTTGATCAGTCCCTGCTAAATAGCCGTAAACGTTGGTGATGCTTTTACCCCGTTTTACCTTTAATCCTAACTCCGTTAAAAAATGAATTCCCCGTTCTAAATTTTCAAGGTTCGGCGGGCTTGCCGGTGCAATGACTCCTACGGTATCCCCTTTTTTCAGACGATTTGGCTTTACAACATTCATTGATAATCCCCCAAAAGGTTTCTAGGACAAAAGGGATGTTCAATGCGAACACCCCTTTGCCAGTTTTACTTTTTATCAGCCCATTTAAGTTCTAAATAACCGACTGGGTGACGGACAACACCAGTTACATTTTTATTTTGCATATACACTTGGTTGTAGAAGTGAATTGGAATAATTGGTGCTGCATCAAATAAAGTTTTTTCAGCTTTATACATCATCTCATAACGTTTCTTTTCATCTTTTTCGTTTTTCGCATCCTTAATCAACTGGTCAAACTCTGCATTGCTCCAGCCAGTACGGTTCATTGGCGAACCAGTAATAAAGTTTTCTAAGAAGTTGATAGGATCTGCATAGTCAGCAAGGAATGAACTGCGTGACAGCTGGAACTTTAATGCCTTTTGGTCCGTAGCGAATACATTGCTTTCCATATTAGCTAATTTCACATCAACGCCTAAGTTTTCCTTAAACATTTGCTGAAGGGCTTCGGCAATTTTCTTATGTGTATCACTTGTGCTATACGTTAAGGTAACTTCAGGAAGCTTCGTATATTTCTCTTCTTCCATTCCTTTTTTCAATAAATCTTTTGCCTTCTCAACATCCGTTTTAATCAGGTCTCCACCTGTTTCGCGGAAGTCTTTACCCGATGGATCTTTAAACCCGTACGAAACAAAACCGTAGGCAGGCTTCTCTTGATTTTTTGTTACCAGTTCAACCATTTGCTTTTGGTCAACCGCCAACGCAAATGCTTTGCGGATATTCTCATTTTGGAATGGTGCTTTTGTTAAATTAAAACGATAGAAGTATTCACCTGCTTGGTCTTCTACCTTTACATCTCCTTCTTTAAACAGCTTATCAGCTAAATCTGAAGGCACATCTGAAAAGTCTAGCTCACCAGTTGTATACATCTGATATTCAGTATTTGGATCATCCACCATTGCCCAATGAACTTTATCCAATTTTACATTTTTAGCATCCCAATATTTATCATTCTTTTTCATCGTCATATCGCTATCATGGTTCCATTCAGCTAATGTAAAAGGTCCGTTACCCACGAATGAGCTTGCTTCAGCAAACCAGTTTGGGTTGTTTGTTGCCACCTTTTCATTGATTGGGAAGAAACATGGGTTCGAAATAACACTTAAGAAATAGGATTGCGGGCTTGTTAAGGTTACTTCAAACGTTTTGTCATCAACAGCCTTAACCTTCACATCATCGGCAGTTCCCTTTTCTGTGTTATAAGCTTCTCCACCTTCAATAAAGTAAGCCAAAAAGGCTGCTGGAGAACTTGTTTTCGGATCTAATAAACGTTTCCAAGCAAAGACGAAATCTTTTGCTGTTAAATCATCGCCATTGGACCATTTTGCATCCTTGCGGATATGGAAGGTATAGGTTTTGCCATCCGCAGAAACATCCCATTTTTCAGCTGTGGCAGCTTTGGGCTGATGGCTCTCATCCAAGCGCGTTAATCCTTCCATGATATTGTTCAAAGCATTCCAAGATACGGCATCAAAACCGATGGGCGGGTCAAACGATGTCGGCTCTTGACTATTGTTCATATTAAGAACCTTTTCCGTCTTTTCGGTTGTCTTGCCTTTTCCATCGTCTTTTGTTTCGCTTCCAGCGTCTTTATTTGCCGTGCAGGCAGCCAAGGCAAACAACATCATTACAGCGGCTAACATGGTAATAAACTTTTTCATTCACTTTCCCCCTAGTAGATTTTTTATAGTTAAACTAATGTTGGAACCAAATTCTTAGCCCGTTCGTCCTGCAGCCAGCAATCGACATGATGCTGCGTGCTCAGCTGTGTTTTTAACGGGTAAACTCTTTCACAAACTTCCATCGCATGAGGACAACGTGCCGCAAACGCACAGCCAACTGGCGGTGAAAATAAATCTGGGGGTGTTCCGGGTATCGGAATTAGCTCACCCTTTTCCATATCCAATCGTGGGACAGATTGGAGCAGTCCCTTTGTATAGGGATGCTGCGGATGATAAAAGATTTCCCGCCTTGTCCCTATTTCTACGATTCGGCCGGCATACATGACGGCAATCCGGTCGGCTACCTGTGCAACGACGCCCAAATCGTGGGTAATTAGAATAATTGAAACCCCTGTTTTCTTTTGAATATCGCGAAACAGCTCTAAAATCTGCGCTTGAATCGTCACATCAAGAGCTGTTGTCGGTTCGTCAGCTATTAATACATCTGGTCGGCATACTAATGCCATTGCAATGACAATCCGCTGCCGCATTCCACCGCTAAACTGGTGGGGATATTGCTTTAGCCTTATTTCCGGATTAGGAATACCAACAAGTGTCAGCATCTCGAGGGCCACCCTTTTTGCCTGATTCCTTGTTAACTTCTCATGCTGGATAATCCCTTCCATAATTTGCTCCCCGACGGTAATCGTGGGATTTAATGCGGTCATTGGGTCCTGAAAGATCATTGAAATATTGGCGCCGCGAATTTTTCGCAGTTCTGGTTCTTTTAACTGGATTAAATCGATATCTTTAAAAAGAATTTCTCCGCTGCGAATCTTACCTGGCGGCTCGGGAATTAATTTCATAATACTCTGCGAGGTTACACTTTTCCCACAGCCGGATTCACCGACAATCGCTAGCGTTTCCCCCTTGTATAAATCAAAGCTTACACCGCGAACGGCCTTTACTTCACCGCCATACGTTGAAAAGGAAACGTGAAGGTCTTTAACCTGAAGTACTTTTTCCATGCTGCTACCTCCTCAGTTTCGGATCTAAGGCGTCCTGCAGCCCATCACCTAGAACATTAAATGCAAACATTGTTAATGAAATAAACAAGGTTGGGAAGAACAACCGCCACCAGTAGCCTGATAGAATCGTAGACAGGCCATCATTGGCCATCACACCCCAGCTGGCATGAGGGGCTTGAATTCCAAGTCCAATGAAGCTTAAAAAGGCTTCTGCGAATATAGCTGATGGGATCGTCAGTGTCATTTGGACAATGATTGGACCCATCGTGTTTGGCAGCAGATTTTTCCGGATAATCCGGGCTGTCTTTGTGCCAAACGTTTTGGAAGCAAGCACAAATTCATAATTTTTGATTTGCAAGACTTGACCGCGGACAATCCGTGCCATCCCGACCCAGCCTGTAATCGAAAGTGCTAAAATAATCGTCGTTAATCCCGGTCCAATCACGACCATGACTAAAATGACGACCAGTAAATAAGGGAGGCCATATAATATTTCCACAAACCTCATCATCAGGTTATCGGTTCTTCCACCCTTGTAACCGGAAAACCCTCCATAAACAACGCCAATCAGAAAATCAATCAGGGCCGCCATCAATCCGACAAACAGTGAGATTCTGGCACCGTAACAGGTTCGGGTAAACACATCTCTCCCCAAATCATCCGTCCCGAACCAATATTCACTAGAGGGCGGTAAATTTTGCATGGTTAGTTTTTGTGTTTCTACCGAATGTGGAGAAATCAGCGGGCCGAAAATGGCCAAGATTGCTAGAAAAACTAAGAATACCATTCCCGCTATCGCCAATTTATTTTTTAAAAGCCTATGCCACGAATCCTTCCAATAGGATAAGCTAGGTCTTACCACCGCCTCCGCCGCTTGGTTGTTTCGGGCTTTTGGGACAAACCATTCATCTGGAATCTCGGGCGAAATATTTCGTTCTTCATATTTAAGCAGTTCCATTATTTCGCCTCCTTTTTATGCAGTTTTATCCTTGGGTCTAAAACTCCATAGGCAAGGTCGACTAAAAACAGCATCAGAATCAAAATGCCGCTATAAAAAACAGTTGTACCCATAATGACCGGGTAATCACGGGTATTGATGCTATCAACAAAATACTTTCCCATTCCTGGAATGGCAAATATTTTCTCGATCACAAAGGTCCCTGTTAAAATACTGGCGGCTAAGGAACCGAGTACAGTTACAACCGGTAATAATGCATTTCTTAATGCATGCTTGAAAACAATTTTTACCGGTGATAATCCTTTTGCCTTTGCCGTCCTTATGTAATCCTGTGTTAAAACTTCGAGCATGCTTGTCCTTGTTAACCGTGCGATAATAGCCATCGGGCCAGTCGCCAAGGCCAGGATTGGCAAGACCATATGCGAAGGGCTTGACCAGGTGGCGACGGGAAAAATCGGGAAATTTACAGCCAGCTGTTCAATTAGGAACGTGGCCATGACAAAGTTTGGAATCGATATTCCAAGTACAGCGATACTCATTGCCAGATAATCGATGATTCCGTTATGGCGAAGTGCAGCGATCACGCCAAGCGTAATCCCTGATAGGATGGCAAGGATAAGTGTATAAAATCCGAGTTCAAAGGAAACCGGAAACCCTCTGCCAAGCAAATCATTTACTGTTTGTGAGGATTTTTTTATCGATGGTCCAAAGTCCATCTTGACCAATGCCTTTAAATAATTTCCATACTGTACTAAAAGAGGTTCATCCAAGTGATAATAGGACTCCAGGTTTTTTTGGATCGCCGCATTGGTTGTCCTTTCTTCATTGAAAGGCGAGCCAGGTACCGAGTGCATTAAGAAAAATGTCCCGGTAACGATGAGCCATAACGTGATGATCATGGCGATAAAACGTTTCAATAAATATGTACTCATGCTTGTCACTTCCTAACAGAATGTTGTTCTCATCGCTAACTCGGTCATTACAAGCATTGCTTGATAGGCTTCAAGGATATTTTTCGATTGAAAACGAACAATCGTTGTTCCCGGAACCATTTCCGTTCCCGGCATTAAATTTGCCCACTCTGCTTCTCCATAATTAGTAAATTCAATACTTAGCAGCGGTCTGTCAGGCGGGGTAAGCGGTTTCACCACCGCATTATTTTTAATAGCAAAAGCGGTTCTCTCACGAATAAGCTGCCCGGCCTTAGCTGGCGTTAACGATTTAGCCGCTGACCTTGAGATCGACTCCTTGACGATGGCTGTCGTAATATTCGGAATGAGTTGCTCTGCCTCGAAAGCAGCACTGTCATCACCGGCAACCATTAAGATGGGAACATCATAGAAGCCCGCAACATAGGCATTAAACCCTAATTCTCCAACAGCAACATCATTGATAAACATGTTTCGGACGCCAAATATCATCGAATGGGACATCACCCCTTTTAAGGCAGCCCGGGCATGATAACCAATGAAAATGGCCCCATCAAACGAATCATCCAAACCTTGCACCATGGAAAAAGGCTTCACATCACCCGTAATCAGCTGTGTTTCTGGATGGAGCCGTTCAATTAATAGATTATTCATCTTCGAGTGACTATCATTGACAACGACCTCCGACGCCCCTTCATCAAAGGCTGCAGTGATCACGTGGTTCGCTTCATCCGTCATAATGATACGGCTTCGTTCATAATTATGCTTATCAGAATCAACATGGGTATGGTCAACAAGACCCGTTATCCCTTCCATATCAACGGAAACATATAATTTCATTGTTTTCTCCTTTCCACTACTAAACTATGATTTTCTTACATTATAAAATAAATAACTATATTATTCAAATTGTTCTCAATATTTGAATTTGATATTCTATTATTATTCCTCGACAATATTCATTAAAAACGTTTATCTTACAACCTTTTGGGCCATATGTCCGAAAAATACAGACAAAAAAAACGCTTTGAGTTTAAGGCTCAAAGCGTCTTGGGTGCTATTCTACTATAAGAGTGTTTAACTGTCCGCTCACCATGGACAGGTGTCCACGAATGGTGCCTGACACCATTAATGACACCATTAATGTGACACCTTCCAACTAGATAAAAACAAACATATGCAAAAGAAATGCACCCAGAAATGTAAATGCTGTTAGGAGATGGAACTTTCGGCGAAAGCCTGATGCCTTTTTATGCCGTAGATATCCCGCAATCAAGGTTAAGAAAAGCAAGGTAATCGATAAGTAGCCGCTCAGCAATTTCAGGTGATTAAATCCAACCAGCGGACCAAGTTTATAGAAATTGATTGCTGCATGTCCCACAATGATTGTTGTCGCTAAGAGGGCAATTTTTATATGCCATTTCATTAAATGCCGTGAAAACTTTGCGAGGCGAATCTTGACCTTCCGCACTGACGTTTTTCTTATAACTAGAAAGATGAAATACATATTGATATTAATAAGAAAAAGAATAACCCCCATTTGCGCCAGTAGCTGAGCCGTTATTAGCAAGGAACTATCATGAGGACGGAAAAACCAAATATATACTATTGAAAAGACAATAACAGCAATGTTTCCAAACGTCCAAAGCCGATGGTACACGGCGATTCCCCCTTCTGATTTCGCCCTTCCAATGGGCAACTGCTACCATAAAATGCTGACTACCTATTTTAATCGAATGAGTTATTCCTCTCCTTCTAATTCCTTGATAATCTTTTCGCAAATTTCATGGGTTTCCAGTGCATCTATTGCAGAGACTCCCGGCTTCGTGCCCATTCGAACAGCATTAACGAAATCACTGACCATTTGCTCAAAACCACGCTTGACTAGGGTCGGTTCCCAGTCACTACCCCGGACTTCAATATTCTCCATATCCTTAGAAATCACCAGCTTCGACACATTATAAACGGTTCGCTTCTCTAACGGCCCCATGACTTCGGCAATTTCCTCGTTCGTCCCATTATCCCTGTTCATCATCCCTATCGCCGTTGCACCGTTGCCTGATATGAATTGAACTACTACGTGGTAAAGGGTGTCATCCACCATTCTTCCATTCACAATCAGCTTCTCAATCGGCTGCGAGAATAAATATCTCATTGTATCAACTACATGAATGAAATCATCAAAAATAAATGTCCTTGGCTCACCCGGAAGATCTTTACGGTTTTTCTGGACAATGACCATATTTGGCTCAGCAACTTCCTTCAGTTTCTTGTAAGCCGGCGCATATCTTCGGTTAAAACCAGCCATTAGAATCAGACCTTTCTGCTCGGCCAATTCCACAAGCCTTTTTGCCCCATCGTAATGATCGGTAATCGGCTTATCAACAAAAACATGAATGTTACGATTGAGTAGCTTCTCGACAATTTCCTCATGAGAGGATGTCGAGGAATGAACGAATGCCCCCGTAATTCCACTGTTTAGCAATGACTCAAGGTCAGCATGGAGATTTTCAAAGCGATGCTGCCCGCCTATTGACCTTAGCTTCTCTTGATTTCTTGTGTAAAAATGAAATTCACTATCTTTCATGCCGCTGTAGACCGGCAGATAAGCCTTTTGCGCAATATCCCCAAGCCCAATTACTCCAATTTTAAGCACTGAAAATCCCTCCATATTCCTTCACAATGTCCCTTTTATCTAGTTGTAAGTCCCCCACTGATAGAAGTTTCACCTTAAGAAAGCTTACCATATAAAACAGGTAATTTTACATGGCTGGGGTGCTTTTGGTCATGATAAATGCTCTGGGTAACAGTGATTGCTTCTGTTTCTTCATAAGGGTCCCCGCCGCTATTTGAATTAGGAAAGGCAATAAATTTGCTTGACGACGTAATCGAAAATCGCACCCGCTGACCTTTCCTGAAGGTATGAGCAATATTTTGCATAAACATGGAATATTGTTCAACTTTTCCCGGCGTAAGCAGTTCCGGTGCATCATAGCCCTTTCGATATTTCGCTCGTACGATGTAATTGGACAGAAGAATTGAATTCCCTTTTTCATCCACATCACTTAACGTGACAACCCAATCGGTATCTACGCCCGTACTCGCTGCATATATTTCTGCAGAAAGCTCTCCCGCAATGGCCAAATCTTCTTGGAGGACCTCACTCGTAAACACAAGAATATCGTTTCTCAGTTCATGTTTCCGAAGATTCTCAGGGTCTCTTTCTCCACTGTAATGGAAAGGATCCTCCGGATTATAGATGAAGGTATCATATGGTGACTCTTCAAGCTGTTCTGAAAGTAAAACTCCATCCCCATTACTCGAATTTGCCTTTCCACTACTGGCCAGATAAAAGTTCGTAACCTTCGCCTCATCAGGAGTCCAATCATGTGAGGTTTTCCATTCATTTTCACCCACAAGGTAATAGGCGGCGCGCGGCTCTTCGTCAATTCCATTTGGTATATCTTTAAGGAAGCGGTCAAACCATTTTAAAACCTTAATATCATAATCATACACGACCGCATCATTGCTAAAACTTACCCCTTGGTAATCCCTAGCCCGGTTTGGATTATGCTCCCACGGTCCTAACCAGATTTTACGGTTCGGCACATCGTGTTTGGTTAACATCCGCCATGTTTCCGATACACCTGGGCTATCGCCATCATACCAGCCTGAAATCACAAACATCGGAACATGGACTTGGTCTCCACGTTCTGAAAAAGTACAATTTTTCCAAAAGTCATTATACTCCGGATGTTCACTCCATAGCGTCCATGGTCCTGACGGCTTGCCAATCATTTGCTGCGGTATATCCTTGATTGGCCTGGCATCAACAGCCTCTTCCACACTTACCGTCTGGCCTGCAAAAATATCAAAGTCCGTTCTCGTCCCTACTGATTGAGCAAGTGTCCAGCTTAGCAATGGCCAGGAGCAAACTGTTCCCCCTCTTCTCACAGTATCAACAAAAGGGGAACCCACATTGACTTCATTAACGACGGCTTTCAGATTCGGATGACCGCTAGTGGCAGCAGCAACAACGACATACCCTAAATACGATGCCCCCCACATGCCGACATTTCCATCTGCCCATTCTTGAGCAATAATCCAATCTATCGTATCATACCCATCGTCTCTTTCATGATAAAAAGGAACTAACTCGCCTTCTGAATCGGCCCGCCCCCTTACATCCTGGGACACCACTGCATAGCCTTTATTGGCCCATCTCATCAGCGACTCCTTTTTCCCATTCCGATCATAGCAGGTTCGAATTAAGATTGTCGGAACCTTCATCCCCTTCGCCATCCCCTCAGGGAGGTATACATCGGTAGCTAATTTGACCCCATCTCGCATCGGAACTAAAAAGGTTCCTAAATCATTAATCCCATATTCGGATTTTGAAAGGAGCGGATCATCATATTGGGCAAGCGGCGTCAGCGTCACATATCCCTCTTGGGCGATGACCTCCATTCCATTACGATTCGGGCAAACAAAAGCGACAACCCGGCCATCAACGGTTACCACATCCACAGCCGTCTCCTTCCGATAGGCCCAAACCTGTGAGCGAATATGCTGACCATCAATCTCCGCCTGATAGTTCAGATGCTTCTGATAACAATCTCCATTGCTAAGACGAACTTCATCGCCGCTCCATTCTGTATTGGCGTAAACGGAAAGATTGGCATAGATTTTTTGAAAAGGGAGATTCGCTTTTAAATCGGCTGAAAGGACATTTTCCTGCATTTGCGTCCGCCTGCGCCGATCCACTTTGTGGTGCATGATCTGCTGATCTGTAAATTGAATCTTCCCCTCATACACTCCGGCACAATAATAATGAAAAACCGTTTGATTCAAATATGTACTCATCTAATCTCTCCTCTCCTCTCTTACTTCCAGACAGCTTCAAACACCCTTAGCCAATTGCCCCCAATCACTTTCCGAATATCTTCATCTGAATAGCCTCTTGCCATCAGCCCTCTTGTAAAATTAATAAAATAACTATATTTTTCTAGACCAATAATGGTTTCCGTCGATGGACCATTCCCTTTTGCGAAGCCTAATCGGGGGGCAATCTGTTCTTTAAAATAGACCAATGACCAAGTAACGTCACTCATCGGCCAATCTGTGCCAATCCCCACGTGGTCGATTCCGACTAGATTAATATTATAGTCGATATGATTGAGCACATGATTGATTGTTGTATCGTTCGGATCCTCGTGAATAAACCATGGCATCGCAAAGACACCAATCACACCGCCAGTCGCCGCAATCGCTTGTATTTCCTCATCACTTTTACAGCGCATATGGTTGAAAATAGCTTTGACCCCTGTATGGGAAGCAATAACGGGGGCTTTAGAATACTTACAGGCATCCAATGTCGTTTGTTTCCCGCAATGTCCGGTATCAACGACAATTCCATACTTGTTTAGCCTTTCAATCAATTGAATCCCAAAGTCTGTTATTCCTTTATCGGGATTGACCGCACATCCAGAACCGACATAATCTTGTTGATTATAGGTTAATTGTAGAACGCGGAGCCCAAACGCATTTAATGCCTCGAGCAGCTCGAGATTTTCTCCTAATCCGACAGTGTTCTGGGCTGTGATAATCCCAGCTTTAAGATGCTGACTTTTCGCGTTGCGAATATCGTCTGCCGTTAACGCTTTCACTAACCAGTCAACAGAATCGAATTGCTGCTGGACCTCAGCCATACTAATGATGATACTCTCCGGGCTGGTTAATTCTAGTTCTCTATTACCCGCCGTAATTCCAGATTGATACCATTCCTCCTTGAAAGCAGCTAGCTCGCCCCTTGCAACCATTTGCCGAAGGAGTTTGCTTGGCATGCCGCTATAGACTATCGGATCATCCTTATAGGGATCACAAAGCTCCTTCAATTTACTAGAAACATTCTCTGGAATGACCCGGGGAGACAATGGGCCTTGGAATAAAAGGTCAATGATGATGCTGTCTTCATGAAGTACTCTCGCTCTTTCTTCTTCTGCTTTTGTTAAATTAAATGGAAATAACCCTTCATTATAATGACTCATCGCTGCCACCTCCCATCGAGATATCTGTACCTTTTTTCAACCTGGCTGCCTCTTGAAAAATAAAATTGGCTGCCTTCATGTCTTCAATCGCTAATCCTAGTGATTCAAAAATGGTAATGTCCGCATCTGAACGGCGTCCAGGTATTTTCTGAGTCAGGATTTCGCCAATTTCACCAATAATATGGGTTGGCTCAATCATCCCTTCCTTTAAAGGAACCAGATAATCACCGGCTTCATTTATAGCGGATTCCACTCGATCTACATATAATAAAGATCCTTTAACAAGCTCGGAGTCTAATTCTCGATCTGTTGCCCGACAAGCACCCACGGCATTTATATGGGCGCCCTCCTTCACCCATTCCCCTTTTAAAATCGGCACGGTCGAAGCTGTTAGGGTGCAGATAATATCAGCCCCTTCCACGGCACTTTCCACTGTTTGACAAACTTCAATCGGGATTGCATATTTTTGTTCCATCTCATTTTCAAAAAGGATTGCCTTGTCTATATTTCGGCTCCATACCTTCACTTCGGTGATTGGCCGTACCAAAGCAATCGCTTCTAAATGAGTTCTTGCTTGTTCACCCGAACCTAGCAAACTAAGTATCTTGGAATCTTTTCTGGCTAAAAGATTGGTAGCAACGGCACTGACCGCCGCGGTTCGAATCGCCGTGATTTCTGTCCCATCGATTACAGCTTTTAAACTGCCATTCTTAGATTCATTAAGTAAAACAACGCCCTGATGCGAAGGCAGTCCGTTTTGCTGATTTTCTGGATAGATCGTAATCACCTTTGTACCAACTACTTCTTCTTTCTTCAAGAATCCCGGCATGAGACCCAGGACATTTTGATTTTGGATGGGCACAACAGACCTTAAATGGTGCACCGCCGCGCCCTCATCCAAATCCGTTAAAACCTCCTCCATTAGCCTGATACATGAGGCCATTGGCAACATTTCTCGTACTTCCTTTTGATTAATTACTAACATAGTGTCACTCCTGCCAAAAGCTGTTATGAAAAATTATTTTAATAATTAGACTAATTGTATGAATAATTTCATGAAAATTCAATTTTATGTAGGTTAGGAGTTAGATAACCGTGTTTAGCGGCATAAAAAAATAAGCGATAATTAATCGCTTATTTTAAATTTTTTGGCAGTGTTAAACTTGTCTGTTGATTTCCGCTCCAGGTGCTTGGCTTTCCGCGGGCATGCCATCAAACTTCATGAAAAGCCATTTATAAAATAGCCAATCGTTTCAATCTCCAATTCGTTTAATCCCCTATGCAAATCCGCAGACATTTCTCCGAAAATGGCTTCTTCGTCTCCCTCATACTTTTTTGTTAGAAAAGCAGTCTTTTTTAGAAGCTGGATAAAGGACCTGAATTCCGCTTTGGTTAACGGAGCCTCGTGATGGGATAGGATGAAAACTTCCGCATCGTATTTTTCAATTTGAGAAATCAGCTGAAGCATATTTTCAATGGTATAATTCCATTTTTCTGAGTAGAGATTTGCATAGAGACAATCCCCAATAAAAAGACATTTTTCCTCACGAATATAAATGATGCTAGAGTCATCTGAATGGTCGCCACCCACATGTTCGATCACACAATTCAATTCGCCTAAATTTATTTCCATTCGGGTTTCAAACGCAATATCGGGATCAGAAAGAAGAATATTCCGCTGATTTCCCAGCTCTTTTTTCATTGCATCTGCACAAAATGGAATTTCTGTTCCTTCATCGACACGTAGATCTATGTCCCTATCTTCCCAGGACAACTTCTGTAATTCTTTGATTTTGTCACGTGTCTTGCTATGAGAAATAATCGGAACTGGAAATTCACTCGTTCCAAAAATATGATCCCAGTGCCAATGCGTGAGGACGAGCCAGTCGCCTTTAATCTTACGTTTTTCTAGTTGATCTAAAAATAATTTGGCATGCCTTGAAGAGTTTCCAGCATCAATTAATAGTGTTTTCTCTTCTCCAACGATTGCTGCTAGAATAGGCCGATCTGTTTCTTGAAACGGTGGTAGGTATAAGATGCGCTTGGAAATTTGTTGTAGTTTTTGCAATCCCTTACTCTCCTAACTTGGTTTGTTAATAAGATTGATACCAAGTATAGCCATAATCCTTTTGCAAAACCATATATTTTCGCTTACTTTTTTGTTGGTGTCTTCATTTTTCGCTCCAACCGACAAACAGCCGCCACTTGTTCAGACTGCTGAAACATTCCCCAAAAGGTCGTTCATATGCTTTTTAGGGTTCAGTCGCTTTTCACCCTGCACCTATATGCTGTTGAATATCATTAAGGATTCTTTCGAGCGAGACTACGACACCCTTATCATCTTTGTAACTAATATGTTTCGGCCGGAAATGAACAGGTGAATCTAAACCAGCTGCCGCAGATATTCGAAACAGTCCTTTTCTTAACGTAACAAGGTAATTCACCACACGGTATTTCTTTTCGTCAATAACGAGGGCCTTTTGCAGTTCAGGATCCGTTGTTGTTACCCCTACCGGACAGGCATTGGAATTACATTTCAATGTTTGAATACATCCTACCGTAATCATGAATCCGCGGGCAATATTGACTAGATCCGCCCCCATAGCAAGAGCAATAGCAATCCGGTCAGGGGTGAACAGTTTACCTGAAGCAATGATTTTCACGCGATCCCGGACCCCATATTTTTGCAGTGTGGAAACCAAAATAGGAAGAGCCGATTTAATCGGTAAACCGACACTATCAATCAGTTCTTGATAGGATGCTCCCGTTCCCCCTTCACCCCCATCAACCGTTATAAAGTCGGGTCCTTTTCCTGTTTCTTTCATATATTTGGCCAAATCTTCTACACTATCATTACCACCGACCACCATCTTCATCCCAACCGGTTTTCCCGTATGATTGCGGATTTTTTCGATAAACTCACACATCGAGGGAACATCGCCAAACTGGTGAAACCGATTCGGACTATCGACAGATTTAAATGGTTCCACTTTACGAATTTCGGCAATTTCCGGTGTGACCTTTTCGCCGTCAATATGGCCGCCGCGCGTTTTGGCACCTTGGGACAGTTTCAGTTCAAATGCCTTTATTTGCGGAATCTCACTTTTCCTTTTGAGCTCATCCCAATCCACTTCACCATTTTTATCACGGATGCCAAACAGGGCTGGGCCAATCTGCATGATGATATCAACCCCGCCTTCTAAATGGTATGGAGATAAACCGCCTTCCCCCGTATTCATCCAAGTCCCTTTTGCTAACGCTAATCCTTTGGACAATGCGGTAACAGCTTTTTTCCCAAGGGCCCCATAACTCATCGCAGACATGCCGATTAGACCATGCAGAACGAAAGGTTGTTTCGTATTCGGACCAATCACAACGGCATCGTCATCTTGCAGTAAATAAGCAGGTGATTCCTCATCCTCCCACTGTTCCTCTCTTTGTGAAAAAAGCGGATCCTTCAATAATAGGTATCTTTTTGTTTTAACCATTGTTTCATTATCCATTTTGATTTCTTCCGTTAATTTTGGAAACATATCATTTCGGACAAAGAAACCTTCTTCATCAAAATCACGTTTTGAACCAAATGCGACAACATCACGCATATATTTAGCGCCTTTTACAATATGTTCATATTCATCTCTAGAAAACGGCTTCCCTTCCGTATCACTGTTGAACCAATATTGCCGAAATTCAGGGCCCACCTTTTCAAAAAAGTAACGAAACCGGCCTAATGCAGGATAATTCCTTAAAATCGAGTGCCTCTTCTGATTTCGGTCAAACATAAACAAATAGGCAAGAAAAATAAGAACGACTAAGATAACAAGGGCAAAAAAGGCAAATCCGATGATGATTAAAACATCTGCAATATTCATGACAGCCCCCTATAATAGAATAGATTCCATTCTAATTTAGACTGAATTGGTAAAGTTTATACAAAGGCAGTTGTCACTGCCAGAAACCCAAAATTTTTATTACAGATGCCTTCGGTGGCAAGCACCACCCGAATTTTGCCGAAAGGTTTTCTTCCTAAAAACAAAAGCCCAGTCCGAAGACTGAGCTTAATAAAAAAATATTATAAAGAAAATTTTCATGGATTCCAACATTCTTGCTACGGTCTTTTCGCAATCATTTCAATTTCTACTTCTGCACCAAGCGGTAGTGCTAGGACTGCAACCGTGGTCCGTGCTGGATAGGGTTTAGAAAATTGCCTTTCATAAACTTCATTCATGGCAGAAAAGTTTTTCATATCTGTAAGATATACATTGACTTTGACCACATCATCCGCTGTTAGGTTTGCTTCCTCTAATACGGCAAATAAATTAACAAAACATTGCTGTGTTTGCGCCCCAACACCACCAGTTACTATTTCTTCAGAGTCTGAACTTTTCGGTGTTTGACCTGATAAATAAACTAATTCCCCCGCATCTACTGCATGAGAATACGGCCCTAATGCTTTAGTCCCCTTTGCATTATAAGTTGTTCTTGTCATGTTTTACCCCTCCATTTCCCTATAATGTTAAATGGTACCACACTCAAACAACAATTCAAGCCTTATCACCAACCGAGCTTTATCTTCATTCATACTTCCTCCTTCTTTTGGAAAAAATAACAATGTAAAAAGAAGGGCTAGCCAGAAAGACTAACCCTTCTTTTTTGAGTGGTTATTGATTAAAGGCGTTTCGGCCGTCAACAATCGGCAATGTAATTTCACTTCTCGTTGGTGTGACAGTAATTTTTGTACCGGCTTTTGGACGAATTGTATAGTCGTAATCACTGGCGATGAGAACAACGCCAATCCGGTGCCCCGCCTTAAATACATAATCTTTAGGCTGCATCTCCCATTCGAAGGTGTAGTCTCTACCCGGAACAAGGGATTCGGAACGATTGGCTGAATGAAGATTCTGCGGATCAACCCAGCCACGGGACACAATGACAGGATTTGAACCGCTGTAATCCACAAGCAGTGCTGTTAAGTTAGCAACAGGTCGGTCAATGCTTGCCCGTAAACTTAATTTAGGTGTCCCACTTAACCGTACTTCACTAGATAAATCCGGCGTTACATAAGCTAATCGGTTTGAAGAATCTAATTCTGGATTAGCTATCAATGTATTTGCTTTTTTCATAGGGTCATCAATGATTGTTTGTGTATTATGCGGTTGATTAGGAACAGGCTTTAGATGTAATGCCCCTAAATCATTACCTGTGCCCGTAAGATGAAGCTTTGTCGATACCGTTCCCGGTGCAGGCCAGTTTGCTTCCTTGCTCCATGTTTTGTCCTCACGCTGAATATCGACGGCAGGTTCATTCATTACCCCATTTTCAATCCCGTACAGATAATAGTCAAACCATCTATTTTGTAATTGCGGCCAGTTATTTCCTGATGGGCTTGCATGACCGCCCTGATGGAGCCACAATCTTCGAGGAACATTGTTATCACCTAATGCTTCCCACCACTGTGCGAATTGTTTTGTCTTGACGTTCCAATCATTAAGCCCATGAACAATAAGAACACTGGCCTTTACCTTTTCGGCATCCTTTGTATAATCACGGTCTGCCCAGAAATCGCTATAGTCACCAGTATCTCGGTCTTGCGCAGCTTTTAACTCTGCAATGACATCCTTACATACTTGAGGAGTCTTTCGCGTTAACACGGCTTCAGCCATATTATCTGTGTCCTCACCTTGATAGCCTCCAGGGGCAATAACCGCTCCGTTGGCACGATAATAGTCGTACCAGCTGCTGATTGCGGCGACCGGAATAATCGTCTTCAGTCCATCCACACCTGTAGCGGCAACCGCATTTGGTAATGTCCCATTGTAGGAAGTGCCCGTCATTCCAACATTCCCTGTTGACCAATCAGCAGAAACTTCTTTACCTTCCTCCGTAACCGCCTTTGCACGGCCGTTCAACCAATCAATGACCGCTTTGGTACCAAGAATTTCTCGTTCGTCGCCCGTGGTCGGACACCCATCTGATTTGCCTGTCCCAATACTCTCCGCAAGAATAACACCATATCCACGGGGAACATAGTAATTTCCTAGCGATCCAAGATTGGCTGCTTGCCCTTCCGCTATCGCAAATGGTTTTCCGCCACGTCCATTCCCGTTACCTGGGTGCTTTGCCGGAATTAAATCCACATCGACATTAAAGACAGGAACATCCAGAATTCCCGAGCGATAGGGACTCATTTCATAGATGACAGGCACTTTTATTCCAGGCTCCGTTTTCGGACGGTATACTTTAATGGAAACCCGGTCACGTTTACCGTCTCTGTCGCTGTCAATCTCTGTCTCGACGAACAAGTTTTCAATGACTGCTTCGTCGGTAGAATAGATTGGTTTGGTCATTCCATTTTCAAGTACAATGTTTGTTGCGTCTGACGCTGTTTCCGGGATCAGCCCATTTAAAGGAATCCCTTTCCACTCCTGAACCTTTACTTTCCCGTTCGACTTCAATGCTGTTGTGTTTGCGTAATGTTGCTTACTTTCTGCCCTAACTGTCCAAGTATCTACTCCTACTGCTATTGAAAGCGAAAGGACAGAGCATAAACCGATGGACAAGATTTTTTTCCTCATTTGATTTCCCCCTTAATGCATGATTTTATTGGCTGTTATCACCATCCCTTATCATATAATCGAATTTTCGAAAAATTTGTAAAACCATGTCGAATGAGTAAAACCAGGGGAAAGGTACTATTTTTTTGAACAAGGTTATAATGAAAAAGTCCCACTTTTCCAAAATTGAAAAGTAGGACTTATACTAAAGGCTGAGTTCTTTTATTTGTTGTACCACTTTCTGCATAATAACAACGATGAATGATCGTCCTCACTAGGCTTTATTTAATATAAAAACAATGCGAACTGTTATAATTAAGATAAGAATATTTATTCAAAGATACTAAAGGTGGAGTGCTAAATGATTAAAATTATTTCAGATAGTTCAGCAGATTTGCCAAAAGAATTAATAGAGCGCTATGAAATTACGTTAGTGCCATTGACTATAACCATTGATAAACACGATTATTTGGAAAAAATTGACCTTACACCACAGGAATTCTTCACGAAAATGTTTTCTACAGAGGTTCTTCCTAAGACCTCGCAGCCCTCGCCTGCCTCTTTTGCTGAAGCTTTTTCCAAATTTGATACAGACACCGAATTACTTTGTCTTACCATCTCATCCGGACTAAGTGGTACATATCAATCAGCTTGTATTGGCAAGGAACTATCCAATGCAAATGTTACAGTATTTGATACTCTGGCTGGTTCATTGGGCCATGGACTCCAAATTATCCGTGCGGCTGATCTTGCAAGACAGGGGCATACAGCGGATGAAATTGTAGCTGACCTTACAGATTATAGAGAAAATATGAATATCCTTGTCCTTTTAAATACATTAGAGAATATTGTCAAAGGCGGCCGACTTAGTAAATTTCAAGGCTCGTTGGCAAAAATTCTAAATATCAAGGTAATTTTAGACAGGGTCGAAGGAGGTAAAGTAGAAATTTTTGAAAAAATACGTGGGAAAAAGAGGTTCCAAAAGAGAGTGCTCGAAGTCATTCAAGAAAGAAAAACTGACTTTTCTAGTATAACATTTGGAATTACACATACTGGAAATAAAGAAGATGTTGAAGCAATGAAACAGGCAATTATCCAAAAATTCCATCCAAAGGACATCATTATAAATTATATGGGTGCAACAATGGGAACCTATGCAGGAAAAGACGGGATGATTATCTCGTTCTAAAAGATACTTTTATGCACGGTTTTTTACACTTCCTTCTTCATCAGCCATAAAAATGGCTTACCCAAAAGGATAAGCCATAAGGTTGTTATGACAAGGGGACAGAGACTATCCCAATCATGTTTATTAACTTTTGTTACAATGGTCCTTCCACGCTTGATTCACTATTTCATACGTTAATTTTTCTGTTGATGATAAAACTACGTCTGCCTTTCGAAGCTGGTCACTTGAGCCAACTCCGATTGAAACCATCGATGCAGCGTTAATGGAATCCACACCGGCTGGGGCATCTTCTATTCCGACACAATCACTAGAATGAACAAATAATTGTTCCGCCCCCTTTAAAAAAATGTCTGGTGCAGGCTTTCCTTTTTTAAGGGAATCAGGATCAACAATTGTATCAAAGTACTGATTTATTTCCAGCTTTTCGAGAATAAAAGGTGCATTTTTACTTGCTGATGCTATGGCTATTTTGATTGAATTTTCCTTTAATTCCTGCAAAAATGGGAGGATACCTGGTAAAATATCCGCGCTTGTTAATCCATTAATTAATTCTTTATAAACTTCATTCTTTTGTTGCGCTAATTGATGGATTTCCTGTTCTGTATATTGGTCCAACTTCTTTCCCTTAGCAAGAATTTTTTCTAAGGATTCAATTCGGCTGATGCCTTTTAGCTGTTCATTAAATTGTTCATCCATCTCAATCTCTAAAGAAGCCGCTAGTTGTTTCCACGCTTTAAAATGATAACTAGCAGTATCTGTAATCACGCCATCCAAATCAAAAATAACCGCCTTCAACCTTTGTTCCTCCTTATATATTTTTCGAATAGGTCGAACTTAGGGTGATTTTTTCCTCATACAAATTAAGGTCAATCGAATCTCCCTGTTTCAATGTTAACCTAACAGTGTTCTTTGCTGCCTCTACATAAATTAACCGGCCGCGATAGCTAATATGGAAAGAGTATCCATCCCATTTTTCAGGGATAAACGGTGCAAAGGATAACTGTCCGTCAAATGTCCGCATACCGGCGAAGCCTTGAACAATAGCTAACCAGCTTCCTGTCATTGACGTAATATGCAACCCGTCTTCCGTATCATTATTATAGTTATCTAAATCTAATCGTGACGACCGTTCATACATTTCAACAGCCTTGTGTTCATTGCGAAGCTCGGCCGCCAATATCGCATGAACACAAGGGGAAAGGCTGGATTCATGCACTGTTAATGGCTCGTAAAAATCAAAGTTTCTCTGTTTCTCTTCCAATGAGAATTCATTACCAAAGAAATAGATCCCTTGCAAAACATCAGCTTGCTTGATAAAAGGTGAACGCAGGATTTTATCCCATGACCAATTTTGGTTTAATGGTAAATCCTCAGCTGGCAAAGAAGAAACCGGACGAATATCTTTATCTAAAAAGGTATCGTGCTGGACAAACACTTCTCTATCAGTGTCATATGGGAAGTACATTTTTTCAACGATATCATTCCACTTGTTAAGCTCAGCTTCCGTTACATGTAATTCTTGTTTCTTTTCTTCTGAAACTAAATTAAGTGATTGTAATGTGTATTGTAATGTCCAAACGGCCATTTTATTGGTGTACCAGTTATTATTTACGTTGTTTTCGTATTCATTTGGACCTGTTACACCATGAATCATATAAGCATTCTTTGAGTTTGCATAATGAACACGATCAGCCCAGAACCTGCTTATTTCCACTAATACGTGAATTCCCTCATTTTTAAGATAGTAATCATCACCAGTGTAATTCGTATAATTATAGATTGCATAGGCGATTGCGCCATTTCGATGTATTTCTTCAAAGGTAATTTCCCATTCATTATGGCATTCTACACCCGTAAAGGTAACCATAGGATAAAGAGCACCCTGCAATCCTTGTTGACGAGCGTTATGCTTTGCCTCTTGCAGCTGATTCCTTCGATAAAGCAATAGATTTTTTGTTACAGAAGGATCTGCCAAAGCGAGATATAATGGGACAGCATACGCTTCCGTATCCCAATAGGTGGCACCACCGTATTTTTCCCCTGTAAATCCTTTTGGACCAATATTTAAGCGGCTATCTTCCCCGTAGTAAGTTGAGAACAGCTGGAATAAATTAAAGCGAATTCCTTGTTGTGCCGCAGCATCCCCGTAAATTTCTACGTCTGCTTGATGCCAGCGCTCTTCCCAAACGTGAGCCTGTTCATTTTTTAGTTCCTCAAATGACTTTTCCTTTACCTTAGTGGTGATTTGGTTCGCAGAATCCATAATCTCAGCTTCTGTTGGATAGTCACGAGAAGTAGTAACAACCACTCTCTTTTCTAATTGTGCTGTTTCGTTTTTTCCAAGATTAACTTCAAAGTGATTACTTACTTTCATTTCTGCTTTATCAGAATGGACGGCTTGAAATTGAGAAAATAGATGGTTCATTTCGAATCCCACAGTAAAGCGTGGGACTTCGAATGGATTTTCAATTGTCCGTACCATTAGAAAGCCACCAGTTTCTCCAGCCGATTGTTGAACAAGTTCCCAAAATTGTTCCCCATAATTGGAGTCTTCATTTTTTACATTTCCATCAAGTGAGGAGGTAACGGTAATTTTCGCTTCTTCGCCTAAATTAGTGACAGTCATGCGAATCGCACAAAGTTCTTTAGTTGCCAAACTAACAAAGCGTTCAAATGTGAAGCGGACCTTTTTATGATTTCTTTCGATTGTAAAGGATCGTTCAAGGATCCCCTTTCTCATATCTAAATCTAAAGTAAAATCTTGTACGGTTTCTTCCGTGTATAAATCCACTACCTGATCATCAATAGCGATGTTCATGCTGATAAAATTAACGGTATTGATCACCTTACCAAAATATTGGGGATAGCCATTTTTCCACCAGCCAACCCGGGTTTTATCTGGGAACCAAACGCCACCTAGATAAATGCCTTGATGATTATCACCAGAATAAATCTCTTCAAACATACCGCGCATTCCCATGTAACCATTTCCGATACTTGTAATACTCTCCTGAAGTCTTTTGTCATCTTTATTCAAATTAGTTGTCGTTATTTTCCATGGATTGATATCAAATAACCGTTTGATTTGCATTATGGCCCCTCCATCACATAAAAAAATTACAGCATATCATATAAGCAAATAGTAGGGCAAACGGTTGCATTTGTCAAACCTGAAAAGTTGCTAATTGCATAGATTTCAAGTTCAAAAAATCCTATAACATTAAGAGTTATTCAGCCTATTCTTCTATTAATGCTAGTTTATATAAAATTAATATTATCTCCGACAGGAAGAATATTCAGGCAAACGGTTGCACTGATTGTCCTTTTCATTGGATTATGGACAGGGGGTAATTCGGCTAATCTACAGAACAAAAGGCGCAAGCGCCCGTTTAGCGGCTTATGGACTGGAGCG
>NZ_BCVI01000041.1 GCF_001591665.1 Neobacillus soli NBRC 102451 | reverse complement strand
AAAAAAAGAGAGAACGGAATTTCCGTTCTCCCTCAAATTTCACTATCTTATTTTTGTAATAATGCCTTAACGCGTGCGACAACGTTATTAGCAGTAAAGCCGTATTCTTCCATTATCTTTTCGCCTGGTGCTGATGCTCCGAATTTATCGATGGCCAATACATCGCCTTCATCACCAGTGTACTTGTGCCAGCCAAAGGAAGAGCCCACTTCGATTCCTAGACGTTTTTTCACACTCTTTGGCAGGACTGAATTTTTGTATTCCTGGGATTGTTCCTCAAAGCGATCCCATGAAGGCATACTTACAACGGAAACGTGAACGCCTTCGCCAGCAAGGGCTTTTTGTGCTTCAACAGCCAGGCTTACTTCCGAACCAGTTGCTAGCAGAAGCGCATCTGGAGTTTCTCTTTCTGAAGGAGAAATGACATACGCTCCTTTTGAAACTCCTTCGTATGCATTTGTATCGGTACCTTTTAAGGTCGGTAAATCTTGACGTGTCAATACGAGCGCTGTCGGCTTGTTTGTTGACTCAACCGCAAGCCTCCAAGCTGCTGCCGTTTCATTGCCATCCGCAGGACGAATGATAGATAAGCCTGACATCGCCCGTAATGCTGCCAGCTGTTCGACTGGCTCATGTGTTGGTCCATCTTCCCCAACGGCAATACTGTCATGAGTGAAAACATATGTAACAGGTAATCCCATTAACGCGGCAAGGCGGATGGCTGGGCGCAAGTAGTCAGAGAAGACAAAGAAGGTTCCCCCAAAAACTTTTACACCACCGTGCAGTGAAATACCATTCATCGCAGCACCCATTGCAAATTCACGAACACCGAACCAGAAATTGCGGCCTTCATAGGATCCAGGCATATAATCTTTTGTTCCTTTGATCATCGTTTTATTCGAACCGGCAAGGTCCGCTGATCCACCGATAAAAATAGGAAGATTTTTAGCAATACCATTTAATACTTCACCAGAAGAAGCGCGGCTTGCAAGGCTTTTGCCTTCACTGTAAACTGGGATATCTTTATCCCAACCTTCAGGAAGTTCATTATTTAATGCTTGCTCAAGCTGTAAAGCTAATTCAGGATACTCTTTTTTATACTGAGCAAAAAGGTCATTCCACTCTTTTTCCTTTTTCTCACCATTGTCAACGATGAGTTTTTGGAAGTTCTCATACACTTCTTGAGGTACATGGAAATCTTCTTCGAAGGTCCATTTGTAAGCCTCTTTGGTAAGCTTTAATTCATCTGCTCCTAGTGGAGAACCGTGAACACCAGAAGTTCCAGCGCGGTTCGGTGAACCATAACCAATGACTGTTCTCACTTCAATCATCGTTGGTCTGTCTAGATCACTTTTTGCCTCTTCAAGGGCTTTTGCAATTTCTTCTAAATTATTGCCATCTTCCACACGAAGATATTGCCATCCGTATGCTTGGAAACGACCTTTTACACTTTCAGAGAATGATTTATTTAAATCCCCATCAAGAGAAATATCGTTTGAATCATAAAGAACTACTAATCGGCCTAATTTTAAGTGACCTGCAAGTGAGGCAGCCTCAGCAGATACACCTTCCATTAAATCTCCATCTCCGCAAACACTGTATGTAAAATGGTTCACAAGTTCATAGTTATCTTTGTTATAAACGCTTGCGACATGACGTTCTGCCATTGCCATTCCTACTGCCATTGCAATTCCCTGGCCAAGCGGACCGGTTGTTGCTTCTACACCTTCTGTGTGGCGGTACTCTGGGTGTCCTGGTGTCTTACTGCCCCATTGACGGAATTGCTTTAAGTCATCCATTGTTAAGTTGAAACCAGACAAGTGCAGCATGCTGTATAACAATGCTGAACCATGACCAGCTGATAAGACAAAACGGTCGCGGTTAAACCAATGTGGATTCTTCGGATTTTGGTTCATGAAACGAGTCCACAATGTATATGTCATTGGTGCCGCACCCATTGGCATCCCAGGGTGTCCTGAATTTGCTTTCTCGATTGCATCAATAGCAAGTGTACGAATAGAAGTTACAGATAAATCATCAATAGTATTAAACATGAAATACATCCTTTCTTCATAACGAGGATACTAAATACATTATTAATATTATATTGCTCCAGTAATTAATTCAACAAATAGCAACATAATGTGAAATAAAACACATTTTGTTCCTTATTTTTACACAGAAATAGTTATATATGTAAAAAGGAATACAAAAATTGTATTCCTGAATTATTAATGAAGTGTATTTTTTTTCCGGGCCTTAATTTTTTCTGGTGTGACGTCATTTCCTTCTGGATCAATAAACTTTGTATTTGTTAATGTATCAAGCATATTAGAACGAAAAGCTGTCAGATATTCACTTCTTAATTTAGATTGCTCTTTTGCTTCTAGTTCAGTCAATCCCGTTGCCTTTGCTTTTCTTGCCAGTTCATTAATTCTAGCCATTTTTTCTTTTGATAGCATTCAAGCATCTTCCTTTCAACTGATTACATGACACTTGATTTTACTAAAAAAAGGACCTTCTGACAAGGCAAAGGGTCTAGTCCTCTTCTGATTCCCTATATTCTTGATATCTTCTGTGTACGGTTGCTTTAGAAATGCTATAACCAAAACCTCGTAACGTAGCGGCTATTTCGGCAAAGGTCAATCCATTTTTTCTTAACCTAGCAATTTCTTCAACCGGAACTTCAATCTTTTCGCGTCCAGACGCTTCTCCAAGATTTTTTAAATTTTTTTCCGGTTTATAGCCTTGGCTAACCGCTCGTTTCATGCCCCGCTTAATTTTTACATTATGCAGTTTTCGTTGATATTCTTCGACCATACTGACAATTTTCAAAACCATCGAATCCGATTCGGAAAGCTGCAATTCTCCATTATGCGAAATGCTATATAGTTTAATATTTTCTTTGATAATGCAATGCAAGAGCGCAATTTTGGCGTTTCCCCTGCCAAGTCGTGTTTCATCCTGAATTAACACAGCTTGTACTTGATTATCTTTGATTTTTTCTAATAATTGGAGGATCCCATCGCGGTCGAAATCATAGCCGCTTGCCTTTTCTTTAATAATCGAATCGATTTCAAATTGGTACTGTTTTGCAAGTTGTGTCAATTCTTCCTCTTGTCGCGTTAATGATGTTTCTTGTGTTTCTTTATTTGTACTGACACGGCAGTAGATGATTGCTTTCATAAGGTTCCTTTCTAATTCCCGAGGGCACTTGCTAATTCTGTTGTTGAAGATGCAGCCTTTATGCTGACCGGAATGATAATTTCCTCGCCAGGAAAAATTTCTTCCCCTTCTATCTCATTATGTTTTTTTGTCCAGGTAACAAACTCTTCATTTGATAAAGAATGCTGATTCGAAAATTGATTAGAGATGTTCCAAAGTGAATCTCCTTCTGAGATTTTAACCTTTAAATACTGATCAGCGTCTTTCGAATGCTGCTGGAAGGATAATATGATAGCTAGTGAACAGCTTAAAATAATTAGAGTAATAGCATAGGAGTATTTGTTCCATAGTTTCTTCATGAATAACACCTCTTATAGGAATATATGTTCGTTTGATTAATATTATTATAATTCGAACGTTTGTTTGTTGTCAACTATTTTTCGAACTTATGTTTGTATAGATATGGAGAACATGTTATAATAAAGACAACATTAACCAGGCGAGGTGGATTTTATCATGACGAAATTATCAAAGCGGCAGCAGGATATCTTGGATTACATAAAAAGCGAGGTTAAGAGTAAAGGATATCCTCCTTCTGTAAGGGAAATTGGCGAAGCTGTTGGACTAGCATCCAGCTCCACTGTTCACGGTCATTTAGCAAGATTGGAAAGTAAAGGGCTAATTAGACGCGATCCAACGAAACCAAGAGCCATCGAAATTTTGGATGTGGATGAAGATGCACATATCCCAAGAAACAAGGTTGTCAACGTTCCTGTTGTTGGGAAAGTTACCGCAGGTTTACCCATTACTGCTATCGAAAATGTAGAAGAGTATTTCCCGCTGCCTGAAAGTCTAGCCCCCTCTGATGAACAGGTCTTTATGCTCGAAGTCATGGGTGAAAGTATGATAGAAGCCGGGATTCTTAACGGAGATTACGTTATCGTTAAGCAACAGCAAACTGCTAATAACGGTGATATTGTAGTAGCGATGACAGAGGAAGATGAGGCTACATGTAAGAGATTTTTTAAGGAAAAAGACTACATCCGCCTTCAGCCGGAAAATTCTACAATGGAACCGATCATTTTAGGAAATGTTTCGATCTTAGGAAAAGTTATTGGGGTTTATCGACATATTCATTAATACAAAGAGAGCTGGCATCAAATATGCCAGCTCTTTTTGTATCTCTTTTATTGGGAAATTTACTCGGCAATATCATACCCTTAATTAATATATTGAAAATTCAGTATTTATACTCATGCTTATGTTAGTAATATTTCATATAATAAAAATACACCAAGATTTACCTTAGGTCCAAAAATAACAGGCTTAAGGAGTGTGAGAAACAGTGTTACAGGACATTATTTTCTCTTTAGTGATTGGTGGAACGGTTGGGATTATCGGACATGTTCGAAAGCACGGTAAAATCATCATGCCTCGAAAGACAAAAAAGTTCATTTATCTCGGTTTTCTAGAAGAAATGCTTCTAGGTTCAGTGGCCGCCCTTCTCCTTGTGCTGTACACATCCCCAAATTCTTTTGTAGAAAATATTATTTTTTCTATCATTGCCGGGATTGGTGGTGATGCTGTCTTAAATCGATTTAAACTATTAAACCAAGACAGCGAAAAATAAGGATAAAACCACAAAAAACCCCCAGTACCGAAAATGGTACTAGGGGGTTTTCATTATTAATACATGCTCATATATTGGTCACGTTCCCATTGGTGCACGACCGTACGGAACATATCCCATTCAATCTCTTTCGCTTCGACAAAGTGTTCCATTATGTGTTCGCCAAGACCTGATACAATGGCATCGTCAGCCTTTAATAAATCTAATGCTTGCGCTAAGGTTGCAGGAAGATCGATGATTCCTTCTTCAATCCTTTCTTCCTTGCTCATTACATAAATATTGCGATCCACTGGTGCAGGCGGAGTTAATTTATTTTTAATTCCTTCTAAGCCTGCTTTTAGAAGCACGGCCATTGCCAGATATGGATTTGCTGCCGGGTCCACACTTCGTACTTCCACACGTGTACTTAAACCACGGGATGCCGGAATACGGATTAATGGTGAACGGTTTTGTGCAGACCACGCTACATAGCATGGTGCCTCATAGCCTGGTACAAGACGTTTATAAGAGTTTACCGTTGGATTTGTTACAGCTGTAAAGCTTGGTGCATGTTTCAGAATTCCCGCAATGAATTGACGGGCTGTGTCACTCATCTGTAGATCACCGGTAGGATCGAAGAATGCATTTTCTCCGTTTTTAAATAATGAAAGGTTCATATGCATTCCCGATCCATTAACACCAAATAATGGCTTCGGCATGAAAGTTGCGTGCAGGCCGTGTTTGCGGGCAATGGTTTTTACTACAAGTTTGAAGGTTTGAATTTGGTCACAAGCTGTTAGAGCATCTGCATATTTGAAATCAATCTCGTGCTGACCTGGTGCTACTTCATGGTGTGAAGCTTCAATTTCAAAGCCCATTTCTTCCAATTCAAGTACGATGTCGCGGCGGCAGTTTTCGCCAAGGTCGATTGGCGCTAAATCAAAGTAGCCGCCTTTATCGTTTAACTCTAAAGATGGTTCACCTTTTTCGTCTAATTTAAATAAGAAGAATTCAGGCTCTGGTCCAAGATTGAAATCCGTAAAGCCAAGCTCATGCATTTCTGTTAATACACGCTTTAAGTTATTGCGCGGATCGCCGCCAAACGGAGTGCGATCAGAATTGTGAATATCACAAATGAGGCGGGCCACTTTTCCTTTTTCCGCTGTCCAAGGGAAGACAACCCATGTATCTAAATCAGGGAACAAGTACATGTCTGACTCTTCAATTCGAACAAATCCCTCAATTGAAGAACCATCGAACATCATTTTGTTATCAAGTGCTTTTTCTAATTGGCTGATTGGGATTTCCACGTTTTTAATGGTTCCAAGAATATCTGTAAATTGTAAGCGAATAAATTTAACGTTTTCCTCTATTGCCAACTGTTTAATATCTTCTCTTGAAAACTTTGCCATTTTAAATCCTCCAATTTTTATATAAACTTCATTTTCTAATGGAAAAAGCGCGAGATATCACCCTGTCGTAAGGATGAGCGATTCAACCTGCCCGTATGCATTAATTCGTTGCGCAAAAGCTTTCGCAACTGATCATCCGTTAACTCACGTTTTGCCTTTTCCGCTTGCGGCTCTAGCGCTTTAGATTGTTCTTGTTTGACCAAGAATAGTTGCTTAATACCAGCCATATTCACACCTTGGTCAATTAAATCCTTAATTTCTAAAAGCCTATCAATATCATTTAAGCAAAATAGACGCCTGTTCCCCTCGGTTCTTGCTGGAGAAATCAATTGGTGTTCTTCATAGTAGCGGATTTGCCTTGCTGTTAGTTCTGTTAGCTGCATGACAGTTCCGATGGGAAACAGTGGCATCGAGCGGCGAATTTCCTTTCCACTCACCAATTTCTCCTCCCTTTTCTAAATTATATTTTATATTATATTTGGTGGTAGAAAAGATGTCAAATACATGTTAGGTTTTCTAACATGGTTTTTTCAAAAGAAAAAGGACAGCTTGTAAGAAGCTGTCCTCGTCATTTATTTCCCTATTTTAGTTCAATCAAACTTTTTTCAACTAAGTGGTCGATGGCAAGACAAACGGCCATTTTTACGTGGGCGTAGGTTAAGCCGCCTTGAACATAGGCTATATAGGGAGGCCTGAGTGGGCCATCTGCGGTAAGCTCAATACTTGCACCCTGGATAAATGTCCCTGCGGCCATAATGACATCGTCCTCATACCCTGGCATATAGCTTGGATGTGGAGTCACGTAGGAATTAACCGGTGAGGCAAATTGGATTGCTTGGCAAAAGGCAATCATTTGATCCCGGTCATCGAACTGTACCGATTGAATTAAATCTGTTCGCTCCGCGTCCCATCTTGGCGAAGAATTCATTCCTAATTTCTCCAACATTGCTGCCGTAAATACTGCACCTTTTAACGCCTGGCCAACGACATGCGGTGCAAGGAAGAAACCTTGATACATTTCTTGCAGACTGTAGAGAGAGGCACCAGCTTCTGCCCCGATGCCTGGTGAGGTCAGCCGGTAGGAACAGGCCTTCACCCATTGTTTTTTACCGACAATATAGCCGCCTGTCTTCACAATCCCGCCGCCGGGGTTTTTAATAAGCGAACCCGCCATTAAATCCGCTCCAACATGACAAGGCTCCAACTCCTCTACAAATTCCCCGTAACAGTTATCAACAAATACGACGACATCCTGTTTGATTTCTTTCACAAAGGTAATCATTTCGGCTATTTCCGCCACCGTGAATGAAGGTCGTGCCGCATAGCCTTTCGAGCGCTGGATGCCAATCATTTTTGTATTCGGCTTTATTTTCTTAGCGATGGTCTCCCAATCGACTCCACCTTCATTGGTCAATGCCACGCTATCATAAGAAATAGCGAATTCCTTTAATGAGCCAATCCCGTTCCCACGAATCCCGACTATTTCTTCAAGCGTGTCATAAGGTTTGCCCGTTATATAAAGAAGCTCATCCCCTGGGCGCAGCACACCAAATAAAGCGATGGAGATGGCGTGTGTACCGGAAATAATTTGCGGGCGAACAAGACCTGCTTCCCCCCCAAAGACATCTGCATAGATTAATTCCAGTGTATCTCTGCCAATATCATCGTAACCATAGCCCGTAGACGGGATAAAATGGGAATCACTCACTCTTTTGTTTTGAAAACTCTTTAATACACGAAATTGATTTTTCTCAATTCTTTCGTCTATTTTTTTATGTACTTCAGCAATTAATTGTTCTGCTTCTTTTACAATTGGCTGAAGTCGTTCTCCGCTTTTCAACTGTTGAAACATGTTGTTACTCCTATCTACATCTTGAATTTCTGTAATTGCCCTGTTATTTGATGGTCTTCCAGTGAAAAACCTCTGCATTGATAAAGCTGGCTTTCTTCATCAAAGGATAGTTCTCTTAAGATTGTTTCGTTTTTTAATTGGGAAAGCAGCTTTCCCTCAGTCGACGGAACCTGTACCTCATAAGGGTCCATCATTTCCATCACAAGCTTCTCCATTTTCTCCTTTAACGCTTGGCGGTCGTCTTTATCAAAAGCGCTGATAAAAGCAGTAGGAGTATCGGCCGTTGGCACAAAGTCAGGATGCTGAATATCCTTTTTATTATAAACGGTTAATTGCGGGATCTCTTTAATATCCAGATCCTCAAGGAGCTTGTTAACGGTTTTTTCGTGATGAAAATAATCTGGGTTGGACATATCGACAACATGGAGAATTAGGTCTGCTTCTTTAACTTCTTCAAGTGTTGAGCGAAAAGCTGCAATCAGTGTGGTTGGAAGATCTTGAATAAAACCAACCGTATCAGTAACTAGTGATAAAAACCCACTTGGTAAAATTAATTTTCGAGTCATCGGATCAAGTGTGGCAAATAATTGATTTTCCTCATACGATTCAGCCTCGGATAACCGATTAAAAAGCGTCGATTTCCCGGCATTCGTGTAGCCAACAATTGCGACCTGGAAGGCTTTATTTTTCTTTCTTCTTTCCCGGTAGCGGTCACGATGCTGAACAATGACAGAAAGCTGGGTTTTAATATCATCGAGTCTGCGCCGAATATGACGGCGGTCCGATTCTAACTTCGTTTCCCCAGGTCCTCTCGTTCCAATTCCAGCACCCAGCCGTGATAAGGCGGTACCCTGACCGGCAAGGCGCGGCAGTATGTATTGGAGCTGCGCAAGTTCAACCTGCAGTTTACCTTCTTTCGAGCGGGCCCTTTGGGCAAAGATGTCTAAGATGAGCTGGGTTCTGTCAATAATCCGTGCATCTATTTCAGAAGCAAGATTTCTTTTTTGACTTGGAGATAGTTCGTCATTAAAGATGACTATATCTGCCTCGAGTTCTTCAACTAGGGCATTTAATTCTTCCACTTTCCCTTTACCTATGTACGTGGCGGGATGGCGGCGCTCCCGTTTTTGGACGACAGTGATCAACACATCACCCTGTGCAGTTTCCGTTAATGCCGCTAATTCTTCCATTGAATAGCTAAAACGTAGAACATCATCTTTACTAGTTTGACAGCCGACAAGGATTGCTTTCTCTCTCGTTTCTTTTTGTTCCACAAGGCATCCTTCCTTCCTTAAATGCTCTACCACTCATCATAACAAAAAACACCTGCATACTCTAATTTTCCCATGATAAAAATAAATGTTGTAATTTTCCCGCATCATGATAGAATTTTACTGTTTGTTGATTAATTAAATTTCACTATGAATATAGTGTTTTTATTAAATAGATAGCAAGGAGAAATCGGATAAAAAATGACATGGGAAGTTTTAAGTATGATTGGCACAATTGCCTTTGCTGTCAGCGGAGCAATCGTGGCTTTGGAAGAGGAATATGATATTTTAGGCGTTTATATTTTAGGAATTGTCACCGCTTTTGGCGGCGGCGCAATTCGAAACCTGTTAATCGGTGTACCGGTTTCTACCATTTGGGAGCAAGGATTATTTTTTCAAATTGCCTTGCTGTCGATTACAGCTGTGTTTTTATTTCCAACGAATCTGCTCAAACACTGGCAAAAGTGGGGCAGCCTGTTCGATTCGATTGGCCTGTCGGCATTTGCGATTCAGGGCGCTATTTATGCAGCGAACATGAACCATCCGCTCAGTGCTGTGATTGTTGCAGCGGTATTAACTGGCATCGGCGGCGGGATCATTCGTGATTTATTAGCGGGAAGAAAACCGATTGTACTAAGATCAGAAATTTATGCCGTTTGGGCGATTCTTGCCGGGCTTATTATCGGGCTTAAGATTGCATCCCATGCGTGGGAATTGTACACATTATTTATTCTTGTTACTGTGTTACGCGTTCTTTCCTATACTTTTGATTGGAAATTGCCGACCCGAAGGATTGAACATTTATAATATAACCTTTATCCCCTTTTTACTTTAGTAGTATTTTATTTTACTAAAGTAAAAGGGGTTTTTTATAGACCATTTTAGTGGTAATATTTAGATTGTTTGCTAGATTAAGAAAGTCAAGGAGGAGCATCATTGCGTAGATTCAAAATTTCTATTATTATTCTCATTCTTTTATTTTCAGGGTTATCCTTCACGGAAAACGCCAAAGCAGCTTCTTTCATTGTAAACCCTAAACAGGTATACACATACTCTAAAATGGTATCCGATATGAAGAAACTAGAACATACATATCCAAACTTAATAAAGGTAAAAGTGATTGGTAAATCGGAATTGGGACGTAACATCTATGCCCTCTCACTGGGAAATGGGCCGAGTAAAGTATTTATTAACGGCTCTCACCATGCCCGTGAGTGGATGACAACCACATTAAATATGTACATGATGAATCAGTATGCCGATGCTTACCTCAAAAACAAAAAAATTAACGGATATAATCCTCGTGAAATTTTATCCACCACAACAATCTGGTTTGTTCCCATGGTAAATCCTGATGGGGTTACTTTGCAGCAAATGGGATTAAAGGCATTCCCAAAAAGCATGCATAAATCACTGATAACGATGAATAAAGGCAGTAAGAATTTTAAACGCTGGAAAGCAAACATTAAAGGCGTCGACCTTAATAGGCAGTATGATGCCGGCTGGGAAAAGATCCAGGGGCCGAAAAAGCCTAGTTATAAAGACTATAAAGGGAAAGCACCTGCCACAACAGCTGAAACAAAGGTTATCTTAAAATTTGTAAAAGATATTGACCCTGAAATGGCTGTCTCTTACCACAGTACTGGTAAAATCATGTATTGGAATTATAAACAGGATACAAAACGATACAAAAGGGATCTCGTTCATGCTAAAAAGATTGGGAAAATGACTGGATACCGATTAATTTATACTGGGAAGAACCCATCTGGCGGAGGCGGTTTTACCGATTGGTTTGTATCAGTGAAAAAACGGCCAGGTTTTACTCCAGAAATCTCAAAGCCTGTTTATGAATCCAATCCGCCGCTTAGTGAATTTCCAAATGCTTGGAAGGAAAATCAAGCGGTGGGCTTATATGTTGCCGCTGAGGGATCTAAACTATTTAATGAACGAAATTATTCCTCGCTGCAAACAAAATATAAGAATTTACAATCACAGTCTAAAAAGCTTCAACCCTATTATGATAGTAATGTGAAAGGTCAAGCCAATTTAAAAATCGAGAAGAAATTCACCGATCTATACAATAATGTAAAAAACGAAAATCATAAATTGGCACAACAGACTGGAAAGCTTTATTCCAGCTACAGAAAAAAACTTGAGCCATTCCAGAAAGACATCAAATTACAGCTGGGAAATTCAGAGAAATATATTGCCGGAATAACAGCAGGTGAAAAGTTACAATCCTATCAAAAAGCTTATCTTAAACCATTCGAAGATGGGACATTAAACGCTAATACGGCAGCCCAACAACAACAGCTAATCACGATGAAATCAACAACAATGAATGCATTGTCAAAAATGACTAGTCCAAAGGTTAGATCGTTAGCCACTGAAAAGTATATTCTTCCTGCTTCTATTACTGTGGAAAATACCATGTATGAAATTAAACGATTCAACTTAACGGTTCAGATTGAGGAGCAACTGAAATTAGGCGATGTTAATGAAATTAACAAGCAGCTTTTCGTGCTTGAACAAATGGAGACTGAAGCAGTTGCGTTTAAAGAAAACAAAATAAAACTTTTCCCAGGTCAATACAAGTTTTTTGTGCTGACAGAGAAGATGCTTGCCGCTAAAAAGGCAGCCATTGCGGAAGGACTTGACAAATTAATCGTTTCTGAAAATGAAAAAAACCCTCAAGAAGATCCAGCCAATCTATCAGCTGAATAATCAAAAAAAACGGCAGATGGCTAATCTGCCGTTTTTTTTGAAACTAATCCTCATCAAAGATAAGATCATTGCTTCTAAGCGTCATTAATTCATGTCTGTCATAGTTATTTAACATTAGCAGCCTCATTGCCTGGGCCCGGACTGATTTCTCAATGACATTACGTACATACCTGCCATTTGAAAAACTATTGGGATTTAACACTGCCTTTACCCAAATTAAATGATCTCTTAATTTTTTTTCACCCTCGTGGCTCAGAGTATACTCTCTTTCGATCAACATTCTCCCTGCAATGTCCATCAGCTGATTAATATTATAGTCCGGGAAGTCAACGACCAATGGAAAACGAGAATGAAGTCCAGGATTTAATGTTAGGAAGTACTCCATTTCACTGGAATATCCTGCAAGAATAAGAATAAATTCATGTTGTTTATCTTCCATATGCTTAACGAGTGTATCAATCGCTTCCTTGCCAAAATCTTTTTCCCCGCCCCGGCCGAGTGAGTAGGCCTCATCAATAAACAGAATCCCCCCTTGAGCCTTCTTGATTAGATCTCTTGTCTTTTGGGCTGTATGCCCGATATATTCGCCCACGAGGTCAGCACGCTCTGCCTCAATTAAGTGACCTTTGGTTAGAACGCTCATTTTTTGAAATAACTTTCCGATCAGCCTTGCTACCGTGGTTTTTCCTGTTCCTGGATTCCCTTTAAACATCATATGGAGGGCCTGTTTTCTTGCCTTTAAACCCATTTCCTCGCGTTTCTTGTTCACATAAATCCACGCATAAATTTCCTTTATCATTCGTTTCATTTCTTCCATGCCAACCAAGGTCCCGAGCTCCTCCTCAATTTCTATCAGAGCTGAATGCTCAGGGGGAATGACCTTTGGAACAACTTGAAAATCAGGTAGCTCTTTTGATAAAATTTTTTTTTGTGAATTGAGCACAACGCTTATTTGGCCGTTACTTTTCATGCGAATCGGTTGATCCAAAGCTTTCACCTCTCATTCTGCAAACAGTGTACGTAAGTTGGGTGCATAATCCTTCAATCTATATGTATTCAGGTCCCATGAATTTCATTAAAAAGTTTTTTAAAAAATAAAAAGAGCCCATGGGCTCTTTTTAAATGAAGTGGTTTATTGTGCATCCAGGTCAAGCTGTACATTTCTCTGTGGTGCAAAGGTTGAAATGGCATGCTTATATACAAGCTGCTGTTTCCCCTCTGATTCAAAAAGAACTGTAAAATTATCAAAGCCCTTAATTTGGCCTCTTAATTGAAATCCGTTTAACAGGAACACCGTAACATGGATGTTGTCTTTACGGCATTGGTTTAAAAATTGATCTTGGATATTAATCGTCGTTTTCATTTGTATATCCTCCTCTTTTATCTCTACTAACTATGTATTCGATTTTACTTGAAGCTTTCCTTCAACACAATGTGAAATTTTCGTTATTTTTTTTGAGAAATGATTCACATCTGTCATATCAAACCATTGTACCTCCATCTTGTTCCGAAACCAAGTTAATTGCCTTTTTGCATATCTTCTTGAATTTTGTTTTAAATTCGCTACTGCCTCTTCAAATGTAACTTTTCCATCCAAATATTCATATATTTCTTTGTAACCAATTGCTTGTATCGATTGACAATCCCGCAAACCCTGATCATATAGGCCTTTTACTTCCGCTAAAAGCCCAGCTTTCAGCATCAAATCCACCCGCAAATTAATGCGCTCATAAAGATTCTCCCGTTCCATAGTCAAGCCAACGAGCGCCGTATTGTACAAAAGGTCGGGCTGTTGTTTACTTTGGAATTCTTGCATGGTCTTACCTGTAAGTTTGAATATTTCAAGTGCCCGAATGACCCTTCTCACATTATTCGGATGAATTTGCGCGGCACTTCCGGGATCCACCTCCATTAATTCTTTGAACAGTTCTTCATTCCCTATTTCTTTTACCCGTTCCTCAAGCTGTAGCCGTAGCGATTCATCCCCTGGCACATCGGAAAATTGATAATCATAAATGACTGACTGTATATACAACCCTGTCCCACCGACAATAATTGGGAGCTTTCCCCTTTCGGCAATCTCACCTATTTTAGCCCTAACGAGGAGTTGAAATTCAGCAACGGAAAAATTTTCATTAGGTTCCTTAATATTAATCAAATGATGCGGGATACCTTCCATTTCATCCTCTGTTATTTTTGCGGTACCAATATCCATTCCGCGATAGATTTGCATCGAATCACCGCTGATAATTTCACCGTTATATCGCTTGGCCAAATCGATACTTAACCTTGTTTTCCCTACCGCCGTTGGCCCAATAATAACTAATAAATTTTGTTTTGAATCCACTATTTTCACACTGCCTTATCCCATTTTCAGTGAAAGCTTACCTTTGATTCTACTTCCACACCTACATCGTAACACAATTTTGAAAAGCAGTTGAACATCAAACAAGTATATACAAAAAGATTCTATTCTATGCGTTTTTTAGGAATGTTTTTATAATATCCATTTTATCACTGAATATGGGAAATTTTTCACGTAAGTTTACAAATGGATAACGGTTCATTTACAAACGGCTTTTTACCCCCATATTTATGGTAGGCTAAACCGTAGCTTATTCTGAATGAAAAATAATGAAATTAGGTGAAAGACTTATGTTATCTACTTTTGATATAGGAATTGATTTAGGAACGGCAAATATACTAGTTTATAGTAAAAATAAAGGGATTGCTATTAACGAGCCATCTGTTGTGGCCATCGATACGGTAACCAAAAATATTGTCGCCGTCGGTCTAGAGGCAAAAGAAATGATAGGAAAAACGCCTGAAAAAATTGTTGCGATCCGCCCCTTAAAGGATGGCGTTATCGCTGATTATGATGTGACCACAGAGTTGCTCAAGCATATTATGCGCAAGGCCTCTAAAAAGATTGGTTTTGCACTTCGTAAACCAAACGTGATTGTTTGTATTCCATCAGGGTCTACTAGTGTGGAAAGACGCGCCATTCAAGATGCTGTGAGGAATGCTGGTGCAAAAAAGATTAGCTTAATTGAGGAGCCTGTGGCTGCGGCGATTGGGGCAGGTTTGCCCGTGGATGAACCTGTTGCCAATGTGGTTGTGGACATAGGCGGTGGGAATACGGAGGTCGCGATTATTTCCTTTGGCGGCGTGGTTGCCTGCCATTCGATTAAAGTAGGCGGCGATCGACTTGATGATGACATTATTCAACATGTTCGTAAAGAATACAATGTGTTAATTGGGGAAAGATCGGCGGAAAATATCAAAATGGAAATCGGTTATGCGCTTGTTGATCACGAGGAACGTCACATGGATGTCCGCGGGCGCGACCTAGTAACCGGATTGCCAAAAACGATTACATTATCATCCTATGAAATTCGTAATGCGATGAGGGAAGCTCATTTGCATATTCTAGAAGCAATTCGAGCAACGCTTGAGGATTGTCCTGCCGAACTCAGCGGTGACATCGTGGACCGTGGCGTCATCCTCACTGGCGGTGGAGCGCTAATGAACGGGATGGAGGAGTGGCTTAGTAACGAAATCTTTGTTCCCGTCCAACTGGCACCAAGCCCGCTTGAATCCGTCGCGTATGGAACCGGAAAGGCTCTTCAATATATGAGCAAGCTGCAAGCAGCGATGAAATAGCGATAGATTTGACATGATTCTATCATTTAGTTAAAAAAGAGGTTGAAGGATTATCTCCTTCAACCTCTTTTTTTCGTGTCTCGGGCACAATTAATTACATTACCCGTTTAAACATTTTCTCCATCTCATAAACACTGTAATGAACAATAATCGGCCTGCCGTGTGGGCAGGTAAACGGGTCTGATGCCTTCCGCAGATCATCTAGCAGCGCCTGGATTTCATCCGTACGCAAATGACGATTTGCCTTAATCGATGCTTTACAGCTCATCATGATTGCTGCTTCTTCACGAAGCTTTTTAATATCGACTTTTTTCATCGATAAAAGCTGCTCAATCATGTCTTCAATGATTTCTTTTTCTTCCCCTTTTGGCAGCCACTGCGGATGGGAACGGACAATAAAGCTATTCAGTCCGAATTCCTCGAGAAAGACACCTACCTTTTCGAGCTCGTTTTGGTATTCATTTATTTTTAAAAATTCATCCGTTGAATATTCAAACGTTATCGGGACTAGCATTTCCTGGAGCTCCGACTGCACCTGTCCTACTTTTTCACGAAAGTATTCATATTTTAGCCTTTCCTGCGCCGCATGCTGGTCAATGATATATAGGCCATTTTCATTCTGGGCAAAAATATAGGTTCCATGCATTTGCCCGATTGGATATAATCGTGGAATCCTGCTCTCCGTATGAAGATTATCCTCTTCATGGGTTTTTACATTTGGTTCAATCCTAGGTTCACTGGAATCTTCATGTGAATCACTAAACGGGGTAGCAGCCTGCCAATTGAAGGGCTCAACCGCCTCTTCGCTTTCATCCTGAATCGGTAACTTTGTAAAAGGTGTTTCCACTGGAACTTCCAACCATGGACGATTCTCCTGAATGGTTGAAGTTGCTCCTGAAGGTTTCCATCCAAACTCTTTTTTCTCTCTTGATGGTGGTGTTCCTTCATCAAGTACCAATGCAGTCTGCTCATCCTTAGGCGCTTCTTTTTTCACAGCTGTATAGGCTGTCGGAATTAAGATCTTCGATTTAAAAGCCTCTTTAATAATCGTTGTGACAAGCTCATTCAGTTCCGCTTCCTTACTAATACGAACCTCCATTTTCGATGGGTGAACATTGACATCCACGAGCAAGGGATCCATTTCAATATTCAGGAGAACAATCGGAAATCTGCCAATTGGCAGCAAGGTATGGTACCCCTCCTGAATGGCTTTGGCCAGCGGATAGTTTTTTATAAATCGACCATTAATCATCGTCGAAATATAATTTCTTGATGCCCTGGTGATCTCGGGCATGGAAGCAAATCCGGTAATTTTATAATCAAGAGAACGGCCGGTGATCGGAACAAGCTGCTTGGCGATTCCCATTCCGTATATCGATGCCAAAACCTGCCGTACATCGCCGTTCCCGTTCGTTTGCAGCAGTTTCCGCTCGTTATGGATTAAGCGAAAGGCTACTTCTGGATGGGATAGAGCAAGCCGATTGACCAAATCCGTGATATTCCCCAGTTCGGTGTGGATCGTCTTCATATATTTTAAGCGGGCCGGAGTATTGAAAAATAAATCGGTAATCGTGATATCTGTCCCACGTCTGCTTGAAGCTTTTTCAAAGATTTCAACCTTCCCGCCTTCGATAACAACCCGGTTTCCGGCACCTTCCCCCGTAGAGGTCTTCATCTCAAGTCTGGAAACGGAGGCAACGCTTGGCAATGCTTCCCCACGAAACCCGAGGGTCCTGATGCGGAATAAATCATTTTCATCTTTGATTTTGGATGTGGCATGGCGTTGAAAGGCAAGTAATACGTCCTCTTCGTCAATCCCATATCCATTATCGGTAATCCGGATTTTCGCGAGCCCCGCTTCTTCTACCTCAATTTCCACCACGGTGCTGCCGGCATCAATCGCATTTTCAACCAGCTCTTTGACAACAGAGGCGGGGCGTTCGACTACTTCTCCCGCCGCTATTTTATTGGAAAGGGCATCATCTAATTGGATAATCTTCCCCATATTCAATCGCCTCCTTATCACACATTAACCTTTTAATTTTTTGTGCAGCTCATACAATAAATTTATCGCCTGAAGTGGTGTCATCTCTAATAAATCAAGCTCCTTTATTTTTTCCAACACTCGTTTTTCTTTAGAGGAATGCTCATGTCTCTTAGATTCCTTTGGCTCATCAAAGAAAGACAACTGGGCAGGCTGATCCTGTGGCTGTACCTGTGCTTCTTTTATAACTTCAGCTTTCGGAGCGGTTGCAGTCTGAACATCAGTTTGCTCAAGCGCGGTTAAAATTTCATTAGCCCGATGGATTAATTCGGCCGGCAGCTCCGCCAGCTGGGCGACATGAATCCCGTAGCTCTTGTCGGCCGGTCCTTCTTTAATTTTATGAAGGAAAACTACCTTGCTATTATGCTCAATCGCACTGACGTGAATGTTTTTTAACTTCGGCAGTTCTTCATCCAACACCGTTAACTCATGATAATGGGTTGAAAAAAGTGTCTTAGCCCCAATCCGCTTATGAATGTATTCAATAATTGCTTGCGCAAGGGCCATCCCGTCGTACGTCGACGTACCTCGGCCAATTTCGTCAAACAAAATTAAGCTGTTTTTTGTTGCATTTGTTATCGCATTTTTAGCCTCGAGCATTTCGACCATAAAGGTACTTTGCCCAGAAATTAAATCATCGGCAGCACCAATCCGGGTGAATACTTGGTCAAAAATCGGCAATACTGCTTCCGCTGCCGGCACATAACAGCCGATTTGCGCTAAAATTGCCGTCAACGCGATTTGGCGCATGTACGTACTTTTACCGGACATGTTTGGACCTGTAATTAACAAAACTTCGCGGTCGCTGTCCATGAGGCAATCATTCGGAACATACTCTTGGGAGTTAAGTACCTTTTCGACAACCGGATGACGGCCGTCCTTCACAGCTACCCGACCTTCCGCTGAAAATTGCGGTTTCACATAGCGTCGTTCTTCACTGACTTGGGCAAAGCATTGCAGGACATCAAGCTCACTGATTGTTTTCGCTAATGACTGTAAGCGCGGAATTTGTTCCTTAACCATCTCGCGGATTTCGGTAAATAACTCATATTCAAGCTCACCGCATTTTTCTTCCGCTTGTAAAATTAACGCTTCTTTTTCTTTTAAATCAGGCGTAATAAACCGTTCAGCATTTGACAAGGTTTGCTTGCGCTCATACTGCCCTTCTGTTAAAAGATGCAGGTTCGCCCGTGTAATCTCAATATAGTAGCCAAATACGCGGTTATAACCAACCTTCAGCGATTTAATGCCGGTTTTCTCCCGTTCCTCACGCTCTAAGCTCGCAATCCACGTTTTCCCGTTCCTGCTCGCATCCCGATATTGATCAAGCTGGGCATTGTACCCGTCCTGAATCATATTTCCCTCTTTTAAAGAAAGAGGTGGATTTTCAACAATCGCTTGCTCCAAAATGTCAGTGACCTCTTCACATGGATCGAGGAGTTCGGCAATTTCGTTCACCTTTTCATTTTGCATCCCCTGAAGGATTTGTTTTAAAAAAGGCACCTGCATTAACGAGCGCTTTAATTGTACCAAGTCGCGGGCATTCACATTGCCAAAAGCTACCCGCCCTGCTAAGCGTTCTAAATCGTAAACTTCCTTTAGTTTTTCACGCAGCTCCTGGCGCTCAAAATAATGAGCCATAAGGACTTCTACGACGGTTTGACGATGTTCAATTTCAACCTGATTAATTAACGGCCGGTCAATCCAAGCCTTTAGCATACGCGCGCCCATCGCGGTCATTGTCTCATCAAGCAGCCATAATAACGAGCCTTTCTTCCCTTTCGAACGAATCGTTTCCGTTAATTCGAGATTTCGCTTTGAATAGTAATCAATTTTCATATAATGATGAATTTGATAGGTAGCGACGGGCTGGAGATGATCAAGGCTTCTTTTTTGCGAGCGGTATAAATAGTTAAACAGCCTCGCAATAGTCTGCTTTAATTTGTCTTGATTTATCTCTTCAAGCAGATGTGAAAAATTCATATCTATTGAACTATTATCTTCAAACGAGATAGCAAGAACATCGCGTTCACGCATTTTCTTTTGGAGTTCCCCGTCAAAGTTGCCCGCCACGACGACTTCTTTCGCGCTTAAGACAGCAAGCTCATTCAAGACTTCCTCAAAATTATTCGATAATATCGTGACCCGACTTTCTCCTGTTGAGATGTCATTATAGGCGAAACCATAGGTTTGGTCGTCAAAGGCGGTAATCGAGGCGATATAATTGTTCTCTTTGTCATTTAACCCCTTGCCATCCATCACCGTTCCCGGTGTGATAAGCTGGACAACTTCCCGCTTTACCATCCCTTTTGTCAGTTTTGGGTCCTCGGTTTGTTCACAAATCGCTACTTTATAGCCCTTTGCGATTAGCTGTTCGACATAGTTAGCGGCTGCATGGTACGGAACCCCGCACATCGGAATCCGTTCCTCAGTGCCTCCGCCACGGCTTGTTAAGGTTATTTCTAATTCTTGTGATGCCTTAATGGCATCCTCAAAAAACATTTCATAAAAATCGCCTAAGCGAAAAAATAAAAAGGCATCTTGATAATCTGCCTTAACGGTTAAATATTGCTGTATCATCGGCGTATAACCAGCCATAATGACCTCCACGGTTTTAAGTCTTTCGAGTATCTTCGACAAATTATTATACCACAAACGGGTGCTGTCAGGCACCCGTTGATTCCCTGCCAAATTAAAGGGTTTTCGCTAATTTTATTGAAATATAGAGGAATTAGTGTGGAATTTATTAATTTTCCTTTTGAAGAGGAAATACTTGTAACCTTTATTGAGGCTCATGCGAATAATAGACGAATACCTAATTGAGGGGGGAGTTATTTGCCTGATGTAGAGAACTTGGAAGATCGTATTAGTGATATCTATCGCAAACATTATTTGGATGTTTATCGGTTTCTGATTTGTTTTTCTGGGAATCAAAACGATGCTGAGGACCTGACCCAGGAGGTGTTTATTCGCGTCCTGAACAATTTAGCCAATTTCAATAGCGGCAACAGCTTAAAGACGTGGATTTTTTCGATTGCCAAACATGTTGCGATTGATCATTATCGAAAAAGACGATTCACCTCTATCTTCCAAGAGGGATTCTTCAAACAGCTCGTTTCCACTGATAAAAAGCCAAATGAAATCGTGGAGGAAAATGAACTGAAAAGAGTGGTTCATAAGGCAATCGCAAAATTAAAGCCCCAATATCGTGCTGCCGCGATCCTGAGAGGTATCAATGAATTCTCGATAAAAGAAACGGCCGAAATCCTTCAATGCAGTGAATCCAAGGTGAAGGTAGATTTCCACAGGGCCTTAAAAGACCTCAAAAGGAAAGTGGATTTCGACGATTTAGAGGAGGTTTTTCGAAATGCAAACTGATAAAGAGCTATTTGAGCTGATCAAAGAAACGTATTCATTAAATCCAAACGAGGATTTTGTTTCCGCTACAGATGTTAAACTGAGACATCTGGCGAGAAAGATCAATCGAAAAAGGAACCTGAAGCGACTTTCACTTTCTTCTTGTGGAATTATCTTGTCTGCGCTAGCCATTTCATGGTTTTTCTTTTTTAGCGGAAAAGAAGTGGTCAATCATGCCCTATCCTCTTTTGGAGAGGATCAAGCTTCATCGGCAGTTAATCAACAGGAACCATTAGTCTATATTTACCACACACACAATCTTGAATCATTTGTTCGCGAAACCGATGCGAAAAGTCCAGACGACGCTTATGATGAATCAAAGAATATAACCCTTGTCGGAAATCGACTTAGTCAGGCATTAAAAGAAAAAAATATTAACACCATTCACAATTCCAAAGATATTATGGGTATATTAAAATCTAAAGGATTATCTTTTGCTAAGTCCTATGAAGTTTCAAGAGAGTCATTGTCACACGCATTGGATGAGCATAAAAGCATTAAAATGGTATATGATATACACAGAGATTCACAGAAAAGATACGTAACGACAGAAACAATAAAAGGCATAGATTATGCTAGAATCGTATTCGTAGTATCTCGTTTAAGTGCTAATTATCAGGAAAATTTGAAATTTGCCACATTACTTCACAGTGAAATGGAAAAGAAGTATCCAGGTCTTTCGAGAGGGGTTCTCTTAAAAAGTTCAGGCCCACAAAGTACTTACAATCAAGACCTGTTAGATGGATCAGTCCTATTGGAAATTGGCGGCTTTGAAAATACATTAGAGGAAGAATATCGCTCAGCAGATGCCTTAGCTGAAATCACCAAGGAAGTAATTGGAAATAAATAACCTTTGTAAGAATGCGGGCATTCCAAAATTGGAATGCCCTCATAAATTGTGAATACATTAATGTTAGTACCCTCTCCGCGAGTAAAGTTCTTAATACTCTGACCGCGACCGCAAATTCCAACTCGAAACATGATATGATAAAAAGAAGGAAGGTGAATGTATGGAGTGGTTTGGAGGGAGTAACAAAAACTACGATTTTCAGTTATTTTCCGTCAGTCACTTTAGCATTATTTTCATCTTAATTCTAGTTTCAGCATGTATTTTCTTATATAGTGATAAGCTAAAAGCCGAGAAATGGAGACGTACTGAAATCGGGATTGCTATATCATTGATCATCATAGAAACAACCTATCACTTGTGGATGTTTGTGAATGACAGTTGGAATGTCAGTTATGCTCTCCCACTTGAATTATGCAGCATCAGCCTAATTTTGACTGTGCTCCTGTTGCTAACTAGAAAAAAAATAATCTATGAGATTTTACTATTTACAGCATTATTAGGTGCATCTCAGGCGATTTTTACGCCATTATTAAATTATGACTTCCCTCATTTCCGTTTTTTCCACTTTTTTTATACGCATTTAATAATCATTTGGGTTCCGCTCTATTTTACATGGGCAAAGGGATACCGCCCATCGATCTGGTCTGTAGTAAAGTTATTTGTATTTTTGAATGTTCTGATGCCAATTATTATGTTCATCAATAGGCTGGTGGACGGAAATTATATGTTCTTAAGCCATAAACCGAGTAGTGCGAGTCTATTAGATGTTCTTGGGCCTTACCCTTGGTATATTTTATCCATGGAAGGGTTATTAATATCGCTTAGTTTAATCCTTTGGTTGATTTTCCGTGAAAAGGCTGCAAAAGATACGGAAGTGGCACGCGAGCTGCCAATTCGATAATTCCAACTTTTTGTTGACCTTTTCTGATTTACTTATTATAATAAATAACGTTCCTATTAATAAGTCTCAGTAGCTCAGTAGGATAGAGCAACAGTTTCCTAAACTGTAGGTCGGAGGTTCGAATCCTCTCTGGGACATAAAAAAGCCTTGAAACGCTTTTCTTGCGCTATTTAGCCGTTTATTTATATCGGTTAATGTGTAGCGTAGAATTAGCGTTTTTTTGGTGTTTTTTAGCTGCACTGTAGGACCTCGTATGTTGTGTTTATAGGACACACAGCCACCAAAATAGGGGGTACATTACTTTCAGCAGATTCATAGGAAAATGTACGTTGACTCCTTGGACCAAGTTCTGTGTGACGGCGAGGACATAACGGAGCTATAAAAGAATTGGAGTTAAGGGGGTAGCTAAACGCTATCCCCTTTTTTGTGTGTGCGGCCCATGCACAAAAAATAATACGTGGCTGGGCTGAACCCTTGAAAGTTGTGTATTTGCTACAACAGCGGTTTTTGATGGCATTAATTCTGTATTAATTGGTCGCGGTCTGCTGCTTGGGGAGGTTCCTCCATCCATCCGTTTTTAATCATAATGTTGGCTCCATCTTCGGCATACAGTGCAATTTCTGGAATTAATGACGCATATTCTAATCCTATATCCCTCCTAGGACTTACTGCTAATGCCATTCCAAAATTTCCAATCCCAGCGGCAATCATTGCCGCAACGTGATACATCATTAATTTATCCGAAAAAACACTAGTAGTTGTATCCGAAACAGCCGAATCCCAGCTCAAAGGGGCTGGTAAATCCTCTTTTATTAAAAAATTACTAAAAGTATCTACATATTTTTGTGAAAGCTGTTTCCCTCTTAAGAAATATTGTTTCACTTCATCAGTTTTAGTAGTTTGAGCAAACCCTGTTATTAAAGCTTTACCGATAGCATTAGTTTGAGTATTTAAAAACAAATGAGCGATTTCCATTGCAGTAACAGTCCTCTTTTTCCCAAAAAAGCCAGCTAAAAAATGTTGTTTTTCTACAAAATCCACCTTGTCCGGGGTGGGTATATAAGGCGTTTTTACATAGGTCCCTTGTTCTAACATTAAATTGGTTGTTTTTTCTTGCAATTCAACCCCTTTGTTTAATACACGCTTATGAAAAGCAAAGACATCTGGGCGAGTTGCCAATCCTAGTGCTGCACTATTAGCTGCCATTGCAATAAAGGACATATGTTGTAGATACATTAAGGAAAACGTATCTGAAAATAGTCTTGGAGCTGTCGGATTTACATCTTTTTCTGTAAATCCGATAGGTATCGGAAAATCCTCTTTTTTAAACAGATCCTGCATGATTGAAATATTTTCTTTCGCTGTATCCAGTGTCCATTCAATTAAGGGACGTGCTTCTCCATCCACTACTTTTTCTAAGAAGTAGCTGTTTACACAAACAGCTACTGTATCGTTTATGTATTGCGTCCATAAGCCAGCCATTTCTGCTGCAGTTAAGCGAATTTTTGTCTTATCTTCCAATAGAACAACCTCCTATTAATGAATACATCTGGAATAATATTCCCCCAAATAGCGGAAAGTATAAATAACCCCTCTAAGGAATACATCAAAAATAAAAAGGTCATAGCTTAACTTAGGCATGGAGTTTTTAAAAGGTATTCTCTAATTTACATTGTTTTTTGAAAAAGGTGAGCATAGAAATATGCTTGCCTTTTTAGTGTATTTGCCTTTCTGGTGGGATTCAAAGTCTTCCAATAAAATCGGTCCAATGGTTTCTAATTATTCAAGAAAATTCATATCACTTACTAAATTGGTAAATACTATCCTAGAGGTGATAACGTGGATAAGAATAAATTAAAACTCACATCTTCAGAAATCGGAACACTATGGGGAGAGTATGTGAACGGCACTTCGGTAGATATGGTAAATAAGTATATGGTTTCTATTATTGAAGATGAGCCAATAAAAGCTATATTTGAGGAAGCTATTATTACATTTGAAAAACAAAAAAAGCAAATCGCAACTTTTATGGAGAACGAGGGATTTCCTGTTCCAATTGGATTTACTGAATCTGACCTCTTTAAAGATAAACCGAGATTATTCACGGATATATTTTGTCTGAATTATTTACATATTATGACCTTACATGGATTGCTGGGACACAGCACTGCATTAGCCGTTTCTGTTAGAAAAGACTTAAGGGACTTTTACGATTCATGCGATAATGATGCGAAAAAGATGTATCATCAAACCATTGAGTTATTGCTTGAGAAAGGAAGTTTTCAAAGAGACCCTTTATTTTACCCAGCTAAAAACCCTGAATATATTTCCAGCCAAGATTTCACAGATGGATTTTTTGGAAAGGGTAGAACATTATCAGCGGTAGAAATCATTAGTATTTCTATCAACCTTAAAAAGAGCATTATGACTAAAACCCTATCTATCGCATTCAGCCAAGTTGCTCAATTAAAAGAAGTAAGGAAGTTTTTAACCGATTCCGAGAAAACGGCTGATGGTCAAATAAAAACATTTGCAAAAATAATGCAATCGGATAATTTACCAGTTCCGAAATCCTGGGAAACAGAAGTGACAACTTCAACTGATTCCCCCTTTTCCGATAAGTTAATGTTGTATCATATTGGATTCTTGTTTCAAGCTGCACAAAACTATCATGGAGCGGGATTAGCATCATCAATGCGAGCAGACCTCGTAACAACTTATGAAGGGACTATTCTAAAAAATTTAATGATTACAAAAAAATGGTATAACTTAATGGTGCAAAATAAATGGTTAGAACAGCCCCCTCTTGCTCCTAATAGAAAAGAAATTGCAAAAGAAGTATAGTACTAACAATTGCTTAGAGAGGGGTATAGTATGAGGCTAAGAAATGGAGATTTTTATACAAATGTTTTTACCAATAAGTTATATAGGTTAAATGAAGATAACGATAGCAGCTGGTACTTGAGCTTACGTGATGAAGAAGGTTTTCATGAACCAGAAAAGATATCAGGGCGTGATATGATTAGATTGGTTGAAGGTAGTTATAAAAAAAGCTAATAAAAGAAGCTACCGATTCCTGTCATAGTACCTGTAATCAGATTTTTTTAGTGGAAAGTAGGTAAAACTTGAAACAATATAAGATGTTCCAAGGAAAAAGTCGCCTTTATGTCGAATATAGTAGGTAAAGGGGATTATCCAATGAACAAAGTTGAGTTATTAAAAAAAATACTAAATAGTAGTCGAGGTAATTTGTTTTCATTAGAGATTCCTACTACAAAAGAAAATGAAAAAAAGATTCAGGAATTGGTTAGAGTATTAGAAACAGAAAAAAGAATTAAATTAAGAGAATATTTACAGAGAGAGTATTCAGTTTATTTACATGGAATAATTAAATATGCATCCGAATAATCGGATGCTTTTTTTATTGGTTTGAATCACCATAGGGTTCTTTAAGTTATACATTAAGCCAAGATGGGCATAGAATTTTTATGAGATTTAGAAATTGTTAACCTTCATAACCCACAAAGCCAATAAATCCATTGGGCATCTGTTTTCTTAAATTAACCGTTAGCAATAGGTAAGCGTTTGAAATTATCTCCGGCTTTTCCCCCGCTCCGCACGGAACGTGACAGTTTCCAAGCATCCTGTGTTCCATCCAGCGATGGTTTTCTTAATTATAAGTTTCAAGTTACTCTTGTTGATTCGGGTTATTTCATATGTTCTAATTCACATTTTTCCCGGTATATATTGATTTTCTCCAGTATCGGTTGCACTAAGCTAAATGCAAATATTTTGAAGGTTTATTCTTAAACTACAGGGAGTTAATAAGACTAAATTGCCTTTAAATGGTTATCCTAAACAAAAATAACGGAAAAGAGGATAACTCATGGATTTACAACCAATGGATGTTATGAAACCAATTAATTTAAGTACACAGGAATTAGACGAATCTCAACCTTTAACGTCTGTTGAAATGGGTAAACTTTGGGTTACATATGTTGGAAATAGTATGTCAAGTCAAATTTTACCTTATTTCCTTCAGCATTGCGAGGATCATTATATTAGGACGTTATTAGAAAATGGTTTGGCTTTATCTAAGGATTTTCTGAAAAGGATAGAAGGATTTTTTAAAAAGGATAATTTCCCCATACCATTCGGATTTACTCAAGATGATGTAAAACTAGGTGCCCCACGCTTATACGACGATGAATTTTATGTTCACTATTTAAAATATGCAGCTAAGGCAGGTCTTAGTTTATATGCTGTAGCAATTCCGTTAGTAATGAGGAGGATATAAGGGAATTTTTCAATTATGCAAATCAATGCACCGATATCCTATTAGGACAAATTAACAATGTTTTATTTGAAAAAAAGTTAATTGTAAAACCTCCAATTATTCCTACACCTGAAAAACCAGATTTTATTAATAAACAAAGCTACTTAAATGGTTGGGTTGGGGATGTTAGACCATTACATGCGCTGGAAATTGTTCACCTATACGATAACATTGAAAATAACACAACTAGTAAAGCGTTATTATTAGGATTTTATCAGACTGTTAAGGATGAAAAAATAAAAGCGTTATTTAAACGGGGTTTAGACATGACTGATAAAGTGGTGAAGCAATGTGTTGAAAAACTTCATATCGAAAACTTGCCCACACCATCGTACATAGACCATTTGGTTACAACGGCCACTTATCCTCCTTTTGCCGATAAAATCATGTTATTTCATAAAGTGGACATGTTCTCTATGAAGATAAGATCATTTGGAAACTCTCTGGCGGTAAATGGAAGAAGAGATATAGGTGCATTATACGGAAAAGCGATCATAAACGTTGGTTTATTTGTTGATGATGGAGCAAATATATTGATTGATAAAGGTTGGATGGAATCCCCGCCAAAAGCATTCGATAGGCATTCATTAAAATCCAATTAGTCTAACTCTAAACATTTTCCTAATGACGGAGTGAATATCGCAGGTCCAAATGCGTCTGGATTTAGTAATGTACCTAAAAATCCTAACTAATATTTTTTAGAAAATTTTCCCATAATAAAATGACACTAACCCTGTAGTTGGTCTCATTTTAACTTTTACTTTATAGTACACAATTTTTAATCAGTAAACCACAAATCAATCCCGGGATTAAACATATTATTGGAAGCCAAACTGGCCAAATAATATTCCAAACAATTGAAAACTCTTTTGCTCCATTAGAGTGCTTGAATCCCCTGATAACCAAAATAAACTCCAAATATAATTAATGACATACCGGAAATAATAGAAATCGAAATTAGGGTTTTTACATTTAAAAGCCTCCTAAAACCAGTAGTAAGGGCCGCAACAAAGATGTCCCAAAAAATTAGACCAAGGAAGATCATGCTGCTATAAATCAAAAGTGACTCCGTTCCATTTGTTTGAGCAGTTTTTGCCAAAACGGATCCATAGATCCCCAACCAAAAAAGAATAGATAATGGACTGGTAATAGACATGAAAAATCCTGTAAGAAAGCATTTAAATAAGGAATCTTTTTTTCTGCTGTATGTTAAGGTGATTGTATTCGCATTTTTAATACTTTCAAATCCAGAATAAATAAGAATAAATCCTCCAAACAGCCAAAGGAAGATTTGTACAATAGGAATACCTAAGAATTGAACCATCCCTAAATAAACCATTAACATAAAAATCCCATCAGCAATCATCGCACCTACACCCACAATCCAAGCATGCCAGAACCCATTCTTGATTCCTTTGTCCAAGCGAGCAGAATTGACTGGGCCAATAGGAGCGGCTAAAGTAAATCCGAGGATGATATAACCAGCCAAAATACGTATACTCAAAATAATCACCTCATATCACATTGGGTTAACTTGTACATTTTATGAAAGAAAAGGTGATTCATGTCCAGATAATTTGTCATACTCCACAGTTATATGGGAATAAGCTCATAAAAAACATGAAAAGGAGCTATCTAAAAATAGACAACCCCTTCCTCTATTATCCGTGCGGCCTTTTTTAGAGCACATCAAAAGATTATCCAACACTAACGAGAATTAAAGATATCCTTTCCGTTAAATCTATCCTTTTTGGCTTTCCTTCTTCCAAACCATTTTTTCCATGATAAAGGCTATTACACCAATGATCGCTGCTACTAATAAACTTACAAAGAAGCCCATACGAATGCTCTTCTCCATTAAGGTTCCACTTACTGCAGCAAGAATAAGAACTAAACCTAATATTGCCAACATCTTTCCAGCAAGCTTTATTTCTAAAATATGTAAGGCAGAAATTATGATAAAGGACCAGTTGAAAAGAATTAAAATCCCTGCGGCTGTTGTGATGTATTCATAGATCTTACCGGGCAACAGCAATGCCGTGACAATTGAGACAATTAATCCAATCGTTGCCAGGGCTAATGACGGAAGTGGCAGCTCTTTAAACTTTTTTAGCTTTTTAGAAAACAACGATGGTGCATCACCACCTTCAGCAAGTGTTACTAAAAGTGTGGTTACCCCAAATAATGAAGCCGTCATGGTTGAAAATCCCGCCAATATAATCGCAGCATTAAATACATGAGGAAAAAAGCCAAAATGATATTTATCTAATGCCGTAACAAATGGACTCTCTTTTTCAGTAAACGCTCCATGTGCAGCCATAAAGACTGCAAGACCGATGGAAATAACATAAATAATCACCAATACGATTAACATGATAATTCCCGCCTTGGGTGCATCTTCCTTCTTTTTAAGTCTCATGGCCATTAGTCCAATAACTTCAATCCCTCCATAGGCATAAAAGGCATAGATTAAGGAGGACCAAAAACCTTTGTACCCTTCAGGAAATAGTTCTTTTGTTGAATCAGGAAAACCTGGATGTTTCACATTCCCATGGAACCAGCCAAAAACGGCTGCAACTGCGATAATAATAAACATAACAATAGCGGCTGTTTTAATAATTGCTAATACATTTTCTACTTTATCAAAACCCTTATTGCCTGTTAAAACAACAACAATGGAAAGAATCGCATACCCCGTCGCAAAGAGCCATAGTGGGACATTGGGAAACCAAAATCTTGAAAGAATCGAGAGTGCTGTTAGTTGGCTTCCCATAATCAGGATGTTTGAGCACCAGTAATTCCATCCGCAGCTAAAACCTGCCCAGCGTCCGTAGGCTTTGTTTGCGTAGTAGCAAAACGATCCATCTTGTGGATCTTCTGCTGTCATTTTGGCTAATAGATTGTAAACAACATAAGTCCCTAGGGCTGCTAAAATAAATGAAAAGACAATAGACGGGCCGGTTACTTTAATCCCAATTGTGGACCCGAGAAAAAATCCAGTTCCAATCGTACAGCCCACTCCGATTAAAGATAATTGCCACCAACTTAAATTTCCTTCTTTACCGCCTTTACTCTTACCACTAGGGATAAAAAAATCCATGTGATGCCTCCTTATACAAAAATATTCCTATGAAGACAATAAAAATTTCATTTGAAGCAGTTTCACTCAAATTAGTATTGTCTTATGGAGACAGGATAATTCCTTGAAAAACAAACCAAACTATTAGGATTCGACTCTTATATGTATGAAATAAACTATCACCATTTTCTTTTCTTAACATAAGCCTGCCCAGCCTATATTCATGATGAATGACCCTTTTAAATTCGTGTATTTGATAGTAGCTAAACTAAGAATGGCAGCGTGGTGAAAGGTAGAGACTTGTCTAATCCTCCTTATATGAAGGGACTGATTTTAATGAGATTATAACTATGACACAGCAAAAGAACACGAGAACTATTTTTCTCGTGTTCTTAACGATCGATTGAAAAACACTTCAATATCTATTTCTCCTTCTTTTCGCTTTTCTTCTCAGGCAGACTGCGATACATTTGCGTATACATACTGCCTTCCGCAATATTTTGAAGAAAAAAATCTTCAATCAGTTTTAAATATTCTTCATCGTCAAACATCTTTTTGTTTTGTAATTCCATCTCAGCTAAACCTTCATATCTTGTTAATAGGGCATATTTATGGTCTTCACCAGAAATAGGGGATAATATCTCAATTTTCTGACCATATTCCTCGTTCCGGAAATTTTTTATCTCATTTAGATTTTCTATTCCTTCTTTGAATTTATCCTGTTTAAATATAAATGTCTGCAAAACAAAAACTGTCATAATTGCACCCCTAGAATATTTTAGGAAAAACCTATGAATTATGATTCCCCGACGTTTTGATATTATTCATGAACATTATTGGGGGATCAAATACCTTGGTAAGCCCCTTATTAACATTTAATTTTATTATTATTTTTCAGGTAAAGTTTATGAAAAATATAAATTGCCTTTTCATTTATATCTGATTTTTCAATGAAATAATTTAAATAAAGGGAAGTATTTCACTTCCCTCTTTGTGCCAGCATATTGCCCATTATTTGATTATAAAAGTATCATTCCTGAGCCTGATTACTTGGTTTTATGGCAATTAACGCCACAATTGCTGCTATTACTCATAGACTGCAAAGTGACATAAAAATCCAATGATTAGACTGCTTCATTAAAAGTACTATCATTGGGTGACCAGCCGCTACTCTCGATCGCCCACCCTGCTAAAATTGCCCAAAATTTGTTAATATTATTGGTAACAGCCAACAAATTTTCCTTTTTATCAAACCCTTATCACCTGATAAACAACATAAATGAGGGCCCAAGAAAACAACTCTTTCCCAAAAATACCTTAACACCAGCCTTCGTTCCGATGCTTGATCCTCAATAAAAATCCTGATCTCCACTTTATGGAGATCAGGATTTTTTGTTATTTTGCTATTGTAAACAGGGTTAATTTAATTGCGTCGATATTTATATATGCTTTTGTTGCGGCTTTAGCTTTCTTTCCTGTTGCTACTATCTTTATTTTGTGTGCTTTATTTGATAAGTTTTGGATTTCATAAATATTTGCTTTATACTTGCGTTTCGAAGAGTAAAGGTCGATTTGCTTTACTTTTTTTCCATCCAAGTAAATATCCGCCTTTCCCATCGTTTTATCTTTTAACGCATACAGTGTGATTCCAGTTCCAGTAAAAGCGTATTCAAGGGATCCAGAGGTTCCTTTCGTTTGATGGATCGTGCCTCCGGAAGCACTCTTATACTTTGACTTATTCCAAGAACCTGAATATTTAATAGTGGAATCTGTATTTTCCACGGTTTTTGCCGTTTGGACGGAAATGGTTAAGCTATAAGAGCCAGACCCTTTTATTGCAGTCGGTACGATATAATAGAGTCCCGATTTCGTCGGTTTAAATATGATTTTTTCTGATGAAGTAGCACCCGTTGATTTTTTAAGGGCTGTCTTGCCATAAATCGTCGTTGTTCCACTATTGAATAGAGAAAGATCAAAATTTGTACCTGATGGTCCAGCAAGTTTAATCTCATATGTTTTGCCCTGATCAAGTCGTTTAGACCAAACGTCATTTACGTCTTTCGTGTCAGTATTCAGACTTCCTTTTGCTGTTCCTGACAATGGCAGGCTTCCTTTTATATCATCATCATAAACGTAAGTGATGGCTGATGAAAAAGGAGTTTCCGTTTGCTCTTTTGTATTGATGACAACTGCGTAGTTATAGGATTTCCCCGGCACGGCAGTCGTATCAGAATATGCTGGTGCAGCAATAGGCTTGGTATTCATTTGTACATAGTTTGCCTGTGAAGCCTCTTTCCGGTATATGCTGTAGGATTCCGCCCACTGTACAGCTGACCATGTAATCACAGGATATTTCTTATCTTTATTATAGTAGGCTTTTAATGTAACAGGATTGCTACTTACCAGAAATTTATCTACATTGATTCCTGATCCACTTTTTCTCGAAGCAGGATCGCTTTTTCCAGTCCAGACAATTTTTACTGTGTGTTTGCCGTAAGAGGAATAGTCTTTTCTAAAGATCGTTTGTTTGGCTTTAAACGTACTAGCATAAAGCGATGGTGATGCAATCTTAGTGCCGTCTATATAAACATCGGCAATCCCCTGGGTTGGATCTTTAAACCCTTGCCACTCAATTCTGTGTCCAATAAAAGAAAAGTGAACTTCTCCGATTGAATTAAGGATAGTGGCAGATTCCTCTGAATACTGGGGATTAAATGATGGCATCCAGCCCCCGTAGAAGGTCATTAGGTTTGAATTATCCTCATACGATCCTCCAAAATTACCAGTGTATAGCTTGTATTTTCCGTTCCCTTTGTAGGCGTAGACATTAACAAAATAGATGCCGGTTTTAGGAGCAGTAAACTTAATGGATTCACTGGATGTATTGGCATTCTCAGAGAAGTCAAGCATCCCATACGAATTGTTTATATTCGTTGTTGAGCCGTCAAACACATACAAATCAAAGTCAGTACCTGAATCACCATTTAAAGAAAGGGACAGAGCTTCTCCTTCTTTTAAAGAGAAGGCAAATACATCATTTTTATCTGTAGTGGCATCCAACGTGTCATTTAAAACACTTTTTTCCAAGGGAACTCCTGGAGCTTCATTATCATCAAAGTTATCTAGATTCAACGTGCTGACAAGTTTTCCGCTGTTAACAAGTCCTTTTAATGACTCTTGGCTTTTTCCTTTTGCGCTAGTATATAACTTTAGCATTTCTGGTGACATGTTTGGACGTAATCCTAGTAAAATAGCAGCGATCCCTGTTACATGAGGGGTTGCCATTGACGTTCCGCTATAGTAATCATACGCCTGTGAATAATCAGAAACATATTTCGTATTTACAATTGTTCTTGAATCATTGGATTTAATAAAATCAGCAAAGTAATAGGGTGTTTCATAGCGGTTTACATCATAATTTTTATTTTCATAGATTCCACCCGATAGACCTACAACATTCAAGCTTGGTGCCACATCAGGAAAAACAGTTAAATGCAAATAGTCCTTTACAAGTGATGATTTCTCTTGGAAAGATAGGGCATTCTGTCCAGATAACAACAAGTTCCCGCCATTGGATAGGTATTTTTTTAACATTTCAGCGTCAGAAGGTGTTAATACTCCCCCTTCCTCCGTAAAAAAACCTAACCCATTACCAGTAAACCAGATGACTGCATCAAAAGAAGATAATTTCGTGCTGTCCAGGTAATCCGATAGGGATGAATTATATTTAACCGTAATTGTTGTGAGTGAAGAATGCTTGCTCAAAAGCTCTTTATAAATAGGCAAATAGTTTTTAAATAAGCCTGCAAGTTCGGGTTCATCTTTGAACACATCTGCCAGGTCACTTTCATCATCCTGGACAAGAAGAATGTTTTTAGATGAATCCAATTCCAAATAATTTAACGCTTTATCAAAAGCCTCTTGTCTTTGCGAAGCGGATAATTTTTCATACCCAATGCCATCAAAGATTGCTTTATAATTGTCTCCGCTGATTTGCGCGGATGCTCCCGGCTGGTCGATATTCAATGATTTTGCTAGCTCATCCATTGGGAATTTAGGGACCGAACTTAAGATATCAACACCTGGAGCAGCAACATCAACAGAGTCGTAGCCATAATTCGAGAAAGGGGCTAGTTTACCCTTGTTGTCGACTGCAGCAACGGACAATATATTCGCACTTTCATAGCTTGCGGGATAAGATCCGCCAAAATCATTATTCATTCCATCATTTCCGGCGGCGGCGACAAATAAACTATTACTATTTTCAATGGCTTCTTCGAGTAAAGGGTCTGGTTCTTCACCAGTCCAGCTATTATTCGTAATTTTTACACCCATCGATTTTGCATACGCAATGGCCTCGATGGCATCGGAAGTTGTTCCACCCATAGGGCCTAGAAATTTTATCGGTAAAATTTTCACGTTTGGAGCGACACCAACAACACCTTTATTCGTACTAGTGTCTGTTCCCTCTAAAGCTGCCGCAATGGTTCCAGAGACGTGTGTTCCGTGCTCGTCGCCATCAAGTGCATCATAGACACTGTTATCTTTGTTGTAGAAATCCCATCCATGGATATCATCAACATAACCGTTGTGGTCATCGTCGATATTATTGTTTGGGATTTCTTTTGGATTTGTCCAAATTTTCCCTTGTAAATCGGGATGATTGATATCAACACCCGTATCAATGACACCGACCACAACCTCTGGAAGTTTGGAACCAAATTTTTTCCAACCTTCAGGTGCATCTACATCTATATCTTCTAATCCCTTAATCCCATTTATTGGTTGTCCTGTATTGTTAAGGCCCCATAATTGATTATAGTAGTTGGGGGAATTGTTTAGATCAGAAGGATAATATTTGTAGTTAGGCTGTACAGATTCAATCGTTTGATCCTTTTCAAGTTTATTCATAAAATCACTCATCGTTTGACCCGCAGGAATTTTTACAACCTCTGCATTTACCGATTTTAATTTCTTCGTTGATTTTAAAGAATATTTCTTCTGGAGTGTGCTGATTTCCCCAGCCGTCACTTTCTGCTTATATTTAATAATTAATTCACCAGATTGATATTTACTTTTACTTTGTGACTCCTTTTTTTCATTTAGTTTTTCCTTAATCTCTTTTTCTAATTTACTTTCAATCTTCTTTTTAATTGACCCCTTGTTGTTCGCTGTTTTTACTTCTTTCATTTGGCTTTTTCTAAGATTGTTACTAGCGTTCACTTGCTTAGCGCCTGTAACGGCACTGCTATTTCCTTTGGTTTGTTGAGTTGCCTGCACGGGCCCTGCGAAAACTGTTGATAATAACAGGAAGGCAGTAACCGGTAAAGATAAAAGCGTCTTTTTCTTCATTCTTGCACCCCTTAAAATAAGATTAATAGAAATATGGCATGAGGAAGTTTTTTTAAGTCTAGTAAATTGGTACTACTTACCCATATTGACATTATAAGCCAAAATGGTAGCATTTTGATATAAAAATTGTTTCTATTTTTATAATTTTTGAAACATTTATTTGTTTGTTTAGTTTTATCGGCCGGAGGTTCGAATCTCACCGTTACGCAGCTTATAAACTCACCCATACTAAAAGAGTAATAAGTTATTTGGAGTAATGTGATTTTTTCTACTGTCAATTAAAGCAATACAGTGAGCCAATCGCTCTATCCCTAGTTTAATTTGACTCTTGTTCACTTGAGAGATGCATAATCGAAGGAGATTTTCCTTTTTATATTCTGGTAAAAACATTCTAGAGGCATCATCAACATAGATATGCTGCTCGATTAGCATATGAACTACCTGTTTTGCTGTCACATTCTCGGGCAAACTGATGGATAGATAGAATCCTGAAGTCGGTTTAGAAAAATAAGTATTAGCAGGAAGCAATAATTCGCATGCATCTTGAAGGATTTGCATTTTAGTACGGTATACCTCTTTTACTTTTTTGAGATGGCTATGAAACATACCACTTTTTAAATAGATTTCTAGGGCACCTTGAGAAAGTGCTGAACTATTAAAATCAGAACTAAATTTATAGCGTAAAAAATTGTTTATCATTAATGTAGGAAGAACGACAGTAGCAATCCTTAACCCTGGGAGAAAAATCTTCGAAAAGCTTTTAATATATATCACTCTCCCGGAAGGATTAAAAGAAAATAAAGGATCTGACTTTGCATTTGGATCAAGGTCTCCTAAAAAATCATCTTCCACTATATATACATCGTATTTTTCAGCTAACTCAACGATTTTTTTCTTTTCGCTATTCGTGTAACAATGTCCAAGTGGATTATGAAATCTCGGGATAATATAGAAAAATTTTATTTCATTATTTCGAAAAATGTATTCCAGACGATCAAGATCAATCCCTTCCATCGATAACTCAATTCCCAAAGTAGTAGCTTGGTGCAGCTTGATCGACTCAATGAATCCGAAATAAGTAGGCTGTTCAATTAGAATATTATTTTTTCCATTTGGAAAGGGCATAGAAACTAATAAATTTAGGGCTTGTTGCGAGCCAGATACAACGACTAATCTATCAGGTTGAGTGAACACCTGTAAATTTTGCAAATATTTCACTAACTGTACTCGTAGTGAGTAAAGCCCTTGTTGATCAGAGTATGTAAAAAGCTCTTCCTTATATTGGTCAATTGCTTGGTTCATACAATGTTGAAATTCCACATAAGGCATAACATTTTTATCTGGACCGGCAGACAAGAAATCAATCACCTCATTTTCTTCCGTTGCTTTTTGAAATTCATTCACAACATAGTAGCCGCTTTTAGGAACTGAATAAATTAAATGCTCTTTTTCAAGTTCGACGTATGCTTTAATGACCGTATTTTTGCTACATGAAAAATCCTCAGATAGCTGACGAACAGAAGGGAGCTTACTCCCTGCAATAAGCGACCCATCTGATAGCCGAAGCTTAATTTCCCCCATTATTTCACTATATTTCGAGCTCATATAGTTATCCTCCTTCAACTGTACCAGGACAGATGAGTAAAAAAATGGTTTATTTTACTGTATGTACCTATTAGTATTTTAATTATAACAAAACTGATTTTTATGAAAAGTAGAAAATGGTACAGATGTGATACAAAAAAATTGGGGGTAGGATAAGATGCAGAGAGAAACCAGAGAGAAATTAGGTTTATTTTGGGGATTTGTAGGCGTCATTTGTTTTAGCTTAACGCTCCCTTCTACAAGTATTGCCGTAGCGTATTTTGGGACTACGATTGTCGGTTTAGGAAGAACAGTTGTTGCCGCTATTTTAGTTACTGTTGTATTGATTGTTCGAAAAGAAAAACTACCCTCTTCAGGCCAATTCAAAAGTCTCCTTATTGTTGCCGTTGGTGCAGTTTTAGGATTTCCTCTCCTCACTTCTTGGGCAATGGAATCCTTGCCTGTATCTCATGGAGCTGTGGAATTAGCCCTGTTACCGTTAGCAACAGCAGGATTTGCTATGTTTAGAGCCGGTGAAGTCCCTTCTCTCAAATTCTGGATTTCAAGTATAATCGGCTCTTTTGCTGTTATTGTGTATGCCCTTCATCTAGGGTTCGGTCAATTACAATTTGCCGATTTAGCCTTACTCGCAGCAGTGATTATACTTGGGCTTAGTTACGCAGAAGGGGGGAAATTAGCGAAAGAATTAGGTAGCTGGCAGGTAATTGCTTGGGCGATTATGATCGGTGCCCCATTTTTCATTATTCCAGTTGGGCTAAACCTTACAACTGAAATGCTCAATGCCCCTATACAAGCGTGGGTTAGTTTTATTTATCTCGCAGTGGTTAGTCAATTTCTAGCATATGTTGCTTGGTATAGCGGAATGGCTATGGGCGGAATAGCAAGAGTTAGTCAAATTCAATACTTACAACCATTTTTGATGATACTATTTGCAAAAGTATTTCTAGATGAATCCATTACCCTTTTCACTCTTGTTATAGCAGTGATTGTTGTCTTTTCTGTTATATTAGGCAAAAATGCGCCCGTATCAAAAAAAGGATCACTGTCAGAGAAAAACTAACTACATGTTCAATAGGGAAAGACACATTCATATTTTAAAAAGGTTGAGGGATACCATTTCCCCAACCTTACTTTTTACATAAACGTTTTTAGCCCCCATAAAGACTGCTAGGAAAGCAAAATAATGTGAACTTGATATTTCCTTGCCATTTCTTTCAGTTCCTTTGTGATGCTGCCAATCGCAAGGTCATGCCGCTTATACTTCTCGCTGACGGCAATCAGCTGGAGTAGAAATTTTTTTAAAAATAAAAAGCCCGGATCATGAGAGACTAACTGTATATAAAGAACTCTTTGGAAAAAAGTTTAAGGTAAAAAGCTCAATCTACTTTCTATTAAAAGTCCTATGCCTACAGGTATTTAATTGGTGTAATAAATGAATTATGTATACAATATTTATGGTGAGACCTAAATTAAATTAAAGGATGTAGCAAATGGATTGGAAACTTGATAGAGAATCTAAAAAACCCATTTATAAACAACTTGCTATATATATTGAAAACGGGATTGCAGACGGGACTTTTCCGCCTGATAAACCTTTGCCTTCTGAAAGAGGTTTAGCTAAAGAGCTTGGAATAAACAGAAGCACAGTTGTTGCTGCCTATGACGAGTTAGAATCAAATGGACTCATAGATAGGAATAGAGGCAGCGGAACAACAGTCAGCAAAGATATTTGGGGAATTGCCAAGAAACGGATTCCAAGTTGGAACAGATACATTGAGGCAGGTTCGTTTCTTCCCAATTTACCTGTCACGCAAAGAATACACAAAGAAATGGCAGAGCATAACCTCATAAATTTAGCTAGCGGGGAACTGTCGCAGGATCTTTTTCCGTTGAACTCACTTAGAGAAATCACTTCCAACAGATCCCTTAGAGGGAACTTGGGATATGATCACCCACAAGGTAATCTAATCCTTCGAAAAACTCTGACGGACCATGTTAAACAGTTTCGAGGTATAGACACCGACCCATCAGCTTTATTAATTACATCAGGGGCACAGCAAGCTTTGTATCTTGTTGTTCAATGTTTGTTAAAACCTGGAGACGCTGTCGCTATTGAAAATCCTTCCTATCATTTTAATCTTCCGATATTTAAATCAACAGGAATTAAAACCTATTATTTGAAGGGTGATAAGGACGGAATAAACCCAGATGATATAACCGATTTGTATAGAAAACATAGAATTAAGATGATTTTTTTGAATCCTATTTTTCAAAATCCTACAGGTACTTTGATGTCTTTAGAGCGGCGAAAAAAGATTCTTGAACTATCTTCTGAATATGGGATTCCAGTCGTGGAAGATGATCCGTACAGTTTGTCATCTTTTTCAAACGAAAAAATTCAATCTCTCAAATCCTTAGACCATCATGGGAATGTGTTATATATAAGCTCATTGACAAAAATTGTTGCTTCAGGATTGCGGATAGGCTGGATTATTGGACCCAAAGCGGTAATCGAAAGGTTATCAGATGCCAAACAGCAGGTCGATTTTGGACATGCAAGTTACTCTCAATGGATTGCAAACGATTTTTTAGATTCAAAAGATTTTACATCACACATGAGCAAGTTAGTTAAACAGTTAGAAAGCCGTAGAGATCAAATGGTTGCCAGCATTTGCTCCTTTTTAAAAGAACAAGCTGAGTTTAATATACCACAAGGAGGAATTCATTTGTGGTGCAGGATAAAAAATGAGTTTAATGAAATCCAATTGTTAGAAGAGTCCATTAAACGAGGTGTTATCTATGTTCCTGGATCCACAATGGGGACTGAAAAGGGATATGTCCGTTTTACCTTTGCAAGGGAAAATGAAGAAACGATTCATGAAGGAATAAAACGGTTTGCTGATGCCCTATCTGTTGTTTCAACTTAATATTTATTTTACTATCGCGTCTTAGTAGCCCCTGTGAATTTACTAAGGCTAAATTAGAGATAAAAAGACAGTCTGTTTAATCAGACCGTCTTTTTTATGTTTCTATTAAACGTTTTTTGAGGTTTTCGGAGCGCAAACGGGCGTTTAATGCAGTTCTCTTTAGATACTAATTCAACCAAATATATATCCCTAATGAAATTAAAGCAATGAAAATAACTACTACATATATTAAGGTTAAGTTTGTTGTATTTCTTTTCGTTGAACTACTGTAATTGTCATCAGATTTCCTAGTAAGTAAAAGAGTTGAAACCACAGAGAAAATTAGGATTAAAATAACCAAACCAATCAATATATTCATATTGCACCTCGGATAATGCTATTATTTACACACTAAATAGTAATAATTAAATAATAACCCAACTTGATTAATTATTAACCATCCAATTTAGTTAAAAATAGACCATCCACTTAAATAGGCTTGTTACCCATTTTATTTGAAGGACCTTAATAATTCCTTAAGTTCAAATTAATTTTTCTATTTTCTAGTAATTCACTCACAAACAAGCACTCAGAATTGAATAAGTTCCCCCGTCAAATCAATGGAAAATAACTCAATTCCTTTCTCTTACCCTCTGTGCATCTCTAATATTCTTTTGAACCGTAATGGCTGCAAACAAACTAAGAACAAATGCCATACCATAAAATCCCTTTTCGCTCAAATCAATACTTCCTGCGTTGAATAAACCGATACCCATTAATGAAATAGCTACAATAAGTGCAAACCAACTGATCCCATAATAAATATTAGTAACAGGTATTCCCTCATCTTTATCCCTTACTGCTTTTTGTAAAGATACCGCTGAGTAGAGGCCGAAGACTAAAACTGCAAAGTAATATCCTTTTTCGTTCAATTGCATCGTTGCGTTATACAAGCCTATGAGATATGCCGCAACACCTACTAATAACGCTGCCCATGAAGCTCCGATGAAAGCAGGAGTCGGCTCTCCCTCTTTCCTTTTTACTTTGATTTTTGGATCATTTTGTTTTCCTTTATCTAATAAAACCTCATTATCATTAGACATTAAATGTTCCACCCCCATCTTCTTATATAATAAAAATTGAGCACCTTAGGTACCGCAGTGCTCTTACCTAAATCTATTATATAGGAATTTCTTACAAAGAATAGATAATTTTATTATTAATTTCCAATTTCGATTTCTGTATTTGGTTATCTAAAAAATGCCTGCTTCTGTTGTAAATAATTGAAATATCTTTTTATCGGTATAAACTTTTTAGTAGGAGGCTGTTAACCACACTAAAAACCCCCTAAACTGGATTGTAAGTCCAACTTAAGGGGTTCACTACACTGTACCTGCTGCTTTTTTCTTTCCTTTATTTTCCCACCATTTCATCAATGGGATAATTAAAGTGGATTATTTAGGTCTTTCGATTTCAAAAATATCACCGATTTGAGCATAATTATTTCCAGCCAAACGACTTACAGCACCTAAGCCCCTAGGGTCGATTCTTCCTTTTTCATAAATGTCGCTTTCAATATGGAATTGAACAACTTTTCCTATAATAAAATCACACCCCGGTATGTCTGAGCCTCCCAATTCCAAAGAATGTTCCAATGAACATTCCATTCGAATTTTTGCTTCCTTTACACCTGGTACAGATATCTTCACACTTTCCACTGGCGTTAAGTTAGCTAACTCAATCTCACTTTGATCAGGAGGAAGGTTTGCAGCTGTTTTATTTATTTTTCCAACATTTTGTTCGTCTACGATGTGTACGACAAATTCTTTTGACTGGATGATATTTCTCGCTGTATCCTTTTGTCTCCCCGCTGACCGTTGAATAGATAGTGAAATCAGCGGGGGATTGGATGACACGATATTAAAATAACTAAATGGTGCACCATTTAAAATACCGTCTTTTGAAACCGTTGTGACGAATGCAATCGGTCTTGGAATAATGCTTCCTATTAGGAATTTATAATTTTCTCTTTCAGACATTGAGTTTGGGTCTATCGAAAGCAATGAATTCATTCCTTTCTTTTTCTTAATTTAATTCTCTTACTTCAAACGGTAGCAGTGATTGTTCAAGTTGTGCTCTATGGGGTTCATACTGTGTTGGCAGCATTAATTTTTCTCCCATTGTTTCTTGTGATTCATCATGTGCGAATCCTGGTGGATCAGTAGCAATTTCAAAAAGTATTTCTCCATGTTCTCTAAAATAGATGGCGTTAAAATAATTTCTATCCTGAACAGGAGTGACACCATACCCATTCCCAGCAACATACCTTTGCCAATCTAATTGATCTTGGTCATCCTTAGCCCTCCATGCAATATGGTGGACAGTACCAACACCCATTTTGCCCCGCCCTTTAGGGGTTAATTTAAGGTCAATGATATTTCCAATATCAGCTAAAGAACGAAAACGGATAAAATCTCCCTCTGGTCCAATTTTCTCAAGTCCCAAAACATTTTCTAAAAGTTCGGCAGTTTTATTTGGTTTGGCAGATAAGAGAGTTGCTCCGCCAAATCCTTTGATGGCAAAGTCAGATGTCACTCCTCCAAAGGTCCATGTATTGGCTTCCCCTTCTTCTCTTTCAACAATTTCCAAGTGAAGACCGTGTGGATCATCGAATTCCAAATACCGCTCTCCAAAGCGTTCCATTTTAGTAAAAGGAACATTGAACTTTTCTAGCCTTTTTTCCCAAAACTCCGTAGCACCTTTTGGAACAACGTAAGAAGTCACCCCTACTTGACCATCTCCAATGATTCCTTGGCGGGCCCCTGCCCATGGAAAGAATGTAATGATTGTTCCTGGTTTTCCGCCTCCATTACCGAAATAAAGGTGATAGGTACCCGGATCATCAAAATTGACAGTTTGCTTTACTAAACGCAAACCCAAAACTCCTGCGTAAAAATCAACGTTCTCTTGCGGATGTCCAACAATCGCCGTAATATGGTGAATACCCATTGTTTTTTTATTCATTTTTAACACTCCTTTTTAATCCCAATCTCGAAGGAAACCTTTTACCTTATTTTGTTCCTACCCCAATATTTCAAGTCTCATAAAATTTAGTTTTAACTTAAGAATTTTCAATTCAAGATATATTAAAATAAAAATGCATCTAAAGCATATTTACCAGGATTTATCATCTTAATATCCTCCTAAATGTCTTTATCTCAATTCCGAGATATTAGTTTAAAAAAAATGTAATTTTAAACTTTATTCCTTACTTTTTTCAAAAGCTGTATTAATATCTCTGCTTCATCAGAATTTAATGAATCAAACATATCATCAACTAACTCATAATATTTCGGCATGATTTCATTCATTAATTCATTTCCGTCATAAGTTAACGTCACATGTATCACTCGGCGATCATCTGGACAGGCAGTTCGGCCCAATAAACCTCTTTGTTCCAGCTTATCAATAACATAGGTCATCGAACCGCTTGAGATCAATATGCAATTTCCAACTTGCTGAATTGTTTGTTTCCCTTTTTGATAAAGGACCTCTAAAACAGAGAATTCCGTTATAGTTAGCTTGTTTTTGGTCATTTCTTCCTTTATTCGCTCATGAATCGCTTTAGATGTTTGCATCAAAAGCAGAAAGGGTAAATTCGAACATTTTCTCTCCATTTAATCACCTCCTAGGTATCTCGAATTAAATTATCTCGAATATGAGATAATAATAATACTTGAAAATTTTTTTTTCAATTCTTTATTGAATTATATCCTTCATTTCCTACACGGTTACCTGCCAGTTATTCGTTATTTTAACGATCTTGGCGTAGCGACGCTTTTTTAAGCATCGCCCCGTTAGTCTTCTCATTCTAACTCCTCTTTGGATCGCAGGTAACACTACAATAAAATAATTTAAAACAAAGTGAGGTAATAACTTAAAATTTGATTCATGTATCTCTCATCGAATAGACTAATCATTTAATCCTTTTCCATTGAGAATTTGCTGGCTATATTTTTCAACCCTAGACTCTCGAGTTTTGGATTGTTTGGGTGCAGAAAAATAAAGAATGTATGCTCTTTGCCGTCCCGGCGTTAATGCTTCAAAGGCAGTTTTCAAGGCAGGGAGTTCATCGAATTTATTTTGTAATTCTACAGGAATTTTGTATTCTGTCGTCTTCTTAAAATTCACTTCCAAGCCGGCTTTTTCAACTTCAATGGCTTCATAAATATAGGTTTTCAAAATGGTTTCCATTTCAATTATTTCTTGAAGATTGGTGAACCGAATCTGGCGCGCTGCCTGTACATTCTCCGTTTGTTGGACTAGAATCCCTTGGGTATCCTTTAATAAGGCACCTTTGTTAAACAGAAGCGCACAATATTCTTTAAATCCATGGATTAAAACGATGTTTTTTTTCTCAAACGTGTAACAAGGATGCATCCACTTAAATTCTTCGGTCAGCTCACAGTCAAGAACGATATTTCTCAACTTTTCATATTCTTCCTTCCACTTTTTAGCTTTACTTAAAAATTCATCAACCTTAGGATTCAATCTACTATTTGTCATCAAGGAACACCCCTCTTCAATTTTCGATCGGCTTACAGTTAAGAATGATCCTTCTCATTTTCTCCAATTCATTCTGTCACTTTTTGGCTTTACTTGAATATTCATCAACCTTGGGATTCTTTCTACTCTTTGTCATAATGTCATTTTAACTTAATTCACTAGTTTTTTAAAACGCTGGACGAGACATTTGGTTAATGCACTTGTTCTTCAATCGAAGCCATTTATACATTATGCCTTTTGGGAAACAAAAAGAGACCACAAAGGTCATTATCGTAATTGATAATGTTTTTGTGGTCTCTCCAGTGTCTGCAGACAAATTATTACCTTGATTTTAAAATCATATAGTTTAGTTTTAATGATGAATAGGTTATTACTTGAAAACCATTGCCACCTTAACCGCTTTTTTCCAGACATTAGAAAAAGCATAATGAGGGTAATTCTCTCTACTAATTCTAACTATTTTGAAACCGATGCAATTGCAACTTCAGGTGATGTTACTTTGTCATAAAAATCCACGAATTGATCACGTTCGTCACTATTGCGGTAGGCCATTGCGACACGTGGGTGTTCATTCAGGACACCAGAAATCATATAAGGAATGATAAAGCCCCATTCCCACTTAAGACGCATATCAAGCATATGTTTTTCAATTACACCTAGAACTGGCTTAAGCTCGTAAGTTGTTTTTTGGATGTAGCTTACGAGAAGTTCTGTGTGACAGTTACCAGCCGCACGGCCCATACCATAAACAGAAGAATCTAGGAAAGTAACTCCATTATTCATCGCAGATAGTGTATTGGCGAATGCTAACTGCATGTTGTTATGCGTATGAATTCCAAGTTGTTTGTTAGGGATCATTTCTTTAAACTTTTTCACTTGATGCTCGATATCTGCGGGATCTAAACTTCCAAATGAATCCACAATATAGACCACATCTACAGGGCTATTGCGCACCAATTCGAATGCCTGAATAAGCTGTTTTTCAGGGACACTCGATAAAGCCATAATGTTAAGGGAAGTCTCATACCCCAAATCATGAAACATTTGTACAAGTTCTAAGCCTTTGTCTACTTCTCGGATGTAACATGCTACACGAATCATATCCAAAACACTTTGTTCACGTGGCAGAATGTCATTTGGATCTACACGGCCAATATCTACTAAAGCAGAAAGTTTCGTGAATTTTTTCACAGGAATAATTTCTTTCAAGAAGTTATCGTCAAGAAATCTCCACGGATTAGGTTCCGTTGCGTTTAGCAGCTTAGGAGAATTTTTGTAGCCAATCTCCATGTATTCAACACCTGCATCGCTTAGGCCATTATATAAGTCTTGCACAAATTCAACGCTAAAATCCCAATTATTAACCAAACCTCCATCACGAATGGTACAATCTAAAATTTTGCTGCGTTGTCCCATGATGTAATCACCCCTATTTTCCCAAGATTATCTTTTACTTTAATGCTTTTATATATTAAAATCTTATAGTGTTTATATCATTTTTCATTTACTAGTGTCAATCTATTTTTCTGAAAATTCCTATACAATTAACTACGTCTCCGCAATTCACCATTTGTTACATAAAATGATTTTCTAATTACAATTATCTTAAGTTTCCTCTACGGTACTGCTTGCCCGTTTTCTCGCCCGTAAAAACTTCACAACATTTAAAACAATCGTTTTTGATACGGCATAGGTGGGGACGGCTAATACCATTCCAAGTACACCAGCAAGGTTTCCAGCGGCTAGTAAAATGATGATGATAGTTGCCGGATGAGTGTCCAGGGTTTTGCCAAGAATCATCGGTGATAAAACATTTCCTTCAATTTGCTGGGCGATGGCGATTACCACCACAACCAGCAATGCCTTTGTCGGAGAATCGAAGAGTGCGATTAGTACAGCTGGTGCGCCGCCAATGATTGGACCGACATATGGAATAATGTTGGTAAAGGCTACAGTCAGGGCCAATACGAGCGCAAAGGGCATATCAATGATCAGGTAGCCAATGAATGCCAATGTCCCCACAGCCAAAGCCACGGTCACCTGTCCTTGGATATAAGCGGAAAGAGTCTCTCCCGTTTCTTTTAAAATTGACCGCCCTTCCTTCCGGTACTCTTTCGGAATAAACTTCCCTACTGCTGCTGGGAATTTGTGCCCGTCCTTAAACATGTAAAATAATAAAAAAGGTACGGTGACCAGAATAATCGCAATATTGGCGATGATACCAACGATATTACCTATCGCACCTGTAATCCTGTTCGGAAGTGTATTGCCAAACTCCATGAGTCTTTTTTGGATTGATTCAATTATGTCACTTTGCTGGGTCATGAACCGTTTGAATTCCGACGAATGCGCCAGATTGTCAACAAACTTCATGGTCCTATCAGCATAGACCGGGATTTCATTAGCTAGTGCAGTTATCTGCTTAGTAAGAACCGGCACCAAATTTCCAATGGCAAGTACGAGGAGCCCTGCAAAAACAACATAAATAATCAGGATGGCCACTATTCTTGGAAGTTTTTTCCGTCCAAGAAAATTCACAATTGGATTCAACATAAAAAATAAAAAACCGGTAATCAGAATGGGGAAAAAAATGGTCGAGAAAAAGACACCAATCGGTGCGAACAAAAAGGAAATTTTTGTTGAAACAAAAATGATGGTGAAGACCAATAAAATCTGGATGAGCCAGAATTGTAATTTTGACTTTCTCAAAGTATGTACCTCATATCTTTATTATTTAATAAAAGTATATCAAACACGGTGTTTCCAGCACAATTTTTTAGTAGAAAAGTTCCTACAACAATTTGATTTATAGTCAGAACATGCTTTTTTTTCCACAAAAAACATATACTATAAAAAATACAAGTTGGTGATGGGATGCACACAATAATTACTGGCACAGATGGACCTATATACTTAGGTTATCCTCAACCCATGTTTGGTGCTTGGAATCAGGTAATCCACTACAATCCTTATAGTTATCACATTGGACATAGCTTCGTTCACATGACGCCGATACTTTATGGGTATCCTGCTGGTTTTCCGTATCTAGGACCTTACGTCCCTTTTAGAAAATAAAATTTTAAAAATATGGACTCTTAGCATGAATTCCCCCCCTTGAGCACAACATTTTGTTATCATAAAGTTGATTTGGTTAATCCAAAGTGGTAATGCAAAACCAGGGCTATATGACGCTAGGGGGGATATCTATGATTGATTCATTTACATTTATTAAAGACTACCGGGAGAATATTACTTTAAGAGCGAGTTTCAATGATTTAGCAGCCTCAATTTTTGGTATTAATTTTGAAGCATGGTGTCAATTTGGCTTTTGGACTTCAAAATATATGCCTTATTCATTTATAAAAGATAATCAGGTGATTGCCAATGCATCTGTCAATCTTATTGACTTTGTGATTAATAAGGAAGTGAAACGAGCGGTTCAAATTGGTACGGTTATGACTCATCCGGATTATCGAAATTTTGGGCTCGCAAGGAAATTGATGGAAAGGATAATAAAGGACTACGAGGATGTCGATTTTTTGTATTTATTCGCAAACCAATCTGTTTTAGATTTTTATCCTAAATTCGGGTTTACTGCTCTAAAGGAGACCCAATACTCTATGAGCTTTGATGGCAATGTAAAGGATGACCAAAAAGTGAAAAAGCTGCATGGCGGAAATAGAGAGGATTTAAGATTCATCTATGAATTTTCTCAAAGCGGCAAAATGGTTTCCGACATTTTTGATACAACGAATACCAATGAGCTATTGATGTTTTATTGTATGTACGTGTTTCCCGATGACCTTTATTCTCTTCAAAGTGAGGAAGCGATAGTTCTCTGTAAACATGAAGGCAGCATGCTTCATATTTTTGATGTGATTAGCGCTAAAGAACCTAACCTGAAGGTGATAATTGCCCATTTAGCAAACGGCAATACTCGTGACATCCTATTTTATTTTACACCTGATAGAAACATAGAGGGCTTGACAACAGCACCATATCAAGACAGTAACACCCTATTCATGAAATATAATCATAAAAATGTATCATTACCAACATATTTTAAACACCCAATCACCTCCCAGGCATAAGTGATTGGGGCAGAAATCATTAGTAGCCAGTTTTTGCACTAATAAAAGACCGCCATAATTTTATTCTAAATAGCGGTCTTGTTCTTTATTTTTCTCCTGAAACAACCTGAAGCAATTCATTCCGATCAATGTTGCTGCCCGTAAATTCATGCGTTAACTTACCGTCTGGATTAAAAATAAACGTTTTATTATCATGTAAAACTTCTGCACCGTTTTTTTCAAAATGTTCACCAAGAGTGCCTGCCAACTTTTGAATTTCCTGCTTGTCCCCTGTCAGCATTTTAAGGTAGGACATTTCGAAATTCATTTTCTTTGCGTGTTCTTTCATTGCTTCGGGAGTATCATTATCGGGGTCAAGTGAAACGGAAACGAGCAAAAGATCTTCTGTATTGCTTCCCTTCGTTTTCATATCCTGCTGCAAGTTGCTAAAGTTCTTCAATAAAACCGGGCAGGCATTTGGATCCATACAGTTTACATAGGTAAAGGTCAACACGACGGTTTTTCCTACCAAGTTCTGTCTTGTCACTTTATCACCATTCTCGTCGATTAGGTTAAAATCTGGTAATGCTACCTCTTTTGTGACTTTATGGGCATTTTCCACTGTTTTCTCTTCGACCGTGAACTGCTTATTTTCCTCAAATTTTTCTCCATCATGATTTACTTCAATGTTTGCCACCCAGTCACCATTCATCGGCAATTTGACGGTTCCAATATATTTCCCATCCCCTATCTCTTCCACAGCAGCAGGGGTTGTTCCATGGTCCATATTTTTCATAGTTAAATCCGCGCTAACTTTGGCGCCTTTCACTAGGTTTCCTTGCTTGTCTGTAAGTTTAAATTGCATCACATATGGTTTCACGGGGGTAAACGTTTTTGGTGAGGAAAGCTTCACCGTTAAGTCATTCGTTGCCCCGCAGCCTGCGATAAAAATTAAGAAAAGACTCATGACGAAGACAGTTATTCTGTTCATATTGCCCAACCTTCCAGCCATTTTTCTATTTAAAATAGTTCCCTTTAACTATACCCCTCTATCCTGCTTTTAACTGTGAAGTTCTTCACTTTATCATCTTTTCCACATACATCCTTTTAGTCGTAATTCCCAAATTACTGCCAACACAAAAATAAGCAGAACAAGTTTCCATATTCTTTAATAAAATAGAATATCTCACAAAACCAAAATTAATGGCCCATTAAATAAGGAGTGGTCATATGGGAACCATTACCGGGAAGGAATTTATTGAACGAATTGATCGGTTAAACACTGATATATGGATTGACGGAAAACAAATGGAAGGAAAAATTTCTGAACATCCAGCATTCAAAGGGATTCTTCAAAGCAAAGCATCCCTCTACGATTTGCAGATGGAGAAACAGCTAAAAAGTAAGCTGACTTATCTTTCAGATGATTTAGGAGAACCGATCGGGCTATCCTTTTTACAGCCAAAGACAAAAAAGGAGCTCAAGAAAAGGCGAACAATGATTGAACAGTGGGCAAAGCACACGAATGGGATGATGGGAAGAAGTCCCGATTATATGAACACGGTTGTAATGGCGTTTGCCTCCTCCACCTCACTCCTAGAAGGTAGGAAAAATTGCTTTCCTGAAAATATCCAAACTCTTTATGAAAGGGCGAAGAAACAAGACCTTTCGTTCACCCATACATTTATTACCCCCCAAGTGAATCGTTCCCAGTTCCACTTTGATTCCTCTACGGAACCGATTTCCGCCAAGGTGATTGACAGAAACGAGAATGGAATTATCATTCAGGGCGCTCGACTGTTAGCTACACAAGGCGGTCTAACCGATGAAGTACTGGTATATTCAGCAGGCGGAGTGATAGATGAGGATCTTGCCTACGCATTTTCTATTCCCTCTGACACCATAGGGTTAAAATTTATTTGCCGGGAGTCTTTTGTTGGCGGCGATTCCACCTTTGATTATCCGTTAAGTTCACGATATGAAGAAATGGATACCATTCTTGTCTTTGATCATGTATTAGTTCCATGGAACCGTGTGTTTTTTTACGACAATATAGAGGCCTCCAACCAATTCTTACTTCAAAGCTCATTCCAATCCTTTGCTAGTCATCAGGTTATTACAAGACAAATTGTCAAAACGGAATTTGTTCTAGGCGTTGCTGAGCTTCTGGTAGAAACAATAAATGTTAGTGAATATCAGCATATACAGGAAAAACTCGCTGAAGTTATTATTGGTCTTGAAACCATGAAAGCACTTTTAGCTAAGTCAGAAATCGATGCGAAGTTAGATGAAGAGGGATATATGCGACCGAGTATGCTGCCTCTTCAAGTTGCCAGCAATATATTCCCCAAAATATATCCTAGATTTAGTGAGATTATCGAAATCGTTGGAGCAAGTGGGATGGTCTCTTTACCAACCGAAAAAGATTTCTTTTCCGCGATTCGAACCGATTTGGACCAGTATCTTCAAGGGGCAAATAAAAATGCGGAGGACCGGGTTAAAATATTTCGTTTAGCCTGGGATCTGACGATGAGTTCGTTTGGTACAAGGCAAACCCAGTATGAAAGATACTTTTTCGGTGATCCCATTCGGTTATCAAGCCAGTTATATAGCACCTATCCGAAAGAACAATATGTAAAACAGATTAGCGAGTTCTTGGAATTAAACTCCTGATAATATAAGATAGCTGACTCAATGTGTTCCTAGTCTTGAGTCAGCTTTTTTATTTATTAACTTTTTTCCGCAAAGGTCTTCAGATATGTTAAATTAATAATAATTAAATTTTAAAAATTATCTGAAGGTAGGAAATTACCGTGCAGCATTTTTACTTATTTATTCTTATGTGTATTTTTCTCATTATTTTACCTGGTCCGGATACGGCCATGGCAACAAGGAACACGCTCTCCATTGGAAAATCAGGTGGTTTTAAAACCGTTTTTGGTACTTGCTGCGCCCTCTTTATCCATACCTTTGCCGCAGTAATTGGCCTTTCCGCCATTATTGTGAAATCAGCCCTCTTATTTTCGATTTTCAAATATGTAGGGGCTGTCTATTTAGTATATATTGGCTTTAAAACATTATGGTCCTTGAGAAAAAATGATGCAGTCGAAGGCCAGGATACAAATATAGAAAGCAAGTACGGGCAAAAATCTTGTTTTCGCCAAGGGTTTCTTACAAATCTACTAAACCCGAAGGTGGCCATTTTCTTTTTAACCTTTTTACCGCAATTTGTGAATCCTGAAAGTAATACCTTTTTTCCGTTTCTAATTATGGGAATAACCTACACTGTGTTAACTGCACTTTGGTTTTTCCTATATATTTATTTAATCAATCAGATCAGTGCATTTATGAAAAAACCATCTACCCAAAAGGTTGTTCAAGGTATAACCGGGTTTGCCCTGCTAGGTTTTGGCCTAAAACTTGCCCTTGAAAAGTCTCATTCATAGTCGGTGTCAGGCACCAAGCGATTTGTAATCAATCATTACATTACCATTAAATCAAAAGGAGGGCATCCCAATTTCACCTATGACGGGACACCCTCTTTTCTATTCCTTTTAGTCATGTATTCTCAACCAGCGAAAAGTATTTTCCATTAAAATAGATTAGCGGTTCTGAATCATTAACGTGAATTCCTAGGACTTTGCCGATAAATAGTGTATGATCACCCTCTATATGTGAAGACGATACTTCACAAGCAATTTGTGTTAAAGCCCCCGGCAAAACCGGTACTTCGCCCAGTCGGTCAAATACTATTTCTTGATGTTCTTTCACCTGTCCGGCAAAAATCAGCGAGAGTTCCTGCTGATCCGCGGTGAGTATATTTATCGAAAATGTACCGCTCCGTTTTATTTTTTCAAGCATTTGTGCTTTTTCGGCTACTGAGATTACCACGAGTTTCGGATTGAGTGACACAGACATGAAGGCATTTGCAGTCATACCGTGCACCTGACCATCCACTTCTGTTGCCACCACTGTTACCCCTGTCGCGAAATTTCCCATTGCGTTTCGAAATTGACGATCATCCATTTTATTTTCCTCCCATTTATCCACCCAGTCCGGAAATAAGGATTCCAAAACAGGCAGTAAATAACAATATATTTAAACCCAGACCAATTAATGCCCCTTGCCCTAACCGACTCTTCCCCTTCGAAAAACTAATGACCGGAAACACCACCAGTCCAATGATGGCGACACACATATACGCAAAAAATATCGAAGGATACACAAATATAATTAATAATCCCAGCAGGTAAATACCAAGAGTTATGCCAATTCCAATCCATAAGTCTTTTAGTGATCCGTCGGTCTTTTTTCCTGGATTCTGATTCAAATAACCTCCTCCTTTTTTTAAGAATACTTTTTGTTCCTATTAACCCATCATGACCCTTTTTCAACCCAAATGGTCGTTATGACCTGCTCTTATCAACCGTTTCTCCCTTTCTTCAACCCAAATGGTCGTTGTGAACCGCTCTTATCGACCATTTCTCCCTTTCCTCAACCCAAACGGTCGTTATGAATCGCTCTTATCGACCGTTTCTCCCTTTCCTCAACCCAAGGTCGTTATGAACCACTTTTATCGACCGTTTCTCCCTTTCCTCAACCCAAACGGTCGTTATGATCTACTCTTATCGACCGTTTCTCCCTTTCCTCAACCCAAATGGTCGTTATGAACCGCTCTTATCGACCGTTTCTCCCTTTCCTCAACCCAAACGGTCGTTATGAACCCGCTCTTATCGACTATTCCGCATTAATAAAGGTTCTCCCTTCAAGCTCGGCCTGAATTTTCTTCAGCTCCAGCTCTTTCTCATCACGGTAAAATAAATTATAAGTATCAAACGGGATGATTCGACCATCTGGATGGGCAATATGAACACAGGATTTTTTGACCGAGCGGACATCAAAATTATAAGCATCTAAAAATTGCATAATAATTACCCGAAACACGTTATCATAGCCGATTTGCCCTGGCATTGATACTTTTGGCAGGCAGCATAATAAATCCTGCAATGATAATGCCGACGAATCCGGTGAATGATTCAGAGAAAACAATTTAAATATCATATTTTTAATATTTTCATCTTGTTCAAATACAATTGTATTCCGTTCTCCCTCTAATAATATGTTCGGATCGATTAAGCCTGTTAATGGTGTTGCCACACCGTCGTGTTTTAAGGCATACCCCATCGCTAGACAGTCTGGATGGCAGGGAACAGGGATGATATCCGTTGGCCCAAAAACATTGGATTGGTCGATAATCATCTGTCTTACTTCACTCAATGTTAAGCGATTGGTCGATGGGTCATATTCCTCCAATCTTCCTGCCGCCTGAATGGGCTGAAAGGTTACCCCACGGACACATTTCTGTTTCAAGCCATATTGAATGATTTTTCCCACCTCATGTTCGTTTAACCCTTTTTTCAATGTGACAACAAGTGTAGTGGAAATATTGTACTCATTTAAATTCTCGATTGCTTTTTGTCTAATATCTCTTAAATCGACGCCTCTTAATTCTTCGAGTGCTTCTTTTTCAAAGCTATCAAATTGAAGGTAGATTTCAAAGCCCGGTGAATAGGTAGCAAGCCGCTTCACAAATTCTTTATCAGTGGCAATCCGAAGCCCATTGGTATTAACCATTATATGCCGAATCGGTCTTGATTTTGCCAGATCAAGTATCTCAAAAAACTGTGGATGGATCGTTGGTTCCCCACCGCTGATTTGGACAATATCCGCATGGCGTTCATTTTTAATGATATTATCAAGCATAAATTCAATTTTTTCCATGCTGCGGAAGCTTCCCTTTTGCGGTGAGGATTCTGCATAGCAAATCGGACATTTTAAATTGCATCTCTCCGTTATTTCTAACAGCGTTAAACAGCTATGCTGCTCATGATCAGGGCATAGTCCACAATCATATGGGCAGCCGTACTTAATTGGTGTATTCCAGCGATACGGCATTTCCGAAGGCTTGATAAACTCGCGGCACCACTTATAATAGGCAACATCAGTAGAAATCAAAACCTTCTCTCTCCCGTGCTGCATACAATGCTTCACAAGGTAGACCTTTTCATTTTCGATAATGACCTTTGCCTCTACTTTTCGCAAACAGGTCGAACATATGCTGTTGGTTAATTCATAAAATAAATAAGGTCGATTAGGCATGGATTTCTCTCCTTCTTTCCGTTTGTTTTTTATTGATTAGCCAGAGGTAATACGCGATTCCTAGTAAACTTGCAAGTTGAATATTGTTGAGGATCCAGTAAGGGTGCGGTGTGGGTTTGATAAAATCAATCATGAAGCGAAACGATAAATAACTGAGCATGAATAACTGGAACAATAATCCTTCCCAGCCGGTCTTTTTCCTTTTTATTTGAAAAAGGACGAAAATAAGCATTCCTAAAAAGAATATTTCATAGAGCTGTGTGGGATGACGCTTGATTCCATCTCCGAAATCAACACCAGTCATCCAAGTGGTTGCCACACCGTATGTATGGTCATCCAAGCCTGTTAAAAAGCAGCCGATTCTTCCAATCATCATCCCTACGATCAAGGGCAGAACAAAATCATCCCCGGTCGAACGCGTCCAGCCGATCCATTTCTTGGCTGTTTCCACGCCGATTAGACCGCCTAATAATCCGCCGACAATCGTTTTCCCTTCGATTAGATAAATAAGATTATTCCAATTTTCTAGTGTTTTTCCCGGGTCCTCCAACCAATAAAGCAGCTTTGAACCTAGCGCCGCACCTAATGTGGCACCGACTACCACCCAAAGCGCTTTATCGATTGGAATCCGTTCTTTATTTCGTGTATATAAATACACACGAAAGCCAATGAAGTAAGCTAGCGCTTCTAATAACAAATGGGGATGAATTCCAAATATATAGACAGGGAAATTCACCTAGGGCTCCTCCTATCTAAAAATAAGTCTTGTATCATTTCCATACTATCAGAATATTAGGTATATTTAACAGCTATTTTTCGCTATTTCTTTTTCATTCTGCGATACAGCCGATATCCTTTTCGGACCCCGTTAACGAAAAAAAATGGTATCGGTGGATGGTATTTATAAAGATACGGTTGATAAATCTTGTAATAAGCCTTTTTCAAATCATCCCACTTCCGGCAATAACCCTGTTTATAAAAATCCGAAACGTCAACGATATACCCTCTTCCCTCAAACATGACAACATTTTTACCGTGAACATCAAAGGGATTTAAACCAACAGACCGGGCATAGTCCAGGCCTTGGTCGATATCCTCAATCACCAGTTTCGGGATTTGAATCCCCTTCACAACCGCATCAAATAAGGTAATTCCCTCAAGCTTTTTTAGTACTAAATAGTTATCCCCATACGCAAATAAAGTAGAATAAGATTCATGGGTTCCCAATTTTTTATAGACATCTATTTCCTTTTTAAGCTCCTCATGGCTGCGTCCATATACTTTTACCACCCGCTTTGGATGCGAAACATGGGAAAATACTCCGGCATAATTGCCGCTCCCGATTGTTTTCCATGAAGTTGACAGATTGTTTACGATGATTGGGTCAAAGGGGCTATTAGTGGATAAATTTATTTGTGGTAATAAATCGTTTTCTATTAAATCGATATACTTCGATTGCTGCATCCTAACACCACACACCGTTCCCTTTATATAAATCAGTTAATTCTGTTCCTTTTTACGCACCTGGGTTACAACATAGAGTTATAGGCAGCGATTTTATTTTCTGTTAGTTTTATAATTTCTTCCAAGTCTGTTTTTTGCACCCTTAATTTTTCTAAGTGTTTTTGAAGGATTTCTTTCCTTCTGATTAACAGCCCGGAAATACTGGGAATCTCCTTTTCCAATATGCAGCCATCCTTAACAATTTCCTTGATATTTTCCAGGCTCATCCCCGTGCTTTTTAAACTACAAATAAAGTTTATAAAGGTAATATCTTTTTCCGAATAGACTCGGTCCTTGCCGTTCACCCTTTTGGGAAATGGTATGATTTCCTGTTTTTCGTAATAGCGTAATGTATGGGTTGACAATCCTGTTTTCGCAGCCACTTCCCCTATCGTAAACATTATACTCGCCCCTTTAACTCATTTATTACTTTTATCATAAATGGCTATTGACTTAGACTCAACTCTAAGCTGTAACCTTAACAAGAAAAAGACAAGAGGAGGCATCATTTATGAGCAAAAATCCATTAGAAATTACCTGGTTAGGCTTTGGAGCCTTTTATATCAAAACTGCTGGGGGGAAGAAAATCCTGATTGACCCCTGGGTGCAAAATAATCCCCTATTCCCGCACTCGTTTACAGAAACAATCTTGGATTGTGACTACATTCTCTTGACACATGGTCACCGAGACCATGCAGAAGATGCTGTCAGATTAGCCGGACTTACAAACGCTACCCTGATAGCAGGCTGGGAATTGTCACAGTTACTGATGCAGCGAGGTGTCGAGAATGTACTGCCCATTAATAAAGGTGGTACGCGAGTAGTTAAAGATATGTCCTTAACAGCTGTCCATGCTGACCATTCTGGAGCATTTGTGGAAAACGGAAAAATAATTTATGGAGGCGAACCGATGGGCTTTTGTTTACGCCTTGGGAAAGACTTTTCTATTTACCATGCTGGAGATACGAATGTGTTTGGTGATATGGCTTTGATCCAGGAACTCTATCAGCCCAACATCGCCATCCTGCCAATTGGTGATGTTTTTACGATGGGACCACGGGAAGCGGCCAAGGCCATTCAGCTATTGAAGGTAAAAGAGGTAATCCCCATGCATTTTGGTTTCGACTTTTTAACTGGTACACCTGAAATGGTTTCGCATTATGTAAATGATGAAAGGATAAAGGTCCATCCGATTAAACCAGGACAAACAATTACCTATTCTTAATCGCTAATTGAACAAGATTTAGCTAAAGGGAATTATTTCTTTTCTTTTACGTTTGCACGTTATACACTAAAGAGGAAAATTTAAGTTAATATACTATATTTCGCTAGATATACGAGGTGTTTTAGGTGAATTTTCCTATTTTAGAAACAAAAAGATTAAAATTAATTGAAATAACCCATCAGCATGTTGATGACCTATACGGAATTTTATCTTTAGAAGAAGTGACCCGGTTTTATGGGACCAATCGGTTCACCTTACAGGTCGAAGCGACAAGATTAATTGATATGTTTCTTAAGAACTTTCTTGATAAACGCGGGATCCGCTGGGGAATTAAGCTAAAAGAAAATCAACGAATCATCGGAACGGTAGGTCTTAATGGTTTACAGCTGAATAATAAACGTGCCGAAATCGGTTATGAACTCCATCCCTCCTTTTGGAGAATGGGCTATGCCTCAGAGGCGATTAAAGAAGTGCTTGATTTTAGTTTCAATCGATTAGATTTATATCGAATTGGGGCTGTTGTTTACCCCGAAAATGAGGCATCCATCCATTTACTTATGAAGCATGGCTTTATCAAGGAAGGATTACTGCGCGGCTATATCCACCAAAATAATCAATTTCATGATACGGTTGTATTATCTTTATTAAAACCTGAATGGGATAGAAGCCAGGAATAAATCCTGGCTTCTCTTATTCCTCAAAATATTCCTTCATTGCTTTTGGATCGTTGACTTCTCCATTATGATAATACGGGTTATTTTCAGCAGCATCCTTCGGGTCAAGATTCGTTTTAATGACCAACATTGGCGAAGGAGAACTTTCAGCAATCAATCGGTCGTTCAATTGATCAAAATCAGGCAGCTTTTTATTTCCAGGCTGTCTCGGCTCCATTTAGAACACCTCCTAGAAATAGCTTGCTTCGAAAACCATCTAAAATTCTAAAGTTAGGAAATTCTTCATACAATGATAGGAATAAGAAAAAAACTAGGAAGTATTACCTTCCTAGTATCTTTATTCCTCTTCTGAGCCGACTAAGAAATCCGGATTAAGTTCCTCGAATTCTTCGTCGTCGACATCCATACCCCATTCGTCATCTTCATCCTTGCAGCCCTCAGGATTGACACGCACACAAACTTTTGTTTCGCCAATGACCTCAACGAGGAATTCCCTTTCGACATGGACAATGATGCGATTGCCATTAGGGGAGATGACTGCTTCACAACAGTTAGGCTGCTGCAGCACTCGAGCAACAATTTCATTGTCATCAAGACAGTCATTGTCACGATATTTTAGCTTGATGATATCTGTATATTGAACACGTTCCGTTACCACCTCAGTTTTGGTATTATCATTAAATGAATACCAAACATTGATGTCATATGATCCGTGTATCTCTACAGTCTTGCCGACTTTTTTCGCGTTGTATTTATGGTTGATAATCCAACAGCCAAGAATACTTGTTGGACTGTGCGCCGGGCTAATCGTATGATTGGACTGGGTGAATTTTCGCCCTTTCGCAACTACGGCCTTTGTAATTATCTCTCTATATTCTCCCATTTTGCGCGAACCCTCCTCATTCATTTTCATTTCATCGTATGCTAATTTGTAGACTAGTGTGATATATATTTTTGTGAATACTGGTTAAAAGTTTAGTCATAGTTCATTTTATGCGGGATTTTGATGTATGTGCTTTAAACGCCTGTACTTTAAAAAGAGGGGGAAGAAGCTTCTGCCGAATCAGTGGTATGGATAAAAATTCAAAAAAAAAAGCCTGGCTTTAAATTAAAAGCCTGGCTTTTCTTAAAAGATAAGAAAGTATATAATTTTCGACTTTGAGAATTGT
>NZ_BCVI01000040.1 GCF_001591665.1 Neobacillus soli NBRC 102451 | reverse complement strand
CTCATTCGTGATCGCAATCGTCGTGGCCTTCACAAGCCTCTCCGCCATTTTTCATGCCAGAGCCTGTCTCACCCAACAATACATCTCCACCTGTAGAAATAATAATTTCATCAGTTACGGTATTAGAAATGGTTGAAGCAATGATCTGAAGTAATTCATTCACTTCCAATTGTGATTGTTTGAAATCCTGAACGACAGGAATTTCATCCAACTCTTGCTCTATAGAAGTAATTTTATCTTCTACCTTTTTCAACGCTTCCGGTTTTCCGTAATGCTGCAGGTTGACGGCCTGTTTTTGCAATCCTTTAATGTCAGCAATCATTGTATGAACTTTTTTATTATCATTTAATTGAGCTTCTGCTCGTTTGAAAAAATCCACTTCATCTGTCTCGGCAATCATGCGTGCTAAATCCACAGCACGTGCAACGATATCGTCTTTTGTATAGTTTGCCACTTTACTGCACCTCTACTGGTTCTAATTCTTCAACCATTTCTCCGTTTAATGACCATGTTTTTGCTTGGGTAATTTTTACTTTCACAATTTTTCCAATCGCTGTTTTTGGAGCCACAAAGTTTACTAGCTTACTCTTTGATGTGTACCCAGCAAGGACGTCAGGGTTGTTCTTACTCTCCCCTTCGACAAGAACATCAACAATTTGACCTTCATGTTTTTTCATTGCTTCTAATGACATTTCATTAACAAGCGCATTTAAACGCTGCAATCGTTCTTTCTTCACTTCTAACGGAACATTATCCTCCATTTTTGCTGCAGGAGTACCTTCCCTTGGGGAGTAAATAAATGTATATGCTAATTCATAACCCACTTCACGATAGAGTGACATGGTCTCTTCAAACTGTTTGTCCGTTTCGTTTGGGTAACCCACAATAATATCGGTTGTTAAAGCGACATTAGGAATGGCCGCTTTTATTTTTCTAACAAGCTCTAAATATTGTTCTCTTGTATACTTACGAGCCATAATTTTTAATACATCTGTCGAACCAGATTGAACTGGCAAATGGATATGATCCATTAGGTTTCCACCTTTAGCAAGAACTTCAATCAGACGATCGTCAAAGTCACGCGGATGGCTGGTTGTAAAACGAATCCTTGGTATATCAATTTTGCGTAAATCATCCATTAGCTCGCCAAGTCCGTAATTAACGCCCTCTAAGTCTTTCCCATAAGCATTTACGTTTTGACCAAGCAGTGTGACTTCCTTGTAGCCCTGTGCTGCCAGCTGACGTACTTCCTGGATAATTTCCTCAGGCCGACGGCTTCGTTCCTTCCCACGCGTGAAAGGTACAATACAGTACGTACAGAATTTATCACAGCCATACATAATGTTGACCCATGCTTTAATCTTGCCACGGCGTACTTTTGGAAGGTTCTCAATAACATCGCCTTCCTTCGACCATACCTCAACAACCATTTCCTTTGACATATATGCTTCATGCAAAATATTTGGTAAGCGGTGAATATTATGGGTACCAAAAATCATATCAACCTGATGATAGGTTTTTAGAATCTTATTGACTACGGATTCTTCCTGGGACATACATCCACAAACACCAATAAGTAAGTCAGGTCGTTCCAATTTTAGGGATTTTAAATGACCAAGTTCACCGAACACTTTGTTCTCAGCGTTCTCACGAATGGCACACGTATTTAATAAAATGACGTTAGCATTCGTCACACTGTCGGTAGGTTCATATCCTAATGCTAAAAATATCCCTGCCATAACTTCTGTATCATGTTCGTTCATTTGACAGCCATACGTCCGAATATAAAACTTACGACCCTCGCCCATGCCGCGGAATTCTTCAGAAATCGCAAAATCATTATGATATTTCACTTCTTCTTTTCCGCGTTTTTTTGCTTCTGTTAATGAAGGTGCTGTAATTACTTGTTCAAAGTATTTGCTGTAATCCTTGGCGGATTTTTTGTCCGAAGAATTAGCAGACTCTACTTGTTGACCTTCTAATCGTTGCTCTTCATTCATTTGTTCATAAAACCCCTTTCTTTTAAAATAACATAGTAGCTTTTTTAGATTTAATTATGATATTTTTCGTGTGCTCAATAAAGATTTGGAGCAATATTCTTTATCTGCACATTACTATAGTATAAAGGTTTACCTGTTTGAAGACAATAAAAAATCCCGGGGAACTATGAATTCCTCGGGATTTTGGATTTCTTATTTACATAAACTCGGCAACTAATTTATCGAAGTGTGCTTGATCAAGGTTTAGGTCTGAATCTACCAACGGTTCTTCAGAGTAATCAGTAAGTAACTCTTGATAAGAAGGACGCTCCGTGTTTTGGTAAATTAGGCCAGTAACTAAGCCGTTATGCTTCATTAATGTCTGCATCGCCATTTCACGGTTAGATGCATCATAACCTTCAACATCACTTAGCTTCGTTAGGTTTTCTTTAAACCAATCATAGGTGTTAACCTTATTATAGGTTACACATGGGCTGAATACATTAATTAAAGAGAAACCTTTGTGATTTAAACCAGCTTCAATTAAGGCAGTCAGGTCTTTTAAATCTGTTGAAAAACTTTGTGCAACAAATGTTGCGCCAACTGTTAATGCCAATTCCATCGGGGAAATCGATTGTTCGATAGATCCCATCGGTGTAGATTTTGTTTTAAATCCAACTGCCGAACGTGGAGATGTTTGTCCCTTTGTTAAACCATAAATTTGGTTATCCATAACGATATAAGTAATATCTACATTACGGCGAATCGCATGAATCGTATGTCCCATCCCGATGGCATATCCGTCACCGTCACCACCAGAAGCGATAACAGTTAAATCGCGATTAGCCATTTTTACACCTTGGGCAATCGGTAGTGAACGTCCATGGATTCCGTGGAAGCCATAGGCATTGATATAACCAGAGATCCGTCCAGAACAACCAATCCCGGAAATTACTGCTAAATTTTCCGGTAATAAACCAACATTTGCCGCCGCACGCTGCATTGCCGCTTGTACGGAGAAGTCGCCACAGCCAGGGCACCAGTTCGGTTTTACATCATTTCGAAAGTCTTTAAAAGTGGCCATTTAGAACAACTCCTTACATTTTGAATGAACTTCGTGAGGCAGGAATGGATTTCCATCATATTTAAGATATTTAGTAATTTTTTCTGCATGACCGACATTCATTTTCATAATATTCGCTAATTGTCCAGTTGCATTGTTTTCCACTACAATTACTTTTTTCGCAGAACGAACAAGTGGAAGTACTTCGTCCGATGGGAATGGATGAATTAAGCGAATTTGTGCATGATTTACTTTCAAGCCGTCTTTTTCTAAGCGAGTCATTGCTTCTTCGATTGCTCCGCGAGTTGAGTTAAATCCAACGATTAATAAATCTGCATCCTCATGTGGTGCATTTTTATAAACAGGTGTGTTAAAGCGGATATTTTCAACCTTACGGAAACGTTTATCCATTTGCGCATTCCGGTTTGCTGCAGATTCAGACGGTTTACCAGTTTCAGCGTGCTCAACACCTGTAACATGGTGAATACCATTTTTCATTCCAGGAATCGAACGAGGTGAAACACCATCCTCTGTTACTTCATAGCGCTTGAAATAGCCTTTGTTTTCAATTTCAGGAAGTTCTTCAGTTACTAATTTACCACGTCTAATTTCAACTTTAGAAACATCCAGTGGTTCTACTGTTTGTTTTCCTAAAGATAGTTGAAGATCGGATAAAACAATGACAGGACATTGATACTCTTCAGCAAGGTTGAACGCTTCAGCAGTATCATAGAAAGCCTCTTGTACAGTACTTGGAGCCATAACGATTTTCGGAATTTCACCATGTGTACCATAAATCATTGCCATTAAGTCTGACTGCTCTTGTTTGGTTGGTAAACCAGTTGATGGACCACCGCGTTGTGTGTCAACAATAACAAGCGGTGTTTCTGTAATACCAGCTAGTCCAATTGCTTCCATTTTCAATGATAAGCCAGGACCTGAAGATGCTGTAATTGCCCGAACACCGCCGTAGCTTGCGCCAATGGTCATTGTCGCAGCTGCGATTTCATCTTCTGTTTGAATAACCGTCCCACCAACAGCAGGTAATTTCTTAATCAAATATTCCATGATATCTGAAGCAGGTGTGATTGGATATGCCGCCATGAAACGGCAGCCGGCAGCAAGTGCACCTAAGGCAATCGCATCATTTCCAATCATAAACATGCGGCGTTTACCATCTGCTTTTTCAAGGACCATGGTTGGAACATTTGCATCCATTTTTTCTTTCATATAATCAAAGCCAGCTTGGATGGCTTCCATGTTTTTCGCAACAACTTTGTCGCCCTTTTTGCCAAAAATCTCACGAACTACTACTTCAAATACATGAATATCTAAGTCTAATACCGCAGAAGTTGCCCCGATTGCAACCATGTTTTTCATTAAAGAAGTTCCCAATTCAGTAGCAATCTCGGTAAATGGAACCGAATACAATGATGCTTCTGTATCTTCTGGTTTCTTTGGATTGAATTTGGAGTCAGCAAGGATTACGCCTTTGCTATGAAGCTCTTTGTAATTTACATCAATAGTTTCTTGGTCAAACGCTACAAGGATATCGAGATCATCAGAAATAGAACGAACTTCTGTCGTACTTACTCTGATTTTATTGTTTGTATGGCCGCCTTTAATACGTGATGAAAAGTGACGATAACCATACAGGTAATATCCTAGGCGATTCAGTGCGATAGCAAAGATTTCCCCAGTACTTTCAATACCTTCCCCTTGTTGTCCGCCAACTTTCCACGAAAGTTGATTGATCATGACTACACCCCTTTGGATATGTAAAAAATAAGTAGTTTGAATCATTTCTAAGTGTAGCACTTTTCCAAGTAAATCTCTAACCTCCATGTTAACGCTTTAAAGGCTAAAAGATTTGAACAAGGATATGTACTAAACGCTTACAATTCTAGACCTATGCACAAAAAATTGCAACCCTTTAGAGTAAATTTTTGTCTAAAATATGAATATTTTTTTATTATTTAGAATTAGTGATTTTCCCTTCAGGAAAAACCAATCAAATACTTGCTTTTAAATACATTCTACCGCTGTTTTTCCTTTTTTTTCGCCATTTTATTTAAATACTTTTTAACGCTTTCTTATATATCAAAATAGTATTTTAATAACCAAAAAACCCGCTTGTATAAAACAAGCAGGCAGGATAAATTCCTTTTTGTATATACCCGTGTAAATAATCTATCTCTTTCAACGAGGTTCTACAATTAACTTTATAGCTGTGCGTTCTTCTCCGTCAATTAAAATATCGGTAAACGCTGGGACACAGATCAAATCAACTCCACTAGGTGCCACAAATCCTCGAGCAATCGCTACTGCCTTAACGGCTTGATTTAATGCACCCGCACCAATCGCCTGTATCTCTGCTGTACCTCTTTCACGCAGAACCCCCGCAAGCGCACCAGCTACAGAATTAGGATTAGATTTTGCTGAAACTTTTAATATATCCATTTCTAGCTCCTCCTTAGAAAATCCCGATTCCGCATGAGCAGTTTCATGAACAAATCAGGTTATAACATTCCACTGCTACTATATTCAGTTGCGAAAAGACATATTCCGGCTTGGACAAAAAAAGTAAAAAACCTTCCAATGGAAGGTTTTTTAACTGTAAAACGGATGGTCATCATTTATTAATAATGGCATCATCTTTTTGGTAAAACCTGTTTTACGATCTAGTTCTATAACCACAGCACTTAACTGATTTCTTCCTGATGTCGGAACCTCAAAACGGACTGGCAGGCTAGTTAGAAACCTTTTAAGGACTGCTTCTCTCTCCACACCAAGAATGCCATCATACGGCCCTGTCATGCCCACATCAGATAAATACCCCGTGCCGCCTGGTAATACTCTATTGTCTGCTGTTTGGACATGCGTATGGGTCCCAACAACGGCTGAAACTCTTCCATCCAAATACCACCCCATCGCCTGCTTTTCACTTGTAACTTCTGCGTGAAAGTCAACAAAAATAAATGGGGTTCTTGCCTTGGCAATTTCAACTAATTCATCGGCCTTTCTAAAAGGGCAATCCAATGGAGCCATAAATGTCCGGCCCTGCAGATTTATGACCGCAACTTCTAAATCGTTAATTTTGAAAAAAGCCAAACCTTTACCTGGAGTTCCCTCCGGAAAATTTGCTGGTCTTACCATATTTTTCGCAGTATCGATAAATTCAAAAATTTCTCGATTATCCCAAGTATGATTTCCCAGTGTAACAGCTTGTGCCCCATATCCCAAAAATTCTCGATAGATTTTTTCTGTAATCCCCTTCCCGCCTGCCGCATTTTCTCCATTTATAATGGTAAAATGCGGGCGATACTTTTCTTTTAATTTAGGTAAATATTCCTTAACCATGTCACGGCCCGGTGAACCGACGACATCACCGATAAAAAGTAGATTCATTTTCTTCCCTTTCATATTGAAAAATTAATTTAGTTTAAATTGTATCACATTTCGCCTCGATTTAATCATTAGCGTATTTCCAATAAATAAAGCGGTGCTTTCGCACCGCTTTATTTTGCGTATTCTACAGCCCGTGTCTCACGAATGACTGTCACTTTAATGTGCCCTGGATAATCAAGTTCTTCTTCAATACGCTTACGAATATCGCGTGCTAATCGATGTGCAGCAAGATCATCAACCGCATCTGGTCTTACGATAATACGCACCTCACGTCCTGCCTGGATAGCAAAGGATTTCTCAACACCTTCATAAGACTCTGAAATCTCTTCCAGCTTTTCTAAACGACGGATATAGTTCTCAAGTGTCTCACTTCGTGCACCAGGTCTTGCAGCTGATAAAGCGTCAGCTGCTGCGACTAGAACAGCGATTATAGATGTCGGCTCTGTATCTCCATGGTGTGATGCAATACTATTGATTACTACTGGATGTTCCTTGTATTTTGTAGCAAGTTCTACCCCGATTTCGACGTGGCTTCCTTCTACTTCATGGTCAATTGCTTTACCAATATCATGGAGAAGACCTGCACGACGAGCTAGTGTTTCGTCTTGACCAAGTTCGGCAGCAAGTAAGCCCGAAAGCTGTGCCACTTCTACTGAATGCTTTAATACGTTTTGTCCGTAGCTTGTACGGAACTTCAAGCGGCCAAGAATTTTGATAAGATCCGGATGGAGTCCATGAACACCCACTTCAAATGTGGTTTGCTCACCAACTTCACGGATATACTCATCCACTTCGCGGCGTGATTTTTCTACCATTTCCTCAATTCGTGCTGGATGGATTCGACCGTCTTGGACTAACTTCTCAAGTGCCAAACGGGCTGTTTCCCGACGAATAGGGTCGAATCCTGATAGAATAACAGCTTCAGGAGTATCATCAATAATCAAATCAATTCCTGTTAGCGTTTCAAGCGTACGGATATTTCGTCCTTCACGGCCAATAATCCGGCCCTTCATTTCGTCATTTGGAAGGTTGACGACAGATACAGTCGTTTCCGCCACATGGTCAGCAGCGCAACGCTGGATTGCCAGCGAAAGGATTTCTTTCGCTTTCTTGTCGGCTTCCTCTTTCGCACGGTTTTCGCTTTCCTTAATCATTATCGCTGTATCATGGGTGAGTTCCTGCTCCATTTTGTCAATAATGATCGACTTAGCTTCCTCGCGTGTTAAGCTCGAAATTCGTTCGAGTTCAGTTTTTTGTTTCCTTACCAACTCGTCCACTTTGCTTTCCATCTCTTCAATATGCTGTTGTCTTTGGGTTAGAGAATCTTCCTTCTTATCTAAAAGATTTTCACGCTTATTTAACGTCTCCTCTTTTCGATCTAAATTCTCTTCTCTTTGCAGTAAACGGTTTTCTTGTTTTTGCATTTCATTTCTTCGTTCACGAACTTCACGTTCTGCTTCTGTCCGAAGCTTGTGAATTTCATCCTTTGCTTCCAGCAAAGCTTCTTTTTTTAATGAATCAGCATCACGTTTAGCATCTTCAAGAATCTGCTCAGCAGCATTCTTTGCTCCTGCTACTTTTGCATCAGCAATGGATTTATGAACAAAATAGCCAACAACGGCACCGACGATAAGGCCAAGCAAAATGGAGGCGATTGTTATTAGGTCCATCGTTACACCTCCTCTTGCTATGAACTTTTGTTACGTTTTTTAAGTGTCGGCATGTTTAGACTCAACATACAGCAAGCACCAGGGCTTTTCGCATTGTAATATTACCAAAAATGTAAAATATACATGTTAATTGTAAAGGGGGGAATATTCATTGTCAAGGCTTAGTCCAATAAGCTTTTTGAAATATTTAGAATTGGACATTATTTAATCATGTAATGGCTTGATTAAAATGTATATTAATAAAAATAATTGTGTTAATATACATTTTGATAAAAAGAGCAAAACCATAATTTGGCTTTGCTCTTTTTCTTTAATCAATTAATTCAAAATGTTCATCGTCATCGGTTTCGGTAACTATTTTTTCGCCATCTAAACCATAATGCTCACGGATTTTCGATTGAATTTCGAGGCGAATATGTGGGTTTTCCTTTAAGTACAGCTTTGCGTTTTCACGGCCTTGACCAATTCTTACATCGTTATAAGAATACCATGAACCGCTCTTTTGAACGATATCTAAGTCGGAGCCTAGATCAATAATCTCGCCTTCCTTAGAAATCCCTACACCATACATTATATCTACCTCCGCAGTACGAAATGGCGGAGCAACCTTATTCTTTACAATTTTAATTTTTGTTTTATTCCCCACTATTTCAGTTCCTTGCTTCAACGCTTCCGAACGGCGTACTTCAATACGGACTGTTGAATAAAACTTTAGTGCACGACCACCAGGTGTGGTTTCGGGGTTCCCAAACATAACTCCAATTTTTTCACGGATTTGGTTAATAAAGATAGCGATTGTCTTAGACTTGTTAATGGCTCCAGATAGTTTACGAAGTGCTTGAGACATCAAGCGAGCTTGTAAACCCATATGAGAATCTCCCATTTCGCCTTCAATTTCCGCTTTTGGAACTAATGCTGCTACTGAGTCGACTACAATAATATCAATTGCACCACTTCGTACTAATGCTTCGGCGATTTCAAGCGCTTGTTCACCCGTATCAGGCTGTGATAATAATAACTCATCAATATTAACACCCAATTTTTGAGCATACGTTGGGTCAAGGGCATGTTCTGCATCAATAAATGCTGCTTGTCCGCCATTTGCTTGGACTTCAGCAATCGCATGCAAGGCTACCGTTGTTTTACCAGAGCTCTCAGGGCCATAAACTTCGATAATACGACCTTTCGGATATCCACCCACTCCAAGTGCTGCATCAAGTGCTAAAGAGCCACTCGGGCTCGTTAAAATCCTCGTATCCGTTTTTTCTCCCATTTTCATGACGGAGCCTTTACCAAATTGCTTTTCGATTTGCTTTAACGCCATCTCTAGGGCCGCTTTACGATCACTCACGAATCATTTCCTCCTTTATATATAAACAAAAGCTAATTGCCACAATCTATCAAATTAAAACCTATTAATAATATAACCTTTTTTCGTTTATTTGTCGAGTAAAAAAACGAACGTCCATTCGATTTGTTTCCGAACATTATTAATGCAATAACGTGAAGTTCCCCCAGCCTTTTGTATTTTTTCAAGATATTACTGTCCGAAAAAGGTTGGTTTCCCCCTTTTTCAGATTTCTTCCATTAATAAAAAAAATCACAGAATACTAAATAGTATTCTGTGACTCTTTTAAATGTCGAAGCAGGAAATAGCAGCCATATTTCACGGCACGGTTCCGGTTTGCTTCCCTCGTTCCACCAAGGGTAAGTTTTTCGACAATCGAGGGTTTTCCCTTGATAGCTATCCCAATATAAACAGTTCCGACGGGGTTGCCTTCTAGCTCTTCCGGACCTGCAACGCCGGTGAAACTAATCCCAATATCGGTTTTGAAGAGCCTTGCTGCATTTTCTGCCAGCTCTATTGCACATTGTTCACTTACAGCGCCATATTTTTCAAGCGTTTCTTGGTTCACTTGTAATATCTGCTTTTTTACATCATTCGAATAACAAACAACCCCGCCTTTATAGAAGGCACTGGCACCAGGAATGGACGTTATTTCCGTTTGAAATAACCCTCCTGTTAAACTCTCGGCTGCCGTAATCGTTACGTTTCTTTCTTTTAAACTTTTCGTCAACTCTTCCAACAGCGATGTGTTGTCATAGCCATAAAAAAATGGGCCGACACGCTGATTTATCGTATTTTCCACCTCATCAAGCATGGCATGTGCCTTATCTTCATCCTTATTTTTTGCGGTCAGCCTTAAAGTAACCTCTCCATCACCTGCAAGCGGAGCAATCGTTGGATTGGTTTGCGCATCAATTAAATCGATAATTTCCGTTTCCAGTGCAGCTTCACCAATTCCAAAAAAACGTAACACTCTCGAGACAATTTTCTCGTTAGCCTGATGATGGTCTGCAAGCGCCTTTGCACCGTACTGAAGGAACATTGGTTCCATTTCCTTAGGCGGTCCTGGTAAAAGCATAAAGGTATGTTCAGCGCTCACCAGCGCCATCCCAGGAGCCATCCCATGGTCATTAGGAAGAATATGTGAGCCTTCTAACACCAGCGCCTGCTTTCGGTTGTTTTCCGTCATAACCCGGTTTGTCCGCCTGAAAAAGAGCTCAATCGATGCTAATGCCATTTCGTCCATGACGAGTTCTTTTCCAAGGTGACGTGCAATCGTTTCCTTTGTCAAATCATCCTTCGTTGGGCCAAGTCCGCCAGTAAAAATAATGATTTTTGCCCGTTTTTCAGCGATATCAATGGCTGACTTAAGTCTGTCAGGATTATCGCCAACAACCGTATGAAAATATACATCAATGCCAAGTCCGGCTAGTTGCTGGGACAAAAAACGGGCATTCGTATTAACAATTTGTCCAAGCAATAATTCTGAACCAACAGCAATAATCTCAGCGTTCATCCCAATTACCCCCCTTTGATAACAAAGTAAAATTAAGCTTATTTTGAATTCTTTAGGACGTGACTATTTTTCGCAAAATAATCCCAGCCAGACCATACCGTAAAAAATAAGGCTACCCATAATGACAGAACATCAAATCGAAATGGAATCATTGCAAAAATAATATTATGTAACAAAAGCACTGAAATGGCGATAATCTGCGTCCATGTTTTAATTTTGCCAAGCATGTTAGCTGCGACAACTTCACCTTCACCTGCAAGCAAAAGGCGCAGACCCGTTACCGCAAACTCTCGGCTAATAATAGCAATGACGATCCATGATGGTGCATAGACATCATTAAGCTCAACAAGAACAATCAGTGCCGCCGAGACGAGCAATTTATCGGCAAGCGGATCAAGGAATTTCCCCATATTAGTGACTAGGTTATATTTTCGGGCATAATGACCATCAACCCAATCGGTTGACGAGGCGATAATAAAAATCAACGCTCCGACAAAATGGGTAACTGGAAGGTCTGTCCCAAGAAGATGCATACTGCCCCATTCGAAGGGTGCCAGCATAATAATCAAGAATATGGGAATTAATAGTATTCTTGATACTGTTATTCTGTTTGGAATATTCATAATCTTCCTCCGTGTAATTATTGAAAGCGAAAATAGCCATCAACTGATGACTATTCGTTTTTCAGAACATATTGAATCTTTATGTTCTGAACATTTGCAGTCGCTGGCACTGCGTACTCAAGCTTTTCGTCATTCACATAAATTTCAGTATCCGCCGCGTTACCAATCCTAATGGCAGCCATGCTTTCTGCAGATAAATCTTCTGTATGGCTATCGGTGGCACTAGGAGCAGTTGAAAGTGTCCCCTGAAAGAAGGATTTCCCCTTGCCATTTTTAATACTAACCCAAGTTTGTCCTTTTGAAACCAATTTCACAACAAATTTATCGGCGTTTTTTAAGGTATAGGTAGAATTATTTCCACCGCTTTGGACTCCCGCCAACTCTTGTTTCGGTGTTTCTACAATTGGAGTCTGTTTCTCCTCCTGCTTTAGATTCTCTTTTTCTTTATTGGTGTCATTCTTTTTATCATTTGCTTTAGCGTCTTCTGCTTTTTCATTGGTAAAAAGTTTTACTGGATCATTTCCTTGACTTGCAGCGTCATTGGAATTACTTCCCGCATGGTTATAAACAAAATAATAGACAATACTGGCTACGCCAATCACAAAAACAGCTATTAATATTTTGGGGAGGACATCAAAGATTTTTGAATTTCCTTCCGTAATCGTTTTGTGTGTTTTCACTCTTGATAATTGCTGCGGTAATTCCTCATTATAGCTGGCAGGGATTTCGTTTTTATAGGTTTCAAAAATTTCATCGGGATTGAGGCTTAGAGCCTCTGCATACTGCTTGATAAAGGCCCGCACATAAAAATTACCCGGCATACTGGAATAGTTTCCCTCTTCAATGCCAGTTAAATAGCGTTTTTGAATCTTTGTCAAGATTTGTACATCATCCAAGCTTAATCCATTTGCTTCTCGGGCTTCCTTAAGTCGATTCCCTAATTCAGTCACTTGTAACACCTTCCAATTTTTTAAAAATCAAAATCTCCAAAATCAGACCCGGAGAATAAATTATTTTGTTCGACAACGTCATATGTAATGATTTCTTCAGCGTCGTTCCTTAACTCGATGATATAATCAAAATCATCAAGTGTGTACTCCGAGTTTTGCACGAAAATATCAGGGTGCTCCACTACTTTAACAGAAGGCAAACGCATGATCTCTCTTACAAGCTGCCAGTGACGCTCGTTTGCTCGTCTTGTTGAAACAATTCCATCAAGAATAAACAAATTATTTTCGTTGTATTCATCTTCAATCAGCTGATTTCGAATGGTTTGTTTTAGAAGGGTGGAAGAAACAAATAACCAGCGTTTATTTGCACAAACACTTGCTGCCACAAGCGATTCTGTTTTGCCAACACGCGGCATTCCACGAATACCAATCAGCTTATGTCCCTCTTGTTTAAATAATTCTGCCATAAAATCAACTAATAATCCAAGCTCATCCCTCACAAAACGGAAGGTCTTTTTGTCATCGGCGTCCCTTTGAATATATCGCCCGTGTCTGACTGCAAGTCTGTCGCGCAGCTTCGGCTCTCTAAGTTTGATTAGTTTTATTGTATCCATCGTATGTAAAATTGACTCTAATCGTTTAATTTGGTCATCATCTTTTGCTAAAATGAGCAAGCCGCGTCTTCCTTCATCGACGCCATTAATTGTAACAATATTAATAGAAAGCATTCCCAAGAGGGACGAAATGTCGCCTAGTAAACCCGGACGGTTTTTTTGAATCTCATATTCTAAATACCATTCTTTTTTCATGATACCCCCCTAAAGAAGTTTCGACATTTTTTTCACCTATCTATATCTAAACTTTATAATAAATGATTTTCAATGAAGATGAAAGTAAAAACAAAGATAATCCGTCATTTATCAGGATTGATCTGCATTTTGGAATATAAAAAGAGAGGAGATTCCTCCTCTCTTTTAGCTGCCACCATTATTTTGAATAAGTTTAACCATAATATTCGCAATAGCCTGCTGTTCTTGTTTGTCCGCAACGGACCAGAGATCAGAAAGAATTCTCTCTTGTTCATTTTTAGGCTCCACTTGGTTTGCTAAATAATCGCCAATTTGAAAGGCCAGGTTACTAACGGCGCCCTCACTCATACCTTCATTTTGAGCATGATGGAGACGATCAGCTAGAAAGTCCTCCCATTGTTTCCAGTTATCTAAAACAGACATTGTATTACCTCCTTTAGAATAGTACAAGGTTATTTTGCGAAGAATACACTTGAACTATACAAAAGAATTTAAGAAATTTATGTATACCAGCCGCCATTTATGGCTAGGACTTGTCCGGTAATATAGGAGGACTCATCGGACAACAAAAAGGCGACTCCACTCGCTATTTCTTCGGGGAGACCAAGTCTGCCCATCGGAATTTCAAAAGAAATCTGGTCCACTTCCTCTTTCGTAAAACCATCCATCATTGGGGTGGCTACAGCGCCTGGGGCAATCGCATTAACACGTATCCCATTTAACGCTGTTTCTTTACTTAGCGCCTTAACAAAGGAGATCTGTGCGCCCTTTGCTGTTGAATAAGCAACCTCACAGGCAGCACCTGTTTGACCCCAAATAGATGTAACCACAACAATATTACCTGTGCCCTTATTAAGTAATTTCGGAAGCAGTTCTTTTGTCATCATTAAAGGGCTTAAAACGTGAACGTTCAATAAAGATGCTGCTTCTTCATGAGTTAAATCGACAAGAAGGCCATAATGACTGTTTCCGCCGCAATGGATGATGGCATCTAAAGAAAAGATTTGTGAACAAAGTGCTTTGTATCCATTTAGATCTGCCAAATCAGCATGAATCGGCACATACTCACCGCCATAGGACTGAAGTTTGCTCATTAAACCTTTAATGGACTGCTCATTTTTATTGTAATGTAAATAAAGATTGTATCCCTTTGCGGCTAAGTTACAGGCAATCGCTTGCCCAATCCCGCCGCTTGCTCCTGTTATCAGTGCATATTTCTTCATTTTCCCACTCTCTCTCTAAGCAATACGGAGAAAAAGCGCCGAGGTAAGCGGCGCTTCTCTAATTTCTGTTTCTACTATTTCTTAGGAACGACTTGGCAAACTGAAAAGCGTTCTTCGGAAATAACTTCAGCGGCAAGTGATTGAATATCCATTAAGGTAATCTTTTCTAGGGTGGGAACGACATCAAAAAGGTTCATTTCATTAAACGCATAACGGGTAAATTGATTGGCTATATATTCAGGTGAATTTACAGCCCGTAAAAAACCGCCTATTTTCTTCTTTTTTGCTCTTTCTAATTGTTCCTCACTAAATCCGTTTTTGTTTTTTGCATCTAAAAGCATTCTCTCAAGCTTTTCAGCAAGTTTGCTCGGTTCACTTGTATCTCCGCCAATCATTGCAAAGCCAAAACCTTGTTCCTGCGTGTAATCATACGAAAAGGTTTCATCGATAAGGCCTTCATTATAGAGTTGATTATAATTTTCCGAGCTTTTACCAAACAATAAATCGAGCAGTACATTCATGGTCAGCTCACTTTTCAATAAATCTGTGCCGCTTTGATCGACGTGAAGCGCTTTAATGCCAACAAGGGATTTAGATGTCTGGACATTCATTTCAAGCACTTGCTTCTTTTCCGCAGCTTGCGCAGGCTCTGCCTCAAATTTACGTTTAATTTCAGGTTGGTCCTTATATTCCTTCTTTGACTGGTTGTCTCTTACCTGATTCATAATCTTTTCAGGTTCAACAGGCCCAACAATAAATAACAGCATATTGCTCGGATGGTAAAAGGTATTGTAACACTCATAAAGCCATTCTTTGGTAATATGTGAAATGGACTCGATTGTCCCGGCAATATCGATTTTTACTGGATGATTTTGATATAAGTTTTGGATTAATCCAAAATATAAGCGCCAATCAGCATTATCCTCATACATGGTAATTTCTTGGCCGATGATCCCTTTTTCCTTTTCAACAGTTTTTTCGGAAAAATAAGGCTCTTGAACAAAATCAATCAGTGTTTCTAGGTTTTTTTCCACATCAGATGTACTTGAAAATAAATAGGCTGTTCGGGTAAATGATGTAAAGGCATTCGCAGAAGCTCCTTGCCGGCTAAATTGCTGAAAGACATCGCCATCTTCCTTTTCAAAAAGTTTATGCTCTAAAAAGTGGGCAATCCCATCAGGTACCTTGACATACTCGTCTTTTCCCAATGGAACAAAGGTATTGTCTACAGATCCATACTTTGTCGTAAAGGTGGCATACGTTTTATTAAAGCCTTTCTTTGGCAAAATATAGACATTTAATCCATTAGGCAATTTTTCATGGTAAAGCTCTTCCTGAAGCTGCTCAAAGCTAATCGTCTCCATTATTGGCCACCCTCCGTTCCCGTTAAGAAATAAATCGTATCAAGGGCTATTTTATTGGCAACAGCAACAATTTCTTCCTTCGTTGTGTTTTGCATTTCATTTAGCCATGTTTCAATATTAATATCGGTTTTCGCGACAACATTATGATAAAGAACTTCGGTAATACCTCTTGTCGTATCCAATGTTTCAAGCATCTGATTTTGAATGACTGCTTTTGTTTGCGCTAACTCTTGATCGGTGAAATCCCCTTTTCCCATTGCTTCCATTTGCTCATGAATAATTCCTACCGCCTGATCATAGTTTTTTAAATCAATCCCCGACATCACCATCATCAATCCTTTGTGGCTTTCTAGACGGCTGGCCGCATAATAAGCAAGGCTGGCTTTTTCTCTCACATTTATAAATAACTTAGAATGTGAAAAACCTCCGAAGATGCCATTAAAAACCTGAAGGGCAAAATAATCTTCGTCACCATAAACGATATTTGTTCGATAACCGATATTTAATTTCCCTTGCTTAATATCTTGTTCCTCTTTTACTTCATTAACCTGTACATTTCTGTTTCCTTCTTGTTTAATTATTTCTTTCGGTTTTCTACTTTCAAACTTGAGAAGCTCTCCAGCGAGATTTTTTACTTCTTCTTCGTTCACATCACCAATGACATAAAGGTCCATTTCATCTTCTAAAAAAGCCTTTTGAAAATACTCGTATAAATTTTCAGGATTAATCGTATCCACATCAGCGGCCTCGCCATTTACCTCTAAGGCATATGGCTCGCCCTTACACATTTCTGTAATCAGCCGCACACTGGAGTAGCGCATTTTATCGTCAAAGACGGATTGAATTCTAGATTTAAGTGTCCGCTTTTCTTTTTCTACCGTTTCATGGTCAAATGCAGTTCCATTGATATTAGGACGGGTCAAAATTTCTGTTAATAATTCAAAACCCTTTTTTAATAATGGGCTAGGATCGCTCAAGAATTTTTCATTGGCAATTTCCAACGTGAAACTGATGATATGGTATTCTCCCTTTTTGGCTAAATCAACATAAAACATCGCACCGTACAATTCATCCAGATAGGAACGAAGTGCCGTGGTTGAAGCGTATTTTGCTGAGCTGCTTTGCATTACTTGAGGTAGAAGCGCCCTTTTGGTTACGTCTTCCTTAGTTAAAGGCGCCTTCATTTTCCAAACAAATGTATTCGTTTTGTATTTATCTGTTTCAATCACATGGAGTTTATACCCCTGCATTTCTGTTATTTTTTCTGCAGCATCGTCCATTTACATTCCTCCTTAACTAATAAAGGGTCTCACATTAACAATATGTAACCATTTTTCTTTATATCTTTTCCATCGGGATTAAACCTATACTTCATACTATAATTTGACAAGCTTGTTCAATACAAGCAATTACCCCTTTTTAACGCAAAATAAAACCCCCGGTAACCGGGGGTTCTAGGATTAGTCTTATCTGCTACCCTTAATATAGTGTACGCCATCTGCTTTTGGAGCTTCGGCACGGCCGATAAAGCCAGTAAGAGCTAAAATGGTTAATACATATGGTGCAATAAACAAATAGACATTTGGAATATTGCTTAAGAAAGGCAAGCTGGATCCAATAATACTGATACTTTGAGCAAAACCAAAGAATAATGCTGCGCCCATTGCTCCCAGCGGATGCCATTTACCAAATATCATGGCAGCTAACGCCATGAAGCCTTGACCACTGATAGTGGCATGGTTAAAGTTGGAGGAAATTGATTGTGCATAAACACCACCGCCAATACCGCCAAGTGCACCAGAGATAATAACACCTAAATAACGCATCTTCGTTACATTAATACCCATGGTATCAGCTGCCATTGGATGTTCACCTACAGAGCGAAGTCGCAGGCCAAATGGAGTTTTATAAATAACGTACCAGGCAATGAAAGCAACAAAAATAGCAACAAAAGAAGTCCAGTACGTGTTTTGGAAAAAGATTTTCCCAAGAACAGGTATATCTTTAAGAATTGGTATATCAATTTTACTAAAGCCTTGCTTAATAATATCTGTTTCACCTTTATTATAGATTAATTTGACAAGGAACATAGTAAGACCAACAGCAAGCAAATTAATAGCTACCCCGGAAACTGTATGATCCGCACGGAAGGTAATTGCAGCGACGGCATGCAGAATCGAGAATAAGGCACCGGCTACCATGGCCACCAATAATGCAACCCACGGTGTTGCACTGCCAAATGTATCCACAAATGTTAAGTTAAATACGATTGCTGAAAATGCTCCAATAACCATTAACCCTTCAAGTCCGATATTTACAACCCCGGACCGTTCAGAGAAAACTCCTCCTAATGAAGTGAAGACCAGTGGTGCTGCCCACAACAATGCGGATGGAACAACAATCATTAATATTTTCATCAAGCTTAAGCCTTCATGAGCATTTGCTGTTGCAAGTACAGTGTGTGATAAAGAAAATAATAATTCACTCACCTTACTTCACCCCCTTTTTGCTAAATCGTTCAAGAACTATTCTTATCATATAGCTTGCTGCAACGAAGAATACAATCAATGCAATAATGATATCAACTAATTCCTTTGGTACCCCCGCAAGCGGCATCGACAAGGCACCAATTTTTAAAATACCAAACAATAACGCTGCGAAAAATACTCCAATCGCTGTATTTCCACCTAATAAGGCAACGGCGATCCCGTTAAATCCGACACCAGTAAATCCGCCTTGAACAGCCATATAGCCAAATGTTCCTAACCCTTCCATTGCACCGGCGATTCCGGCAAAACATCCGGAAATAACCATGGAAAGAATAATATTTTTATTTACACTCATACCAGCATAATGTGCAGCATCCTGATTAAAACCGACAGCACGTAATTCAAATCCTCTAGTTGTCTTTTCTAATAGGAACCACATGATAAAACAGCAAATAATTGCAATGATAATTCCCCAGTGGATCGAAGAACCCGTTGTTAGATTTGACAGCCATTCAGAACGTAATGACGCTGTTTCATGAATTTTCCCAGTTTTTGATGAACCTTGGTTCATTTTCGTATTAACAATATAGTTCACGACATGCAAAGCAATATAGTTCATCATGATGGTAACAATAACCTCATGAACACGAAAACGTGCTTTTAAAAGGCCTGGTATGAATGCCCAAAGGCCCCCAGCCAGCATTGCTGCTAATATAGCCAGCGGTATGTGAATGATTGTAGGCAGCTCAAAAGTAACCCCTACCCATACAGCCGCCAGCCAGCCAACGATAAATTGTCCTTCAACCCCAATGTTAAATAAACCAACCCGAAAGGCAAAGGCAACGGCAAGACCAGCCAAAATATATGGGGTTACCTGCCTAACGACCTCACCAGTTTGATACACATCCCCAAAGGCTCCTTGCCCTAAGGCTATAAATGCATCCACTGGATTATAGCCGCTCACTAGCATGATAATGGTTCCAAGGATTATTCCTAACAATACAGCAAAAATAGGTGTTAATAAATTGATTAAGCGTTTAGACATGTGTTCCTTCCCCCGCTTCTTTTCGATTCGAGCCTGCCATCAACAACCCGAGCTCTTGCTCACTCGTTTCTTTTGGGTTGACGACGGCAACAATTTGACCTTCATAAATAACAGCAATCCGATCGCTGACATTCATAATCTCATCAAGTTCGAAAGACACTAGTAAAACAGCTTTACCATTGTCACGTTGTTCAATTAAACGTTTATGAATAAACTCAATTGCACCAACATCCAGACCACGTGTCGGTTGGGCAGCAATAAGTAAATCAGGGTTCCTGTCCACTTCTCGGCCAATGATTGCTTTTTGTTGATTACCGCCAGAAAGAGCACGCGCCAACGTATATTCACTAGGTGTCCGAACGTCAAACTCTTTAATTAATGTTCTTGCTTTATTGTAAATTTCCTTAAAATTTAATATACCTGTTTTTGAAAATGGCTTTTTATAATAGGTTTGCAAAACCATGTTCTCTCCGATTGGGTAATTTAAAACTAACCCATGCTTATGCCGATCTTGAGGAATATGGCCAATCCCAGCTTCGGTGATTTTCCGAGAAGGAAGTCCAAAAAGCTCTTTCCCATTCAGCTTTATACTGCCTTTTTCTGCTTTTCTTAATCCAGTAATGGCTTCAATAAATTCTGATTGCCCATTTCCATCTATACCAGCAATACCTACAATTTCTCCTGCACGAACGGTTAAATTTAATCCCCTTACCGCTGAAACTCCACGTGAATCCTTTACTATCAAGTCTTTAATATCTAAAACATCATGTTTCGGAGAAGCTTGTATCTTTTCTGTTTTAAAATCAACCTCACGGCCAACCATAAGACTTGCCAATTCATTGGGGTTCGTTTCGCTTACATTAACGGTTCCAATCCCTTTTCCTTTTCGAATAACCGTACAACGGTCCGCAACTTCCATAATTTCTTTCAATTTATGGGTAATTAAAATAATTGATTTACCTTCTTTAATAAGTGTTTTCATAATTTGTATAAGTTCTTTTATTTCTTGCGGTGTTAATACGGCAGTTGGTTCGTCGAAAATCAAAATCTCAGCACCACGGTAAAGTGTTTTTAATATTTCTACCCGTTGCTGCATTCCAACTGTAATATCCGAAATTCTCGCTTGTGGGTCAACAGCCAATCCATAACGCTCAGAAATATCCCGGACCTCTTTTTCTGCCTTTTTAAGATTTATTTGTCCTCCAGAGGTAATTTCTTTACCTAAGATAATGTTCTCCGTAACCGTAAACTTGTCAACAAGCATAAAATGCTGATGAACCATTCCGATTCCAAGATCGTTGGCAATGTTAGGGTTTGAAATGTGTACAGGTTTCCCCTTTACACGAATTTCACCTTGTTCTGGCTGGTATAATCCGAATAGCACATTCATTAAAGTGGATTTTCCCGCACCATTTTCGCCAAGCAATGCATGAATTTCTCCCTTTTTTAACTGGAGGGTAATGTTATCATTCGCGACGAAGCCGCCAAATTCCTTACGAATGTTGAGCATTTCAATTACATATTCCATTTTTTCCACTCCCTGCAACAAGATAAAAGGAAATTATGACCAATAGTAGTAAGAGGTCAGACCTTTTGAATTTTAAAAAAACAGGGAATTTCTCCCCACTAAAATCTTAAATGAAAAGTAGAATATTTATTCTACACTTCAGTTAAGCTTTCATTAAGATGGAATAAGCAGGCAGGTAAACTATCCTGCTTATTCCTTATTAAAATTATTTTGCGCTAAATGTTTTTAATTCATCACGAGTTCCAGGAACTTTTACGTCACCTGATTTAATCTTTTCAACCCATTCTTTAACAGCTTTATCAATTGCATCTTTGTTCGGTGCCTTGCTGTTTACAGGAGCTAAACCAACACCATCTTCATGCAAGCCATAGATAGCAGTTTCTCCACCTGGGAATTTCCCATCTTTTGCTTTTGTAGAAAGGTCTTTAACAGCAACGTCAACGCGTTTCATTGCAGAAGTTAGAACAACATCAGGACCCATGTCATTTTGGTCACGGTCTACACCAATTGCCCAAATTTCACGTGATGGATCTTTTTTCTTTAAGTCACCCGCTTCTTTAAATAAACCGTTTCCTGTAGCTCCGGCTGCGTGGAATACTACGTCTGCACCTGAAGAATACATTTTAGAAGCAATCGTTTGACCAAGCTCAGCCTTGTCGAATGCACCTGAATATTGAACATCAACTTTAGCTTCTGGTTTTGCAGCTTTAACGCCAGCTAAGAAACCGGATTCAAAACGTTCAATAACAGGGATTTCCATACCGCCAATGAAACCGATATGATTAGATTTTGTAGTAAGAGCTGCCGCTACACCCGCAAGGAATGCCGCTTCTTGCTCTTTGAAAAGAACACTTGCTACGTTTGGCTGTTTTACTTCATCATCGACGATGGCAAAATTTGTTTTTGGTTGTTGCTTTGCAATTCCATCGACAGCATCATGCATTAGGAAGCCGATACCATAAACTAAGTTAAAACCTTGACGTGCAAGTGTATTTAAGTTTGTAGTGTAATCTGCGTCAGAAGTGGACTGAAGGTAATCATAGCCGCCTTTTCCTTTTTCCAAACCGTTATCTTTACCAAATCCTTGAAGACCTTCCCAAGCGGATTGGTTGAATGATTTGTCATCAACACCACCGACATCAGTAACCATTGCTACAGAGAAAGTAGTTTTTTCTTTGTCTCCACCCTTAGCTTGGTCTTTGGTTGTATCATCACTTTTTCCACAAGCACCTAAAAGTGTTCCAGCAGCAAGAACTAGTGATAGTGCCATTCCAATTTTATGCTTTTTCATGGTATTGTACCCCCTATGAATATTGTTGATTTAGTAGAAATGATAAAAAGCAGGTCTGGTTGCGTTTTCAAAAAGGATAAAAATAAATTAAATTCTTTTCCTTAATACATGAAAACTAAACTTGTCTGCTTTAAAATAATTTACCGAAAATAAAACAGGTTCATCCATTTCATCGAAATGCATTTGTTTTAAAACTAACAAAGCGGTTTCTGGTTCACATTCTAGAATTGGGGAAATCTTTTCATGATAGCCTATTGGCTCGATTTGAGCAACCGCGTATGTAATTCTCCGCTTTGCCTCCACATCTAAGATGTGAAAAATGGATTCTTCTTTATGGGAGAATGTTTCCGGCAATATGCGTTCTGGTACCTTGTCGACACAGTAGACGACTGGTTCCCCATTTGCGGTTCTAACCCTTTCCATCACGAAAATTTCCTCACTAGTAGAACATGAGAAACGACGAATATCCTCTTCGGTGGGTTCTTGCGTTGATGAGCTTAGGAAAATTGTTCCTGGTTTCATTCCAGCCTGTTCAATCATGTCAGTGACACTATTAAGTTGTTCAATCCCTGAAGTAAACAATGGCTTTGAGTTAACAAATGTGCCAACACCATGGCGCCTTATGATAACGTTTTCCTCTTCAAGTATGCGTAATGCTTCCCGAAGTGTGGCCCTGCTTACACCCAGTTGTTTAGCAAGATCGAATTCTGAAGGTAACTTTTCTTTTTCTTTGTAGAACCCTTTTTCAATATCTTGCTTTAACCGATCGATTACTTGCAAATATAAATGCCGGCTATCTGACTTAATTGACATGCTGTTTCCTCCAGCCTTTTTCCTAAGACATCAGACATCTGATATCATTCCTACTAATCGAGATTTATCTTATCATTTTTTATCCGATAAATAAATAGGATTTCAACATTTTGTCGAAAAAAGGTCTAAAGATAAAAAAAGTCATAATGCCGACGATATTTTTATGAAAAAATCTGTTATAATTGAATATTGAAAATGAATAAATGGAGTATTATGGTAAAAAGTTAGGACCTTTTCTTTGATACAGGCGTTTAGCTCCTATTACTATAGTATCAAATTTTTCGAAATTTAGTATAAAAAAAAGAGCCGGTTGGCTCTTTTTTTAGTAAATTATATTAGTGAACTTCGCTTAACGGGCGCTCCCGTTTTTCTATGAACTTTGTTCCTCTTTATCTTTAGGGGTGGTCTGCAACACAGCCCGCGGTTTACTTCCTTCGTATGGTCCGACAATACCGCGGGCCTCCATTTCGTCAATTAGGCGGGCCGCTCTTGTATAGCCTATTCGAAAGCGCCTTTGTAACATGGAAACGGATGCTGTCTGCATTTCAATAATCAACTCTACTGCATCATTATATAAATCATCTTCGACCGCACCAGTAACTTCAGGAATATCATCGGGGATCATCTCTTCTTGATATTGTGCCTTTTGCTGGGAAATAACAAATTCAACTGTATCCTCTACTTCTTGGTCTGAAAGGAAAGCACCTTGTACACGGACAGGTTTAGATTCCCCTACTGGTAAGAATAACATGTCACCCCGACCAAGGAGCTTTTCTGCTCCTCCCATATCCAGAATTGTTCTTGAATCCGTTGCACTAGATACTGCAAAAGCAATTCGTGATGGTATATTAGCTTTTATTACCCCTGTAATAACATCCACAGATGGTCGTTGCGTAGCAATGATTAAGTGAATTCCTGCTGCCCGGGCCATTTGAGCCAGGCGGGTAATCGAATCTTCTACATCTGAAGAGGCTACCATCATTAAATCGGCTAACTCATCGACAATAACAACAATATATGGAAGTAAGGGCTGTTTGTCGTCTTCCTCCAGATTATGCCTCCTAACATGGTCATTATAGCCTTCAATATTACGTGTTCCAGTATAGGAGAATAATTCATAACGCCTTTCCATTTCACTTACTACCTTTTTCAAAGCTTGGGATGCCTTTTTCGCATCCGTTACAACCGGTGCAAGCAAGTGGGGGATTCCATTATAAACATTGAGTTCAACCATTTTCGGATCAATCATCATTAATTTAACTTCGTGCGGCTTCGCCCTCATTAATATACTTGTGATAATCCCATTTATGCAGACGCTTTTCCCGCTGCCGGTTGCACCAGCGACAAGTAAATGGGGCATCTTATTCAATTCCGCAAGGACAGCTTCACCGGTAATATCCCTGCCCAATCCAATTAACAATTTTGCTTCAGGCTTGTCATTTTGGGTTGCATCTAGTACCTCACGCAAGGAAACCATTGCAACTTCTGAATTAGGAACCTCTATCCCTATCGCAGATTTTCCCGGGATTGGCGCTTCAATCCGAATATCTTTAGCAGCTAGTGCTAATGCTAAGTCATCACTTAAACTGACAATTTTACTTACTTTTACACCTACATCAGGATGAACCTCATATTTTGTTACGGCAGGTCCTAAATGTACTTGTGTTACGCGGGCTTTAACGCCAAAGCTTTGAAAAGTCCGCTCGAGCTTGGCTGCATTCTTATTAATTAACTCATATTCCCCGCTTTGATCGGTTTGCTTCGGCAGTTTTAGCAGCCTTTTCGGCGGCAATTCATACGCAGTATTTTCAACTTCCGTAAATGTGATTGGCGGGGTGTTATCATCCACGACTTTTTCAGACACTTTTTTTCTTTCTTTTCCTTCTTCTTTTGGGCGCTTATCCTTTGGAATCTCATCAACATAAGCTTTATCCGCAAAGCTTGAAATAAGCGGTTCTGGTAGTCTAGTTTCTTCTTGGATAGGGTGCTGATTCGTGTTGATGACTGGAATGCTTTCTATTTGACGGTTTTCTTGTCCCTGTTGTTTATGTGATGTTCTTTCGTTTTTACGATCCTGCTGTTTTTGTCTCCATTCAGACATATCCGTCATAAATGCTGCCCATTGATTTTTGGAAAAGTCAATTAACGTTATTATGATTTTACCAACGAAATCACCAAAGGATTTACCAGTCAGCAAAATGATGCCAATTAGAATGAAGATAAAAGCAATAATTTTCGTGCCTGTTTCCGCGAATAGATAATGAAATAAAGCAAATAACACCGCTCCCAGCATACCGCCGCCCAGGTCTTTTGTGCTAGTTTCCCCTTTCAGTTCCATCTTAAATAGTTCCCATGTATTTCCGATTACACTGGGATTTTTGAAATTTCCATTGTTCGTAAGCAAATGAAAAAGGGTTACATGACTCAATAGTAGGATTGCTGACGTAATAAAATAGCTGCCCACTAATTTAATATGGAAGAAAAAAGGGATTTCCCTTTTCCACATTAAATAAATACTCAATACGACCAAACCGATTAAACTTAGCATATACCATTCTCCCATCCAAAAACGGAAGAAGAAAACGGTTGCCTTTCCAACTGCCCCAAGCTTTGCTATCGAAATAATTGCTAATGCTAAAATAGCTAATGCCGATAATTCATATTGTACGGCACGTTTTAAATGGTTGTCCCTTTTTTTGGGTTGCCTTCTTTTCTTTTTTGCCATCTGATCACCTTGTATATTTCGTTTTGATAGATTACCTAGATTTCTTACCTTTAATATAAAACAGGTAAAAAGGAAGAAAGCAGCCTGATTGGCTGCTCTTGTCTCGTTATCCTGATTATACCATAACTTTTTTCTATATTGCCGACATTCCCTCTAGGTTACCAAAAGAAATTTTTGCTCCAGGACATACCCGCTCATCCATAAAATGCTGCGGGTCACTGCTTAATATCCGTATTACTTGGACATTTTGCTGGTCTGTAAGTTCTACTAAAAGGGGTATTCCTTGATAATTTACTATTTGTTGTTGCTTCATCCCGGAATCTGCTTCATCAGGAAAAACCAGTTCATAAGGCATCATCGTATATAAAATCATTGAATCAGCCCCTTGTTCTCTTCTTTATGAAGTTCCATCAATTCATTTAACTTTTTCATTGCCTGCCCAAGCCCGCCTACTTCATCAATTAAACCTGTTTTCACAGCCTCAATTCCTATCACATTTGTTCCAATATCTCTTGTTAAATTACCCTTAGCAAACATTAAGTCCTTAAATGTTTCTTCGCTAATATTGGAATGCTTTGTAACAAAATTAACTACACGTTCCTGCATTTTATCCAAATATTCGAAGGTTGCAGGGACTCCAATCACAAGACCTGTCAACCGGATTGGATGGATTGTCATTGTTGCCGTTTCAGCAATAAAGGAATAATTACAGGAAACCGCAATTGGGACACCAATTGAATGTCCGCCGCCTAATACTATGGAAACAGTCGGTTTTGATAGGGTCGCGAGCATTTCGGATATGGCTAAGCCCGCCTCGACATCGCCGCCCACCGTATTTAATATAATCAAAACACCCTCTATTTTAGGATTTTGTTCGATGGCTACGAGCTGTGGAATTAAATGTTCGTATTTTGTTGTTTTATTCTGAGGCGGAAGTGCTAAATGTCCCTCAATTTGACCAATAATCGTCAAACAATGAATTTTAGAGTCTGTTGAAAGCTGTGGCACATTTGTTTGACCGAGTTGCTGGATTTTTTCTATTAATGCGGATGAAGGTTTATCCTCTTTTTGCGGTTCCCCGCCCTCTTGGTTTTCAGATTCATTTTTTTGTAATTCGTTATCCATCCTAATACTCCCTTCAAGCATGATATCGTTTAGTATTGACCTACGATATGATTTCATGCTTGAAAAATAAAAGGCACTGGATGGCTCCAGTGCCGGATAAATTCTACACTTCCATAATGATAGGAAGAATCATTGGTCTTCTCTTAGTTTTTTCATATAAATAACGATTTAATTCATCCCTGACTTCCTGTTTTAAGCTTGACCATTCAAAGTAGCCCTTTGTAGTCACTCTTTCTACGATATCGCGAACCAATTTTGTTGAGTCCTCCATCAATTTTTCAGACTCACGCACATAGACAAAGCCTCTAGAGATAATCTCAGGACCTGCGGCTATTTTCTTGTCTTGCTTTGTTAAGGTCACAACCACAATGAGAATTCCATCTTGTGATAAAAGCCTTCTATCTCTTAAAACGATATTTCCTACATCTCCAACGCCAATACCATCGATGAGCACATTTCCAGATGGAACCTTGCCAGCAAGTGCTAGCCTTCCTTCCTTCAATTCAAGAATATCGCCGCGGTCAGGAATGATAATCTGCTCATCCCTAAGTCCAGTTTCCATTGCTAGTTTCCGATGCGCCTTCAGCATTCGGTATTCCCCATGAACAGGAACCAAGAATTTAGGCTTCATTAAATTAATCATAAATTTCAATTCTTCCTGACTGCCATGGCTCGAACCATGGATGTTCCGTTTGCCAGAGATAACATTTGCTCCGGCCCTGAATAGCATATCAACTGTCTTGTATAAGAAAACTTCACTGCCCCTGAGTGGTGATGCGGCGATTAAAACCGTATCACCATGTTGGATATTCAATAGCTTATGTGTTTGTTTTGCCATTTTCTGTAGTGCCTCAATTGGTTCCCCTTGGCTGCCTGTCATTAACACTACAATTTCGTTGTCTTTATATTCCTTTATCTCGCTAATCGGGATAATTAAATCTTCTGCAGCTTCTAAATAACCTAAATCAAGTGCAATATGATAGATTCTTTCAAGGCTTTTACCTACTACCGCTACCTTACGGCGATTTTCTTGTGCAGCATCAAAAATATGCTGAATTCTATTAATATCAGATGCAAAACAGGCGGCAAGAATTCTGCCCGGTGCATAATAAAAGGCATTTGACATATCTCGTTCAACAATTGCTTCAGACGTCGTGTATCCCGGCTTTTCCGCTTCTGTACTGTCAGAAAGCAAACATAAAACCCCTTGATCCCCAATTGCTGCCATCTTTCCAATTTCCGGTTTATACAATCTGGTTGCCGCCTGATCAAATTTAAAGTCACCCGTATAGACAATAATCCCTTCAGATGTATGAATACAAACACCAACTGAATCAGGGATACTATGATTTGTTCTAAAAAAGCTTACATCCACAACATCCAAATTTACGATTGTATCCGAATCAACTTCAATAAAATTCGTTTTTCCGAAATAATCCTGCTCTTTAAGTTTTGCATTTGCAAGGGCAAGGGTTAGCTTCGTTCCGTAAACTGGTACCTCGATTTGACGAAGTACATAGGATAGGGCACCGATATGGTCCTCATGTCCATGTGTTAAAAATATTGCCTTTACCCGTTCCTTATTTTCTTTTAGATACGTTATATCAGGAATAACCATATCAATGCCGAGCATTTCTTCCTCGGGGAACATTAAACCGGCATCAATAATAAATATGTCCTTGTCCACTTCTACAAGGTACATATTTTTTCCGATTTCACCTATGCCACCAAGTGTGATTAACTTAATGGAATTATTTTTTTTCTTAATCAATTTCCGTTTCCTCCTATATTGATGTTTTCCGATCGAAATCAGTTATAGTTATTATACTTGAAAAAAGAAAACCTTTACAACAAAAAAAGAAAAGCCAACCGATTCATATAAATCGGCTGGCCTTTTTATGTTTTTATTTATTTCTTATTTAAAATGGCAATTAACGCTGCACGCTCTTGTTCGGTTAAGCCAACAAGCGGCAGTCTTACGGATCCTACATCCAATCCAGCTACCTGTAATGCCGTTTTAACAGGAGCAGGACTTGGAGCAGCAAATAGTCCTTGCATGATTGGGAGAAGGTGCTGATGCAATTGTGCAGCCTTTGCATTTTCTCCATCAAAAAATGCCTTAACCATTTCCTGAATCTCATTTCCAATCACGTGGGAAGCAACTGAGACTATACCAGCCCCTCCAATTGCAAGAACCGGAATTGTTAAACTATCATCCCCACTATATAAAACAAAATCGTCGTCCGTATTGGCAATGATTTGTGTCATTGCATTTAAATCCCCACTTGCTTCCTTTACTGCGACAATATTTGTTATCTTTGATAGACGGATCACCGTTTCAGGAAGTATATTTATCGCTGACCTTCCCGGAATGTTGTAAACCATAACAGGCAGCGTTGTGGCTTCCGCGACGGCTTTGAAATGCTGATACAAACCTTCTTGATTAGGTTTATTATAGTAGGGCGCTACCACCATAATCGCATCCACACCAAGCTGCTCTGCTTTTTTTGTCAATTCAATTGATGCATAAGTATTATTGCTGCCTGTACCTGCAATCACTGGAATTCTTTTATTAACGACTTTGACTACATGATTAAATAACGCCAGCTTTTCCTCTTTAGATAAGGTTGGTGATTCCCCTGTGGTTCCCGCTATCACAAGAGAATCGGTTCCATTTTCAATTAAATAATTTACTAATTGAGTGGTCTTGGCGAAGTCAATATGCCCTTTTTTATCAAAGGGGGTTACCATTGCCGTAGATAATCGCCCGAAATGAGCCATTTCCATTCTCCTTTCAATCCATGCTACTGTTAAATGCACCAAGTGTATCTCTGCTAATTTCCTAACAATGAAAGAAACAATTTATGAAATCATTTATAAATCTGAATGATAAAATTCAATAGATTCTTCTTCTAATTGAAAGGCATCGTGCAGAGCATTGACTGATTTAACCAAGTCATCCTGCTTTACCAGGACCCAAATAGTTGTATGGCTGTCTGCTGATTGTAAAATACGAATTCCCTGTTCGGATAAGGCCGTTACGATTTTGGAAGTAACCCCGGGCACGCCCGCTATTCCCGCGCCGACAATAGAAACCTTTGCACAATGACGCTCCACTACAGGGTCATGACCTAATTCGTTTAGGACTTCGATGGCGCGATCCGTCATTTCCTCTGTCACCGTATAGATTACACCATTTGGAGAAATGTTGATAAAATCTACACTTATCTTTTCATTGGCCATCGCTTTAAATACTTCTGCCTGCAAGTAATATTGATCTTTTTTAGCAATAACTTTTATTTGCGTGACATTTGATACATGCGCAATACCTGTGACAATCCGTTCCTTAATGTCAGCACCAAGATTATCCTTATTTAATGTTGTTACCAATGTGCCTAGGGTATTTGTATAGTTTGAACGGATACGAATCGGTATTTTTGCCTGCATCGCTATTTCTACCGCTCGTGGGTGAATTACCTTTGCACCCTGATAGGCCATATTACAAACTTCTGTATACGTAACAACGGATAGCGGCCGGGCATTTTCGGCAATGCGTGGGTCGGCTGTCATAATTCCTTCTACATCAGTAAAAATATCAATCCATTCGGCATGAAGAGCCGCACCTAAGGCAGCTGCTGAGGTATCACTTCCGCCACGTCCAATCGTGGTAATATCACCGTTTTTGGCAGAACCTTGAAATCCGGCAACCACGATGACCTCATTTTTTTCCAGTTCACGAAGCAGGCGTTCGCATTTCATCTCATTAATTTTTGCATTTGTATGGTCGTTGTTGGTTCGGAAGCCTGCTTGGGCTCCTGTTAAAGCCACAGCCTTGATCCCATTCTCCACTAACATATTAGCAAAAACGACGCTAGAAATAACCTCGCCGCAGGATAATAATAAATCATGTTCCCGTTTGGAGCTTTTGCTTAAATTCCCGCCGATTAATGATAACAATGTATCGGTGGCATAAGGGTCGCCTTTCCTGCCCATTGCCGAGACAACCACTACCACTTTATATCCATCTGCTAAAGATTTTTCGATATGACCTTGAGCATACTTTCTGCTTTTCTCATCCTTAACAGATGTACCCCCAAATTTTTGAACTATTATTTTCATAGTGACATGAAAACCTGCCTTTTTGACGTAACTTTATTTTACTAAACCAAGTTTAACTAAACTTTCTGCAATTTGAACAGAATTCCATGCTGCTCCTTTGAGCAAGTTGTCAGAGACTACCCACATATGAAAACCAAGGTCTTCATCGAGGTCTTTCCTAATGCGGCCAACAAAAACCTCATTTTTCCCAACACAATTTGCTGGCATTGGATAAAGTTGATTTTCGGGATCATCTTGTAAGACGATACCTGGAGCATCCTTTAATAATGCTTTAATATCGTTAGCACTAATGTCCCCCGATTCTATTTCAAAATAAACAGATTCTGAATGTCCGACAGCAACTGGGAGACGAACACAGGTTGCAGAAATCTGTAACTCTGGTGAATCCATAATTTTCTTTGTTTCATTAATCATTTTCATTTCTTCAAACGTATATCCGTTATCCTGAAACATATCGATTTGTGGAATCGCGTTAAAAGCAATTTGATAGTGATTTTTGTCAGACTTTACTGGTAAAATCTTAGGATCATATGCTTGACCATTTAAGATAGACTGAGTTTGTTCCATTAATTCCTCAACTGCTGCAGCACCTGCACCGGAAACAGCTTGATAAGTTGAGACAATAACCTTTTTCAAACCGAATCTTTGACGAATTGGTTCAAGAGCAACGACCATTTGAATCGTTGAACAATTAGGGTTAGCAATAATTCCATTATGTTGGTGTAATTCCGCTTCATTAACCTCTGGAACAACTAACGGTGTATTCGGGTCCATCCGGAACGCACTTGTGTTGTCCACAACGATGGCACCGCGTTTCACTGCTTCTGGTCCCAGCTCTTTTGATACATTGCCTCCCGCACTGAATAAAGCTATATCGACACCTTCAAAGCTCTCAGGCTTTGCTTCCGTAATGATATATTCCTGTCCATCAACATCCACTTTTTTCCCAGCTGAACGAGCTGAAGATAACAGGGTAAGTTTTCTTATTGGGAAATTCTCATTGATTAATGTTTGGATCATTTGTTTCCCAACTGCTCCTGTTGCCCCAACAACAGCTATATGGTATCCATTTTGCTCTTTCATTACAGGTTCCCCTTTCAATACTCATCGTGTACATGGCTGGTCATTTATTCTTTTATAAGGAAATGGCATTTACCCTGCCAGCATGTCAATAATTTTTAATATCTCATCAGTGGGCAAAAGATACGTCCCACTGATGAAAGATTAATTTATTTTAACATATTCCTAAAAAGAAATAACCTTTTTTGATGAATGAACGGAGAATTAGTCAGAATCTTTATACCTTTCTACAAGTACGGGTTGAATTTGTTTCCCTTCCATTGCTGCTTCAACTGTTTCAGAAAGCAATGTCATTCGGGCAACCATGGAATTAGGCTTTTTTACTGGGTCATCCTGGCCGTAGGGAATAAAATAAATATTTTTTGCTGCCATTAATTTCATTAAATTAATTCCATTTAGACCTAGTGCATCATTTGTAGATATCCCCAGAACCACTGGCTTTAAATTTCGGAGTGTTGCCTTAGCAGCCATTAACACCGGACTATCGTTCATGGCATTCGCAAATTTACTCATCGATACACCTGTCAGCGGTGCAATAACCATACAATCAAGCGGAATTTTTGGTCCTAAAGGCTCCGCTTTGACAATGGAATCAATGACCTTATTACCTGTTAAATCCTCTATTCTTTGAATCCAGTCTTCCCCTTTACCAAAACGGGTCTCGGTATTCTTCACTGTAAAAGTCACAACCGGCATTACCTCTGCACCGGCATGAACCAGCTTTTCTATTTCTGGAAATACCGCATCATACGTACAATGGGAGCCGGTTAGACCAAAGCCAATTCTTTTACCTTTTAAACTCATTTCACTTTCCCCTTTCGCTTTTTCAGGTCATCTTGCAGCAGTTGGGCGAGAACATTGGCCAGAATTTGGCCAGCCGTTTTCGGTGCAACAATTCCTGGCAATCCCGGAGCAAGCAATGCTTTTATACCCCTTTTTTCCGCGTATCTGAAATCAGTCCCGCCAGGCTTTGATGCTAGATCAATAACGAGCGTATGTGAAGGTAGTTTAGAAATGACCGTAGCCGTAACAATTAAATGCGGTGCCGTGTTAATTAATATATCTGTATCCGTCACTTCATTTACTAAATTATTTAAATGGAAGGGCGTTAAGCCCATTTCCGTGATTCTTGCCAAATGTTCGCTTTTTCTGGCCCCAACCTTTACCTTTGCTCCGAGCGCGGCAAAGGTTCTTGCTACACTCATTCCAACTCTTCCTAAGCCTAAAACGGTAATATTTGCACCGTGAATCGTGAAGTCGGTATGCTGGATTGCCATCATAATTGTGCCTTCCACAGTTGGAATCGAATTATAAATGGCAACATCATCCCTTTCAAATAACTGAATCAGCGTTCGTTTTGCCTGCTTCGATATTCCATTTAAATAGGCATTGCTTATCCCTGAATAAATCGAACAATGTTCAGGCGTTTTACCCAGTATTGATTCTGTCAGAATAACCCTCTCATTAGAAAAGATTGTTTCTACCTGCCCTTCTAAATTTGTACCGGGCACCGGGAGGATAAGAGCATCCATATTTGAAAAATCAACCTCATCCAGCTTTTCCTTGACCGCACCAGCGAAGGCGTGATCAAGCTGTTCGAAACCAATAAGCGATAACCTTGCATCCAATTCGGTTAACTTACGGATGATTTCCAGCTGTCTGGCATCTCCGCCAATCACGGCTATCTGCATCCCTGTCAGCATGAAAACATTCACCTTCTTCTTTTAAAAATCCAACTTTTTTTCCTTTTTCATTATCCAGCTACAGCACCGCTAAAAGTAAGCTCCGCTTTTCTTCATATCACTCCAACATCTTATGTAAGATTTCTTGATATGGTGAGTTTTCCACCTTTAGTAAAATGAAAGAGCCCAAGCAAAATTTGTTTTGCTTGGGCTCTTTTTGAATTTTTACTATTCTTCTTCAGGAATATCAATAATGATCATGTCAGTGCCTATTTTTTTTATATGCTGCCAGGGAACCCTTATTTCCTCTCCTTGTTTCCGGAAACCAAACCATTTTAATGAAGGAATAAGCAATGCCTGTATTTGCCCTGTTCCTTCATTAATTTCTAAATCTGTCTGACCTAGTACTCCAAGACGCTCCGCCTTTTTCACATCAACAATTTCCTTCCCGCTTAATTCACTCAGCCTCAATCCGACGCCCCCTTCATAGCCCTTTTCTATTAGTTTATAGAGGGAAGTCCTAAAATAGACTATAGAAAAAAACAGTTCGCAAGCGAACTGTTTTTTCATGTTACGTTAATTTATTTGGAAATTCTCCGTCGGGACTAATTAAGGTAACGGAGTATTTATCATTAAAGACCCTATTGGTCATTTCGTCTACACTCTTTTTAGAGACTAAGTCAATCTGTTCGATGATTTCGTCTAGTGAACGATGGCGTTTTAATAAAAGTTCATTTTTGCCATTCCTGCTCATCCGGCTATTTGTACTTTCTAAGCTAAGCATCAAGCTTCCTTTAAGCTGTTCTTTACTATTCGTTAATTCCTTGTCTGTAATCCCATCCCTCTTTAATGTATCGAGTGTTTCTTGGATGGTTTCAAATAAAACATTCAGCTGTTTTGCTCCAGTTCCACCGTACAATGTCACAATTCCGCTGTCCTGATAGGCGGAATGGTAGGAGAATACGGAATAAGCAAGGCCTCTTTGCTCACGAACTTCCTGGAATAATCGTGAGCTCATGCTTCCGCCCAAAATATTATTTAATGTTATTAAGCTGTAGATGTCTTCGTGTCCAACCTTTAACCCTTCGAAACCTATACATAAATGAGCCTGCTCAATTTCCTTTTTCCGTGAAATTTGATTTGCATGGAAAACAGGAATATTTTCAGGTGTCTGTTTGTTATCACCTTTATAGGCCCCAAAATACTTTTCTACTTCTTGAATAAATGCCTCAGATACATTCCCTGCTATGGAGATAACTACATTTTCAGGCGTATATCTTTCATGGATATATTCCTTTAGTGTGCTGCTCGTAAACGTATTTAATGTTTCTTCCGTGCCAAGAATTGGGTATCCCAGCGGGTGATCACCAAAAACCGCTTGGCTAAGTAAATCATGGACAATGTCATCTGGTGTATCTTCATACATTTTTATTTCTTCTAAAACAACATTTCTTTCCTTGTTTAATTCCTCCTCGACAAAAGTGGAATTAAAGAACATATCAGCTAATACATCTAAAGCAAATTGGGAATGTGTATCAAGGACTTTTGCGTAATAACAGGTATACTCCTTAGAGGTAAACGCATTCACCTGTCCTCCAATACTATCAAAGGATTCGGCAATTTCCTTGGCTGATCGTGTTGTAGTGCCTTTAAAGAACATGTGCTCAAGAAAATGGGAAATCCCATTGTTTTGTGGATTCTCATCCCTAGAGCCTGTTCCAATCCAAACACCAATTGCAACCGAACGTACGGTAGGGATATTCTCCAATACAATTCTTACTCCATTTTGACAAGTATATTTATTAATCATCGACTTCCTCCTCTAAACACAGATGCTACTATTCCATTTATTATTATACTTACAAAAGTTGACTTTCACCAATTTTCTGATATATTTTTATCAAATTATTATTCCATAATTCTTTCTTCGCTCATTAATTCAGAAAGTGTACCTATTTTAAAATTTTTCTGTTCGATTAAAGTAATTAAGCGGTCGAGGGATTTTGCCGTTGAATCAGTTGGATGCATAAGTACGATAGAACCTTTATCAATTTTTGTCATCACGCGCTCTATGAGCCTTTCAGGTGCAGGCTTTCTCCAATCAACTGTATCAACTGTCCACATAACTGTCTTCATATTTAATTGAGCGGCAATCCTTATTGTCTCATCCCGGTAGCTGCCACTAGGCGGTGCAAACCATGCACACTTCTTACCTGTTGCTGCTTCGATTACTTCGTTGGTTTTCTGGATTTGCTCCCTAGCCTGGGTGGCTGTCAGCTTTTTCATATCTGGATGTGAATAAGAATGATTTCCAACCTCATGTCCTGCACTGACAATCAACTTTGCAAGCTCTGGATTCTTTTTGACCCAATTACCTTCTAGAAAAAAGCTAGCAGATACACTATGCCTTTTTAGGGTTTCAAGCATATCAGATAAATATTCATTCCCCCATGCCACATTAATAATTAGTGTTACCATCGGTTTATCTGGATGACCTTTATAAATGGGTGATGGCGGCAAATCCTGGAGATGAACCTTTGGTTTCGTCTGGAAAAACACTAGTTTCTTTTCATCATAGATGCCTTTTTTTTTCATATTTTTATATGAGGCGGTAATATCAACCTTCAGCCCGTTATATCCGGGAATGGCCTTCCAGACCCTGTCTACGGTCGCTTCAGAAGGTGGTATTTCATATGTAGAGGCATTTTTTATAATACGTTGATATAGTGGATCCGATTGCTTCACTGCCGGAAGAGCAGATTCTTTTAATGAGGCCACGTATTTATTCACAATTGGATTGCTCACTGTGATCCATGCAGTCAAACAAATTATGATAAAAATTGAAACCTTTTTCATCTACCTTTCCCCCTTTCATACAGATTATGTATGTGAAGGACAAGGTAGAACATGGAAAGACTAAAGCTTATGGAATACATGTTCACATAGAAAAAGCCAGGGACCCCCCTGACTTTTTTATTAGTATAAACTCAAATATTATTGATTTTCTTCAGCTTTTTCACGCTGTTCTTTCAAAATTGCTTTTCGCGATAAGTTCACGCGGCCTTGTTTGTCGATTTCGGTTACTTTTACTAAAAGCTCATCCCCGATTTTAACAACATCCTCCACTTTACCAACTCGTTCTTCAGCAAGTTCGGAAATATGAACGAGACCGTCTTTACCGGCAAAAATTTCCACGAAGGCACCGAATTTTTCAATTCGTTTAACCTTACCAAGATACATTTCACCTACTACAACCTCACGAACAAGATCTTCAATGATTTTCTTAGCCTTTTGGTTCATTTCTTGATTTGTAGAGGCAATAAATACAGTACCATCCTGTTCAATATCAATCTTAACACCAGTTTCTTCAATAATCTTATTGATTTGTTTTCCGCTCGGTCCAATCACATCACGGATTTTATCTGGATTGATTGTCATTGTTAAAATCTTCGGTGCAAATTCAGAAAGTTCCGCTCTTGATTCTGAAATGGTTGCAAGCATTGAGTTTAAGATATGCATTCTTCCTACTTTTGCCTGCTGTAAAGCTTCTTCTAAAATTTCGCGGGAAAGACCCTCGATTTTAATATCCATTTGCAGGGCTGTTACTCCTTTAGCCGTTCCAGCTACTTTAAAATCCATATCTCCAAGATGATCTTCCATCCCTTGAATATCGGATAATACAGTATAATGCTCACCTGATTTCACAAGACCCATCGCAATTCCTGCTACAGGGGCTTTGATAGGAACTCCTGCATCCATCATCGCTAATGTACTTGCACAAATACTTGCCTGAGATGTTGAACCATTGGATTCAAGTACCTCAGAGACTAGACGAATCGTATAAGGAAAATCCTTTTCCGATGGAATAATTGGTTCAAGAGCACGTTCACCTAGTGCACCATGTCCAATTTCCCGGCGGCCTGGGCCGCGGATCGGACCTGTTTCTCCAACACTGAATAATGGGAAGTTATAATGATGCATAAACCGTTTTTCTTCCTCAATTCCTAGTCCATCCAGAATCTGTACATCACCCATTGCCCCAAGGGTACAAATACTTAAGGCCTGTGTTTGTCCACGTGTAAATAATCCTGAACCATGAGTACGAGGCAAAATACTTACTTGGGAAGATAACGGACGGATTTCATCAATTTTCCGGCCATCCGGACGAACCTTCTCAACTGTAATTAAGCGGCGAACCTCACCTTTAACAATCTTGTCCAAAATTTGCTTCACTTGTTTCATATCATCCGCAGTTGCTTCTTGTTCTTCGTAGCTTGCAATCACGCGATTTTTCACTTCTTTAATTGCATCTTCGCGGGCATGCTTCTCTTGAACCTGAATGGCATTTACCATATCAGCTTCACACATTTCTCTTACTGCGGCCTCAAGCCCTAAATCAATCTCATATAGATTAATTTCTCTTTTTTGCTTACCAATCTCGGTGACAATTTTCTCTTGGAATTCAATTAAACTTTTGATTTCATCATGACCAAACATAATGGCTTCAAGCATTGTTTCCTCTGGCACCTCAAGGGCACCTGCCTCAACCATGTTGATTGCATCCTTTGTACCAGCAACGGTTAAGTGGATATCACTTTTTTCAGCTTGTTCAACTGTTGGATTGATAACAAACTCATTGTTTACCCGTCCAACAACAACACCAGCAATTGGCCCTTCAAACGGAATATCTGAAGTAGATAAAGCCAAGGAAGAACCGAACATAGCAGCCATTTCCGAGGAACAATTTTGATCCACACTCATAACAATACTAATGACTTGAACATCATTGCGGAAACCATCAGCAAAAAGCGGGCGAATCGGTCTGTCAATCAGACGGCTTGCTAAAATTGCCTTTTCACTAGGTCGGCCCTCACGTTTAATAAAGCCGCCAGGAATTTTACCAACAGCATACAACCGTTCTTCATAGTTAACTGTTAATGGAAAGAAGTCTAAATTTTTTGGTTCTTTTGAAGCAGTTGCTGTACTTAATACGGCTGTATCACCATAACGTACCATAACCGCACCGTTTGCTTGTTTAGCTAGTTGGCCAATTTCAACGGTTAACTTACGACCTGCCCAATCCATAGAATATTCATGTTTCGTATGTTCCATTTTTTTACCCCTCTCTATCTAAATCTTACTAAATCTTTAAAATATAAAAAAAGCTTTAAAAGCTTATTGTATAAATTCAAATCACTTATAGTATGCACAAATAAGTTCCGACTTAAAAATATGTATAAAAAATTTTCGTTTTGTCTAGCGTCAGCGCCTTTTTAACCTAACAAAAAAGCGGGATAAATCCCGCTTCTTTAAACTAACGACGTAGACCAAGCTTATTAATTAACACACGGTAACGTTGAACATCTTTGTTACGTAAGAATGTTAAAAGATTACGACGTTTACCAACCATTTTCAAAAGACCGCGACGTGAGTGGTGATCTTTCTTATGAGTACGTAAGTGCTCGTTCAAATTGTTGATTGATTCAGTAAGGACAGCGATTTGAACTTCTGCAGATCCAGTGTCGCTCTCATGAGTTTTATACTCAGAGATCAGTTCATTTTTACGTTCTTGAGTGATTGCCATCCGGATTCACCTCCTAAAATTTACAAATCCCCTGGTACCGAGCAAACGTTGGTGATTCGTCTTGCCAAGTATAGGTTATTTTTTAATACGTTAATAAGGATACAACTTTTTACGTCAAAAAGCAAGTTAATACCTACTTTTATTGTAGGAAAAACTCCTATTAACAACCGGCATCATGAAGATTGTCGATTCTTTATAAGAAAAGTGCAAGCTCCCAGTTCAGCGGCGTATGGCCTGGAGCGCTCCAACTGAGATAAAGGAAACACGGAGAACGAAGGACACTAGCCGCTAGGGCGCTGGAGCTAGACAATTCTCAAAATACTCTCTTATCTTTTAAAATAAGTAATAACATTTTGCTTATCCTTTTCAATTTGAGTAACGAGTTCTTCGACCCCTGCGAATTTCTTTTCTTTTCGTAAATGAAGATGCCATTCAATGACCACATCTTTACCGTAAATGTCTTGATTGAAGTCAAATATATGAACTTCAACGGATACGCGCAATGCTTCCTTATTAAATGTAGGTTTAAACCCCACATTACAAACACCCTTGTGCCATTGACTATCGATTTTTATTCTGACTGCGTAAACACCAAGGGGGGGAAAAATATACTCCTCATTTACGTCGATGTTCGCGGTTGGAAATCCAATTGTTCTGCCTCGTTTATCTCCATGGATGACGACTCCTGAGGTTGTATAGAAACGGCCTAAGAGAGATGAAAGTTCATCCATTCTTCCATCCGTTAGAAGATTGCGAATTCTAGTAGAACTAACCTTTTCGTCACCTTCAGTGAACTTGGGAACAACTGAATAAGAAAATACATCTCTCGAATGGAAGGGCAGTGTTTCCATTGTTCCTTTTCCCATCCTGCCATAAGTAAAATCAAATCCAGCGACAACGTGTTGGACATTAAGCCCGATTACGTACTCATCAATAAATTCTTGCGGTAAAAGGTTAGCAAATTCTAATGTAAATTGGATGATAAACAGGTAATCAATTCCTATTCTCTCCAAAATTTGAACTTTTTCTGTTAATGGGGTTATATAATGCACATGCCTCTTATTTTTTCCTAATACAACTGATGGGTGTGGATCAAAGGTCATCACGGCGCTATGTAAACCTTTTTCCTCCGCCTGTCTCTTTGCCTCAAGGATTACTTGCTGATGGCCCCTATGGACGCCGTCAAAATAGCCAAGGGCCATAGCCAAGGGCGGAAATTCGTTGTTCATTATCTTAAGTGGGAAACTAAGCCTTATTACTTCCAAGAAACTCACCTTTTCCATACCGTACCTGTTTATTCTATATTATTTCGCAATACTTTAACTGGTTTAAGAAGATCTGGCTTGTTTGGATGCCTTGCATAAATAGCAAGAGCCAGTCCATCTATAGTTTCAGCGATAATAGGTCCGTTACTGTTTTTTAGATGTTCGGGCATTGCTAATAATGCCCCATTTTTCACTTTCTCTGCTACTTTATCATTAATCAGTAATTTCGGCAAATGGGAAAGTGCCGTTTCTAAAGGCCTTAATACAGTTGTGATTGTTCCTTCGCTCATCAATGCTTCTACCTCATCAAAGGTTAAACAATCCTCCAATTTAAAGGATGCTGATTGAATTCTCTTTAAATCCGACATATGGGCGGGATATCCAAGGCTTTCACCAATCATGACGGCTAAAGTTCGAATATAGGTCCCCTTACTGCATCTTACCCTAAAACGAAAGCTAATCGTCTCCCCAGAAAATTCAACCCTCTCATCTAGAAGTTCAATTGAATGGATTGTAACCTTTCTAGAAGGCCGCTCAACTACAATCCCTTTACGTGCATACTCATAGAGACGCACCCCTCCCACTTTTACCGCTGAGAACATTGGAGGTGTTTGTTCAATTTCACCGGTTAAGGAATCAAAAATCTGAAGGATTTCTTCGCGTTGAATTGTCCGATCAATCCTTTTCTGTTCAACAATTTCGCCTGAAGCATCTTCCGTTGTAGTTGCATAACCAATGGTTACTTCACCTTCGTACGCTTTACCAGCATCAGTTATGTATTCGGCAACCTTCGTCGCTTTACCAATACAAATAGGAAGAACCCCTGTGACATCGGGATCAAGTGTACCTGTGTGTCCAACTTTTTTGGTTTTTAAAATCTTTCTTAATTTAAAGACACAATCATGTGAAGTCAACCCTGCTGGTTTAAATAATGGTAAAATACCTTCCACCTTATTCGCTCCGTTCTCCATTTTTTCTCGAAAAAAATGGATAGACAATTGTCTATCCATTTACTCTTCTTCCTTCTTCTCCACCGGTTTCTCATCCGATTGCAATTGATGAAGAAGTGTATCAATTCGATGTCCGTAATCGATTGATTCATCCCATTCAAAGATGATTTCCGGCGTTTTACGGAGACGAATACGATGGCCAATTTCAGTCCGAATGAACCCTTTTGCTTTAGCTAGACCTTTTAACGTATTTTCTCTTTGCTCTTCATCACCTAGAACGGAAATATAAACTTTGGCTTGCTGTAGATCACCAGTTACTTCAACGTCAGTAACTGTCACAAAACCAATCCGGGGATCTTTGATTTTACGACTGATGATGTCACCCAGTTCTTTTTTCATTTGTTCACTAACACGATTTGCTCTGTGGCTCATCACATTCACCTCTTTATTTAAAGCCATTCAATCTCGGTGATCGTTCTTTCTATTTGCGGAGACTTCCACAAATAGAAAGAACTGAGATCATTTACGTTCAATTTCTTCCATTACGAATGCTTCAATGATATCTCCTTCTTTAACATCGTTAAAGTTTTTAATAGTTATTCCACATTCATAACCTTGCGCCACTTCTTTTACATCATCTTTAAATCGTTTTAAGTCATCGATTTGACCTTCAAAAGTAACAATACCGTTACGAATTAAACGAATTCCGCTGTCGCGGGTAATTTTACCATCCGTTACATAAGAGCCGGCAATCGTGCCAACTTTTGAAACCTTAAAGGTTTGGCGAATTTCAGCTTGACCGATAACTTTTTCTTGGAATTCGGGGTCAAGCATACCTTTCATTGCTGCTTCAATCTCTTCGATCACTTTATATATAATACGGTGTAGACGAACGTCTACTTTCTCGGCTTCTGCAGCACGCTTCGCATTTACATCCGGACGAACGTTAAAGCCAATGACAATTGCATTCGAAGCAGCAGCAAGACTAATATCAGACTCATTAATCGCGCCTGCACCACTATGAATAATTTTTATATTAACACCCTGTACGTCGATTTTCTTCAGAGAAGCTGCTACGGCTTCAGCTGAACCTTGAACATCAGCTTTAAGAATGATGTTTAGATCCTTCATTTCACCTAGCTTCAACTGATCAAATAGTGTTTCAAGACTGACGATTGATTTTTCACCACGCTGGGCCACCAATGCCGTTTGGGCACGTGCTTCTCCTACCTGACGAGCTGTCTTTTCGTCATCAAAGACAACAAAACGGTCTCCAGCCTGTGGCACATCGCTTAGTCCAGTAATTTCAACAGGTGTCGATGGTCCCGCTTCTTTTACGCGGCGGCCTTTATCATTTACCATTGCACGGACACGTCCAAACGTGTTTCCGACAACGATTGGATCGCCTATTTTTAAAGTTCCGTTTTGAACTAATAACGTGGCAACAGATCCACGCCCTTTGTCTAGCTGCGCTTCAATTACTGTCCCAACAGCTTTCCGTTGCGGATTAGCTTTGTATTCCTCTACTTCACCAACGAGAAGAATCATTTCAAGCAGATTATCAATTCCTTCACCTGTTTTAGCGGAAAGTGGTACAAAGATTGTTTCACCGCCCCAGGCTTCTGCTACTAATCCATGTTCGGTTAATTCCTGCATTACACGATCTGAATTTGCCGCTTCTTTATCCATTTTATTTACCGCGACAATAATTGGTACTTCAGCAGCTTTGGCATGGTTAATCGCTTCAACCGTTTGCGGCATGACACCGTCATCTGCAGCAACAACTAGTATGGTAATATCGGTAATTTTTGCACCGCGGGCACGCATTGTTGTGAAGGCAGCATGTCCAGGTGTATCAAGGAAAGTTATTTTCTTCCCATTTTCAACTACTTGATAGGCCCCGATATGCTGTGTGATTCCTCCAGCTTCGCCTTCGGTTACCTTTGTGTTTCTAATTGAGTCTAAAAGGGTTGTTTTACCGTGGTCAACGTGACCCATGATGGTAACAACAGATGGTCGTTCCACTTGGGATTCAGCAGCATCTTCTGTAAAATAAACTTCAAGGTCCGTTGTATCGATCTTGATTTCCTCTTCAACCTCTACCCCATACTCACCAGCAATCAATTCAATCGCATCTTTATCTAAAACTTGATTTATGGTTGCCATCACACCAAGTAAAAAAAGCTTTTTAATAATTTCTGAAGGCTCGCGATAGATCTTTTTAGCTAGTTCTCCAACCGTTAGTGATTCACTATAGGTAATTTTAGCGGGAAGCTCTCTCTCTTTCCGCTTTTGCGGCTGTGCTTGCTGAACTGGCGTATGAGCCTTCTTCTTTTTATTAAAATTATTATTACGATTCTGGTTGTTATTATAAGGCTTGGCCTTAGCTTTATCAGCATTGCTGAAGACTTTATTTTCTTTTGATTGATTTTGCTGATTTTGTTTTTTCCCTTCAGCCGTTTTTGGCGGAGAGACTACTTTTACCTTGCTTGGAGCAGCAGTTTTATCAGCCGCTTCCTCAAATGCTTTAGGTGTTGCTTTCGTCTGCGTTTGTGGCTTTTGCCCTGAATTAGCTGGACGTTGCTGGGCAGGACGCGCGTTCGAGCGATTTTGTTGCCCATTCCCTTGTTTTTGCTGTGGTGTGCTGTTTTCTTTTTTGTTGTAGGTAGCGTCAAGTTTTTTAACTTCTGAATCTTCAATTGTTGCCATATGGTTAGAAACCTCTATATTCATTTCTTTTAATTTTGTGATGATTTCTTTACTTGAAATGTTGTGCTTTTTTGCATATTCATATACACGTATTTTACTCATCTTTTCACCCCCGCTAGATTTAATCGAGCAACGTTACCAGTTTTTTGGCGAATCCATCATCCAGAATAGCTACAACAACGCGGGCTTCCTTGCCAATTGCTTGACCAAGAAGATGACGATTTTCCACAAGTTTATATGGAACCTCATACGAATTACATTTATCTGTAATCTTTTTTGTCGTATTTGCAGAAGCATCTGCGGATAATAAAATGAGGCGCGCTTTCCCGCTTTGAATCTGCTTCACGGTTAGCTCCTCACCAGATATGATTTTGCGTGCTCGATTGGCCAAGCCAAGCAATGACATCCATTGTTTTTGGTTCATTTGGATAGTCAGTTCTCCTTCTCTATGAGCTCTAAGAGCTCTTCGTATAACGAATCATTTATAGAAACCTGTAAGTGATTAGATAGGGTATTTTTTTTCTTGGCAAGTAAGACAGCTTCCTTGTCCTTTGAAAGGTAAGCACCCCTTCCTGATTTTTTACCCGTCAGGTCGATGGATACATCCCCTTCTTTTGAGCGAACGATGCGAACGAGTTCTTTTTTCGGCTTCATTTCACCGGTTGCTACACACTTGCGCATAGGAACTTTTCTTTGAGTGTTCACTCATCATTCACCTCACATTTTAGTCCAAATCTTCTTCAAACTCGAAATCAGAATCAACTTGATCATCAAAAAGCCTAATCGTTTCCTCACGTGGATAAATACCAATTTCTCGAGCTTCGGTTTCTGATTTGATATCAATTTTCCATCCTGTTAATTTCGCAGCTAATCGGGCATTTTGTCCTCGTTTCCCGATGGCTAATGATAGCTGATAATCTGGAACAACCACGGTTGTTGCTTTTTCATTTTCGTTAATCATGACATCTAAAACCTTAGAAGGACTAAGCGAGTTCGCAACAAATACAACGGGATCGTCAGACCATTTAACAATATCGATCTTCTCACCCTTCAATTCATTGACTACGGCTTGAACCCTCGTTCCCTTTTGACCAACACAAGACCCAACTGGGTCAACTTCATGATTGTCCGAATGAACCGAAATTTTCGAGCGGTCTCCGGCCTCACGGGCAACAGATTTAATTTCAACGGTTCCGTCATATATTTCAGGAACTTCAATTTCAAATAATCGTTTTAAAAGCCCCGGATGTGTCCTAGATACAAATATTTGCGGACCCTTGGTTGTTTTTTCAACTTTTGTAATAAATACTTTGATTCGATCATGCGGCTTATAACGTTCGTTTGGCATTTGCTCGTTTACCGGAAGTAATGCCTCTATTTTCCCAAGACTCACATAGATAAATTTAGAATCCAGCCTTTGAACGATACCAGTCATAATATCTTCTTCGCGGTCAATAAATTCCGAATAAATAATGCCTCGTTCTGCTTCTCTAACACGTTGGGTAACGACCTGCTTTGCCGTTTGCGCGGCAATCCGGCCAAAGTCCTTTGGAGTTACTTCCATTTCGACAACATCTTCGACCACGTAGTTTGGATTGATTTGTCTAGCATCCTCAACAGAAATTTCAAGCCGCGGATCAAAAACTTGATCGACCACTTCTTTCCTGGCAAAAACGCGCATCGTGCCGGTGTTTAAATTTAAATCAATCCGGACATTCTGGGCCTGGTTAAAATTACGGCGATAAGCCGAAATAAGCGCTGCCTCTATGGCATCAATTAAAACATCTCTGGAAATACCCTTTTCTCTTTCCAGTATTGTAAGAGCATCTAATAATTCGCTGCTCATCTGTTTGTATCCCCCTATCCACTTCAAATTTTTTCTTTAAGAAAAAATAACTGCTAATCGAGCATTTGCTACTTTTTCATAGGGAATTTCAATCACTTTCCTACGGGTTTTAATCTTAACTTCGATTTTCAAGGTTTGACCATCAAATTCTAACAATTTCCCTTCGAAGCCCTTTTCCCCATCCAATGGCTCATAGGTTTTAATAAACACATTTTTTCCTATTGCCTTTTCGAAATCTTTATCTTTTTTTAATGGACGTTCTGCTCCAGGTGAAGACACTTCAAGAAAGTAATTATGGGGAATTGGGTCAATCTCATCGAGTTTTTCGCTGAGTCGTTCGCTGACAATTCCGCAATCCTCAATATCAACACCATTGTCTGAATCAATATATACGCGAAGAAACCAGTTTTTCCCTTCCTTCACATATTGAATTTCCACTAATTCCAAACCAAGCTCTTGAAAAATTGGTTCAGCCAGCGCTTCCACAACTTCCGTTACCTTGCTCATGACCTACCTCCTTTTTCAATAATTCCACCCATATTGTATGTAGTTCACGGAAAGTTTTATCAATTTATTACTTTAAAATAAATCGTAAACAAGACGAAAGAGTGGGTTTCCCCACTCTTAGACACGAGAGTATTTCTTAGTATTTCCAATAAGACTATACCATAACCATGATTTATATGCAAATGCAAACCCGGTATATCAAGGTTATCCCTATTTAGAACAACGATAGCTGATTTTGCTCTGGCAGGGATTTAAGGCAACCTTGTCTATCTAAATATTCGAGGATGGTCTTCGATACCTTTCCGCGCTGCTGCAGGTCTTCTTTTGATAAAAACTCTCCTTCTCCCCGTGCCTTGACAATGTTAAAGGCCGCATTTGTACCAAGGCCTGGAATCGAATTAAACGGAGGAATTAGTGTATTCCCTTCAATGATAAAATCTGATGCATCCGATTTGTATAAATCGTAATTTTGGAAAACAAATCCCCTTTCCGTCATTTCAAGGGCCAGTTCCAAAACCGTTAATAAGTTTTTCTCTTTATTTGACGCTTCAAGACCTTTTGCGTTAATTTCTTCAATCTTTGCACGAATTGATTCTGAACCGCGCGACATTGCTTCAATGTCAAAATCCTCTGCACGAACAGTAAAATAGGCAGCGTAATAGAGAAGTGGGAGGTGAACCTTAAAATAGGCAATCCTAACCGCCATTAACACATACGCCGCGGCGTGTGCTTTAGGGAACATGTATTTTATTTTTTTGCAGGAATCAATGTACCATTCTGGTACTTCGTTTCTGCGCATTTCCGCTTCCATTTCATCGCTTAAGCCTTTACCTTTTCGGACTGATTCCATAATTTTAAAGGCGAAGGATGGATCGAGCCCCTGATAAATAAGGTAAACCATGATATCGTCACGACAGCCGATTACTTCACTTAAGTTACACGTTTGATTATGGATTAATTCCTGTGCATTCCCAAGCCATACGTCAGTTCCGTGCGATAATCCCGAAATCTGAACAAGTTCTGAAAAAGTTGTTGGCTTTGTATCTTCAAGCATCTGCCGGACAAATCGAGTGCCAAATTCTGGAATTCCGAGGGTTCCCGTTTTACACATGATTTGCTGTTCTGTTACACCCAAGGATTCCGTACCGCTAAAGATTTTCATCACTTCAGGGTCATCTGTCGGGATTGTTTTTGGATCCATTCCGCTCAGGTCCTGAAGCATTCTGATGACCGTCGGATCGTCATGACCGAGGATATCCAGTTTTAAGACGTTATCATGGATGGAATGGAAATCAAAATGGGTTGTCTTCCATTCGGAATTCCTGTCATCTGCCGGGAATTGAATCGGTGAAAAATCATAAACATCCATGTAATCAGGGATAACGATAATCCCGCCCGGGTGCTGACCCGTTGTTCTTTTTACACCCGTACAGCCGGAAACTAGCCGGTCGACTTCAGCACCGCGTATTTGCAGATTGTTATCCTGCTGATAGGCTTTTACATAACCATAGGCAGTTTTTTCCGCAACCGTACCTATCGTTCCAGCACGGAACACTTTATCCTCTCCAAATAGTACCTTTGTATAGTTATGGGCACGAGGCTGATATTCTCCCGAAAAGTTCAAATCAATATCGGGAACCTTATCCCCTTTAAAGCCAAGGAACGTTTCGAACGGAATATCGTGACCGTCCTTCTTATATTTTCCGCCACATTGCGGACAATCTTTATCAGGCAAATCAAACCCAGAACCAATCGATCCATCCGTAAAGAACTCGGAATGCTTACAGCTTGGACACACATAATGCGGCGGCAATGGATTTACTTCCGTTATCTCCGTCATTGTCGCAACAAGAGACGAACCAACCGACCCCCGTGAGCCAACAAGATAACCATCGTTAAGAGACTTTTTCACAAGCTTATGCGAAATCAAATAAATAACCGCGAAACCATGACCAATGATGCTTTTCAGTTCTTTTTCAAGACGGGCTTCGACAATTTCAGGAAGGGTATCACCGTAAATGCTTCGGGCCATTGAATAACTCATTTCACGCATTTCTTCATCGGCCCCTTCAATTTTCGGGGTATATAGGTCATCTTTGATTGGTTTAATATTCTCAATCATATCTGCTACCTTATTCGTGTTGGTGACGACAATTTCCTTTGCTTTTTCCTTACCCAAGAATGAGAATGCTTCTAGCATTTCATTGGTTGTCCGAAAGTGAACATCCGGAAGCTGATGACGGTTCAGCGGGTTAGCCCCGCCCTGTGAGTTAATTAGAATTTTTCGATAGATTTTATCAATTTCATTTAAATAATGAACATTTCCTGTTGCAACAACCGGAAGACCTAATTTTTCACCAAGCGTCACAATTTTACTAATAATATCTTCCATAGCATTTTCATTGCGGACCAATTCCATTTCAATCAACGGTGCATTTACCTCTTTAGGCATAACCTCAAGATAGTCATAAAAGCGGGCATGTGCTTCCACTTCCTCAGGGGATTTTTGCATCATACCTTCAAATACTTCACCTTTACTACAACCCGAGCCAACCAAGATGCCTTCTCTATATTTTTGAAGAACAGATCTAGGTAATCGAGGGACTCGATAAAAGTACTCAAGGTGTGAAATAGATACGAGTTTAAATAAATTCTTTAAACCAACATCGTTTTGTGCCAAAAGTGTACAATGATACGGCCGAGCCCGTTGATACGCATTCCCTTTTCCCATGTTATCATTAAGTGCATCATGGTACTCAATCCCTTTTTCAAGAGCATCTTTAAGCATCTTCAGGAGTAAATAACCCGTTGCCTCTGCATCAAAAATGGCCCGGTGATGCTGGGTTAATTCAATATCAAACTTCTTGGTTAGGGTATTTAAGCGATGGTTTTTCATCTCAGGATAGAGAAATCGTCCCAGTTCAAGTGTATCAATAACAGGATTTTTCGCTTTTTCATAGCCTATCTTTTTATAGCCCACATTTAGAAAGCCCATATCAAAAGAGGCATTATGGGCAACAAGCACATCATTTCCGGCCCATTCGCTAAACTTCCTTAGGACATCTTCAATTTCTGGTGCAGATTGCACCATATCATCGGTAATTCCTGTCAGATTAATCGTTGTTGCCGATAATCGATGATGCGGGTTGGCAAAAGACTCGAACCGGTCGATGATTTCCCCGTCATGCAATTTCACTGCCGCAAGTTCAATAATCGTATCATATACAGCTGAAAGTCCGGTTGTTTCAACGTCGAAGACGACAAACGTATCTTCCGCAAGGAGTCGATGGGCGTCATTATACGCGATTGGTACCCCATCATCGACTAAATTCACTTCCACACCGTAAAGAATTTTAATATCATTTTTCTTACCGGCGCCATATGCTTCAGGAAAGGATTGGGCAACGGCATGGTCGGTCACAGCAATGGCTTTGTGACCCCATTTTTTCGCCTGAGCAACGAGTGCACTTACTGGCGTCACTGCATCCATTTGGCTCATTGGCGTATGAAGATGGAGTTCAACCCGTTTTCCATCATCTGGTGCTGTATCCTTACGCTGAGCAGGCTTGATTTCATTAATATCGTTTCCAATCATCACAAGGTCACGAACAAAGGTATCGTTTTGGATGCTTCCGCGTACCTTTACCCAAATTCCTTTTTTCACTCGTTGGAAGTGGGCAGCATCCTCTTTATCCCTCGAAAACATTTTCACGATGATTGAACTAGTATAGTCGGTTATTTTAAATGTAAGCAGTGAACGGCCACTTCGAAGCTCCCGTATCTCAGCATCAAAAATATACCCCTCAACCACTACTCTTCTCTCTTCATCGACTATATCAATCAGACTGCGGTGGTCGTTATTATCTTTAATAGTAAGACCAATGGAAATTGGGCCATCTGGGACATCTCCAGCAGATTGGTCTGCATCTTTCTTTTGCATTTCCACCATTGCTAACAAGGCGCGTTCTTGATCTTCCTTTTGTTTTGCCAATAGAAATTGTTCATACTCTTCATTTTTCTCTTCGTTTTTCAAGTCCGTCTCAATTGTAACAATCGGAAAACCGAAGGATTGATAAATATCGCCTATCACTGGTCCATATTTTCGTTTTAATGCTAAACCCTCTGTTTCGTTTCTAACCATGATCGTCAGCTTGTTCCCGCTGACTTCGGGCAGTTGTTCATTTAATAGTTTCACAAGCGGTGGCGCAATTCCGTCAATTTGCTGGATGCAAAAACTCCAATATTCATGTAATAACTCTGGTGAGATGGTTTGATTTGTTACATGGATTTCGTATGAAATCGTCGCGATATTTGAGAAAGTTCTTTCGAGCTGAGTTGTAAATAAAACATACACATTGTAGGGAAGGATTTTTTCGAATAAAAAGTGAAAATGCCACTTCCTCTCTCTCTTTTCAACTAAAAGTCTTTCAATTTGCGCATTATTGAAATGCACTACTACAGCATCTTCTATCAATTGCAGCTGCTGGAGCAAGAGTTGGAATCGCTCTTTTTTGCCTAAGGCAGGTTCGCTCATCGTTCCCTCTCCCATCTATATAAAAATTACTTATCTTATCTGTGTCAAATAATAATTATATCACATGATACAAGGTGATTCGGGATTATTCGACAGAAAATGTTATCCAATTCCGGAACAAAAAAATAAATTGGGACCGCATTTGCGATCCCAATTAACTCTTTCTAGATTATAAGAAAAACCGCTGAATGTCATTCCATGTGACAACAAGCATGAGCAGCATCAGGAGGGCAAATCCAATAAAATGAACCATACCTTCCTTTTGACGATCAATTGGCTTCCCTCTAACGGCCTCGACTGCAAAGAACATTAATCTTCCGCCGTCTAATGCCGGTATTGGTAATAAATTCATAATACCTAAGTTAATGCTTAAAATTCCAGCCCATTTCATTAAATAATAAATCCCCGATTTAGCTACAGTATCGGTTGCTTGGTAAATACCAACTGGACCCGATAACGCATCGATTGAAAACTGTCCTGTAACCAACTTTCCAAGCATCACAAAGATTTGCTTCGTCCAGTTATACGTTTCTGCTGCTCCAGTGGTCACTGCTTTCAACGGTGATTTTTCGACTGGGCTGTATACTCCAATCATACCTATTTTCTTACCTTCGACTGTTTTTTCAATGGGTGTTATCTTAATTTCATTTTCTTTCCCATCACGGAGAATAGAAAAATCTAGTTTTTCATTTGGGTTTTTTCGAATAATTTCAACAACATCAGACCAGCTGGAAATTTCCGCTCCATTAATAGTCTGGACTTTATCTCCTTTTTTAAGGCCAGCAGCATATGCTGCACCATCAGGGGTTATTTCACCCAATTTTGGTTCGTTGGTTGGCACACCCTGTAATAAGGCAATAATTATAAATACAATAAAGGCGAGTATGAAGTTCATCATCGGACCTGCAAAAATTGCCATTGTTCTCTGCGCTAATGTTTTTGAACCAAATTGACGATCAAGTGGAGCAATTTGTGATTCTATTCCATTTTCAACAATAACAGCTTTTGGATCAATGCTAAAGGTTTTCAATTCCTCGTCTTCATCGTCGGGAAATCCCTTAATGATTAAATCCTTTTCGATATCAGCATACTCCACTTCAACAATTCGACAATTAGGATACTTTTCTTTATTGTTTAAAATGATCTTGTTTACTGATTCATTTTTATCAAACAATAGTCCAATCCGATGTCCAGGCTTAATTTCAATCATTTCCGGGTCTTCACCGGCCATGCGGACAAATCCGCCAATCGGAAGTAACCGAATAGTATACGTGGTCTCTGCCTTTTTATAAGAGAATACTTTTGGACCAAAACCAATTGCAAATTCGCGGCATAAAATTCCAGCTCTTTTCGCAAAAATCAAATGGCCTAATTCATGAAAGAAGACGAGCGCGCCGAAAATCACAATAAAGGCAATAACTGTAGTCAAAATAAAACCACCTTTTTTCAGGATTGGGATGTATCTATTAACTTCAATAACTATCCAGCTTTTAGCAGCCTTACGAATGCTTCCGCTTTTCTTTATAGAAGTGAATGTACATATTGTCTCGTTTCTTTATCTACCTCTTGTATTACGCTTAAGCTGGGGTGTTCCACTGTTTGGTGAGTAGTTAATGCTTTTTCAATCAAATCTTCAATCTGCAGGAAACGAATTTTCCCCTCCAAAAACGCTGCTACGGCTGCCTCATTCGCGGCATTCAAAACAGTTGGCATCGTTCCGCCTTTTTTCCCTGCCTCGTATGCAAACTTGAGGCAACGGAATCTTTCGACATCCATTTCCTTGAAATGTAATTTTCCAATTTCGGCTAAATTCAACCGATTCGATGAGGGCAGCGGCAGACGATCGGGATAGGTGAGTGCATATTGGATCGGTACTCTCATATCTGGCGTTCCTAGTTGGGCGATAATACTGCTATCATGAAATTCTACCATTGAATGAATGATGCTTTCCTTATGGAGAAGTACATCAATTTTTTCATAAGGCATCTTAAAAAGCCAATGTGCCTCAATCACTTCCAACCCTTTATTCATCATGGTTGCAGAATCAATCGTAATTTTTGCCCCCATCGACCAATTCGGGTGGTTAAGAGCCTCTTCCACTGTAACATTTTCTAACTCTTGCCGCGAGCGATCACGAAAGCTCCCTCCTGAAGCAGTTAAAATTAATCTTTCTATATTTTTTTCCTTTTCCCCCTGCAGGGCCTGGAAAATAGCAGAATGCTCGCTGTCGACGGGAAGAAGTGGAACATTATTCCTTTGTGCAGCATCCATGACTAAATGCCCTGCCGTTACAAGCGTTTCTTTATTGGCAAGGGCAATTATTTTTCCGCATTCAATTGCTTGTAAAGTTGGATTTAAGCCTACACTGCCAATAACAGCATTGACAAGAATGTCTGCCTTTTCATAAACAGCAACCTCAATGAGTCCTTCATGACCAAAAGTGAATTTTGTATGTGGAAATTCAGCTTTTAATATATTACAGTCATGATAGTCTTGGACGGAAACAAGCTCTGGTTTAAATTCAACAATCATTTTTCGGGCCAAATCAATATTCTTACCAAAAGAAAATGCGGCTAATGTAAATTCAGAAGGGTGCTCACGCATAATATCTAACGTTTGGGTGCCAATCGACCCTGTTGCTCCCAATAAGCTAATTGTTTTCAATAGATGTCAACTCCTAAAAATGCAACGCATGTGCTCTATGCCCAAAGGTGAAAAAAATGTAATAACGGCCAAACAAATAAGAGACTGTCAAATCGATCAAGGATTCCCCCGTGCCCTGGTAAGATTTTACCCGAGTCTTTCACATTAAAGTGACGCTTAAAGGCTGATTCGACTAAATCACCAATTTGTCCAAAAACAGAAAGCACAACAGTTATTGCGATAATTGAACGGTTTATATCAGTAAGGAATACAAATAATATGGCCACAATGACAGCACATACAACACCGCCCAATGATCCTTCAATTGTCTTATTAGGACTAATTTCTGGCCAAAGCTTTCTTTTTCCAAAGGCTTTTCCTATGAAATAAGCGCCTGAATCAGTCGCCCAAATCATAAATAAAGAATATAAAATATAGACTAGTCCACCCTCCACTCTTGTCTCATAGAAATAGTAAAAACCAATTCCTACATAAATGGCGGACAAGATGGTAAAGGAAATATCTTCAAATGTAAATTGATTCTTAGTAATTACGGTATAGGCTAATAACAAAAGAATAAACGCAATACACAGTTCTGTTTTTGAATAATTGAAGGTACCCAATACATCGTTATACTTCTCGGGAAAAATAAGAACCCAAAGAAACAAGACCGATAGCATTCCATGTACAGAAAAAAGGCTAAGGTTTTTCATTTTCAATAGTTCATATAAGCCAATGGTCGCTAAAAAATAAGTTAATAAAACAAGTGGAATACCACCATAATAAACAATTGGCAAAAATAATGCCGCAGCTACGACTGCTGTTAGGATTCTCTGCTTCATATAATATTTCAACACCTTTGATGTTCTATACCCCGCCAAAACGACGCTGGCGTTTTTGGAAGGCTTCAACCGCTTCAAGCAAATGTTCTTCATTAAAATCAGGCCATAGGACATCCGTAAACCAAAGCTCCGAGTATGCCAATTGCCAAAGCATAAAGTTGCTTAAGCGAATTTCTCCACTAGTACGGATTAACAGGTCCGGATCGGTGAATTCGGTGGTCATTAAATAGGAAGAAAAGACTTTTTCATCGAGCTGGTCCTCCAATAATTTACCACTATTGCAATCATTGACGACTTGCTTGACCGCATCGAGAATTTCCGCCCTACTTCCATAGTTCAGTGCAAAGTTTAAAACAAGCCCATCATTATTTTTTGTTTCTTCTATAGCTTTTTCTATTGCGCTCAGTGTATGTACTGGAAGCTGACTTTTATATCCCATCATTTTTACTTGAACATTTTCCTCAATTAATTCGGGCAGGAAGGTCCCTAAAAATTCATCAGGCAATTTCATAATGTAATCCACTTCATTTTTTGGTCTTTTCCAGTTTTCCGTCGAAAAAGCATATAATGTTATGGCTTTTAATCCCAGCTCATTTGCCAGCTTCGTTGTTTTTCGGACCACTTTCATTCCCTCATGGTGTCCAGCTATCCGTGGTAAAGCCCGTTTCTTCGCCCAACGCCCGTTGCCATCCATAATAATCGCCACATGTTCAGGAACAGGCAATTTTTTTATTTTTTCTATTTTATCTCGGAGTGTGGAAGAGTTATTTTTGTTCTTCCAAAGCCTTATTTTATTAAACATGACATTGCTCCTCCAATTAGGTAATCGTTTCCTCCGAAAATAAATCATAAAATATTCCCTTTGAGCCAGTGCCATTGTTATGAGGATTTCGGGTAGTTGTTTTTATCATACCAAAAAAATGAGTATATATCTCTTATTTATAACTTATGTAAAATAAAAGGAATTAAGAATAATATTCAGACTACTTTCTCGGACAATCACTCATATTAAAATATGTGTTATAAAATAGTGAAAAAACCCCCTGAAAAGAGGGTTCTTTCATAGAAATGCACCGTGCCTTACACCTCTAAAATTTCTTTTTCTTTGTCCTTAGTGACTTGGTCAACTTTTTGAATATTCTCGTCCGTCAGCTTTTGAATATCATCAGAATAGCCGCGAAGCGCATCTTCCGTAATTTCACCATTTTTCTCCAACTTTTTCAAATCATCATTGGCATCACGGCGAATGTTCCGAATGGCAACTTTTGCCTCTTCTGATTCTTTTCTTACTACTTTCACTAGCTCTTTACGGCGCTCTTCGGTCAATTGTGGAATGGAAAGTCGAATGACTAGACCATCGTTCGTCGGATTTAACCCTAAATCAGACTTCAAGATTGCTTTTTCAATAGCACCAAGAATGGATTTATCATATGGTTGTATGACAAGTAGTCTTGCTTCCGGTGTTGAAATTCCTGCCAGTTGATTCACAGGAGTAGGTGCACCATAATATTCAATGGTAATTCTGTCCAGCAATGAAGCACTTGCTCTTCCAGCACGAATGCTCGCAAGTTCACGTGAATAAGACTGAATTGCTTTTATCATACGTTCTTTTGTATTCGTAATGACTTGTTTTGGCATTAATTTTTCCCCCTAACAATCGTTCCAATTTTTTCACCCAAAACGGCACGTTTAATATTGCCCTGTTCCATAATCGAAAACACAATCAACGGAATATCATTATCCATACATAACGAAGAGGCAGTAGAATCCATGACTGCTAATCCCTCTTTCAAAACATCAAGGAAAGATAAATCTTCATATTTAGTAGCGTTTGGATCTATTCTTGGGTCAGCAGAATAAACGCCATCGACATTATTTTTTGCCATTAGAATGACTTCAGCATCAATTTCAGCTGCTCTTAATGCAGCCGTTGTATCAGTTGAGAAATAGGGATTACCCGTACCCGCCGCAAAAATGACAACCCGTTTTTTCTCTAAATGCCTAATGGCCCGACGTCTAATATATGGTTCCGCCACCTGACGCATTTCAATAGATGTTTGCACACGGGATTCAATCCCTAAGTGCTCTAAACTATCCTGCAGGGCTAAGGAATTCATAACTGTTGCAAGCATTCCCATATAATCGGCTGTTGCTCGGTCCATACCCATTTCGCTGCCAATTTTGCCACGCCAAATATTACCGCCACCGACAACAACGGCAACCTCTACTCCAAGCTCCGCTATTTCTTTCACTTGGATGGCGATGGATTTGATGACAGAAGGTTTAATTCCAAAGCTCGATTCACCAGCAAGTGCTTCGCCGCTCAATTTTAATACAACGCGTTTGTACTTAGGATCGCTCATATAAACCTCCGGATATGTAAATTTAATCTTTAAAAATAGGGAACACACCGTGTCCCCTATTCACAACCTATTCCAGTAACATTCCCTTAAAACTTGTTTTGTTTTAAGCCAGAGAATAATTGACTATTGTTTATTTACTTGGTTCATAACTTCTTCAGCAAAGTTATCTTCACGTTTTTCAATGCCTTCTCCAACTTCGAAACGTACGAATTCACGAAGTGTTGCACCCTTGGATTCAACAAATTGACGAACCTTTTGATCAGGATTTTTAACGAAAGATTGGTCAAGCACGCAAACATCTTCAAAGTATTTTCCAAGACGGCCTTCTACCATCTTTTCAACGATTTTCGCAGGCTTGCCTTCGTTAAGAGCTTGTTGTGTTAAAACCTGACGCTCATGCTCAACTTCTTCTTGTGAAACTTCGTCACGGGAAACATATTTTGGACTAAGTGCTGCGATGTGCATGGAAATATCTTTTGCAGCATCGGCATCAGTAGTTCCTTCAAGAACGGTTAACACGCTGATACGTCCACCCATATGAAGGTAAGCACCAAATGCATCATTGTCAGTTTTAGATACGACAGCAAAACGACGAAGTGAAAGCTTTTCGCCAATTTTAGCAATCGCAGCATTGATATGATAGTCAACAGTTGTACCGTTTTCCATTGTTTGAGCTAAAGCTTCTTCTACAGTAGCCGGTTTGTTATTAATAAGGTGTGCAGCAAGTTCCTTAACAAGCGTTTGGAAGCCTTCGTTTTTAGCAACGAAGTCAGTTTCGGAGTTTACTTCAAGTATAACTGCATCGTTACCTTCTGTTAAGATAGAAGTTAAACCTTCAGCAGCTACACGGTCTGCTTTATTTGCAGCTTTTGCAATTCCTTTTTCACGTAGGAAATCAATTGCTTTTTCCATATCACCATCTGTTTCTGTAAGTGCTTTTTTACAATCCATCATCCCTGCACCAGTTTTTTCACGTAATTCTTTAACCATTTGAGCAGTAACTGCCATAATGTAAATTCCTCCTTTATTTTACTATGTATCCATATCTTAGCCAATGTAGAGTAAGAAAAAACTATTTTCATTGGCTACTTCTTAAAAAAAGGTGATAAAGGGTGGTTCACCTCTTATCACCTTTTTCATTTCTACACTACAATAATTTATGCAGTTGGTTGTTGTTCTTCTTCTTCTTCAACAACTTGCTTTCCTTCAAGGATGGCATCTGCCATTTTACCTGTTAAAAGCTTAACCGCACGAATCGCATCGTCATTCGCTGGAATAACAACATCGATTTCGTCTGGATCACAGTTTGTATCAACAATACCTACGATAGGAATGTGTAATTTCTTTGCTTCTGCAACTGCAATACGCTCTTTACGAGGATCAATAATGAATAGTGCATCTGGAAGCTTCTTCATGTCTTTGATTCCGCCTAAGAATTTTTCAAGGCGTTCTTGTTGTTTCTTTAATTGAACAACTTCTTTTTTCGGTAATACTTCGAAAGTACCGTCTTCAGACATTCTTTCGATATCTTTTAAGCGGCTAATACGCTTTTGAATTGTTTCAAAGTTAGTTAAAGTACCACCCAACCAACGTTGGTTAACAAAGTACATACCAGAACGAGCTGCTTCTTCTTTAACAGAATCTTGAGCTTGTTTCTTTGTACCAACAAAAAGAACTGTTCCGCCGTTACCAGCAAGTTCCTTCACCCAGTTATAAGCTTCTTCAACCTTTTTAACTGTTTTTTGAAGGTCGATAATGTAGATACCGTTACGCTCTGTGAAGATGTATTTCTTCATCTTAGGGTTCCAACGGCGAGTTTGGTGTCCGAAATGTACACCAGCTTCAAGCAATTGCTTCATTGAAATAACTGACATGTTTTTTCCTCCTAATGGTTTGTTTTCCTCCGCTCACTTCATTTTTAAACAGAAACTGTTATGAACAGCACCGTCTGTTTAAATCAACGAGCGTGTGTATTAACACCATCAAATAATATAGCATATGTGCCAGCAACAATCAAGTATACTTTTGCAAAAATAAAATTCCCCAGGCTGGCCCAGGGAAATGTATTTATTAATTAGATCTTAATTTATCAAGCTCAACTAGAAACTTATTATTTAAAACTTTGATATAAGTTCCTTTCATACCAAGGGAACGGGATTCGATTACCCCTGCACTTTCAAGCTTTCTTAATGCATTTACAATAACTGAACGGGTGATACCAACTCGGTCAGCAATTTTCGAAGCAACCAATAAGCCTTCACGGCCATTAAGTTCCTCAAAGATGTGCTCAATTGCTTCAAGCTCACTATAAGACAATGAACTGATTGCCATTTGCACAACCGCTTTACTTCTTGCTTCCTCTTCGATCACTTCTGACTTTTCGCGTAAAATCTCCATACCTACTACAGTTGCACCATACTCAGCCAGGATTAGATCATCATCATGGAATTTTTCCTGCAATCTTGCCAGGATTAATGTCCCTAGACGTTCACCACCACCAATAATCGGAACAATAGTTGTTAAACCTTCACGGAATAAATCTCTGTTTTCTACCGGAAAGGCAGTATATTTACTTTCAATATCAAGATTTGAAGACGTTTCTTGAATACTAAATAAACCGTTAGTATATTCTTCTGGAAATTGGCGGTCCTCAAACATTTGTTTCATACGTTCGTTTTCAATTTGCTGATGAATAGTAAAGCCTAAAAGTTTGCCACGGCGGCTGACAACGTAAATATTCGCTTCAATAACCTCACTTAACGTCTCGGCCATCTCTTTAAAGTTGACTGGTTTTCCAGCAGCCTTTTGTAATAATACATTAATCTTTCTTGTCTTCGTAAGTAAATCCATCTGTTTCTTCCTCCTAATTAACTATAACCATTATTGAATTTTAAAATTGAACAAAAATATTTTACGTATTAGGTATTATATTTGGCGTTACTCTTAAAGTATAAACTGACTTAAGTCTTTATTTTTCGAGATAGCACCAAGTTTTTCATCTACATACTGCGGCGTAATCGTTATTTTCTCCATTGCAATATCTGGAGCTTCAAAAGACAGGTCTTCTAAAAGTTTTTCAAGTATCGTATGAAGTCGCCGTGCACCAATATTAGCTGTGTTTTGATTCACATCAAAGGCCACTTCTGCAATTCTACGAATAGCATCGTCAGAAAATTCAATTTGTATACCTTCTGTTTCCAATAATGCTTGATATTGCTTAATAAGAGCATTATCCGGCTCAATCAAGATCCGGTAGAAATCTTCCACAGTCAGCTTAGTTAGTTCCACACGAATTGGAAAACGGCCTTGAAGCTCTGGTATTAAATCTGATGGTTTCGCCATATGAAATGCTCCTGCGGCAATAAATAATACATGATCGGTTTTTACCGACCCATATTTAGTTACCACTGTCGAACCTTCCACAATCGGTAAAATATCTCTTTGGACACCTTCTCTTGAGACATCCGCGGAAGAACCACCGGAATTTTTACTGGCAATTTTATCAATTTCATCAATAAAAATTATACCCGTTTGTTCGGCACGATAAACCGCTTCTGACGTAACTTCATCCATATCAATCAGCTTAGCAGCCTCTTCGCTAGTTAATACCTTTCTAGCTTCGTGGACAGTTAATTTTCGCTTTTTTCGTTTCTTCGGCATAAAGCTGCTTAGGGCGTCCTGCATATTCATCCCCATTTGTTCAATCCCTGAACCTTGAAGCATGTCAAACATAGATGGGGCTTGCTCTTCTACGTCGACCGTAACCATTTCATTCTCCAGCTGACCAAGAGCTAATTTTTCTTTAACGATTTTCCGTTTTTCATGGACGGTATAATCTTCTTGTTGTGTTTCCTGCTCAACAGATGAATTCCCGCCCCCAAATAACATTTCCAACGGGTTTTTATAATTATTCGTTTTTTTAGCAGTTGGAACAAGTAAATCGACTAGCCGGCTATTCGCATTCTCTTCGGCTCGTTCCTTCACACTTTGCATTCGTTCCTCTTTCACTAAACGAACAGAGATTTCAGCAAGATCTCTTACCATCGATTCAACATCCCGGCCGACGTAGCCAACCTCAGTAAATTTTGTGGCTTCAACCTTAATAAAAGGTGCACCAACAATTTTTGCAATTCTTCTGGCAATTTCTGTTTTCCCAACACCTGTTGGGCCAATCATCAAAATATTCTTGGGGATAATTTCATCCCGGAGCTTCTCATTTAACATGCCTCTTCTGTAGCGATTCCTAAGGGCAACAGCAACTGCTTTCTTAGCATCCTTCTGACCAATAATATATTGATCCAGTCTTTCTACAATTTGACGAGGGGTTAAATTAGTTATCTTTCCCATGTTTAACAGTCTCCTTCCCGTTATAGCTCTTCAACGATAATGTTGTGGTTCGTGTACACACATATGTCCGCGGCTATTTCTAAAGAGGCTTTCGCTATTTGTTTCGCCGATAACTGGTCTCCTGCATAGCCTTTTAATGAACGACCTGCGGCTAATGCATAATTTCCACCTGAGCCAATCGCAAGAATTCCGTCATCAGGTTCGATAACTTCCCCAGTTCCGGATACAAGAAGTAAACTTTCACGGTCCATAACAATTAACATCGCTTCCAACTTCCGAAGCATTTTGTCATTTCTCCATTCTTTAGCAAGTTCGACTGCTGCTCTTTGCAGATTCCCGTTAAATTCCTCTAATTTCCCTTCAAACAGTTCAAAAAGGGTAAAAGCGTCCGCAACAGAACCAGCAAAACCTGCCAAAACCTTACCATTAAATATCTTTCTTACTTTTTTTGCTGTGTGCTTCATCACAACCGCATTGCCAAATGTTACTTGACCATCTCCAGACATTGAGCATTCGCCGTTATGATGAATGGCAAATATTGTTGTTGCATGAAATTGGTTCATAATGATGATTCCTCCTTTTGGAGTTATTTCGGTTCACTATTTAACGAAGATAATGTATGTAACAATGGTTAAAATCACCTTATACATGAAGATTATGAAAACTGTATTCATTTATGCCCTTGGATGCAGGGCTATATACGTTTTTCTTCAGTGTCGTTTTGTTTCATTTGTTAAACCGTTCCCTCAAACGCTTAATAAAAAGAAATCACTAATTACATGTTGATAATGGTCAATTGTTTATTTTGCGTAATTTCACTCCATTTGTAAATACCCGATAAAAAACTTTAATAAAACTTTCACAATTGTTATTACATTCACTCTGCAAGGGCTACTAAATAGTAACATACTTCAATAGCCCTTGCAATAAATTTTACAAAACCTTCATAAAGTTCTGAATTGTTTCCAACGCTCGGTTTGCGTGCTCAAGGTTCCTTTCCTGCTTCCCTTTAATTCTTACCGGAAGTTCGGGAAATAAGCCAAAATTCGCGTTCATTGGTTGGAAATTCTTTGGATTTGCTGTGGTGATATACCGCGCCATACTCCCTAGGGCAGTTTCAGCTGGAAATTCAAGTGGCTCCATCCCCTGCACTAACCTGGCTGCATTTAACCCAGCAATTAACCCGCTTGCAGCAGATTCTACATATCCTTCAACACCGGTCATTTGACCTGCGAAAAATAAATCCTCCCGAAATCGAAATTGGTAAGTAGACTTCAGTACCTTGGGGGAATTAATAAATGTATTGCGATGCATCACACCATATCGAATAATTTCAGCATTTTCAAGACCAGGAATTAACTGAATAACTTCTTTTTGCGGCCCCCACTTTAAATGTGTCTGAAAACCGACAATATTAAAAAGTGTGCCTGCCGCATCATCTTGACGGAGCTGTATAACCGCAAATGGTCTCTTTCCTGTTTTCGGGTCCTCAAGGCCAACTGGTTTTAACGGACCAAAAAGCATCGTTTTCCTTCCCCTTGCAGCCATCACTTCAATTGGCATACAGCCTTCAAAAAAGACTTCTTTTTCAAATTCTTTTAAAGGAACTGTTTCTGCAGAAATAAGCGCTTCATAAAAACGGTCAAACTCTTCCTCTGTCATCGGACAATTTAAATACGCTGCATCTCCCTTATCATAGCGGGACTTCAAATAAACTTTATCCATGTTGATGCTTTCTTTTTCAATAATCGGTGCTGCTGCATCATAAAAATAAAGATAGTCTTCACCCGTCAAGCTTTTTAGTTGCGCTGAGAGATTCGGGCTTGTTAACGGACCTGTAGCAATTACGGTGGGCCCATCAGGAATTTCGGTTACCTCTTCATTTACAACTGTCACATTCTCATGATTTTTTACCATCTCTGTTACTTTAGCAGCAAATTCATGGCGGTCAACAGCTAAGGCACCACCAGCTGGTACGGCACAAGCATCTGCGGCAGCAATAATCACGGAATCAAGCTTTCTCATTTCTTCTTTTAAAACGCCTACCGCATTTGTTAACGTATTAGCTCTAAGCGAATTACTGCAAACTAATTCCGCAAATTTATCTGTATGGTGTGCTGGGGTTTGCTTTACCGGTCTCATTTCGAAAAGGCGGACCTTCACACCGCGTTTAGCAATCTGCCAAGCCGCTTCACTTCCTGCCAACCCAGCACCTATAACATTTATTGTTACATCATTCATGTAGTGACCTCCTAAATCAACCTAATTAATTATGTACAACAAGGGAAACGGCACTATCATTATCTTCCCCTCATTTTAAGTCCATCTTGCATTGTACTATACGAATCAAAAAGAAAAAAGTTTTATGTTTAGACAAATGTAAAAGAGTGGACTTTGTCCACTCTCTTACTCTTAGCTTTGCGGTTCTTCCTTGTAGTCACAATTAACACATTGGACTTGAACACCTTTTTTTAACTTCTTTTCTACCAGCAGCCCTTCACATTTAGGGCAAGGGCGCGATAAAGGCTTATCCCAAGAGATGAATTCACATTCGGGATATTTAGTACAGCCGTAAAACAGTCTTTTCTTCTTGCTCTTCCGCTCAATAATCTGTCCTTCTTTACAATTGGGGCAGGTAACACCAATTTCTTTCACAATCGGTTTCGTATTCCGGCAATCTGGGAAGTTGCTGCAGGCCATAAATTTTCCATAGCGGCCCATTTTAAACACCATTGGGCTGCCACAGTTTTCACAATCTTCACCAGCAGGTTCATCTTTTATTTCTATTTTTTCCATTTCTTGCTCGGCTATTTTTAAATGTGTCTCAAACTCTTTGTAGAATGCATCAACTAGTTCTATCCAAGGCATTTTTACATCTTCAATATAGTCTAATCCTTTTTCCAACTTCGCTGTAAATTCCACATCTATGATATCCGGAAAAAATTCCACCATCACTTCATGAACAATTTCCCCAAGCTCCGTAGGGACAAAGCGTTTATTATCAAGCGATACATAGCCACGCTTTTGAATGGTGTCCAATGTAGGCGCGTATGTGGAAGGGCGGCCAATACCGAGTTCTTCTAACGTTTTTACAAGTCTTGCCTCCGTGTACCTTGGGGGCGGCTGTGTGAAGTGCTGCTTCGGCTCAATATCCTTCTTGAACACTTCATCCCCCTCTTTTAGGTCGGGAAGCATTTTAACTGGTCCATCTTCTTGATCATCGGAACCCTCAACATAAAGCTTCATGAAGCCGGGAAACTTAATTTTTGAGCCGGTTGCACGGAACAGAACATTTCCATTCTGTAAATCTACACTCATCGTATCCATGACTGCCTGGGCCATTTGGCTGGCTAAAAACCGATCCCAAATTAATTTATATAGGCGGAATTGATCCCTCGACAGAAAAGTCTTTAAACTACCTGGATCTCTAAATGTACTGGTCGGACGAATCCCTTCATGGGCATCCTGGGCATTCGCTTGCTTTTTTTCTTTTCTTTGTTCTTCTTTTAAATAATTCTCACCAAATTCAGTTCGAATGTACTCGGCAGCTTCCTTTTGGGCGACTTCGGAAATTCTGGTCGAGTCCGTTCTCATATAGGTAATGAGACCAACCGTACCTTCTTTACCCAGCTCAATCCCTTCATACAATTGCTGTGCGAGCATCATTGTTTTCTTTGCACGGAAATTCAGCTTTCTTGCCGCTTCCTGCTGTAAGGAGGAAGTAATAAACGGCGGCGCAGGGTTTCTTTTTCGTTCTTTTTTTGTGACAGAAACGACTTTGAATTTATTTTCGTCCATTTGCTGTAGAATTGTTTGGACATCCTGTTCAGATTTCAGTTCAAACTTTTCTCTATTAGCTAAAGAAAAATACTGTCCGCTAAAATGATCTTTTCCTTTTAAAAATTCACCATCTATCGTCCAATACTCTTCTGGAATAAATGCCTGAATTTCCTTTTCCCTATCAATGATTAACCTGACGGCGACAGATTGAACCCGACCTGCACTTAACCCTTTTTTCACCTTTTTCCAAAGGAGCGGGCTAATGTTATAACCAACAAGCCGATCAAGAATTCTGCGGGCTTGCTGGGCATCAACCACGTCCATATTTATGGGGCGCGGATGTTTAAAGGATTCTTGGATGGCATCCTTCGTGATTTCATTAAAAACTACACGGCAATCTGAGGTAATATCAACATTCAAACTATGTGCTAAATGCCAAGCAATTGCTTCCCCTTCGCGATCAGGGTCAGCTGCGAGATAAATTTTCTTTGCCTTTTTAGCCGCTGTCTTTAATTCTTTTAATACGGGGCCTTTGCCGCGAATGGTAATATATTTGGGTTCAAAGTCATTTTCTACATTGACCCCCATCTGGCTCCTTGGCAAATCACGTATATGCCCCATTGATGCTTTTACTTTATATTTATTTCCCAAATACCGTTCAATCGTTTTCGCTTTTGCTGGCGATTCGACAATTACAAGGAAATCTGCCATTCAAACATCCTCCTTAAGAGGGAAAGTGTAGAAGCGCCCCGAACTTGGCAAAAGCCTGTTTCTCAGCTGCTTACTTTTTTTGAGAAGCTTTCCTAAATTCCAGTTTTACCAACTTGAACCGGAGAAAATACTTTACAAAACTGTCAATCCCCAAAAATTTTCATTTATATATTATTTATAATAGTATTTAGTCTTTCCACATATATTCTTTTTTTCGAACATCTGTTGGAAAATGTATAACATATTAGAAATTATTGCAACCTTTTTTAGCTTATTTCTCTATTTTTTCAAAAAATCCTTTAAAATTAACGGATTTTTAGCAAAAATTCTTATTTACTTAAGAGTTTAATCTTAATTCATTTAAAATATCCTCAGCACTTGTCACGAGTTTTGCCCCTTGCTGAATTAAGTCGTTTGCCCCTATGGAGTAAGGATTAAAAATGCTCCCAGGCAGTGAAAATACCTCCCTCCCCTCATTAACTGCAAAATTGGCAGTAATGAGCGAGCCGCTTTTTCGCTTTGCTTCTATTATAAATGTACCATTTGATAAACCGCTAATGATTCGATTTCGCGATGGGAAATGCCATCTGAGCGGTTTTGTATCGGGAGGATATTCGGAAAGAACTAGCTGTGATTTCATCATTTTTAATGCCAGGTTTAAATTTTCCTTTGGGTAGATATGATAGAATCCACCAGCAATAACGGCGATTGTTTTTCCGCCATTTTTAATCGCATATTCATGGGCAAGGGCATCTATCCCCTTCGCTAAACCACTGACAATAAGGACGCCATTATCAATTAACTCGGGAAAGAGTAACCGAATGGCATTTTTTCCATATTGTGTAGCTTGACGTGACCCCACTACGGCCAGCTTTGGTTCTTTTTCTAAAAGGGAGAGGTCACCCTTAGCGAATAATGCCCATGGCGGCTGGTAGATCTCTTTTAAATAGCGGGGATATCGCTCATCAAAAATAGTGATGACAACAATATCATTAGTTTCGTACTGACGAATTTGCTCATGAATGATGTCAGGATGAAGAGTAATGATAGAAGAATTTGTGGAAGAGTTCCTGGAGTTAATCGGTGGAAAAAGATTAGTCTGCTGAAGTGTCTGCGAATGGATTCGATGCAGTGACTGGAGAGTTGGGTCTTTTTTTAGCATTTGATAAACGGTATTCCACGAGATATTCGGGTAATGTAATAAGGTAATAAGCTTTTCTTTAAAGTCATCCATTTTAAAATAAGCCTCCTTAATATTTTTAAAGAATGTATAAATAGCCCCTCAATTATGAGGGACTATCTGTTATATCTGTTGGTGTGTTTTAGTGTGTTTTACATTTTTCGTATAAGCCTTGCTCTTTAAGAACTCCGATTAAGGTTTCACCCATTACTGATGGTGTGTCAGCTACTTTAATACCGCACTCGTTCATTACGCGGATCTTTTCATCAGCTGTACCTTTACCGCCTGAAATAATGGCACCAGCATGGCCCATACGTTTACCAGCAGGGGCTGTACGTCCGCCGATAAAGCCAACGACAGGTTTTGTCATGTTTGCTTTTACCCATTCAGCAGCTTCTTCTTCAGCTGTTCCACCGATTTCACCAATCATGATAACCGCATATGTTTCTGGGTCTTCATTGAAGGCTTTTAAAACATCGATAAAGTTTGTCCCGTTAACAGGGTCGCCGCCGATACCGACTGCTGTCGTTTGGCCAAGTCCTGCTGTGGTTAATTGATGGACTGCTTCGTATGTTAATGTACCGGAACGAGAAACAACTCCGACATGGCCTTTTGTATGAATGTAACCAGGCATGATACCAATTTTACATTCGTCAGGAGTAATAACACCTGGACAGTTAGGACCAACTAAACGTGTCTTTTTGCCCTCCATGTAACGTTTTACCTTTACCATATCCAGTACTGGGATGTGTTCAGTAATACAAATAGCAAGATCTAAATCTGCATCAACGGCTTCAATAATCGCATCGGCTGCAAATGGCGCCGGAACATAAATAACGGATGCTACAGCACCAGTTGCTTCAACTGCATCTTTAACCGTGTTAAAGACCGGAACTCCTTCAACTTCCATTCCGCCTTTACCTGGAGATGTACCACCGACAATTTGAGTGCCATATTCAAGCATTTGTTTTGTATGAAAAAGGGCGGTTGAACCTGTAATCCCTTGAACAATTACCTTTGTGTCTTTATTAATAAAAACGCTCACGTTAATTCCCCTTTCTAATAGATCCTATTTCACTAATGAAACAATTTTTTGTGCGCCGTCAGCCATGGATTCTGCAGCAATAATGTCTATGCTGGACTCAGCTAAAATTTTCTTACCTAAGTCAACATTCGTTCCTTCTAAGCGAACAACAAGTGGGACACTTAGTCCAACCTGCTTAGCTGCTTCAACTACACCCTCAGCAATAACATCACACTTCATGATTCCACCAAAGATATTAACGAAAATACCTTTTACGTTTGGATCAGAAAGGATAATTTTGAATGCTTCAGTTACCTTTTCTGCTGTAGCACCGCCCCCAACATCAAGAAAGTTTGCAGGGTCTCCGCTATAGTGTTTAATGATATCCATCGTTGACATGGCAAGTCCGGCACCATTAACCATACAGCCGATATTTCCATCTAAAGAAACATAACTTAAATCATATTTAGATGCTTCGATTTCTTTCGCATCCTCTTCTTCAAGGTCACGATACGCTAATACTTCTTTCTGACGATATAACGCATTGGAATCAAAGTTCAATTTCGCATCCAGTGCCATTACCTTACCATCACCTGTAACGACAAGCGGATTAATTTCTGCAATGGAGCAATCCTTCTCGATATAAGCAGTATATAAAGCTGTCATGAATTTTACTGCTTGATTGATTAACTCTTTCGGAATATTGATATTGAACGCGATTCGACGCGCCTGGAAAGGCTGTAAACCGATAACCGGGTCAATTTCTTCTTTAAAAATTTTCTCAGGTGACTTTTCAGCAACCTCTTCGATTTCTGTACCGCCTTCTTCAGATGCCATTAACACAACCTTTGAAGTAGCACGGTCTAATACTAAACCAACATAGTATTCTTTCTTGATATCGCAGCCTTCTTCGATAAGCAGACGTTTAACTTCTTTTCCTTCAGGACCTGTTTGATGTGTAACTAGTGTTTTCCCTAAGATTTCGCTAGCATATGTACGAACTTCTTCAAGGTTTTTCGCTACTTTTACACCGCCGGCTTTCCCCCGTCCACCAGCATGAATTTGTGCTTTTACGACACAAACCTGTGTGCCAAGTTCTTTCGCCGCTTCGACTGCTTCTTCCACAGTGAAGGCCACTTTTCCGTTTGGAACAGCTACCCCATATTGTCTGAGGATCTCTTTCCCTTGATACTCATGGATATTCATTTCCCATCCTCCTATATCTTACACTTCTAAAAATTGACTCCGTTTTCATTTTATATAATGACAGATACCTTGTCCACCATTATGCAAAAAATTATATTTTAATAATGTCCTTGATTGGTGCGAAGCTTTTTCTATGATAAGAGGTAATACCATGTTGGTAGATTGCGTTGATATGTTCCTTTGTTCCATATCCCATGTTTTGCTGGAACCCATAGACTGGATAGTGGAGCGAAATTTCCTTCATCAGCTCATCTCTAGCTACTTTAGCGATAATCGATGCTGCCGCGATCGAGATGCTTTTTGCATCACCTTTAACAATGGATTCAGACGAGTAGGGAGTTTCAAGCTTCATCGCATCAATCAGCAAGAAATCCGGTTTAGGGTCTAAGGCTGCGATTGCCGCATTCATTGCCTTTTTTGTTGCTTCATAAATATTAATTTCATCAATTTCCTTTGCCTCAATCATCGTTACACTAAACGCCAGTGCTTCCCTTCGAATAATTAGATCGAATTCCAGCCGTTTTTTTTCGGAAAGTTTCTTTGAGTCGTCAATACCCGCTAGGAAAAAGTCTTTAGGTAAAATGACTGCCGCTGCAACAACCGGCCCTGCAAGCGGCCCTCTTCCCACTTCGTCGATTCCGGCAATCATTTCATATCCAATTGAACGCCATTTATTTTCATAAGCATTCATTTCAGCAAATTTTTCTTTTAGCTGTTGATTCTTCGCCCTTTTATTCTGCCATTTTTGAATTAGCTGTTGAACACCCTTTCGCTCATCTTGACGGATATCCAACAAGAACGGATCATTTTCTGCCTCTATATTTTCCAATTGTCGTTCTATTTCTGCGATTGTTTGTATCTTCATTTTTTTCACCCGTTGTAATAATACCTTGTCATAATGCTAAATACAATACAAAAAATAGCACACAAACGTGTGCTACTTCACTAGTAATGTTCTATTAAACTAGCCTGTTGATTTGCGCTTCAGGCGCTTCGCGCACCTTAGGGCTGTTCGGGAGCCTCCTCGGCGCTTTCGCGCCTGCGGGGTCTCCCCTGCCCCGTCCTCCCGCAGGAGTCTCGCGCCTTCCGCTCCAATCAACATTGTTACAAAATCAACACTGGCTTTTAGCACAGCCTTCTTGTTAGGAAATAACTAGGTCTTTGAGTTTAACTGTGCTGCCGTTGCCGAATATTTCCTGTTCTAATCTTCTTGCTGTCGGTGTTGCAGCAAGACCGCCTTCTGCTGTTTCTCTTAATGAAGAAGGCATGGATTGGCCAATTAAGAACATGGCATGAATAACCTCATCACATGGAATCCTGCTAGTCACACCCGCGAGGGCCATGTCTGCTGCCGTAATGGCATTGGAGGCACCCATGGCATTCCGTTTTACACAAGGAACTTCCACTAAGCCCGCCACAGGGTCACAGACTAATCCAAGCATATTCTTCAACGTGATTGCCATCGCCTCGGCAGCCTGTTGGGGTGATCCGCCAGCCAATTCTACTATGGCCGCTGCCGCCATACCGCTTGCTGATCCTACTTCCGCTTGACATCCTCCTGCCGCGCCTGAAATAGATGCGTTGTTAGCGACTACGAAGCCAAAGGCAGCTGAGGTAAACAAAAATTCAATCATTTCCAATCGTGTTGGATGTAATTTTTCTTTTACAGCAAATAATGTGCCCGGAACGACACCTGCAGACCCTGCCGTTGGAGTGGCACAAATAATTCCCATTGCCGCGTTCACTTCATTGGTTGCCACAGCCTTACTTACCGCATCCAAAAGGATATGTCCAGAAAGCGCTTTTCCGCTTTTTAGATAGTTTTGAAGTAAGACGGCATCGCCGCCGGTTAAACCTGTATGGGAATGTACACCGTTAAGTCCTCTTTCCACCGCTTGTTCCATGATCGTTAAATTTGTATCCATTTTCCCGATGACTTCTTCTCTAGAAAGACCTGACACTTCTATTTCTTGACGAATCATTATTTCTGCAATTTTTACTTGATTGGTTTCTGCAAGTTTAACAAGCTCCGCTACATTTCGAAACATGTCTATTCCCCCTGATGTATGCCCAATTTTTTTCTATTCAACCATACGAATGATTTGCGATACATTTGAAAGTTTTGATAATTCATCAATAACCTTTTCATCAATTTTATGGTCGACCTCAATGACCATTAAAGCCATTTCACCTTTTTCCAATCTTGAAACCTCCATATGTCCAATGTTAATTTCATATGTTGATAAAACACTGGTTACAGCTGAAATGATACCAAATCGGTCTTTGTGAACAACCAAGATGGCGGGATGTTCGCCGGATAATTTTAACGGAAACGAGTTTAATTCCGTAATTTCAATCGTTCCGCCCCCGATTGAGATCCCAACCATTTCAAGTTCATCTTCTTCAGCATATAAATTAATTTTGACGGTATTTGGATGTTCCGTCACTGCCTCTTCAATCTGAAAAACAACTTCTAAACCCATTTCCTTAGCAATTTCCAATGATTTTGGCATTCGTTCATCAAATGTATCAAAATCTAAAAGACCCGCAACAATCGCGAAATCTGTTCCATGTCCCTTATAGGTTTTTGCAAATGAACCGTACAACGAAATGATTGCTTTCTTTGGCTGTTTCCCAAATAAGGTCCTTGCGACCCTGCCAATTCGTGCAGCACCTGCTGTATGAGAGCTTGACGGTCCAATCATGACTGGACCGATAATATCAAAAGCGGATCGATATTTCATTGAGAACGCCCCTTTAAACTCGTGATGGTTATTTTAAAACTATCAAACAGCTTTTTAACTAATTTTACAAGGAATACTACAAAGTAACTAGCGATAAATCCTGGTAATAGACCGAAACCTGGATAGGCTGTACCAAAAATCTTTTGGTGGTTTTACAGAATAATTGTAATAGTAAAGGCTTACATTGACAATAAAAATAAAATGAGCTCTCTGTTAAGAGAGCTTACTCATGTTATATTTATTTATCAGCCATCAGGTCGCTGGGTCGTTCAAATGTAATGCGCCCGAATTTTTCCGACCGAATTTCCTTTATGACTAATTCTGATACTTTATCATAATCGACAAGACCACCTGCCATTAGGCAACCGCGAAGGATTCCTATATGGTCAAACATCTCAACTGTGTTTTCAGGAAGGGACTCAAGATTATAACGCTCCTTTAAACGTTCCGGATACACCTGTTCCAAAAACCTTAGTGTGTAGACAGTAAGATCCTGAAGGTTCAATAACGTATCTTTAATCGCACCAGTGATTGCCAGTTTCTTGCCAACCTCTTGGTCCTCAAATTTTGGCCATAAAATCCCCGGTGTATCTAATAATTCCATTTCCTTGCCTACCTTTATCCACTGTTGGGACTTGGTTACACCCGGAGTATTTCCTGTCTTTGCAATATTCTTTTGGGCAAGGCGATTGATTAATGTTGATTTCCCCGCATTCGGGATCCCGACAATCATTGCCCGAATCGCTCTCGGTTGTTTAACACCTTTTGCCCTTAAACGATCAAACTTTTCCTTCATTATATCCTGAGATGCCTGGGCAATGGTCCTCATGCCCTCTCCCGCTTGCGAATTAATGGCGAGTGCTTTTATACCTTTTTCCGCAAAGAAGGCAATCCATTCCTTTGTTGCTTCTCTATCGGCCATATCTGCCTTATTTAATAAAACCAACCTCGGTTTATGCTGGATAATTTCGTCAATCATCGGATTTCTTGATGAATACGGTATTCTAGCATCCACTAATTCAAAAATTATATCAACTAACTTTAACTTTTCCGTGACCTCTCTGCGCGCCTTGGCCATATGGCCAGGAAACCATTGGATCGTCAAAAGCTGTCACCTCCTTTAAAAGCGTAAGCGCCTTAACCAGCCCCGACAAGGATAAGACAAGGCGGCAGGAAGGTTGCTTTTTAACCTTCATGACGGCTTGGCTAATGGCCTCTAGGGGCTAGGCTCTGAAGCTGGATAGTAAACTTTATTTCACTTTAACGATATGTGCATCTTTTATTGGCCAATAGACAACACTTGTTTTACCGATGATTTTGCTCAACGGAATTGTCCCGATATGACGGCTGTCTTTACTCCAGCGGCGATTATCACCCATGACAAACAATTCACCTTTTGGCACTGTTTTACGGCCAACAGCTGTTTCTTCTAATTTAAAAGAGTCCGTCAGCGGACCGCCCTCTAATTTCTTCTTATACGCATCCAAGTACGGTTCCTCATACGCTTTTCCATTTACATATAACGTATCATCTTTATACTCAATTGTGTCGCCTGGCAATCCTATAACACGTTTTATATAATCTTTTTTCTCAGGTGCATGAAAGACGATGATATCGAATCGCTTTGGCTCTCCAATATTATAGCTAAACTTATTAACAATCATTCGATCCTGATCCTTCAAGGTCGGCATCATCGATAAACCATCTACAACAATCGGTGCAAAAAGAAAGTACCGAATAACCGCTGCTAAAATCACAGCAATCAAAAGGGCCTTCATCCATTCCCAGAGTTCACTTTTCTTTTTTGTCAAAACAATCCCCACCAATCTTAGCAACAAAAATGTTTTATAAAGCTTATTTTACATAACTTCACCATATTTAACACGAAGGGATTATCCATTTTAATCAAACTTTAATAATTGTTTTAAAAACAGCTAGAATTTAGACAACCCACTAAAGTTATTTTACAATTTTTTCAAATAGATATGTATAGAAAAAGAGCCTGCAGAGAGCAAGCTCTTTTTCTTTTCATATTATCGAATCTCTTTAATTCTTGCTTTTTTACCGCGAAGATTACGCAAGTAGTAAAGCTTAGCACGGCGAACTTTACCGCGACGAAGTACTTCAAGCTTCGCAATTTTTGGTGTGTGTACAGGGAAAGTACGCTCAACGCCTACTCCGTAAGAAATTTTACGAACTGTGAAAGTTTCGCTAATTCCACCACCACGACGCTTAATCACAACACCTTCAAATAACTGAATCCGTTCACGCGTACCCTCGACAACTTTCACGTGTACACGGACAGTGTCACCAGGACGGAAACTAGGAAGATCAGTACGAAGTTGTTCTTGTGTGATTTCTTTAATTAATTGTTGCATCGTTTTCAACTCCTTCCAACAGACGCTCATGCACATCTACTAACTTGTTATTGCAGCGGAACATCGTTATAAGACCACAGACTGACAACTATCAGCTCAAGTCACAAGTAGTATCATACCATAATTATTACGGACCCGCAATATTACTGGCCATCTTTTTTTACTTCTTCGAGCCATTTTTCCTGTTCTGTTGTAAGTTCGATTTTAGCGAACAGATCTGGCCTTCTTTCAAGTGTACGGCGCAATGCTTCTTTATTACGCCATTCATCAATTAACTTATGATTTCCGGATAGGAGAACCTCGGGAACCTTTAACCCACGGAAATCCGCAGGTCTTGTGTAATGGGGGTGCTCTAGCAGCCCCGTGCTAAAGGAGTCTTTAAGATGGGATTCCTGATTGCCTAACACTTCCGGCAGGAGACGGACCACACTATCAACCACAACCATCGCTCCTAGCTCTCCACCCGTTAATACATAATCGCCAATCGATATTTCATCTGTGACAATATGCTGGCGAATTCGTTCGTCATAGCCCTCATAATGGCCGCAGATAAAAATTAAGTGCTCTTCTTTTGCCAGTTCCTCTGCTTTTTGCTGCTCAAACCGTTCCCCTTGTGGGCAAAGGAGAATCACTCTTGGTGGTTTACTCTGTGCTTTTTCCCTTAAAGCTGTAATGGCATCGAAGATTGGCTGTGGCGTTAATACCATTCCTGCCCCGCCCCCATAAGGATAGTCATCGACAGTAGAATGTTTGTTATCGGCATAATCCCGAAAATTAACAACGTTATATTCGACCGCAGCTCTCTCAGCTGCTTTTTGCAGCATGGATTGCCCTAATACTCCAGAAAACATATCCGGAAATAAGGTGAGAATATCGATCTTCATCATGATAGTAAGCCTTCCATCGGGTGGATGATGATCACTTTTTCGTTTACATCGACTTTTTTGACTACATCATGGATATAGGGGATCAGTATTTCTTTACCGCCTTTCCCTTTAATAACCCAGACATCATTGGCACCAGGGGAGAGAATTTCGGAAACCTTCCCGATTTCCTCTCCATCCATTGTAGTAACAAGACAACCGATAATTTCATGATAATAAAATTCATCCGTTTCTAATCTACCCTGCTGCGATTCAGGCACCTTTAAAATTCCATCCCTAAACTTTTCAACTTCATTAATATTAGTAATGCCTTCAAAAGAAAGTATTTCGAAATTTTTATGAGTCCGGTGGCTTTTCACAGTAAGTTCAATTGGATTGTTTGAATTTGGCATAAACAAATATAAAACATTCCCTGTCTTATAACGTTTTTCAGGGAAATCAGTTTTTGATACGACTCTCACTTCACCTTTTATGCCTTGCGTATTTACAATTTTCCCAACATTAAACCATTTTTCCATCTTATTTTTCACCTTATTTCCTTTATGATTCCATCTTTAATAATAATTTCAGGCTGTCCCATTTGTTCATCCCAAATATCGCCCTCATTTACATCCATCAGTGCTTGAACTTCTTTTTCTATTAATTCACTGCCTAAAGGTAGGATATGTAATTGTTCGATTTGAAACTCAAGAAGCTTTATTTTTTCCTTGCGCATTTGAATTTCTTTTTCAAATTGTTTTTTCAGTGCCTCAGGCGGGAAGGTTTTGGTTTTTTCAACCCGCTTCATCTCGAAAAGAAGCTGATCGCATTCCTTCTGTAGTTGAAGCTTTCGGGAATGGTAATTATCAAAAAGTAGTTGCTTGCTCTTTTCCGTTACTATTTGTTTCACCACAACAGTTTGAATTAATTGCATAGGATTTTCCTCCCTCAGTTCATTGAAATTTGGGAACTGTCTGGCTTCAGCGCCCAGCGGCTAGTGGACTTCGCTAACCGGGCGCTTCCGCTTTTCTGATAGCAAAAAAGGGAGGATAAAATCCTCCCTTCATCTAGATGCAAAAAGCTATTCACCAATTTCTAGAAAAATTTTCTTCTGTTGTGATGATCCTGCTGCATAAACAACAGTTCTAATGGCCTTTGCAACACGCCCCTGTTTGCCAATCACTTTTCCCATATCCGTTTTATTCACATATAACAGATAGGTTACGCGGTTGTCGTCTTCCGAGACATTGACTCGAACGTCCTCCGGAAAATCAACAAGGGGCTTAACAATTGTTTCGATTAACTGTTTCATCGTAGCTAGCGTTACTTACCTAATTTTGCATTATGGAATTTTTCCATGATGCCTTGGTTTGAGAAAAGGTTACGAACGGTATCAGATGGCTTTGCACCGTCTTTTAACCATTTAAGAACTAATTCTTCGTTGATGTCAACTTTAGCTGGTTGTGCAACTGGGTTGTATGTTCCAACGATTTCAATGTAACGTCCATCACGTGGTGAACGAGAATCTGCTACTACGATACGATAGAATGGGTTTTTGTTAGCTCCCATACGTTTTAAACGAATTTTTACTGCCATTTTAAATAAGCACCTCCGAATAGTTTCACACAAGATAGTATAATATCAATTATTAAATCATTTGTAAAGTGTTTTTTCTTTACAGTCATTATTACCACTTTCAGGCAAGTTAAAACGGTTTAAATGGAAGTTTAAATCCGCCTTTTTTCTTGCCCTTTTGCTGCATTCCTGTCATTTGTTTCATCATCTTTTTCATGTCTTCAAACTGTTTCAACAAGCGGTTCACTTCAGGTACAGTTCGCCCGCTTCCTTTGGCAATCCGTGCTTTGCGTTTTGAGTTAAGGATTTCCGGATTGTTTTTTTCTGCCTTGGTCATTGACCTGATGATTGCTTCAACATGGCCAATTTGCTTCTCATCAATTTGCATATTATTTAAGCCTTTGATTTTGTTTGCCCCAGGCATCATCTTTAATAATTCATCAAGCGGTCCGAGATTACGAACCTGGCCGAGCTGTTCCAAAAAGTCTTCGAGCGTAAACGTAGCTGTCCGCATTTTCTGTTCTAACTCTTTCGCCTTTTGTTCGTCAACATTTGCTTGTGCTTTTTCAATTAGTGTCAGCACATCGCCCATGCCGAGAATCCTTGATGCCATTCGTTCCGGATGAAACGGCTCCAAGGCATCCATTTTTTCGCCAAGGCCGACAAATTTAATCGGTGTTTGCGTTACAGCACGAATAGAAAGCGCTGCACCGCCCCTCGTGTCACCGTCCAGCTTTGTTAGCACAACCCCTGTTAAGCCAAGCTGTTCATTAAAGCTTTGTGCTACGTTGACAGCATCCTGCCCGGTCATCGCATCAACAACCAGAAAAATTTCATCTGGCTTAGTCAATTCTTTAATGTCTTTCAACTCACCCATTAACGCTTCGTCAACATGAAGACGACCGGCTGTATCAATTAAGACATAATCATGATGCTCTTCTTTTGCCTTGGCAATTGCCTGCTTGGCAATTTCAACAGGACTCACTTGATCACCAAGGGAGAAAACAGGCATATCTAATTGTTTGCCTAAGGTTTGAAGCTGTTTAATTGCTGCTGGACGGTAAATATCAGCGGCAACAAGTAATGGTTTACGGTTATACTTCTTACGAAGCAAAAGCGAAAGCTTCCCTGTTGTCGTTGTTTTACCGGCCCCCTGCAGACCAACCATCATAATCACAGTTGGCGGGCGATTGGACGTGGCAATCTTGCTTTGCTCGCCCCCCATTAATGCCGTTAATTCTTCGTTAACAATTTTAATGATCTGCTGTCCAGGAGATAAACTTTTCAGCACCTCTTGTCCGACGGCACGTTCGCTGACTTTTTTGACAAAATCTTTGACGACTTTGAAGTTAACGTCGGCTTCGAGTAGTGCAAGGCGCACTTCGCGCATCATTTCTTTTACATCCGTTTCGGAAACTTTCCCTTTCCCGCGGATTTTTTGAATTGTATTTTGCAGTCGGTCGGCTAATCCCTCAAATGCCATTCATGCCGCCTCCTAATCTAATTTCTCAAGCTCGGCAACGGTTTCTAACATTGCCTGCTTTGAAGTGTTCTCCTCAATAAGCAATTCTTTTGCGTGCCTTAAAAGTTTTGAGCGCTCTTGAAATTTCTGAAATAATAGCAGCTTTTCCTCGTACTCTTCAAGCATTGCTTCCGTCCGTTTAATATTATCATAAACGGCTTGGCGGCTTACGTCATACTCTTCAGCAATTTCTCCAAGGGAGTAATCATCTAAATAATAGAGAGACATATAGCTTTGCTGCTTTGGCGTTAACAACGAATAGTAAAAATCATAAAGATAATTCATTCGTGTTGTCTTTTCAAGCATCATGCTAGGGTTCCCTCCAATGCCATGTTAAGTGAAAAGCCTTTACACAAGTAGTTTACAGGGTCAGACAATATCTGTCAAGATACTATCTTTACATGATTATTCCGCTTTTTCCACTTCATCGGCAAATAATCCATACACGTATCTTTCCGCATCAAATTCCTGGAGATCATCCATTTTTTCACCCAGACCGACAAATTTTACGGGAATTTTTAATTCATTACGAATCGCAAGAACAATCCCGCCCTTTGCTGTCCCATCTAATTTCGAAAGAACAATTCCACTGACGTTGGTCACTTCTTTAAACGTTTTTGCCTGAATAAGAGCATTTTGACCTGTTGTCGCATCAAGAACTAGAATCACTTCATGCGGTGCACCTGGAATTTCCCGCTCAATCACTCGCTTTACCTTTTCAAGCTCTTTCATCAAGTTCACTTTGTTTTGCAAACGACCTGCTGTATCACATAACAAAATATCTGCTTGACGGGATTTTGCCGCAGAAATTGCATCAAACATGACGGCTGCAGGGTCAGACCCTTCTGCCTGCTTAATCACATCGACGCCCACTCTTTCTCCCCAAACCTCAAGCTGTTCGATGGCACCGGCCCGGAAGGTGTCACCTGCCGCTAACATGACCTTCTTCCCTTCATTCTTAAACTTATAGCTAAGTTTTCCGATAGTCGTGGTTTTACCAACACCATTAACCCCAACGAATAACATAACGGTGAGACCGTCCTTTTGAATATTCAACTGCGAGGATTGCTCTTCCCCGGCATTGTAAATATCAACCAGCTTCTCGGAAATAACACTTTGAACTTCACGTGGGTCTTGGATGTTTCTGCGCTTTACTTCCATCTTGAGCTCATCTATCAGCTCCATTACCGTCTCAAAGCCAACATCGGCTTGAATCAGAATTTCTTCTAATTCTTCAAAGAAGTCTTCATCGACTTTTCTATAGCGGGCAACAAGATCGTTTACTTTTCCAGAAAAGCTATCCCTAGTTTTCGTCAGACCTTCCTTAAACTTTTCTGTTACTGTATCCGTCGATTTCGTAATTTTTTCTTTTAATTTTTTAAAAAAGCTCATGCTTTCACTTCCTTAGTTAAGTTTCAACAAGTTCCTTCGTATCCTCTAAGCGAACAGATACAAGCTTTGAAACACCTGATTCCTGCATGGTAACCCCGTATAGGACGTCCGCCTCCTCCATCGTCCCTTTGCGATGGGTGATCACGATAAATTGTGTTTCCTTGCTGTACCGCTTTAAATATTGGCTGAAACGGTATACATTCGCCTCATCCAGGGCAGCTTCAACTTCATCGAGAATACAGAACGGAACGGGACGTACTTTTAAAATCGAGAACAGGAGGGCAATTGCTGTTAGAGCACGCTCCCCGCCCGATAATAAACCAAGGTTTTGAAGCTTTTTACCTGGCGGCTGCGCGACAATTTCCACACCGGTCGTTAATAAATCCTCCGGTGCCGTAAGAACCAAATCTGCCCGACCGCCGCCAAAAAGCGCTTGAAACACCGGTTCGAAATGTTCTCGAATCCCGTTGAAGGTTTGTTCAAAACGTTTTTTCATTACCGCATCCATTTCATCAATCACCTGGTAAAGGGTATCTTTTGCTTCTTGAAGATCGTTCTTCTGTTCATTTAGAAACAGATAGCGCTCAGAGACACGCTCATATTCTTCAATCGCACCGACATTGACATTGCCAAGCTCCTCAATGGCCAGCTTAATTAATTTAACCTTTTTCCTCGCCTCTTCTATGGGAATCGTTAATGGATATTGCTCCTTCGCACCTTCAAAGGACAATAAGTATTCCTCTCTAAGATGGGTAAGACGGTTTTCAAGCTCCACATCCATACGATTGATTTTTACTTCCTCGTCTTTTAAAACGATAATCATCCCTCTGTGAAGTCTCTTCAGTTCTTTCGCTTCCAATTCTGAGTCCTCAAGTGAACCCTGTAATGTCAGCCGTTCCTGTCTCCGAGCAGTAATTAACTGTAACGTTGCTTCTTTATCTTGTTGTTTTCTTTTAGCAGCAGCTTCTAGCTGTTCCTCCCCCGATGAACTGTTCGTCATTTCCGAGGTTAACAGGTTAAGATCATCTGTATAAAGGGCAAGCTTTTGTTCGCTCTCTTCAAAATCCTTCTTAACGAGTGTATACCGTTCCTTTGCATTCAAATACTGCTCATTTTTAGCTGCGAACGCTACTTTTAAGTCATTCATTTCGTTGATAAGCATTTCTTTCGATGTTGAATCATTCGTCTTTTGTTCAGTAAGCGTCACTATTTGATTATCAAGCGCTAAAATCATTACCTGGCAGGTCTCCATCGCCTCGGATCGTTCCGTTTTCCTTTTCAAAAGGGTCGTTTGTTCATCGAAGAATTGTTTCTTTTCGAGATCATAAATCGCTAATCGGTCATTAATATTCTTTTCTTCAATCTCTGCATGAAGAAGGTCCCCTTTCAAGGACTGTTCATTTAACCTTAATTCTTCCCCGTCTTTGCGAATGCCTTCAAGCTGTATTTCCGAGTTTTGCACATCTTCTTTTAACGTTTTTACAAGACGTTCTAATTCAATCGTTTTTTCTTCCATTACCACAAGCTTTGCTGTTAAATCCTCCAGCTCCCCTTTGCGTGTTAATAAAGAAGTTGTTTTTTGTTTAACCGCTCCACCCGTCATTGAGCCGCCTGGATTAACAATATCTCCATCCAGCGTCACCAAACGACAGCGGTATTGCAGAATTTTCGCCAATTCATTGGCGCCTTTTAAATCCTTGGTGATCACGACATTCCCAAGGAGGTTATTCATGACCTCCGCATACCTTTGCTCAAATTTGACAAGACTTACGGCGGTTCCAACTAAAGACGGATGCAGTTGAATGGATGACAACTGTGCAGACGACAATGATCTTCCCTTCACGACACTCAGCGGTAAAAAGGTGGCTCTGCCAAAGGCGTTCTGTTTTAAATAGCGGATGCCTGCACGGGCATTTTGTTCCGTATCGACAACAATATGCTGCAATGCACCGCCAAATGCTGTCTCCAGTGCCGTTTCGTACTCTTTTGGAACTGTCACAAGCTCGGCCACGGCGCCTTCTATTCCCTCGAGTTTTTTCCCGCGGGCCTTAAGGATTTCTTTTACACCTTGGAAAAAGCCTGAATAATCTTCTTCCATTTCTTCAAGCATTTCTTTTCTTGACTTTGCCTGCGCAAGAATCTGATAGGCCTGATACAAGGTCTTTTCTTGTTTTTGATAATTATTTTTTGTTGTCTCAAGCTTTCGCTGCTTATCCCGAAAGGCGGCTGTTTGATCCGCAAGCTTCTGTTGAATTTGATCTAAAGCTGATAGAATTTTACCTTTTTTACTCTCAGCTATTTGTCGATCCTGGATAAATTTATCATTTTCAACATCAAGACGCGCACTCTTTCTTTCCTGCTGTTCAAGCTGCTGCTCAATATATTTTAATTCATTTTTTGCGCCTGCTTGATCGTTTAGTAATTCAATATATTCACTTTTTAATAAATCAATTTTTTCTTCGATGTTTTCGGAATATAACTGTAATTTTCCCTGTTTTTCTTTTAACTGAGCTTGAAGTTGTTTAACCTGTTGTTCAAGAATCCCGACAGTCTCAGCGAGCTTGCTACGGTTATTTTTGAACTGGTTAACTCTTTCGGTTAATTCACAGATATTGGTTGTAAGCTGTTCTTTATTTTGTGCTGCATTTTTCTTTCGTTCCTTTAATACCTCTTTACGACCTTCAAGCTTTTCTAGCTCCTCACTGGCATGTAGAAGCACATTTTGCAGGTCTGTAATCGACTCATCAAGCGCTGAAATTTGGTCCCTTATTTCGACGATTTTGGCTTCCTTTACTTGCAGGCTAGAAGAAAGCTTCAGCTCTTCCTGTTGATGTTCTTCCAATTGTTTTGATAAATGCTCCCATTTCCGGTGCTGGTCTTCAATTTCATAGACCGTTAGAGCCACTTCAAATTTTTCAAGTTCCTCTTTTTTTTCTAAAAAGTCTTTTGCCATCGATGCTTGCATCTTTAATGGTTCTACTTGGCTTTCTAGCTCGTGTAAAATATCATTCACACGATTTAAATTGTCCTGGGTTTCGAACAATTTTACTTCCGCCTTTTTCTTGCGGTTTTTATATTTTAAAACCCCGGCCGCTTCTTCAAAAATAGTTCTTCGGTCTTCGGCTTTACTATTTAAGATTTCTTCCACTTTTCCTTGGCTAATAATTGAGAACGCTTCTCTTCCCAGCCCAGAGTCCATAAACAAATCGATAATATCCTTTAATCGGCACGGCTGATTATTTATTAAAAATTCACTGTCACCCGATCGGGAGACTCTCCTTGTGACGCTTACCTCGTTATAATCAAGCGACAACCCATGATTCTGATTATCTAATGTTAAGGTAACTTCAGCAATATTCAGCGGCCTTCTTGAATCACTGCCACCGAAGATTATATCTTCCATTTTGCTCCCTCTGAGGGATTTTGCCGACTGTTCACCCAACACCCAGCGGATTGCATCGGTAATATTGCTTTTTCCGCTCCCATTCGGACCTACAACAGCGGTTACGCCAGGAACAAAATCAACACCGATGCGATCAGCGAATGATTTAAAACCAAGGATGTCCAACCGTTTTAAATACACTTCATTTTCCTCCCTTGCATGCAAGCGGGGCACATCTTGCAACATCTTGTTATTTCTAGGTTGTTTTTTCTTTTAATAGGTCCAGTGCCATTTGCGCAGCATTCTGTTCCGCTTCCTTCTTTGACTTCCCAGTCCCTACTCCTAATTCCTTACCATTCAAGGATACTCTAGAAACAAATTCCTTATTATGGGCCGGACCTATTTCTTGGAGGACACGATATTCAAGTGCACCTGTCCCATCCCGTTGAATTAATTCCTGCAATTGGCTTTTAAAATCCATCACATGAGAAAAAGCACCTGCATTTATTTTAGGAAAAACAGTCTTTTCAAGGAATTTAATGACCGTTTCAATCCCTTGGTCCAAATAGAGGGCCCCAATAAAGGCCTCAAAAACGTCTGCAAGTAAAGCTGGACGAGCTCTGCCACCCGTCAGTTCTTCACCTTTCCCTAGCAAAATTAATTTCCCAAAGCTAAGCTCGTTCGCAAAAACAACAAGCGATGGCTCACAAACAATCGCAGCTCGGAGTTTCGTCAATTCTCCTTCTGTCATTGTGGGATATTTTTTGAAGAGAAATTGGGACACGGTCAGCTCAAGGACTGCATCTCCTAAAAATTCAAGCCTTTCATTATCTTCAAAAGGCTTTCTGCGATGCTCATTCACATAGGATGAATGAGTAAAAGCTTGTTTTAATAGCTTTTCATTTTCAATTGAAATTCCGATTTTGTCCTGAAAATCCTTGAATAGATTTTCTATTGCGCGATTATTCAACTCTTTTTCCTTATTGTTCTTGCGCATAAAAACGTCTCCACCTTGCATCTAATTTACACACTATTATATCCAACTATAAAACACAAAGAAACTTGGCAGATAGTTCTGCCAAGTTCTATCATACAGAATAAAGCCCCGTTTGGAAACGGAGCTTTATGAATAAATCTAACGAGATTACTTAAGGTTATTTATGTAACTAACAGCGTCACCAACCGTGCTAATTTTTTCAGCATCATCGTCAGAAATTTCCATATCGAACTCATCTTCTAATTCCATTACTAATTCAACTACGTCAAGGGAATCAGCGCCAAGATCATCTTTAAATGAAGCTTCAAGCTTAACTTGAGACTCATCAACACCTAAGCGGTCTACGATGATTTTTGTAACACGTTCTAATACCTCTGCCATGCTTGTTCACCTCCCCTCAAGCTATTATAGAGTATTTCATTCAATAAATACACCATGTTTTTTAAAATCACATAACCATTCCGCCGTCAATATGAAGGGTTTGTCCTGTTATATAGGAAGAATCATCAGATGCAAGGAATGCCGTCATTTTCGCGATATCTTTAGGCTCTCCTAAACGAGCCAAAGGAATCTGTTTTAACATTTCTGCCTTGACCTCTTCAGGTAATTTATCCGTCATATCAGTCGTAATAAATCCCGGTGCAATAGCATTGACGGTAATATTTCGAGAAGCAAGCTCCTTTGCTGTTGTCTTTGTTAAACCAATAACTCCGGCTTTTGCTGCCACATAGTTCGCCTGTCCCGGATTCCCGCTGACACCGACAATGGAGGCTATATTAATGATGCGGCCAACCCGCTGCTTCATCATTTGCCTCGTTACCGCTTTTGTGCAAAGGAAAACTCCCTTTAGGTTAATGTTGATAACATCGTCCCATTCCGTTTCTTTCATTCTCATTAATAAATTATCCCTTGTAATTCCCGCGTTATTAACAAGAATATCAAGCTTACCAAAGTGGTCAATCGACGCTTTAACCATTTCAGCCACTTCTTCTGCATTTGATACATTACATTTTACTGCGAAAGAATCCCTGCCAAGGGCCTTAATTTCATCCACGACCTCATTTGCTTTTGCCTCACTGCCTGAAAAATTTACTGCAACATCCGCACCCTGTCTTGCAAGTTCCAGGGCAATTTCTCTGCCGATCCCGCGCGATGCGCCAGTTACAAGGGCTGCTTTCCCTGCTAAACTCATAGTTTTTCCTCCTTTAGCGCTTCTATTGCTGCCTGCGCACTTTCAGCGTCTGACACCGAATAAGTTTTTACCGTTTTATCAATTTTTTTGATCAAGCCGGAAAGGACCTTTCCAGGACCAATTTCAATGAAGGTATCCACGCCAAGCTCAATCATTTTCACGACGGAGTCTTCCCATAATACCGGGGAATATAACTGTTCAATTAATTTATCCTTGAACTCAGGAGCAGAACTAATTGGTTCTGCAGTAACATTTACCACGACCGGAATGGAAGCATCTTTCATTTCAATGCCATCTAAAACCTCACGCAATTGGTCTGCCGCAGGTTTCATTAAAGTAGAATGAAAAGGGCCGCTTACTTCTAAGGCCAGCACTCTTTTCGCCCCAGCATCTTTTGCTTTCACCCCTGCTAACTCTACCCCTTGTTTCGACCCGGAAATGACAATTTGTCCTGGACAATTTAAATTAGCTAAAGAAACTGGTACACCTGAATCACTCACTTCTTTGGTTACCGCTGCAAGCTTATCACGATCAAGTCCTAATACAGCAGCCATGGAACCTTCACCATTTGGAACGGCATTCTCCATAAACTCGCCCCGTTTCCGTACGGCATAGACGCCTTCCTCAAAGGTAAGTGCACCTGCAGCTACAAGAGCAGTATATTCTCCTAAGCTATGACCAGCGGCAAAGTCCGCTTTAATCCCGGACTTTTTGAAAAAGTCTAATATAGCTATACTTGTTGTTAACAAGGCAGGCTGTGTATTAATCGTCAACGTCAATTCTTCTTTTGGTCCTTCAAAAATAAGCTTACTCAACTGAGAATTTAGCGTTTTATCTGCTTTCATAAAATATTCCATGACATCAGCGTGTTTTTCTGCTAACGCTTTTCCCATCCCAACTGCTTGTGATCCTTGGCCGGGAAACACAAAGGCTATTTTACCCATTCTAAGCACTCCCTTATCATCCTATTTAGAAGGACTTGCATTTTCTACCGTTTGTTTTATTAATCCAACGACATCATAATTTACCATGTCCCTTGTCTGCCGAATCGCACTAAAGATGGACTGTCCGTTTGATGAGCCATGCGCTTTGATGACTGGGGAGTTTAAGCCAAAAAGGGCAGCCCCGCCATATTCAGAATAATCCATTGTATTTTTTAAAGTCATAAGATTTGGTTTCAACACTGCAGCCGCTAATTTACTTTTGAAATTGCTCATTAAAGCCGTTTTTAACATTTTAAACATGGACAGGGCAGTTCCTTCAATGGTCTTCAATACCATGTTGCCCGTAAAACCATCCGTTACGACCACATCCGCAGCACCATCAAGTAAATCCCTGGCCTCAACATTGCCGATAAAATTAAGATTTGCAGATTTTAAAAGGTCAAAAGCGTTTCTTGTCAGCTCATTCCCTTTCTTTTCTTCCGTTCCGATATTTAAAAGGCCAACACGAGGGTTTGCTATGCCTCTAACCTTTTCACTGTATATGGAACCCATTATTGCATTTTGTAGCAAATGCTCAGGTTTGGCATCGGCATTTGCTCCGACATCAAGGAGCAGGAAGCCCTCCCCTCCGATGGTTGGCAGTGTGGGCGCTAAGGCAGGGCGGTCAATCCCTTCAATTCTTCCAACAACGAAAAGACCTGCTGCCATTAATGCCCCTGTATTCCCTGCAGAGAGGCAGGCATCTGCCAATCCTTCCGCTACTTGCTGGGCTGCAAGTACCATCGAGGCATTTTTCTTACGTCGAACCGCGCGCACCGGTTCATCGGTTCCAAGTATAACCTCGGTTGTATGTAAAACTGAAATCCGCTCATGAACTGTTAATGTTTCGTTAATTTTATTTTCGTCCCCGACAAGGGTGATATGTATATCTGAAAATGCCTGAACGGCTTTCATTGCGCCTAATACGATTTCTTTTGGGGCATTGTCGCCGCCCATGGCATCGATTGCTAATTTCATTTTGCCTCATCCTTTAACGATTTTTCGAACGGTACATTTCAAATTCTCCAGTAAACACAGTCTCATTATTCACAAAACTTGTCACTTCAACAAACGTTCTGCCAGCATTCTCATCAATTTTCGTTACTTTTGCTTTGGCAATAACCCGTTCATTTAATTTTACCAAACGTTTAAATTGGATATTGGCTTTTGCAGTTAATGCTAATTCATCATTAATTACAGCGACAGCAAGGGAGTTTGCCTGGGCAAAAACATGGTGCCCGCGGGCAATATTATTTCTCCTAAAGACATGTTCTTCCTTTACATCAAAAATCGATATCGCACTATGATCTAATTCTATATCAATAATTTCACCAATAACTTCCTCAAGCGGCAGGGAACGGACTTCATCTTCGAAACGTTTTTCGGCCACCGTTTTAATTCGTTCACGGAGTTCTGGTATCGATAATTCTAACCGATCCAGCCGAATCGTTTGGACACTAACCTGAAATTTTTCCGCTAAGTCTTCATCGGTAATAAATAGATTATTTTCTATGGTCGACGTCAACAATTTTTGACGTTCTTTTTTACTTTTTCTCATCATTTTTCACACCGTTCCGAGATCTTATGACTAGGTACTAAGAGTAGTATAAAATTTAAAAAAGCAGATTGCAAGAATTAAATTTTCATTCTTACTATCTGCTTTTTTTTGGCTGTGTTAACTTGCCTGTTGATTTGCGCTCCAGGCGCTTCGCTTTCCGCGGGCGTGCCGGGGAGCCTCCTCGGCGCTGAAGCGCCTGTGGGGTCTCCCCTGCCCCGTACTCCCGCAGGAGTCTCGCGCCTTCCGCTCCAATCAACATAGTACAAAATCAATAATGACCTCTAATACAGCCTTCTTTTTAGTATTCCTTTAAAAAATAAAATTAAGTAGAAAAGTAATGGGTTAATCTAGCTTTTCTCCTTCTAGGACACCTGACACTTCAAGCCCTTTTCTTAAGTGCTGATATTCAGGAGCGGTCCAGAAGGTTTCGGACTGAATCAGTAACGCCGCGTCATTTCTTGCTGTTTCAAGGGCACGGTAGTCATGGACCATATCTGCGACCTTAAATTCGGGAACACCGCTTTGCTTTCTGCCAAAAAAGTCACCTGGTCCTCTTAATTCCAGATCCTTTTCACTCAATTCAAATCCGTCGTTCGTTTCTGTCATGGTTCTCATCCGCTCTTGTCCCACTTCAGACTTTGGGTTTGCGAGTAAAATACAATAGGATTGATCGCTTCCGCGCCCAACGCGCCCGCGGAGCTGGTGCAGCTGTGAAAGTCCAAACCGTTCAGCATCGTAAATAACCATCATCGTTGCATTCGGTACATTCACCCCAACCTCAACAACAGTTGTTGATACAAGCACCTGTACTTCATTTGCACTAAACGCTTTCATAACCGAATCCTTTTCATCGGAACTCAGTCGGCCATGCATGAGGCCCGCCTGATAACGGTTATGGAAATAGTGGCTTAGTGTCGTATGGACATCAATGGCATTTTGGACATCAAGCTTGTCCGATTCCTCAATTAATGGGCAAATGACATAGGCCTGATGCCCCTTCATTAATTCCTTTTCGACAAAGACTAGAACACGCTCAAGCATTTCCGGTTTTGCCCAGTATGTCTCAATTGTTTTTCTTCCAGCTGGCATTTCGTCAATGATGGAAACATCCATTTCACCAAATACCGTGATTGCTAGTGTTCTAGGTATTGGCGTTGCGGTCATAAACAGGACATCAGGATTTTCTCCTTTTTCCCTTAACACTCTTCGCTGTTCCACACCAAAGCGATGCTGTTCATCCGTAATCACAAAGCCAAGTCTTTTAAAAACAACCTCATCCTGAATAAGAGCATGAGTGCCAATTAAAATATCTACTTCTCCGTCCGCTAAATCCTGAAGGAGTTCCCGGCGGCGTTTCCCTTTGACGGAACTCGTTAGCAGCTCGCACCTTACCTTAAAAGGTTCTAAAAGGCTTTTTAAGGATTCAGCATGCTGTTCTGCTAAGATTTCTGTAGGAACCATTAGCGCCCCTTGAAAGCCCGCTGTCACACAGGCATACAAACCAATCGCTGCAACGACAGTTTTCCCAGACCCTACATCCCCTTGCAATAGACGATTCATCCGAAATGGCGATTTTAATTCCGCCAACACTTCATTAACCACCCGTTTTTGGGCATTTGTTAACGGAAAAGGAAGGGTATTGATAAATTCTGTTAATTTTTTTAAATCATAGTTTTGCGTGATGCCAGGGGAATGCTCTCGTTCAAATTTTCTTAATGCTTGCATTTTTAATTGAAACAAAAGAAATTCTTCATAGACAAAGCGCCGTCTCGCTTGTTTTACATCTTCTTGACAACTAGGAAAATGCATAGCTTTGATGGCATCCTGTCTGCAAGGGAGCCGGTATTTATTAATAAAGACTGGTGGCAGTGTTTCTTCAAGAAAGCTGCCATATTGTTGAAAAGCAAGGTTAATAAATTTTCGCATTCCTTTTGTCGTTAATTTGCCCTTTAAAGAGTAAACTGGTTCAAATTCCTTTGGTTTGCTATTTGGACCTGCCTGCATTTCATTCGCTGTGATGGTTTGTCTGTGGGCATCCCATTTTCCGGTTACGGTAATGGTTTCATTGATGACGATTTTATTTTTTAAATAAGGCTGGTTAAAAAAGACGACTTTAATCAAGTATGACTGGACGAAAAGCCTGATGGTCAGCTTGGATTTCTTCCGGCCATAATAGACAAGAGAAGGCTCGCTATGAACCTTCCCTTCGACTGTTACCTTCTCATCATGAATCACTTCCGTTAAATCCTTTAGCGAATAGTCTTCATAGCGATAAGGAAAATACTCCAATAAATCATGAATGGTATAGATTTTCATTTCCGAAAAGATTTCAGCCGTTTCTTCCCCAATTCCCTTTAATGCCGTTACTGATTGGTTTAGGTTTATATTCACTTTTTATTGAGCGGTATACCGAAGATTTTCGCTTCTAGTGCACGACCTGTCGGTGTAGCCGCCAACCCTCCCTGCGCTGTTTCTTTAAGTGCAGATGGCATCGATTGACCGATTTTATACATCGCATCAATAACTTCATCACATGGGATGCGGCTCGTTATTCCTGCTAACGCCATATCAGCTGCGACCATCGCATTGGCTGCACCCATTGCATTTCGTTTCACACATGGAACTTCTACAAGACCCGCAACTGGATCACAAACTAAACCGAGCATGTTTTTTAATGTAATGGCCATCGCTTCCGCACATTGCTGTGGCGTGCCGCCTGCCAGTTCTACAATCGCTGCCGCAGCCATTCCTGCTGCTGAGCCAACCTCCGCTTGGCAGCCGCCGGCTGCGCCGGAGATGGAGGCATTATTGGCAACGATAAATCCGAATGCACCTGCCGTAAAAAGAAATGAAATCATCTGCTCTCTTGTTGGGTTAAGTTTTTTTTGGACCGCAAATAATGTTCCCGGGACTACACCCGCTGAACCTGCAGTCGGCGTTGCACAAATGGTTCCCATTGCAGCATTCACTTCATTTGTGGCGACCGCTTTACTAACAGCATCAAGGATGGTTTCACCTGTTAAAAAGTTTCCTTTTTCAATATATTTTTGGAGAAGGACCGCGTCGCCGCCTGTTAAGCCCGAATGTGACTTGACCCCTTTAATCCCTCTTTCAACAGCTTCCTCCATAACCTTAAGGTTTCTATCCATAAAGGACATGACTTCTTCTCTAGAGCGGCCTGTTACGGTAACCTCTTGCTCAATCATGATTTCTGATATTTTTTTATTTTGACTGTTGGCCATTTCAACTAATTCAGCTGCATTACGAAACACATATCTTCCCCCTTATCGATGTCTAGCTCCAGCGCTTCTGCTTTTCTTTTAATCAACAATTTTTGTGACTTTTAATATATTAGGGAGCTGTTCGAGCTCATCAAGAATTTTATCATCAATGTTTTGATCGACCTCAATCGTCATAAGGGCAAGCTTTCCTTGCTCTTTCCGTGAAACCTCCATGTGGCCAATATTAATTTCATATTTTGCAAGAATGTTGGCTACACCGGCAATCGCCCCAAAGCGGTCATTATGGACCACGAGGATGGCCGGATGATTTCCTGATAGCTTTAATTCAAAGCCGTTTAGCTCCGTCACTTCAATTTTCCCGCCGCCAATTGATATCCCGACCAATTCAAGCTCCCCGTTATGATCACCAATAATGATCCTTGCAGTGTTAGGGTGATCAGTAACCGCATCTTCTTCAATAAAACGAAGCTTCATCCCTTTTTCATTGGCGATCTCAATGGCCTTGATAATTCTTACATCATCGGTATCAAAATCTAGAAGGCCGCCAACGATGGCTACATCCGTCCCATGACCTTTATAGGTTTTAGCAAAGGAACCATATAAAGAGATATTTGCCCATTTTGGCTCTCTGCCAAAGAGGCTTCTTGCCACTCTGCCTATTCTTGCTGCTCCGGCCGTATGCGAACTGGATGGACCTATCATGACCGGACCAATGATATCAAATACGCTTCTAAACTTCACACGCTTCTCCCCCTTAACACTAATTTATATATTTGAAACTCTTATGTTTTGATTAAGATAATCCAATTCCATCGTTTTTTCACAAAAAAAGAAGGGTTTCCTCCACTAGTGGAGGTTCCCTTCTATTTTAGCTGTTCCTTATTCAATTGAAAAGATAAAAGAATACAGTGGCTGCCCGCCGTTATGGATTTCTATTTCCACATCGGCAAATTTTTCCTCCACAAAATCTGTTAGGGTGGTTACTTCCGCTTCTGTCACATCTTCACCATAAATGATTGTCAAGATTTCAGAATCCTCATCCAACATTTGTGAAAGGAGATCTTCAGCTACTTTTCCTTTATTCTTGTTCTTTACGACAATTTTCCCTTCAGCAATACCCATGAAATCATCTTTCTCGATTTCTAAGCCATCAATTTGCGTATCACGTACAGCAAAGGTGATTTGACCAGTCTTTACGTGCTTTAAGGCATCGTTCATCGCGGTTTCATTCGCTTGTAGACCTGCGGAGGGATTAAATGCTAACAGTGCAGAAAGTCCTTGAGGGACAGTTTTGGACGGTATCACATAAATTTCTTCCTCAGAAACATCGGCTGCCTGGTTCGCAGCCATTATAATGTTTTTATTATTCGGTAAAATAAATACCTTTTTGGCATGTACTTCCTTCACCGCTTTCACGAGATCCTCTGTACTCGGATTCATCGTTTGCCCGCCTTCAATAACGGCATGCGCCCCAATACTTTTGAATAAATCCGCAATCCCTGAACCCATGGAAACTGTCACAATTCCATATTCCTGAAGTTCTTTTGATGACCCAGGATGCTTAGTGGCTAACGCAGTAGGTATTTCGCCGACAATATTGGAATGCTGTTGACGCATGTTTTCTATTTTCATATTAATTAAGTTCCCATACCGCTGTCCGTAGCTTAAGACTTCGCCAGGTTGTTCAGAATGAATATGCACCTTAACTACATCTTCATCGGCAATCACTAATAAAGAATCTCCCAATTGACTGAGATCATTGCGGAAAACACCTTCATTGAATGGATGCTTGGTCACTTTATCTGATTCAAACCGAACCATAAATTCTGTACAATAGCCAAATTCGATATCTTCGGTATTCATATGGCTTTGGACACTTTTGTGATGTTCTGCACTAACCAACTCGTTCATCGAAGGAAGCAAGTCTGATGATTCCGGAAGCTCCTCACCTTTAAGCACCGCAAGAAAGCCCTCATAAACGAAAACAAGACCTTGTCCACCACTATCAACTACGCCAACTTCCTTTAAAACAGGAAGCAGGTCAGGTGTGCGCTTTAGGGAAGCCTTCGCCTCCCGTAATACTTCTTCCATAATGACGATTATATCATTCGAATTTTGGGCAGCCTGAACACCCTTCTTCGCTGAATCTTTTGCAACTGTTAAAATGGTTCCTTCGACAGGCTTCATAACCGCTTTATATGCCGTTTCAACACCTGCCTCTAAAGCATGCGCGAAATCTTCCCCGGATATTTGTGCCTTCGTTTCAACGGCCTTTGAAAAACCACGAAATAACTGGGAAAGGATGACTCCAGAATTTCCGCGTGCCCCCATTAGCAATCCTTTAGAGAGGGCCACCCCAACTTTACCAATATGTTCCTGAATATTATTTTTTACTTCCTTCGCCCCGGATGTCATTGATAAATTCATATTTGTTCCTGTATCACCATCGGGTACGGGAAAAACGTTTAAGGCATCAACCATTTTTGCATTTGCAGCCAAATGATTGGCACCTTGAATTACCATCTCGGCAAAACGCCTTCCATCTAATGCTGTTATTGACACAAACTTTCCTCCTCTACTTGAGGTTCGTCACACGAACTTACGGGTTCGTCACACGAACTCCCTGAACGTAAATATTTACCGAGTCCACGGCAAGTCCAACAGTTTTATCGAGGGTATATTTAACCTTTGATTGCACGTTGTGGGCAATTTCGGAAATTTTCGTTCCATAGCTGACAATAATGTACATATCAATATGTATTGCCTCATTTTCCTGGCGCACAATCACGCCCCGAGTAAAATTTTCTTTTCGTAGTATTTCAGTAATACCATCTTTAATTTGATTCTTCGAGGCCATACCGACAATACCGTAGCATTCGATTGCCGCTCCTCCAGCGATGGTAGCGATTACTTCGTTGGAAATATCAATTTGTCCGAACTTTGTTTTCAATTCAATGGACATGAATCGTTCCCCCTCCTGAAAAATTGCTCTTTGACTACAGTCATTTTACTATAGTCAATCCAATATTGAAAGCCATACCTGCCTGTTTAATATTTTTAAACTTTGAGAATTGTCTGGCTCCAGCGCCCAGCGACTAGCAGACATCGCGCAAAGGAAGCTTGCGCTTTTCTGACTGTCAAGGCTTTTTTCTTGAAAGGTTTCCACACAGCTCTTGCATTCAGATAAGTTGTATGATAAATTATTAAGGTATCTCAAGGCTAGAAAATTTGCTTAGGACAATTTTCTATATCTAGATGAAGCATCTAAAAGATTGCTGTATATAGCTTTTGGTAGTTAAGGAGGGAAATCATTATGCCACGTCAATGTGTAATAACTGGTAAGAAAACAACTACTGGTAACAATCGTTCTCACGCAATGAACGCGAATAAGCGTACATGGGGTGCTAACCTACAAAAAGTACGTATTCTTGTTGATGGTAAGCCTAAGCGTGTTTGGGTTTCTGCAAGAGCGTTAAAATCCGGTAAAGTTGAACGAGTATAAAAGGTGTGGGGCATCCAATCGGATGTCCTTTATTTTTTGTCCAAAAGAGGACAATTGATGTGATTCTTTTATCTTTCCCCAATAGGAAAAATAAAAAGCACCCAAACGGGTGCCAAAAGGTTATAAATGGTCATAAACAGAAACTAATTAAATTTAGTATGTTTTTATTCGTTTTTCTTAAACGCACCAATCATCGCCCGGACAAGTCCGCCTAAAAATTTCGGCAGTTTAATCGTATAGAATTTCATACTGTCCCTCCTCACAAATCTCCCACAGCTTATTCATTTCAACTTTTTTCGAACGCCTTAACATATTATTCAAACGAACGAAATCAGCTACAAGTTAACATATTAATCATGACTTCTTATCACTATTAATATGCCTTCAGAAAATGAAAAAGTACCATAATCACTAATAAGTTCATTACTAATACATAGCGTTGACCCAAGTGAAATATGACGGTTCTTCAATGGAAATTTAAAGCCTTCAAGGGTAAGATTGGAAACATTTAGCGTTAAAGGAACAAAAGAAATATATTTTTCATAAGGACTTTTTTCAACTTTATAGGTCCCGGGTTCTTTTAGAAAGACAATATTTTGGCGGTCAATTAAAAAGATTTCAGCTGTGTTCTTTACTTTTGAAGAATTCAGCAAAAGGTGAACATTAGCAAACAAATGATCGAGTCTGCCCCCGGTTGCTCCAAACAAGCGGATTATTTTAGGATTCTGATCTATTGCCCAATTGAGGGCCAGCTCCATATCCGTTTCATCCTTTTCAGGTTTATAGCGCTTCAATTCTGTTACTTCACCTTCAATGAATGTTAATTCTTCTTGCGAAACAGAATCGAAATCCCCAAAAGCAATCACTGGCTTTATGTCTCTTTTTAACAGATGAAAGACCCCGCGATCCACTCCCACCCAGACAGCATTTTCAGCAAAATCAGTCAACTTAGGTAAAAGGTCTTCAGGACCACCGGCGAGAATATTGATAATCAAAACACTCTTCCCCTTTACAATAGGCAAAAAAAGCCGGGCAATTATGCCGACTTTCTTTTCACTAACCTCTTATTAACGATATGGCATTTGCGTAATTCGTTTGATTATAAATCGCTGAGCCTGCGACCAGTACCGTCGCACCAGCTTCCATGCACAGTTTTGCCGTTTCCGGATTGACGCCGCCATCAATTTCAATTTCCAGAGCTACCCCTTTTTGGTTCGCCAATTCTTTCACTTTTCTTATTTTTGGAAGAACCTCAGGAATGAATTTTTGGCCGCCAAACCCGGGATTGACTGACATTAATAACACCATATCAATCTCCCCAATGATGTGTTGAATCGAGTCTACTGGTGTAGCTGGATTTAACACCACACCCGCCTTGATTCCATACGATTTAATATTTTGGATGGTACGATGAAGATGTCGGCACGCCTCGACATGAACGGTAATATAATCAGCCCCGGCCTTGACAAACGCTTCAATATATTGATCAGGGTTTTCAATCATCAAGTGCACATCCAGCGGCAGCTTTGTTATCGGGCGAATGGCTTCCACAATCAGTGGTCCAATCGTGATATTTGGGACAAAGTGACCATCCATGACATCAATATGAATGTAATCTGCTCCCCCTCTCTCCACTGCTAAAATTTCTTCCCCCAATTTTGAAAAATCGGCTGAAAGAATCGAAGGTGCTATTTTCACCATGCTTAATACCTCGGCTTTCTATCTTTTATTTCCTGGAGGAAATCCACATAATGCTGGTAACGATAGTCTGGGATTTCCCCCGATTCAACGGATTGTTTGACACCGCATTTTGGCTCACTTATATGGAAGCAGCCACGGAATTTACAATTCTCGCTCGCCTTCTGTAATTCTGGAAAGCAGGATGTCAATGCCTCCGCTTCAATACCGGTGAATTCTAATGAGCTGAATCCTGGTGTATCGGCAATTAGTCCGTTACCAATCTTAATGAGCTCAACATGTCTTGTCGTATGCTTCCCGCGGCCTAGATGGGAGGAAATATCATCTGTTTTAAGTTCAAGATCAGGCCGAAGAACATTAAGCAATGAAGACTTCCCGACACCCGATTGGCCGGCAAACACAGAAATTTTATTTTCCACATGCGGATATAACTGTTCTATTCCTCCTTCTGTTTCGGAAGAAGTGAGAATTACTTCATATCCAGCCGCTTTATACTGCTCCTTATGGGCTTCCAACCTCTGCTTTTGCTCATTGTTCGTAAGGTCCATCTTGGTGATACAAATTAATGGTTCGATATGATTAAATTCAACCAAAACCAAAAAACGATCGAGCAGCACGGTACTGAAATCCGGCTCAACAGCAGAAAAAACCAGTATCGCTTGGTCTACATTAGCAATAGGCGGTCGGAACAATTCATTTCTGCGTTCTTTCACTTCCATAATGTACCCTTCCAAGTTATTTTCGGCTTGGAAAACTACCTCATCACCAACAAGAGGGGTAATATTATTTTTTCTAAATACCCCTCGTCCACGGCATTGGATTAATTCCCCGTCAACAAGAACATAATAAAAGCCGCTTAAAGCTTTGATAATTTTTCCTTCAGGCATAGCCACACTCCCTGCCTATTCATTTTCTCAAAGGCTTAATTTACCCTAAAGATACTCTTTATTGTCAGCCATTCTTTATGCATAGCATGGAATGGCTTTGCTCATTCCACATCATCGTAATTGATTACTTCTTGGGCAATGACCGTGCTGTCACGAATAACTCTGTAGCCTGCTTTCTTTCCGAATGGAATAAGAAGTTCAATTGGAATTTTTTTAGTCTCCGTTATTTCAAATGTCTCAGCAGGTTCTGTCATACTATGGTTCATATCCTCAATATAGATAAGAACCTCCTGTTTTTGACCGGGCTCTCCTGTTACATCTGGGACATATTCAATCGTTATATCTTTGACAAATCTTTTTGGCGGTTTATCTTCTTTTCCCTTTGAAATAACGACTGTCACCTTGTCTCCCTTTTTCAATTCAGCCCCCTGCTTCGGTGATTGGGAAATTACCATGCCGGCAGGGATTTCTTCATCGTATTTTTCTTGTGTGGAATCTAAGGTCAGCCCTACCATTGAAACGTAATCCTGAGCACCTTTTAAGCTATATTGTGTTAAGTCCTTTAAGACAATTTTTTCTGGCCCTTTACTGACAACAAACTCTAAGACTGTATCCTCGGGAACGACCTCTTCACCGCCAGGTGGATTTTGACTAATAATTGTCCCTGGCTCACTGTCATCGTTCTGGTCAGTTTTCTTAATATCTTTAAAATTTCTATTCTCGAGTAAGCGGATTACATCCTCGTAGAGGCGCCCCTCATAATCTGATAGTTCATACTTTTCTTTTCCAGAACTAATATATAAATCAACTTTCCCATTTTCTTTTACGGTACTGCCAATTTCGGGGTCTGTCTTAATGACCTTGCCTTTCTCCACTTTATTATCGGTTATCTCGATTTTTTTCCCTGCCATTAGTCCTGTTAGTTCTAGCTTGGAAATCGCATCAACTTCATCCATTCCACTTACATCAGGAATTTTAATATCCTTTGGAGACAATAATCCAGGTAAAAAAACAACTGATAATACACCAAGAATGACGAGTGCAAAGAATGTCGATATTAACACAATTGGCCACTTTTTTCGTTTTTTATTACTTTTTTTGGCCTTTTTTGCTGCTTTCTTATTGGCTGGCCCTATTTTATCAGTACTATGAACTAATGTTTCATCGAAATTTTTAAGAGGACGCTCATCGGTTATTACTGGGATTGCCTTCGTTGCTTCATTATCAATCGGAATAACAAACTTGGGTTCATTCATTCTCTCTGGATCAAGGGCCGTCCTTAAATCCTCCTCCATTTCATCGACACTATTATAACGATGAAACGAGTCCTTTGCTGTTGCTTTTAAGACAATATTCTCGACGCTTTGCGGTATGTTTGGATTCCATCTTCTGACAGAAGGTGTTTCCGATTGGAGATGCTTCAAGGCAATAGAAACAGCTGATTCCCCAGAAAACGGAAGTCTGCCTGTTAAAATTTCAAACATGACAATCCCAAGTGAATAAATATCGGATTTTCGATTGGCCATTCCGCCACGGGCTTGTTCTGGCGATAAATAATGGACGGAACCTAATACAGAATTCGTTTGAGTGATACTTGTAGCACTCAAAGCCATTGCAATTCCAAAATCAGTAATTTTCACATTACCATTACCATCAATTAATATATTATGCGGCTTTATATCCCGATGAATAATATGATTATGATGAGCATTTGAAATAGCCGAAGTTAATTGCATCATAATATCTAGTGCTTCATCTACCCTTAATGATGAATGCTGTTGTATGTATTGCTTTAAGGTTTGCCCATGCACATATTCCATGACAATATAGTATAGGGAATCCTCTTCACCAACATCATAAATACTTACGATATTGGGATGGGCAAGACTAGTAGCGGATTGTGCTTCTCTATGAAAGCGTCGAATGAATTCCTCATCATTGGCAAAATCGAGGCGCAGCATTTTTACGGCAACATCTCTGTCCAAAATCATATCATGCGCTAAATAAACATTTGCCATCCCGCCTCCGCCAATCATTTCAAGAACTTTATAGCGGCCGCTTATTCTTTTCCCAATAATCACTTATCATCACCCAATTCAATTTCATCAACAAACTCTAATATAATCAGGGTGATGTTGTCTTCTCCACCATTTTCGTTTGCGATGTTAACAAATGATGAAGCCTTTTGTTCCAGCGAATCTTCATTTTGAAGAATTTGAACCATTACATTGTCGCTAACTTTATTTGACAATCCATCAGAGCAAAGAAGGAGAAAATCCCCTTCTTCGAACATGATTGTTTTGATATCAATTTTCACGTCTTTTTCTGTTCCCAATGCCCTTAAGATCCAGTTTTTCCTAGGGTGATGCTCTGCATCTTCTTTTGTGATTTGTCCAGTTCGGACTAATTCATTGACGAGCGTATGATCTTCAGTTAGCTGCTTAAATCCAGAATCATTTAAGATGTAACAACGACTGTCGCCTACATGGGCAATAGTTGTAAAATGATCTGTAGCAATCACTGCCTCAATGGTAGTACCCATTCCTTCACATTCCTGATTGCTTTTGGAATGTTCAAACAATAATCGATTCACCTGGAGAACATGGGTTTTCAGCCATGCTCCGGCTTGATCAGCGGTTTGAATCCCTTCAGATTGCTCCCACATTTTTTGTAAATGTGATAATGTCATTTGACTGGCCACATCACCGGCTCGGTGACCACCCATTCCATCTGCTACAATGGCTAGAAGATGTCCATCTTGATTTACAAAAGTCCCCCCGCTATCTTCATTATTCTGGCGAACTTTACCTTGGTCCGTTTTAAAAACAGCCTTCACTTTTGTCACCTCGTCTCCTCTTTTCGCTCCTTTGCTCGAAGCTGCCCGCATGCTGCATCTATATCTGACCCCTGCTCACGGCGAATGGTTACATTAATTCCTCGATTTTTTAGTGTTTTTTCAAATGCAAAAATTTTATCTCTAGGTGTTCGAACATAGTCTCTTTCAGGGACATAATTAACTGGAATAAGATTCACATGGCACTTAATATCCTTTAAGAGGGCTGCTAATTCTTCCGCATGCTCAGTGGAATCGTTTACCCCGCCAAAAAGACCATATTCAAAGCTTATCCGGCGACCTGTCTTATCGATATAATACCTTACTGCTTTCATTAAGTCATCAAGTTTATATGCTTTGTTAATCGGCATTAACCTTGACCGTAATTCTGTATTCGGGGCATGGAGGGAAATAGCAAAGTTGATTTGCATTTTTTCATCAGCGAACTGATAGATTTTTGGAACAATTCCACTTGTTGAGACGGTGATATGCCGTGCCCCAATATTAAGTGCTTTGTCATGATTAATAATTTTTAAAAATGACATCATATTATCGTAGTTATCAAACGGCTCACCAATCCCCATGATTACCACGGAATCAACCCGCTCGTCTGTTTCATCAAGTACCTGTTGTACTTTGACAACCTGTGCAACAATCTCGCCTGCTTCTAAATGCCTTTTTAAGCCACCAAGTGTTGAGGCACAGAAGGTACAGCCAATCCGGCAGCCAACCTGCGTCGTTACACAGACGGAATTTCCATAATCATGGCGCATGAGGACGGTTTCGATTGAATAGCCATCATGTAATTCAAACAGAAACTTTATCGTTCCGTCAGCAGATGTTTGTTGAATAGCAGTATTTAGGGTTGTCAGTTGAAAATGTTCGTCAAGTTTATCTCGCAAGCTTTTTGCAACATTGCTCATATCTTCAAATGCGGTTATTCGCTTTTTATAAAGCCAATCGAAAATTTGCTCGGCCCGAAATGGCTTTTCCTCATTTTCAGAGAGCCAGTTTTTTAATTCGTGAAGCTCTAAAGAGTAGATAGATTTTTTCTTTATGTCCGATTTTGTGTTTGTCTCAGTTGTATTCAATTGTTCCAACTGTTACACCTTCTTTCTATTGTCTAGCTTCGGCGGCCAGCGACTAGTGTACTTCGCCCTCCTCCCTACGATAAGTCAACATCGAATCGCTTTCGCTCTCCGTGTTTCCTTTATCTCAGTCGAAGCGCTCCAGTTAGTCGTGCGCTAAATGGCCGCTTACGCTTTTCTTAATACTGCAATATAAAACCCATCAGAGCCAAAATCCTGAGGGAAAATTTGGAGGTCAAAACCATTGATGAGTGGTTGAATCGCTTCAGGCATCCGATTCTTGAATGATAAATCCGCTTCAAACTCAGGATAATTTTCCAAAAATGTCATGACCGTTTGTTCATTTTCCTCTTTATCGACAGTACATGTGCTGTAGACGAGAATACCGCCCTTTTTCACTAAGGGAGAAACGGATGTTAATAGCTTTTGCTGAATACCGCTTAACCGCTCGATATCCTTTTCTGTTTTCGTATATTTCATATCAGGTTTTCTCCTCATCACACCAAGACCGGAGCACGGTGCGTCGAGCAGTACCCGATCGAATGTTTCATCCGCAAACTTTTCCTGTAAAAGTCTAGAATCCATTGCGATGGTCTTAATCTTGTTTAACCCTAAACGGCGGGCATTATCATTGATTAATTTTACCTTGTGCTCGTGAAGATCAATCGATATCACTTCACCCGTATTGTCCATTTTTTCAGCAATATGAGTACTTTTTCCTCCTGGTGCCGCACAGGCATCGAGGACCAAGTCTTCTTGTTCACCACCTAATGCATAGGCGGCGAGCATCGAGCTTTCGTCTTGAATCGTAAACATTCCTGATTTAAAGGCAGAGGATGCGGCTAAATTCCCCTTTATCGACCTGATAGCCTCAGGAATAATTGGGCTTTTTTCAATTTGAAAGCCTTCCTCCTCTAAAAGCACTATACATTCATCTCGAGAAATTTTTGTGAGATTTACTCTTGCTGTCTGTAACGGTGCGGTTAAATTAATTTCACACATTTCTTTCGTTTTATCGAAGCCAAATTGGTTTACCCATCTAGTGACAAGCCATTCGGGATGACTAGTTTCAATCGCTAATCTAACGCTAGGATCAGAAACTTCCTCCAAGGATGGAAGCCCTTCGCGCTGAATGCTGCGGAGCACCCCGTTAACCAAACTAGCAATCCCTTTATGACCGCGTTTTTTAGCAATTTCTACCGCTTCATAAATCGCTGCTCTGTCCGGTATTCGATCAAGGTAAATCATTTGATAAAGGGTGAGTCTTAATAAATGGTGAATCCAATTCTCAAGCTTTTTACTATTTTTTATGAAGGGCTTTAAAAAATAGTCTAACGCCATTCGTCTTTGCAATGTGCCATATGTCAATTCTGTCAGTAATCCGACGTCTTTTGCAGGCAGTTCATGTTTTTCAATCGTGCTGTTAAGGAGCAAATTGCTATAGGATTGGTTTTTCTCAATGGCTACTAGTAGATCCATTGCGGTTTCACGGACATTTCTTTTTGGCGCCGTCATCTTATTCCCCCAGCTTGCTGTCTAATGTTATTTTCGAGCCAGCGCCCCGCAAAAATTGCTCACACGTCATTTTTGTTTTCCCGGAAGGCTGTACTTCTTGAAATTTAATAGCTGTCTGGTCACCAGTGCCGACCGTAATGCCATCTGATTCTATTTTTAATATAGCTCCCGGTCCTTGACTCATTAAGCCGGTAACCTTTTCTGCCCGCCATATTTTTAATATCTGGCCATCTATCGTTGTAAAGGCAACTGGCCAAGGGTTTAGCCCACGGATTTGATTATAGATTTCTTCCCCTGAATTCGACCAGATAATCTTTTCCTGTTCCCGCTTAATATTGCTTGCGAACGTTGCTTCAGCATTGTTTTGCGGTTTAGGAATAAGTTTGTCTTCCAGAAGGAACGGCAAGGTTTCGGATAACAACTTTGACCCAGCCTCACTTAACTTTACGTGCAGTGTACCCACATTGTCCTGTTCTGTGATGGGAACTTCAACACTTGTTAAAATATCACCGGCATCCAATTTCTCAACCATATACATGATCGTCACACCGGTTTTCTTTTTCCCTTGAATGATCGCGTAATGAATCGGTGCACCGCCGCGAAGTTCCGGTAATAGCGATGCATGGACATTAATACAGCCGTATTTAGGAGCTTCTAACAGCCTATTGGGTAAAATTTGCCCAAAGGCGGCCGTTACAATTAAATCTGGATTTAATGAAAGGATTTCCTCAAGCTCTTTTTCTTGACGGATTTTTTCAGGTTGAAAGACGGGGATTCCATGTTTTAATGCCTCTACCTTAACCGGCGGCGGAGTTAACACTCTTTTTCTGCCTACCGGCCGATCCGGCTGGGTTACAACCCCAATGACCTCATAGCCATCATTGATGATTTGCCTAAGGACTGGCACTGAAAAATCAGGTGTGCCCATAAAAACAATTTTCGTCATTCACTCTCTACTCCTTTTAACTCATCTTCCGTAAGATATCTCGTTACTTTTGTCGTGAATAAAATTCCGTCAAGATGATCGATTTCATGTTGAATGGCTCTGGCTAAGAAACCTTCAGCCTCGAGCGTGTACCTCCTGCCTTTACGGTCAAATGCTTCAATCTTAACAAAATTAGGCCTCGTCACTTCGCCAAATAGTTCAGGAAAACTTAAACAGCCTTCTGGTCCAGTTTGCTCGCCGAAGGATTCCAAAATTTGTGGGTTAATCATCTCGATTGTCCCCAATTCATCATCAATATCAACTATGGCCATTCTAGCGTCTAGTCCAATTTGCGGAGCAGCAAGTCCGACCCCATCATATTCAATCATTGTGTCATACATATCATCAAGCACTCTTGTAAGTTTCTTGTCAAATTTCACCACTGCCGTGCATGTTTGCTCAAGAATCTCGGCAGGGTATATTACAATTTCTCGTATCGCCAAGGACTGTTCCTCCATTTATACTGCCCTCATGATAAGAGGTGTAATTTTTTATAAATTGGTACTATTCATTTTCACCCAAAAATCAAAATGATAACCTTTTTCCAGCTTGATTCTTGGGAGATTACATTAGGATATAGGGATTTAAATCAATCGAAACCAGTAAGCCGCTTTTCGTATCTTTCTGATATTGGTCAAGAATCGTTTTCAATATTTTCGAAAGGTTCGGTTCCCGTTTGTATTTTATCAGACATTGATAGCGATATCTATTATTAATCCTTGCTACGGGTGAGGCTGCAGGTCCTAAAACGACTGCATCCTTGGAAACTTGCGAGCGGACATAATTAACAATTTTCTCTGTAGCCGAAACAACAGTCATCAATTGCTCATGACTGACTGTAATGAGTGAAAGATAATAGAATGGCGGATAATGATGAGTTTTTCGGATCATCATTTCATGTTGATAAAAGAGATCATAATCTTGGGTTCCCGCAAGTTCTACGCTATAGTGTTCAGGCGTATAGGTTTGAATAATAACCTCACCTGGCAATTGATGACGTCCGGCTCGTCCGCTTACTTGTGTTAGCAGTTGAAAAGTTTTTTCGGACGCGCGGAAATCTGGTAAATGGAGCATCGTGTCAGCGGATAGAACACCAACTAGGGTGATATTGGGAAAATCCAGTCCCTTCGCAATCATTTGCGTTCCTAATAATATATCGGCCTTGCCCTCTTGAAAATCATTTAATAGCCGTTCATGTGAACCCTTTCGGCCCGTTGTATCGACATCCATTCGAATGACCCTGGCTTCAGGGAGAATTTTCCCAAGCTCATCCTCTACCTTTTGTGTCCCTGTTCCAAAATAACGTATATACTCACTTGTGCACTCAGGGCACTGCTTTGGTACATAGCTTTCATAGCCGCAATAATGGCATTTCATTTGTTCATTCACACGGTGGTAGGTCAGCGAGATGTCGCAATTCGGGCAATTCATCACATAACCGCAGTCCCGACACATCACAAAGGATGAATGACCGCGCTTATTTAAAAATAATACCGATTGTTGTTTTTTTTCAAGGCGGTCTTTTAGCATTTCAAGTAGCTTCCGTGAAAACATCGAGCGATTGCCTTCACGAAGCTCCTCACGCATATCAATGATTTCCACGGAAGGAAGAGTTTGATTGTTCATTCGGCTTGGCAATGATAAAAGGTGGTACACCTTTTTTTGCGCCCTTGCAAAGGATTCGAGTGAGGGTGTGGCACTTCCAAGCACAACGGGACAGCTGTATGTTTTTGCCCTTGCTATTGCTACATCCCTGGCATGATAGCGCGGCATTTCCTCCTGTTTATAGCTTGTCTCATGCTCCTCATCAATGATAATAATCCCGAGATTCTCAAACGGCGCAAAAATGGCAGATCTGGCTCCCACAACCACTTTTACTTCCTTGCGTTGAATCTTACGCCACTCATCATATTTTTCGCCCGCCGATAACCCACTGTGCATTACCGCTACTAGTTCTCCAAATCTCCCTTTAAAGCGATTTACCATCTGTGGGGTAAGCGAAATTTCCGGAACTAGTACAATCGCTTCCTGACCTTTCTCAATAATCTCCTGGATCGATTGCAGGTAGATTTCAGTTTTACCGCTTCCCGTAACACCATATAGTAAAAACACCTCGTGCCGATTTGTTTCAATAGCATTTAAAATCGGCACGATGGCCGTTTGCTGTGAATTCGTTAATGGTAATGGTTTCGTTCGTTTGAAGGTTCGATGTTCAAATGGATCACGGTATACCTCCATTTCAAACTCAGTAAGGATCCCTTTTTCAACCAGGGCCTTCACTGTAGCTGCTGAGGTTTTAAGATTTGAGGTCAACTCCCTTAATTCAACAGCTTGAAAATGCTCGACAAAATAGCTTAATACTAACTTTTGCTTTTCTGCCTTTGCCGGGAAGCGTTCCACTTCTTTTTTTAATTCATCAAGGGTGACAAGCGGGCGGACAAATTTCCGCTGTTTCTTCTTAACCCTTTCTTTGACCACATAAATGACTTCAAGATGGCCCTTTGCCGCCTCTCTTTGTAAAAGGGGAACAATTCCTTTTTTTAATGCTTCTTCCCATTCAAGCATCTCCTGGTTTTCAAAAAAGCCCTGGAGCTGAATCGGTAAATCGGCAACTGCCATCCCTATAGAAAGCTTGACTTTTTTTTCATATTTCGCCTTTAATGCTGCCGGCAGCATAACCTGATAGGCGAAGATTTTAAAGCAGAGCGTATTTTCAGTCAGCCAGTCACCAAGCTCTAATAATTCCTGGTTTAAAACGGGCTTAAGATCCATGGGTTCGATGATTTCTCTTAATTTTTTAAAGGCTGATTCGGATTTCAGCTCGGTGACAAACCCTTGAATATTTCTTGGGCCAAACGGAACTATGACTCGCATTCCTGGCTGAATCGTTCCCCGCCAATCCTCCGGAATTAAATAATCAAAAGCTCGATCCGTTTGCTTTGTCGGAACGTCAACAATCACACTAGCTATTTCCATTTTTACCCATATCCTTCAGAAGAGAAGTAATTTCCTCAATAATCCTTTTTGCAACAGCACTTTTTGACATAAGTGGTAATTCGGTAACAGTTCCATTACGTTTGAAGAGGGTGACAATGTTTGTATCTGTCCCAAATCCCGCTCCAGCCGCTTTCACATTATTGGCAACAATCATATCAGCATTTTTAGTGGTTAGCTTTTTGCCTGCATATTCTTCAACCTTTTCGGTTTCAGCAGCAAAACCTATGAGCACCTGACCATTCTTCCTTTTCCCCAGTTCAAACAAAATATCCTTCGTTCTTTCCAGTTCGATGCTCGTGTCACCTGCCTGCTTTTTCACCTTATGGTCATAGCTGATTTTGGGGCGGTAATCGGCAACGGCTGCTGTTTTAATCACTACATCAGCAAGGTCAAAATAACCCATAACAGCATTGTACATTTCTTCCGCGCTCTCAACTTTTACCATATTTATCCCTGAAGGGGCGGGAAGGTGAACAGGTCCCGAAACTAAAATGACATGAGCACCCTGTTTTTTCGCCTCTTCGGCGAGAGCATACCCCATTTTCCCTGTGGAATGATTGGAAATAAAACGGACAGGATCAATTTTTTCTCTGGTCGGTCCTGCTGTAATGACCACTGTCTTCCCCGTTAGTTGTTGGACATTGTCATGCCTGAAAAATTCTTGAATCAACTCAACCATTTTCTCCGGTTCCTCCAGGCGGCCTTTACCAATATATCCGCAGGCAAGATACCCTTCCCCAGGTTCGATAAATTGATATCCATAGTCGGCCAAAATGGCAAGATTCTTTTTCACAGCGGGATGTTCGTACATATGCACATTCATCGCCGGGGCTATCCAAACAGGTGAAACGGCAGCTAGCAATGTAGTGGTAATCATATTATCGGCGATTCCATTGGCTATTTTGGCAATGGTATTAGCCGTTGCTGGCGCAACAAGAATTAAATCTGCCCAATCCGCTAAATCAATATGGGCAATCACACGCGGATTTTTTTCGTCAAAGGTATCCGTATAGACTTCATTGCGGGATAATGCCTGAAAGGTTAATGGGGTAACAAATTTCGCAGCTGAATCGCTTAAAATGACCTTCACCAGCGCACCAGCTTGGACAAGCTTACTCGTCAGCGCCGCTGCTTTATAAACAGCTATACCTCCTGTAACACATACTAATATCTTTTTATCCTTTATCATCAGTTAATCCCTCACTTTTAAAACACTAACTCTTTTTTATTATGCTAGATAGCTAGCAATTTTTCATCTTTTTCCTACTTAAAATCGACAAAAATCAACATCTATTGTAAAAGCAAAATAAAAAAGGCTGACACGTAAGGAGTTTTCCTTTATCGTCAGACCTTCTTTCACGGTTTACTTCATGTTCATTATCTTTTTGATCAGTCAGTAGCTGCTTCTGCCTGTTTGGAAATCCGATAGGTAAGCTCACCACTGTAAATTTCCTCAAGTGCTTTCCCAACATACTTATAAGAAACATACTTTGGCAGTCTCTCATCCTTTACTTGCGACATCGCACGCGCACGTTTCGCTGCAACGGAGACAAGAGAGTATTTAGAATCAATTTTTTCAAGCAATGAATCGATAGAAGGATATAACATTTTATTCAACCTCCAGTAATTTTTTATAACGATGTTCTATGCGTTCTCTGCGGCAATGTTCAGCAGTGACAATTGCTTTGACACGTTCACAGGCCCGCTCGACTTGGTCATTTTCAACGACATAATCATATAATTCCATCATTTCAATTTCTTCACGGGCAGACAACATTCGATTGTGGATAATGTCATCTGTTTCCGTTCCTCTTGTCACAATCCGGTTTTTTAATTCAGTCAGACTTGGCGGCATGAGGAAAATAAACAACCCTTCGGGAAACTTTTCACGAACCTGGCGGGCACCCTTTACTTCAATTTCTAAAAAGACATCTTTACCGGAATCCAGAGTTTCACGAACATAATCAACAGGAGTCCCGTAATAATTCCCGACAAATTCAGCGTACTCTAACAGCTTATCTTGCCCGATTAATTGTTGGAACTCTTCCTTTGACTTAAAGAAATAATCGACCCCATCTATTTCTCCGGCACGAGGTGAGCGCGTAGTCATTGAAATCGAGTATTCAAAAGCTGTATCTGGATGTGAAAATATTTCTTTTCGAACTGTTCCTTTTCCAACCCCGGATGGCCCAGAAAGTACAATCAGCAATCCTTTTTCCTGCATGTTCAAATATCCTACCCTTCATCAATAGTTTCATCACGGTCCGACAAGCGATGTGCCACTGTTTCTGGCTGTACAGCTGATAAAATTACATGGTCGCTATCCATAACAATCACTGCACGTGTACGTCTTCCGTATGTAGCGTCAATCAATGATCCCCTGTCGCGGGCATCTTGGATAATTCTCTTTATTGGTGCAGATTCAGGGCTGACAATTGAGATAATCCGATTGGCAGAAACGATATTTCCAAATCCAATATTTATTAATTTAATCGACATCGTCATCATCCAATCATCAATAATATATTTTGGCCGTGTCAAACCTTTTCTAAACAATGCTATTCAATATTTTGAACCTGTTCCTTCAACTTCTCAAGGATACTTTTTATTTCTACTACTTTCTTTGCAATGTTTGAATCATTTGCCTTTGAACCGATTGTGTTTGCTTCTCTATTCATTTCTTGAACGAGAAAGTCAAGTTTCCTCCCAATAGGTTCTTGGCTTTTTAGCGCTTCTTTGAATTGTTGGGTGTGACTTTTCAACCTTGTCATTTCTTCATTAATATCCGCTTTATCAGCAAAAACCGCTGCCTCTATTAAAATTCTTGCTTCGTCGATTTGTCCATTGACGAACTCCTGCATCCTTTTCGTTAAACGCTCTTTAAATGATTGAACAACGTGTGGTGCATACTTCTGGAGTTCAATCATCGTTGTTTCTAAATGAGCTATGGAGGTAAGCAAATCCTTTTTTAATTCTTCTCCTTCAGCCACCCGCATTTGTTTTAATAAAATAACTGCATCCTCTGCAGCGTTAAGAACTAAATTCTCAAGCTCTTCATTGCCAACTTCACTTTCTTCAATATGTAAAAGTTCACTTCGGCTTAGCAAATCCTGAAGTGTGACGGTCCCTTCAATATCGTATCTTTCCCGTGCCTGCTTAATAAATTGGTAATATTCCTCAATCAATTTCCAGTCAACATGGACTGTGCGGGTTACGACACCATCACCTTCTAAGCTTACGTACACCTCAACCCGGCCACGACGGATATGCTGGGTCAGTTTCTTTTTTATTTTATCTTCAATTTTTAAAAGCCGCCTCGGCATTCGGATATTCATTTCGCAAAAACGGTGGTTTACTGTTTTCACTTCCACATTTACAGAGAAGGAATCCGATTCTGACCTACCTCTTCCAAAGCCTGTCATACTAATAACCATCACTTGCACATCCAATCTATGAAAAATGGATCGTGAATTTTACTTTTGTAAAAAGGCAAAAGGTAATAGAGTTTTTCTATTACCTTTTGGATTATAACACACTTTATTTTGTTTTTCTTAACAAAAATGATCCCGCTAGTAAAAAAGTTGGAACAGCTGAAAGCCCGATAATCAGGAGCCAATCTTTAGCAGCGACTGGAACTGTATGAAAAATCGGCTGCAATGCTGGCAAATAAATCACCCCAACCATTAAAACGAGCGATGAAATAACAGCCCCAATAAGATATGGATTCCCAAATGGGTTTCTTGAAAGGACTGACTTTTCACTGCGGCAATCAAAAACATGAATAAGCTGGGCCATAACGAGTGTGGCAAAAGCCACCGTTTGGGCATATGGAAGTTGTGTCGGATCGTTATGGTAAACGATGATAAATGCAAGTAATGTTACAATACCAATTAAAAATCCACGGGAGACTACTTTCCAGCCTAATCCGCGTGAAAAAATACCTTCATTCGGGCTACGCGGGTTTCGCTTCATCACATCATCCTCTGGACGGTCGAGACCAAGTGCCATGGCCGGCAAGCCGTCGGTAACCAGATTTACCCACAGTATTTGAATGGGTACAAGTGGCAGCGGCAGTGCTAAAATCATGGCAAACAACATCACCAAAATTTCACCTACATTGGATGCTAATAGGTAGCGTACAAATTTGCGGATATTTTCGTAAATGTTTCTACCCTCTACAATCGCATCCTTAATTGTAGCAAAATTATCGTCTAACAAGATAAGTGCTGAAGCTTCTTTGGCGACATCTGTTCCGGTTATCCCCATCGCTACTCCAATATCTGCTGCTTTAATAGCTGGGGCATCATTCACTCCATCACCCGTCATTGCCACGATATGTCCTCTATTTTGTAATGCTTTGACAATTTTCAATTTATGCTCTGGTGAAACCCTGGCGAAAACAGCCACGTCATCGACCACATCTTCGAGCTCTTCCACCGACATATCAGCTAACCCATTCCCATCGAGCACCTTGCTTTTGTTTGTCATTATTCCTAGCTTTGAGGCAATCGCCTTTGCCGTAATCACATGGTCACCAGTTATCATCACAGTTTTAATACCCGCTTCCTTACATTCCTTTACAGCCTTTTTCACTTCAGGTCTTGGCGGGTCAATCATTCCCTGCACACCAATAAACGTTAACTTTTTCTCTGCTTCTTGTTCGCTTAGGATGATGGTATTAGCCGGGATTGGCTTAAAGGCAATCGCAATGGTTCTAAGCGCCTGTGCAGCAAGATTATCAATTGAATCCTGAACCTTAATTTGCGTCTCTTTATTTAAAAGTTGTGTCCGTCCATCCCAAAGAACCGATTCACTTTTACCTAAAATAACATCCGGTGCACCTTTTGTGATAATAAAGTGCCGGCCTTGTTTGTCCTTTACATGAATACTCATCATTTTTCGGGCAGAATCGAAAGGAAATTCATTGATGATGGTGAATTCAGTTAGCAATTTTTGACGATTAAAGCCTGCTTTCATCGCACTTACCAGCAGTGCCCCTTCGGTGGGATCGCCATCAAGAATGAAATCATCTTCCTTTTTGACCAAATCCGAATGATTACATAACATTCCGAAAATCAGCATTTGCTGTAATGCTTTCTCATCTTTAAGGTGAACATTACGGTCATTTTGGTAAAAGTGACCCTGCGGCTGATACCCTACCCCGTCGACTGTCCACGTATTTCCCCCGCTCCATAAATGGGTAACGGTCATTTTGTTTTGTGTCATCGTCCCTGTTTTATCAGAACATATGACCGACGCACAGCCTAGGGTTTCAACTGCCGGCAGCTTCCTGACAATCGCATTTTTTTTGATCATTTTTTGAACACCGAGTGATAATGCTACGGTCACAATCGCCGGCAGTCCTTCTGGGATGGCTGCCACTGCAAGGGAAACACCCGCTAAAAACATCTCATATATCTCGTGTCCCCGTAAAATACCGACCACAACCACAAGTACTGTCAACAGCAATGCAACGGTTATTAAAATTTTCCCCAACTGTTCTAAACGGCGCTGCAATGGTGTGTCTTGCGCCTGGGCATTTTGGAGTAAATCGGCAATTTGCCCCATGGCTGTTTTCATCCCGGTCGCAATGACAACCCCATGACCGCTTCCCCTCGTAATCATCGTGCCCATAAAGGCGATATTCTCCATATCGCCAATTCCCGGGTTGGGATTTGTTAGGCAGTCGATATGCTTTGAAACAGGAACAGACTCACCAGTAAGGGCCGACTCTTCTATTTCTAAACTTTTGGATTCAATCACACGGACATCAGCACCAATCCTGTCGCCGCTGACAAACTTGAGGATATCTCCGATGACAATTTCTTTCGAAGGAACCTTAATCCATTTACCGTCTCTGAGTACTGCTACATGGGGCGCGGACAATTCCTTTAACGCTGCCAGCGATTTTTCTGCCCGCCGTTCCTGATAAAACCCAAGGATACCATTAATAATAACGATCGCAATAATGGCAATCGCATCGATATATTCGCCAAGCAAGCCGGAAATCAAGGTAGCGGCTAAGAGTACTAAGACCATAAAATCTTTAAATTGACTAAAAAATAAGAGTAAAGCTGATTGCTTTTCTCCTTCGTCCAATTCATTATGCCCATGCTCAGCAATGCGTTTCTTTACTTCTTCCTGTGATAATCCAGAAGAAAAGTCGGTTTCTAAGGCCTTTTCTACTTGTTCTATCTTCATTTCATGGAATTTCATCCGACCATCTCACTTCCCCCTTAATTGTAAGAGACTCGCTCTAAGGAAAGCTTATTCAGGGTCGTCCAAAAAAATGCTATGATTAAGTGAAACTTCCAAAGTTGAAGGGTAAAATAAGACAGGGATTAATTAAGTAAGCTATAATTAATATATATGTATGTAGAAAAGGATGTTTTCCATGTCATTTGATGGTTTATTTACAAAAGCAATGGTCGATGAGCTTGTTCGTTCCCTTAAGGGCGGACGGATAAACAAGGTTCATCAACCTTATAAAAATGAGGTAATTCTCACCATTCGTGCAAACGGGGTAAATCAAAAGCTATTATTATCAGCACACCCAAGCTACGCAAGGGTTCAGCTCACCAATGAAGCCTATGATAATCCAAGTGAACCGCCGATGTTCTGTATGCTGCTCAGAAAGCATATCGAGGGCTATATATTAGAGGATTTATATCAGGTAGAAACAGACCGGATGATCATTTTTGAAATTAAAGGCAGAAATGAAATCGGCGATATTAGCTATAAACAGCTGATCATTGAAATTATGGGCAGACATAGCAATATTATTATCGTTGATAAAACGCGCAATGTTATTCTTGATAGCATCAAGCATATCTCCTTTGCCGTAAATAGCTTTAGAGCCATTTTGCCGGGGCAGCCATACGTATTTCCTCCTGCGCAAAACAAGCAATATCCATTCATGGCTTCGGAAGAGGACGTTTTACGAAGTGTCGATTTTAATGGCGGCAAGCTAGACCGGCAGCTAGTCGAGCATTTTGCAGGTACCTCGCCGCTTTTCGCAAAGGAAGTTATTTTCCAAAGCGGCCTTGCCAATCGAACGACCGTACCAGAGACGTTTATTCGTTTGATTAAAAAGGTGGAATCAGGGGATATTTCTCCTGCCATCATCTCATCAGGCGGCAAGGACGCTTATTATCTTTTCCCGCTCGAGCATTTAAAGGGAGAAATAAAGACCTTCTCTACGATTAGTGAAATGCTTGACCGCTATTATTTTGGCAAGGCGGAACGCGACCGGGTGAAACAGCAAGGAAATGACATTGAACGATTTATTGGGAATGAAAAGGAAAAAAATGAAAAGAAAATTTCGAAGCTTGAGGACACGTTAAAAGAAGCAGAGCGAGCTGATCAATATCAGCGTTTTGGTGAGCTGTTAACCGCCAATATTTATGCAGCAAAAAAGGGAATGAAGGAAATCGAAGTTCTCAACTATTATGATGAATTAGGCGGAACGATTACGATTCCACTGGATCCTAGGAAAACGCCATCTGAAAATGCCCAAAAATATTTCTCCAAATACCAAAAGGCAAAAAATGCGGTTGCTGTTGTCGTTGAGCAAATTGATCTCGCCTTGGCTGAGGTAGCTTACTTTGATAATTTACAGCAGCAAGTACAGGCGGCCTCACCGAAGGATATTCAAGAGATTCGCGAGGAGCTAGTCGAGGGCGGTTATATTCGCGAACGCCAGAAACGGAAAGTAAAGAAGCTTCAAAATGCAAAACCGGTTTTGGATCACTTTATTGCTACAGATGGGACCGAGATCATCGTCGGAAAAAATAATAAGCAAAATGATTATTTAACCAATAAGCTTGCGGCAAGGGATGAAATTTGGTTCCATACGAAGGATATTCCGGGATCCCACGTCGTAATTCGCAGCAAAGAACCAGCAGATGAAACCATTCGGGAGGCAGCTGTTTTGGCTGCATATTATAGTAAAGCACGGAACTCTAGCTCCGTACCAGTTGATTTCACGAAAGTTCGTCATGTTAAAAAACCTAGCGGCGCCAAGCCGGGATTTGTGATTTATGACAATCAGCAGACGGTTTATGTTACGCCGGATGAAGAATTGGTACTAATGTTGAAGAAAAATTAGTAAAAGAGGATGCCTACATTC